>JAGPUW010000023.1 GCA_018069465.1 Gammaproteobacteria bacterium | reverse complement strand
CTTAAATCCCTACGATTACCTGAAAGAAGTGTTCACCCGGCTGCCCAACGTCGAGACGGTTGACGACATTGAAAGGTTGCTGCCTTGGCGCTTGGAAATTACTGAGGTTTTTGCAACCCTGTAGTTGGTTTGGCGCTTACGATTATTTCATTGAGCCCGAAGCAGGCAAGTACGGTGAAGATGTCACTCGTCTCCGTGGATTATTATCGTCCTCTAGCTGCGAGATCAAAACGCGCTTACACACGTGGACTGTCTCAATGGTACCCAGAATTTCCACCCTAACACCCACTTCAGGTTATATGCACACTGGCCCTCCAGAACCCGCCCCCTTGGAGTTCTGTCAATAACTGTACTACCTAATATCCGTAGATTTAAAATCAACCTTGAAGTAATTGGTAGCCATAATTACTTCAAGGTTATTCATAAACCGTTAAGCAGCAATAGCTCCCCATCGTAGAAGGCTTTCGACCTCTATATCTAGAGCCTCCGATATTCTATTATCTGAGAGAGCTTCCACTGCTTCCCATAGAAATACAAGATTGTCTGCCCTGCGCATATTCAGCTCGGAGAGTAGGCGCGCTGATTCCAGCTTATCCTTTTCTATAACTGATACGTGATAATCAAGAACAAGCTTTAAATAAGTTATGTAGGCGTCACAAGGGCCAGTTATTTGAGATAGTAGATCCTTTGCTTCAATTGGTTTATCAATGTCCGGCATTAAACATGACACAGCAGAGGCTAATCGTAATATTTCCTTTTCTTCCGTATTAATACTTGATGCAGACAAATTCCGCAGGAGTGACTCTTTAGCCTCTGCGTACTTATTCGTCTTTAATAAAAGAACGCCTCTCGTATAGTCTCTAAGCCAACTATCATAAGTCGAGTTACCTAAGTTTTCTGGATTTCCTGGGAGTAACTCTAAACCTATAACCCCTTCGTCAAGCAACCCCAATAAAGAAGATCGTAGAACTCGTGTCCCAATCATAAAAGGTGATTGTTCAATGACGTCCTCTGCCATTATAAGAGCATCTTGATATTCTCCAACCTGCTTTAAAATAGAAGCATACGCTGTCTTATAAACAAGTAATGAATGTTCATCAATATTATTAAACCCGATAATATCTTTGTAGAGCTCTAGGGAGTTTTGTAATTCCCCTTGCCTCCGCGCGATTTCTGCACGTCCAGCTTGCACCCTATAAGAACCAAATCCCTGATGATCAATAAGATCATACTCTTGTAAAGCTTCATCATATCGCCCTAACCATCTCAAGTTATCCGCGATAGCTGTCCTAACAATTACTATCTCCTCCCACCCTGGAATTGTTTTGTATTCCTGAATAGCTTTCGCGCAATTTCCCTTTTTAGAATAAATATCAGCAATCAAACATCTAGCCACAAGGTCATGAGGTGTCCCCAAGGCCTCCTTCGCCATGTCTTCAGCTTCATTATAAAGTCTGGTTCTTTTGTAATAATCGGCGAATTGCAGCAACGTCCATGGATCGTTTTTATCGATCAAATAAGATTTTTCTAAGCAAACCAACTCAAAATCAAGCCTATACATCTCTGAGCATTTCTTCGCTATATTACAAAGTGATTTTTGCGCAAACTCGGAGCCATACTTTATTTGTCTTTCAGCAAGTTCTGCTAAGTATTTATTTGCATGGAAATCATCTCCTCGCAGTAGCGCATTTTTTATCCCTTCGATTTCTAACAGCGCCCTTTGGAACTCTGCCTGACTATCGACTTGAATTCTGTCGCTGCTATCTTCTTCAGATGGCGAGTCATCATTAAATATTTCCGCTGCCAAAACTGACTTAGAATCACCGTTACCAAATAATTCAGTACAGATAGCAGCACCAAGCGCAGTAACGCCAACACGTTCTTGCGGCGAGGTTTTTTCAAAAGCCATCGCTCCAAAGAGACGTTTAACCCCGTGGTTATCGGTAGCATTCAACAGCTTGACAATAAGTCCATTTTTTACAAACTCACTCCACAGAGTTTCTTTAGAGGCACCTAGGCTTAAAAATATACTGATGGGTAACCTTAACCAGGCATTTGACAAACGTTTAATATGGGGCTGATAACCATGTAGCTCATTAAAAACATTCCCAACAACGTTATAACCCCGCGATAAGGCATGAGCAGCGCTATCACGAAGTTGTTCGACATCAGCAAAAGGCGCAACAAGCATCTCTCGAATTAATTCCTCAGAGGGTGCACAGCTCACAATTAGTTCTTCCACCTCCCTGTAAAGCCAATCCAGCTCATTTCGATTCTTGAGAATCAGACATAGTCGGAGTAGGGATATGGCCCTATCAGTATTAGCCAGTCTCTTCGTTTCAAGTAAAGCAGACTCCGCGTCCTTAACTTCTAATATTCGCCAGTCATCAATTACACTCAAGTTGTAACGCTGCTCGATAGGATCAAGCTTACTCATGTCAAATGCAGAATAAAGTTGTGCTGCACCGTCATCGTTAGCGTCAAAAATGCACCATCCCATAGCTTCTGATACCGTCGCTCTTATCATAATGCTGCCCTAACTAGCTGTATTATTAAAAGCATCAACAATTGCCTCTGCCATGCTCTTATTTAGCACACTTTCTTTCATAAATTCAGACACGACTATTTTATCGATACTATAGATATTGAAAGAACCATAAATATGGGCCTCTACGAATTTGTCTTTCGAACGATCAACTCCGTCACAGTTGAGCACCAAACTTGGCCATTTTTTCGGATCGCTCGATTTCTTTATCAGCCCCTCACTTTCTAATTTAATTGCAACTAACTTATCTCGGTTCCCCCAATCACAACGATACCCATTAGGGAGCTGCTCATCTTTGTACTTTTGTGAAAAATCATATGAGTTTTCTTCCAAGAACGATGTCCTTTTACTGATGCTATCGCCCTTTAAAGTACAATATATATCGCCATATGTTGCCAATCCGCGACCATTAAGAGACAAAGCCCCATACAAAATTTGATCTCCGAAAGATCCAAACAATGCACCCGCTACAATTTTTCTATGACTATCGTTTGCAAAACTTCCTCGAGATCGAACGCCAGCGCCAACCAACTTCTCATAATTCACGTAGAGCGTTAGAGGATCAGTAACAATCTTTAATGCAATGTCAACCGGCACCGACACAACCACATGAGATGTCTTAGCAATAAGCTCTACTAAGGTGCTGAATTCAGAACTACTCCGATTCATTACACATTTCGAGAGAGAGGATTGAAAACGAGACTCTAGCGCTTCCAGCTCAAGCGAACTATTTGCTAAAAGAACATTCGGAAAACCGAGGTGCTCCCCACAAGAAGGACAATCTCTCTCAAAAGCCTGCTGTGGTGCTCCACATTTGTGACAGTCGGATACCTCCATGTATTAATCACTCACCTTTAGCCCTATGACCCTAGATTGTAGGGGTTACCGTGTTTTCAGCATCATAGTGTAAATCATAGCAAATCGACACACCATCGCAGGCAATTAGGGCAATACTATTGGTAACACCTATACAGGAAAACCGTAAAGAAAATATTCAGTGCTAAGACTTTGAGTTAAAAATACTCAAATGCCTGAGAAGGTCATGGAGCCTACCTACTATAATAAGGCTGAAAGGAATGCTAAAGCCTGAGTTTGCAATATGTTTTTACATAACTCGTCTATTTTATTGATTCCTGAAACCGAAACCGAAACCGAAACCGAAATAGTAAGGCCGTGAAACCACCGCAGTTTAAGAAAAAATGTCGATTTCCGCATCCAAAATGGACTTAATACCACAGGTACAAAAAAGCCCGCAACTAAGCAGGCTTTCAATGCATTGATTTAACAAGGTTTTTTGGTCGGAGCGGCCGGATTTGAACCGACGACCACCACACCCCCAATGATATGCCTCTCCGCTAAAAGCCCCACACTCCAAATGCCTACACCGCGCCTACACTGAAAAAATACAATGCAGTTAAAAACACTTCCCAGGAAGTATTTTGCTATAACTCATTGATTCTATTGGTGCCCGGAGCCGGAATCGAACCGGCACGGCCGTGAAGCCGCAAGATTTTAAGTCTTGTGTGTCTACCAATTTCACCATCCGGGCAGTACTGCGGAGTGTTCTAACACGGGGTGCGCTACGCACTGGTTTTGTTATCGAGCGGCCAACTGACATTCAGCGTCTGTTGGCTAAGCGCTTGTGCTAATTTTTACATGCACTTTTTGTAGCAAACAAGTTCGCCAGTAAATAAGTGCAGTAGTCAATAATGGAGGCTGGAGTCGGAATCGAACCGGCGTACACGGAGTTGCAGTCCGCTGCATGACCACTCTGCCATCCAGCCTCAAAAGAGGCGGAATTGTACCCGAGCATTCCGCCAATGAACAGGGTTGATAGCCCTTAATCCTGTTTTTCAGCTTTGCCCCTGGAACCCTGTAAGAGCTGGGGTGCGGCAATTTTCAGATAGACCAACATCGACCACAGTGTCAGCAGTGCAGCGGCATATAAGAGTACAAAACCGAGGCCTCCCAGTAGGGCGAACTGTGCGGGGTCAAAAGCCAGTAAGACAATAATGGCGATCATTTGCAGGGTGGTTTTTATCTTGCCGATATTCGACACGGCCACGCTGGTGCGGTCGCCGATCTCGGCCATCCATTCGCGCAGGGCGGAAATAACAATCTCGCGGCTAATAATGACGATAACGGGAATGGCGAAGGCCAGCGAGGGATTGCGTTCGAGCAGAATAATCAGTGCCACGGCAACTATCAGCTTGTCGGCAACCGGGTCGAGAAAAGCGCCGAAGGGGGTTTCCTGATTGAGCTTGCGGGCCAGATAGCCATCGAGTAGATCGGTGAGGGCGGCAAAGCCAAAAAGCGCACCACTGGCGAGATAACTCCATTGCCAGGGCAGGTAAAAAACCACTACCAGCAGAGGGATCATTGCGACCCGCAGGAGGGTCAGCATGTTGGGTAAATTGAGCATGGGTATCCGTGTTTAAAAAGTCGCTAGCAAGTTACCCGTTGTGAAGGGTGCTGTAAATAGTTTCGGCCACTTTTCGGTTGATTGATGGCACGCGCATCAGATCGGCGACACTGGCCTTCTCCACCGCCGCTACGCCGCCGAAAAAACGTAGCAGCTCGCGCCGCCGTTTGGGGCCGACGCCGGCAATGCCTTCGAGCCGGGAAGTATGGCGTTTTTTGTCCCGCCGCTGACGATGCCCGGTGATGGCAAAGCGGTGGGCTTCGTCGCGTATTTGCTGAATAAGTAGCAAGCCGCTGGGGTCGGGCAGTATTTCGCGCTCACCACTGTCGGTGGTCAGAAACAGGGTTTCGAGGCCGGGCTTGCGGCTCGAGCCCTTGGCAATGCCGACCAGGGTAACGCCAACCACACCGAGTTCGCCGAGCACATCTTCGGCGATGCGCAGCTGGCCCTTGCCACCGTCGATAAAGAGGATGTCGGGCAGACTGCCCTCGCCGTCCTGCAGGCGTTTATAGCGCCGCCGCAGGGCTTGCTCCATGGCGGCATAGTCATCGCCGGGGGTAATGTTTTCGATATTGAAGCGCCGGTAATCGGATTTCAGCGGCCCCTCCTGGTTAAACACCACACAGGAGGCAACGGTGGCCTCGCCACTGCTGTGGCTAATATCAAAGCATTCCAGGCGCTCGGGTAGCGCGTCCAGCCCCAGTGTGCTTTGCAGCTTTACATAGCGTTGATAGATATTTGATGCCGCCGCCAGTTTGCTGGTGAGGTTTTGCTCGGCGGTGCGCGTCGCCAGCTCTATCCACTTGCGCCGCGTGCCACGGCTGACATCATTAATGGCCACTTTGCGCCCCGCTGCCGTTTGCAGGGCTTGCTCAAGTAGCGCTTTCTCTTCCAGGCTTGAGCCAATGGCTATTTCTTTGGGGATTTCTGAGGCCAGATTCGTTTTCAGGTAGTTTTGCGGAATAAATTCACCGAGCAATTCACCGCCCGTCAAAGCCAGTGGGCTGCGCGGGTAAAAACTGCGACTACCCAGCATGCGACCGTGGCGAATATAAAGCACGTGAATGCAGGCGTCGCTGCCTTCCATGGCAAAACCGAGCACATCGATATTGCCATTGCCCGCTTCAATCACCTGCTGGGCCTGCACCTGGCGCATAGCGGCAATCTGATCGCGATAGGTGGCGGCATCTTCAAAGTCCAGTTCGTCACTGGCCCTGTCCATAGCCAGTTCCAGCTCTTTCATCAAAGAGGGATTCTCACCGGAGAGGAACATTTGCGTATGGCGCACATCGCGCTGGTATTCGTCTTTATTAATCAAGCCGACACAGGGCGCATTGCAGCGTTTAATTTGATATTGCAGACAGGGCCGAGAGCGATTTTTAAAGAAGCTGTCCTGACACTGGCGCACGCGAAAGGTCTTCTGCAAAAAGCTCATGCTCTCGCGCACCGCCTGCACACCGGGGAAGGGGCCAAAGTAAGTGCCCTTGCGCCGCTTCGCGCCCCGGTGGAAAGAGAGCCGGGGGAATTCGTCATTACTCGACAGGAAGATATAGGGGTAGGACTTGTCGTCGCGCAGCAAAATATTAAAGGGCGGCTTGTATTCTTTAATCAGGTTTTGTTCGAGTAATAAAGCCTCAAGCTCGGTCTCAGTGACGGTGACTTCAACATTGACGATGCGCTTAACCAGTGCCTCGGTTTTTGGCGCCAGTCCGCTTTTACGAAAATAACTACTTACACGCTTGCGCAGGTTTTTGGCTTTGCCAACATAGAGGACAGCGCCGTCTGCACCCAGCATTTGATAAACACCGGGGCGGGAGGTCAGGCTTTTAAGAAAAATAACGGCATCAAAAGACATAAAACAACAGCGCACCAAGGCGCAGGCAATCGTGATTAAAGAATTTCATCCGGGTCGACCAGACCGTATTTTACAGCGGTCAGCGTTAGCTCAACATCATTGTGCACATTGAGTTTTTCAAAAACCCGGTACTTATGGGTATTAATGGTCTTCGGGCTGACGTTAAGCACCGCTGCTATTTTATTGGGCCGATGGCCGCTGCAAATCATTTGCGTAATCTGCAATTCCCGCTTTGACAGACGGGCAAAAGGCGAGGCCTCCTGCCCCGAAGCCAAACCATTAATCACCAGTTGCTGGGCGATGGCCGAGCTGACATACACCTCACCGGCCAGCACTTTGTGCACCGCCTGGCGAATCTCATCGTGCTCGGCATTCTTGGTAATATAACCCACGGCCCCGGCCTTTAAGAGCTGGATCGGATAAACCTCATCATTAAAGGCGCTAATCACAATGACCTTAAGATAGGGGTGGGAGGCCAGCAGACGATTCGTTGCCTCGAGCCCGCCCATACCGGGCATGCGAATATCCATAAATACAATATCGGGCCGCAGCTCGCGCACCATGCCCAGAGCCTCTTCGCCACTGGCGCACTCGCCAATCACCACGACACCCTCAATATCATCAATTAAACCGCAAATACCCATGCGCACGAGGTCGTGGTCATCAACCACAATCACTTTATTCAATATTCCGTTCACTGACTCCAATCCCTTTTTCGTAGCAGGCAATTATTAATGGCGTGTCAGCATGCGAGGTAAGCAGCGCTACAGCACGACCCCCTGCTGGCAGAATTTATAACGATTATTCGCAACTATATTGGCGACTAAATTGCTGGCGACTATAAATGACCACTATTTAGTCGCGCCAAAGACCTGTGGCTCCATCACCAGAAGAATACCAAAGCGCTGTTTAATATCCACAATAATATCCTCTGCCAACTGCAGCAACTGCCGCCCACTACAAGCGGCGCTGTTAACGAGCACCAGGGCATGCTCGCGATGCACACCGCAACCCTGCCCCTGCGCACCCTTCCAACCGGCCCGATCGATTAACCAGGCAGCGGGCAGCTTGACCGAGCCATCGGCCTGGGGATAGCCGGGCAACTGGGGGTATTGCGCCTGTAATTGCTGCCAGCGATCTTTTTCGAGCACCGGGTTTTTGAAGAAGCTGCCAGCATTGGGTTGCACAGCCGGGTCGGGCAGCTTTTGCTGACGAATACGACACACCGCGTCGCCAACCTGCTGGGGGCTGGGCATCCGGCCAGCCGTGTGTTCAAAGGCCGCCGCCAGCGCCGGGTAGCTGATATCGACATTGGGCTGTTGGCTTAAGGCCATGGTGACGGATGTGACAACAAACTGCCCAGCCGCACCCTGTTTAAAAATACTCTCGCGATAGCCAAACTGGCAGTCGCCGTTGCTAAAGCTCAGTGTTTTTCCGGTGCTGATTTCAAGTGCTCGCAGGCTGACAAAGCGCTCACTCACTTCCAGACCATAGGCGCCAATATTCTGAATCGGCGCGGCACCGACCAGGCCGGGAATTAATGACAGGTTTTCGAGGCCATAACTTTTTTCCGCCAGGCTGTGCTGCACAAACTGATGCCAGTTTTCACCCGCAGCCACCGTCCAGTGCACCGTGTTGCTAGCCCCGCCTTGCTGGCGCTGCTCAATACCACGGGTCGCCATTTGTATCACCAGCCCGGATATATCACCGGCAAGCACGACATTGCTGCCACCACCGAGCACCGTAACCCTGAGTTTTTTGGTGCGGGCATGGGCAAGCGCCGCCGCTAATTCATCATCACTGGCAACGCGGCAGAAAAACTCCGCCCGCCCCGGCAAAGCCAGAGTATTGAGTGCTAGCAGGCTAACATTGGCTTTTATAGTCAAGTAATCAACTCGCCCCAGCTGCGTTTAACAGCTCTGCTCGCAGATGCGTCAACAGGCCATCTGTAGCCCGCTCAACCATTTCGAGCACCTGCTGAAAGCCTTCCTCACCCCCGGCGTAGGGATCGGGCACTTCGTCGAGAGAGCCCTGCCCAAAAGGTAAAAACAGACCTAAAGTGCCATCGAAGTGGCGCGGTTGCATAGCCCGCAAATTCGCCAGATTCTTGCCATCCATCGCCAGGATATAATCAAAAAGATCGAAATCGAGCGCCGTTACCTGTCGCGCCCGCAGGTGACGCAAATCATAACCGCCCCGCTGGGCCGCTAAAATAGTGCGCGGGTCGGGCTGCTTGCCAAGATGCCAGTCGCCGGTGCCGGCCGAATCAATGCGAATTTGCTGCTCAAGACCCAGCTCTGCCACACGCTTTTCAAACACGCCATGGGCGGTCGGCGAGCGACAGATATTGCCCAGACAAACAAAAAGAACTGCTATTTCGCCGCTTGCCATTTCAGCCACCGGCCCTTTGAAGATGTCGAATCACCGCCTCTAAATCTTCTTCAGTATCGACACCCCCGGGCACATCGACGAGCGCTGGCGCAACGTGAACTTTGATGCCCTGCCACATAAAACGCAGCTGCTCGAGGGATTCCAGAGCCTCCAGCGGCGCAACTGGCCAGCTAACAAAACGGTGTAGCAAGGCAACCCGGTAGGCATAAATACCAATGTGGCGCTGGAAGCTATTGACTCCAGCACCAGCAGCCCCATCGGGCAGGGTCGCTTGTGAGTCGGCAAAGTGATCGCGGGGCCAGGGAATGGGTGCGCGGCTAAAATAGAGGGCCGTGCCGTCGTGCCCGCTCACCACTTTTACTGCGTTGGGATTAACAAATACCTGCGCATCGGTAATGGGCTCGCTCAGCGTCGCCACCCCGGCGTGGGAATTGGCGGCCAAATTAGCTGCCACCTGATCAATGACCTGGGGCGGAATCAGCGGTTCATCACCCTGTACGTTGACAACGATTTCATCCTCGCCCAAACCACATTGGCGGGCGACCTCCTCAAGGCGATCGGTGCCGGAAACGTGATCCGGCGAGGTCATCACTACCTCACCACCGAAGCCGACGACAGCAGTACCAATGCGCTGATCGTCGGTGGCGACAATCACCCGGCTGGCCGCGCTCAATTGGGCTTGCTCATAAACCCGTTGGATCATGGTTTTACCGGCGATATCGCGCAGCGGCTTGGCGGGCAGGCGCGTTGAGGCGTAGCGGGCGGGAATAACAACGGTGAATTTCATAGTGTCTGCACCAACGAGAGCATCGATATAAAACGCTCAGTTTAAAGTAATAAATTAGACCAACAGATTTTTGATGGCCTCTGCCAGCGGCGGGGACACCTCGGCGGCGACTTCTAGCACCCAGACATTATCAGCCGCAAAAGCTTCACATTTGACCGCGTCTTTAGAGGTCATCACCACCGCTAGCGCGTCATCGAATTGCAGATCAGCTGGCGTAAAGGGGTGGTGGTCGGGGAAACGATGCAGTTGCGGCTCCAGCCCCAGAGCAAGCAAAGTGTTGCTAAAGCGTTCGGGATTACCGATACCGGCCAGCGCATGCACGCTGCGCGCGCCCGACCAATCATTCGCAGCGACGCGCTGGCCACTGCGTAAATGGCGAAAGAAGGTGGGCTCTAATGTCATGTTCACGACAGCCGTGGCAGCGCTCGAAAAAGTCGCGCTGTGCGTTTTAGATGCACCGTTAAGCACGATAAAATCAACACTCGCCAAACGTCCAGGCGGTTCGCGCAGCGGCCCAGCGGGTAAGCACTGGGCATTGCCGAGACCACGTCGCGCGTCGAGCACGGCAATTTCCAGATCTCGATGCATACGGTAATGCTGCAGGCCATCGTCGCTGAGCACCACATCGACATTAAATTCATCGATTAAAAACTTCACGGCGGCCACTCTATCGCTATCGACAACGACGGGGCAATTGGCCTCCCGAGCGATCAGTACCGGCTCGTCACCGAATTCCTGCGCAGAGCTATCGGCAGCCACCTTTCGAGACTGTTTCGATGGCTGCCCACCGTAGCCACGGCTCACAATGCCGGGGCGAATACCCGCCGCCTGCAAGCTGTGCACTAAACTAATAATCAATGGGGTTTTACCGGTGCCGCCGACCGCGATATTGCCGACAACCACAACGGGCACGGCAAAGGGCTGAGCCTGATAACGACTTTGTAAGTAGGCCTTGCGACCCGCCGCCACGCCCCTGAATAAATAGGACAGGGGTAGCAACGCCAGTGCCCAGCTACGCGGTTTATACCAGGCGCGTTCGAGAGCCGACATAAGCGCTAGGTCGCGTCCTCGCTAAATTGCTGGTGGTACAAAGAGGCATAGCGACCCTGCGCTGCCAACAGGGCAGAGTGGGAGCCCTCTTCGATAATTTGGCCTTTTTCAAGTACCAGTATGCGGTCGGCATTTTCTACCGTGCTCAAACGGTGAGCGATCACAAAGGTGGTACGCCCCTCCATCGCCACTTCAAGGGCCGCCTGTATAGCGCGCTCCGATTCAGTATCGAGGGCCGAGGTGGCCTCGTCGAGAATTAAGATCGGTGCATCTTTTAACAGGGCGCGGGCGATGGCCAGGCGCTGGCGTTGACCGCCGGATAGCATCACCCCGTCATCGCCAATCATGGTTTCAAAGCCCTCCGGCATCGCTTCGATAAAATCCAAAGCATAGGCCATGCGGGCGGCTTCACGAACCGCCTCAGGACTGCAATTGGCCAGCTCGCCGTAGGCAATATTATTGTAAATAGTGTCGTTAAACAGCGTGACCTGTTGACTGACCAGGGCAATCTGCTTGCGCAGGTTGCTTAATGTGTAGTCATTAATGTCGTGGTCATCGAGGCTAAGGCGACCGCTCTGGAAATTATAGAAGCGCGGAATAAGACTGACCAGTGAGGTTTTACCACTGCCCGAGGAGCCCACCAGGGCAATGGTTTCACCGGGACTGACGGCGAAATTAATTTGATTCAAAACCGCTTCGTCACTGCTGTTATAGCGAAAACAGACATTTTCAAAACGGAACTGGCCATCGACCCGGTCTTTTTCAAATTGCCCACGGTCAATTTCTTCATCGCTATCTATCGTTTCAAATAAGGTGGTAGCCGCCGTAATACCCTGCTGTATCAGGCTATTTATCTGCGTCAACTGGCGCACGGGCTTGGCCAGTAACGAGGCGGTAAACAAAAACTTAATAAAGCCCCCGGTCGACATAGAGTTGAGAATATCAGGGGTCAATGCGCTCCAGATTAATAAACTCAAGGCACCCGACAGCAAAATTTGCACCACCGGCGTACTCAGACCCTCGGCAATCGCCAGCTTGAGATTTTGCCGCCGGTTGCGCTGACTGGCTTTACTCATGCGCTGGTTTTCGTAGGCTTCACCCCCATAGAGGTGCATCTCGCGGTAGCCCGTCACCGCTTCCTGAGCGACATGGGTAACATCACCGACCGCCGTTTGAATGCGCTTGCTTATCACCCGAAAACGCTTGCTAACCAAACCAACAATGGTGGCAATTATCGGCATCACGATCAAAAACACCAGCGCCAAACGCCAGTTTAAATAGATCAGATAAATGAGCAGGCCGATGACCAGGAAGCCTTCGCGCACCACTACTTTAATGGCCTTGGTACTAGCGGCCATCACTTGATTCACGTGGAAGGTTAACTGCGCGACCATGTGCCCCGCCATCTGACCGTCAAAATAGGCGCTGGGCATACGCGTATATTTTTCAAACACCTCGGTGCGTATATCGTGAACCACCGACTGGGATACATAGGCCATACCGTAATTACCCACTAGAAAGGCAAGCCCTCTGACGAGAGCAAGGCCCATCATCATGGTCGGTAAAACAAGGCGGCTTTGCTCCAGCACCGGGCCATCGGCCATCAGCCACTCGGCAATTCTAGACGTCAGACCGGCGTCCATCTTCATCATATTGACCTCGGCGGGGATATCACCGTCACCGGTGACCACCGTCAGTACATTGATCATGTAACCGAGCAAATCAATAAAGGCAATTTGTACTGAGCTAAAAACCCACAGACCGAGGATGCTGACAATAAAAACTCGCCAGTATTTTTTCAAATAGGCGAGTATGCGCAGGTAGACCTGCAAGCCCGATGGCCCGGCTGCGGCTTTTTTAGATTTCATAGGGTGATTTTACTACCTGGGCAGTACTTTTCGGGAAATAAATGCAGTACTTTTCGGGAAATAAATATTCTGGGAATGCGTGTCGGCGGTGAGCGCGCTAAGCCCTCACTGTTCCGGACGCTGGGTGGTAATACTTAGATGCACGAAACCACTGCGCCCCGCCGCATCCATCGCCGTCACCACTGCCTGATGGCTGGCTTTAGCATCGGCGCGAATAATCACCGGCCTATCGGTATTGCCCTCGGCCAGTTTATCGAGGCCTTTCATCAGGGTGAAGATTTTCTGATTCACCAGTGCCGTATTATTCAGAGAATAGTGGCCCTCGGCGTCAATGCCGATTTCGATGGTCTCGGGCACGGCCTCGGCCACTTCACCATCGGCCTCGGGCAGATGAATCGAGAGCTGGGTTTCCTTGGTGAAGGTGGTAGACACCATAAAAAAGATCAGCAGTAAAAACACCACGTCGATCAGTGGTGTCACATTAACCGTATTATCCGCTGTTTTTTGGCGGCGAAACCTCACTGGCTCTTACCTTTCGCAGAACCTTGAACCTCACTCGCCGGACGGTCACCGTGCAGGGCATCGACAAGTTTAATCGCCTGATCTTCCATGGTCACCACCAGTGAGTCGATACGACGCTCAAAATAGCGATGGAAAATTAAAGCGGGAATAGCCACGGATAAACCTGCGGCAGTGGTGATCAGCGCCTCGGAAATACCGCCGGCTAAAATACTGGCATTGCCCGTACCCTGCAACATAATGGCGGTAAACACTTTGATCATGCCCACCACCGTGCCGAGCAGACCAATTAAGGGGGTGATGGCGGCGATGGTGCCGAGAGGGGATAAATAGCGCTCCAGTTTGTGCACCACCTGAGTTGCCGCCTCTTCAATGCTATCGCGCATCACCTCCCGACCATGGCTGGAGTTACTCAAACCAGCGGCGAGAATACGGCCCAGAGGCGATGAATTGCGCAGCTCCAGCAATTTCTCTGCCGTCACTTCCTCATTCTTCAGCCAACTCCATACCTGGGCCAATAAATTATCGGGAGTCACTTTATTCGCGCGCAAGGCGATGAAGCGCTCTATGGAAATAACCACCACGGCCATAGAACATAAAATCAATGGCAGCATCAACCAGCCACCGGCAACAACCAAGTCGTACACTAGATTTCCCCCTTAAAAACTCGCGTTACTCTACCACAACACTTGCGTTCGAAATTAACGAGCAGTGCACGTATTGAGGCACTTTAGCGCCAGTAACGCCTTGCTTCTTGACGCCAGGGATGAACCGATAATTGACCTGTGCCATCCCACTTGAAAATGATCGCCCCCGACTCGCCAGTGGCCCAGGCGCGACTACCGATGGCGCTAAAACGCGCGGCCACCGTTTTAGCCGGGTGGCCAAAGTGATGATTAAAACCGGCGGCATACACCACGTGGGTGGGGGACAGGTGATCGACAAAAGCCTGGCTCGACGAGGTACGACTGCCGTGATGGGGAGCCAGCAGCACATCAATTTGTTTTGGCAACACGCCTCGCGCCAGCAATTTGGCTTCGGCCTCAACACTGATATCACCGGGCAGTAGGATGGTTTTGCCTCGATAGCGGATTAACAGCACGCAGGAGCTATCGTTATCGGAAATCTTATTTGAGCCCTGAGATGAAGTACGTTTTAAACCCACTGTCACTTCTGTCGGCCAGGGATAAACAATTTCAAACACTACCCCCGCACGCTTCCATCTTTCCTCCGCGTCTTTATTGCCTAAAAAGTTTTGCCCAGCCAAGCAGGGCACAGCCCTAGACATAGGCAGCTCAAGGGGCTGGCCGGCCAATATCCGCGTCTCACTAAAGTGTTCGAGCAAGCCGAGAGTGCCGCCAGTGTGGTCGGCGTCACCGTGGCTCAGCATGAGCACATCAATAGACGACACGCCCTGACTGCGCAGATAGGGGGCAATAATACCGCTACCGGCATTAAAACTAGCGCTGTATTTTGGCCCGGCATCGTAAACCACGGCCCTGCCATTATTAATGACCACCACACTCAGACCCTGCCCCACATCCAGCACGGTCAGTGTAAAACCATCCTCGGTAGATGAAGCACCGCGCTCACTCTCGCCCTGGCTGTGTAAAAAGGACTGGCCAGACAGTGCCACTGCCAGCAGTAACACCATCGCCATTGAGCGCAAGCCCAAACCTCTGGGCAGCAACATGAAAGCACCGGCTAACAAGAGAGCCAGGCTGAGCAAGACACCCTGCCCCGCAGGCAGCGTCCAGACAAAGTAGTCGGCATAATTCGCCAGCCAGGTCATAACACTATCAAAGGCTTGCAGCTGCCATGCCGCTACTGTCCAAACACCATCCGCCATGTCTGGCGACCAGGGCAAAAGCAGCATGCCAAACAGGGCCAGGGGCACCACCGCTATGCCCAACCAGGGGATGGCCAGTAAATTAAGCAGCGGGCTAAGTCCTGAAATCTCGCCCTGGAAAAATGATAACAAGCCCGCCAGTGGTAAAAAGATAATCAACTGTGCACTGCATAAATCCCGCCAATAACTGCCGCGCGGACGGGGCACAAACCACAATAGAAAGGTTGCAACGGCGACAAAAGATAACCAGAAGCCCGATGACAAGGCCGCTAATGGGTCGCTCGCGGCGATAAGCGCCAGCGCCCAGAGTAGCGCCAACTCCGGCCTCGGCTTGCGTTTAAGTAAAGTGGCCAGCAGGAAAACAAACAGCATAATCAAAGCCCGCTGGGTGGACAGGGAAAAACCTGCCAGCAGGGCGTAAATCAGCGCGAGACCTCCGCCGAGCAATACCGCAACGTGCTGACGGCATACCGGAGCACCCAGAGCAGCGAGGCCACGACCCAATAAATTCCCCAGCAACATGCCCAGACCCGCAACCATGCCAATATGCAAGCCGGACACGACCGCCAAATGAACGGTGCCCGTGAGGCGCATATGCATCCAGGTTTCGCTATCCAAACCCCGCTTATCGCCAATCGTCAGTGCTGCCAATAAACCTTTACTGGCCGCGCTGAAATTGAGAGTCTCAATTTTTTGGAGCACTGCCCAACGAAATTGATCAATGGGATATTGCCGAGTTTGCGCGAGTTTTTTATTCACCCCCTGAGAGCGAATATAACCGGTCGCGGAGATCTGGCGCCGCAACAGCCATCCCGCGTAATCGAAGCCACCGGGGTTGGCAAAGCCTCGGGGTGTTCGCAGCCTAACCCTTAACTGCCAACGCTCGCCGGGATGTAGCGGCTCACCACCGTACCAACTCAGTAATACCCGGTGTATATCGAGGCGTTTGCCACGAGTCGATGTCGATGCATCAAGCGCTTGTAAACTCTCTACCTGTAGTACAAAACGTGTGCGTAAGGGACTGACCTGTGGCACATCGCTCACCACACCAACGAGCAGATAATCGGTTTTATCCTGCTCCAGCGGTAATTGCTGGCCTTGTATCCAGGCGCCCCACAGGGCAGCCCACAGCAAACCCAGGGCGAAGGCTAAACTCACACGGACAAAAAATGGCCAGCGACGCCGATAGAGACACCAGCAGCCGAGCAAGAGAAAGGCACCCAACAAGTACGGGAAAAACGGCGCACAAAACCACGAGAAATCGGACCACGAAATACAGGGCCAAACAGCGGAACAGAGAACCGCAATAGAAAACGCCAGCAGGTAAGCACGCATACCACATCCATGTAGTATGAGGCCTTTGCACGAGAGATGATTTTGATTTCAGGCACCAAAAGTAGGCGCTCTCAGGCGAGGCAAAAAAGCGCGCAGAGAGGGAATTTACACGTGTAAATGACCGATTGAGCACTTTTTTAACGCAGCATGGGAGCAAAATGGCTCTCGTGCAAAGGTCTCAGTAAGAGATAACAGTGTAGCCACCTTTGCATCGGTAGCCAAGATTGCTTAGCCTTGCTACATGAAGCACCTGATCATCATTTACCACAGCCAAAGCGGCAACACTCGCCGCCTCGCCGAAGCTGTCATCGCTGGCGCCCGAGAGGAAGAAGGTCTCACCGTCAGTATAAAAACAGCCTTTAATGCGCGGCTTGAAGACTTGCTCAGCGCCGATGGTTTACTCTTCGGCACGCCGGAAAATTTTGGCTACATGAGCGGTGCACTGAAAGACTTTTTTGACCGTACCTACTACCCGGCCGAGCCCCATCAGCTCAATCTGCCCTACGGCGTTTTTATCAGCGCCGGTAATGACGGAAGCGGCGCAGTGCGAGAAATTGAGCGCATTGCCCGAGGCTACCCTCTGCGCCTTGTCGCCGACGCGGTGATCGCTAAAGGCGAGGTTACGCAACAGCACTTGCAGCAGTGCCGGGAACTAGGGCTATCGATGGCAGCGGGTCTGATGATGGGTATTTTTTGAAAATAAATTGAGCGTTTTTTTAAGCGAAGGTTAGGCAAAAGTAAGATGACAACAGCTTTAGTTTTATCCGGCGGTGGTGCTCGCGCCGCCTATCAGGTCGGCGTACTCAAGGCACTGGCGCAGATACTGCCCCGCACCAGCCACAACCCCTTCCCAATAATTTGCGGCACCTCCGCTGGCGCCATTAACGCCCTGGCTATCGCCGGGCGCCCCGGCCCCTTCCGCTTACGCGCCCGCAAACTCGAGGCCATCTGGCGCAATATGCACGCCGAGCATATTTATCGCACCGACCTGTGGGGTGTCTTGAAAAACACCGTGCGCCTGAGTTTATCGCTGATGCACAGCGGCTACGGCATTGGCCGCTCCGTGGCTCTGCTGGACAACACCCCTCTGCAACAACTACTTGGCAATTACATCCGCTTTCGCCATATTGACGAAGCTATTTTGAAGGGTGAATTAATGGCTGTTAGCACCACCGCCATGGATTACGACACCGGCAAATCCGTGTCATTTTTTCAGGGCAATCACGAGTGCTGGACACGCAGTCGCCGCCACGGCATTCGCACCGGACTTAACATCGATCACCTGATGGCCTCCTCAGCTATTCCGCTAATTTTTCCGGCCCGAGCCATCAATACACGCTACTACGGCGATGGCGCCATGCGCCAACTCAAACCCCTGAGCCCGGCACTACATCTGGGTGCAGACCGTATTTTTGTTATTGGCGTTAGCGACAACCCCTCTCAGCTGCAAGCCACAGACGCCCCTCGCCACTCACCCTCCGTCGCACAAATGGTTGGCCACTTGCTCAACAGTGCCTTTATTGATTCCGTTGAAAGTGACCTGGAAACGCTGAAAGCGATTAACAAGCTGGTTGAAACACGGCCCAGTAAAGACACCAATACGGCGACTGAGGCCAGTGAAAAAACCGCTGCTAGTCCCTTAAAATATATCGACCACCTGTGTATTTCGCCCTCGACACCTATCGACGAAATTGCCCAGGATTTTTTCCACGAACTACCCCGCAGTGTAAAGCTGTTTTTGCGGGCAATAGGCGCGACAAAAAAGGGTGGCGGCAGCAGTGCAACCAGTTATCTTTTATTCGAGCCGGGCTTTTGTCGCCAACTGATTAAACTCGGTTATGCCGATGCCATGGCACAGGAAGAGAACATCCGTGCCTTTTTTGGTCTTGAAAAATCAGACTAAAGGCAGCGACTAGAGCTGGAACAAACGATCAAAATTATCGCTACTCGCCTGCGCCAGGGTATCGAGGGAAACACCCTTTATGTCGGCCACACATCTGGCAACCTCAAGCACAAAGCGCGGCTCATTTTTTTTGCCCCGATAGGGCACCGGCGCCAACCAGGGTGAGTCCGTTTCCACCAGCAGTCTGTCGAGGGGCACTTTGGCCACCACCTCACGCAGAGCAGTGGCATTTTTAAAGGTCACGATGCCAGAAAACGACAAATAAAAATTCATCGCCAGCGCCGCTTGCGCCATTTCCCAACTCTCAGTAAAGCAATGCAGCACACCGGCGATGGCCGGATCGACGTGCTCTTCTATCATCGCCAGGGTTTCCTGCTGGGCATCGCGGGTGTGGATAATCAGCGGCTTGGCGCAGGTGCGGGCAACTGCGGCATGGCGAATAAAACTCTGCCGCTGCCAGTCCATGGTCGCCGCTCCGTAGTGGCGGTCGAGGCCGGTTTCGCCGATGGCGATCACCCGCTCGGACTGAGCCAGCTCACTCAACTCAGCGATCTCGGGCAGGGCGTGGCTCTGGGCATTCATCGGATGCACGCCAACGGAAGCGTAGACCCCGGGCAGCTCGGCACTCATTGCTAACTGCTGACGTGAGGAATCGAGGTCTATGCCCACCGTTAACACCCGGGTGACGCCACAGGCAGCGGTAGCGGCGAGCAATTTCTCAAGGCTGCCATCGTAGGGTTCGAGATCGAGGTGGTCGAGGTGGCAGTGGGAGTCCACCAGTGACAGAGGCCTCACCGAGGGAAGAGGCATCACCGAGGAAGAAGAAGGCTTTAGCATGCAGAAAAACTCATCCAGAAAACTTAAACAAAAAAATCACTCAAAAATGCAGGGTAACTTTAACAATAGTGATTTTTCCACGACAGCAAGAAAACGCGGCTCTACAGCGTATTGGTGGGTCGACCCGAAGACAGCAAGCCCGCCAGATAGGTTTCAATACGCTGTACCACCTGAGTGCTCTCGGGGGTAAACTGAATACCGACCCCCTGCTTGCGGTTGCCCGAGGTGCCCTTGGGTGTTACCCAGATCACTTTGCCGGTCAGTGGCAATTTATCGTCTTCTTCCATCAGTTCGAGCAAGACGAAAACTTCATCACCAATAGAAAACTGCTTGCGCGAGGGAATAAAAAGCCCGCCGTTTTCGACAAAGGGCATGTAGCAGGCATACAACTCATCGGCATCTTTCAGGGAAAGATTAAGAATACCGCTGCGAATCCCTCTCATAGGCTAATAGTGACACTGTTTTATTGAAGGGCGCAGAATAACACAGGCTGACAGGGGGCGTTAATAGCGCCTCAACGGTCAGCTAAGCTGACTGACTTAAACTGAGAAACAGTTCTTCTAACACCAGCTGAGGATTTAAATTGGTCTTACTTTCCAACTTTTTGCGCGTCGACAACAGTAGGTCGTAAAAGGCAAATTGGCGGGGCTCGGCTTTGCCACCGCGCTGGGCAGTAGTGATCAACTGACGGGAGTAGTAGACGAGCAACCATTCCAGCAGCTGATTCAAGGGCTGCCCTTCAAAGGCTGCCGCAGATGTTATCGGCGCCGCCTCACCTGTCTGTACCTGTTTTAATACCTGCTCGAAGCGCGCGATATCATCGAGGGTATTGGCCTCGGCAAAACCCAGCGCGCGCAGTGGTCGTCCACCCGCTCGCGCCAGCAGTTCATCGACAGACGCGCCGTCATTCCTCAAGCGCTCGGCCAACCAATCTCGCGCCACGGCGGGCGGCGGCAGGCCCTGACTGAGCACCCGGCAACGGCTACGGATAGTTGGCAGCACCGGGGCTAATTGATCGTGTACCAGCAACAACAACGTTTTTTCGCGGGGTTCTTCCAGGGTTTTGAGAAAGGCATTGGCGGCATTCAGGGTCATTGCCTCAACCGGTGCCACCAGCGCGATTTTCCAGTTCTGCTGGTGGGCGGTGATCACGGCAAATTCGGAGAGCTCCCTAATAGCATTGATGGAAATCGCTTTACCGGCGGCCTCAGGTTCAATCCGCCGAAAATCCGGGTGGCCGCCACTGAGGTATAAGCGGCACTGTTTGCACTCTCCGCAGGCGCCATCATCGACTGGGCGGGTGCAGAACAAACGTTGTACAAAGCGCTCGGCAAAGTGGCGCTTGCCCGTGTCTTGCGCGCCGCTGAGCATAATGGCGTGGGGCAAACGATTGCTGTTGAGCAGATAGCAAAGCTGCTGCCACTGCTCATCCTGCCAGGGCAGAGCCTGACCTAACGACAAGGGAGCCGGGCTGGCGATGGCCATCAGCCCTCTCCGACAAAGGTATTGAGTGCCGCAACAATATGTTGCTGCACGACCGCCAAAGGTGCCGCGGCATCAACCCGGCAATAGCGTGACGGATTATCGCTGGCCCGCTCGCGGTACCCCGCTCGCACCCGATGGAAAAACTCTATTGCCTCGCTTTCAAAGCGATCGAGCTCGCCACGGGTTCGCGCCCGCGACATACCCAGTTCGGGGTCGATATCGAGTATCAGGGTGAAATCCGGATGTAAGTCGCCCTGCACCAGGGTTTCGAGGCGCTCAATATGCTCAAGATTGAGCCCACGACCAAAGCCCTGATAGGCGTAGGTGGCGTCGGTAAAGCGATCGCACAGTACCCAGGTGCCCGCCTCTAAAGCGGGGATGATTTTTTCTTCAAGATGCTGAGCGCGGGCGGCGAACATCAATAACAGTTCAGCACTGGCCGCCATGCCCGTATTGTCCTTGTCCAGCAGCAGGTCACGAATCTTTTCACCCAGGGCGGTGCCGCCGGGTTCGCGGGTGGCTATATAGGCGATGCCACGCTCGTCGAGCCACTGTGCAATGCACTGGATATTGGTCGTTTTACCGACCCCTTCAGTGCCTTCAACGGTAATAAATTTGCCTTTCATAAAACCAGAAACCTCACCCTATTGGGGTGCAGAGCGGTAGTCTTTGCGCCGCCGGTTAATTTGATATTGCCTGACTGCCCGTTGGTGCTCGGCCAGATTGTCGGAAAAATAATGTCCGCCATCGCCCCGCGCGACAAAGTACAGCGCCTTGCCCTCAGCCGGGTGCAAAGCCGCCACCAGCGCTGCCGCACCGGGGTTGGCAATGGGCGTTGGTGGCAGGCCGTTAATGCGATAAGTATTGTAGGGTGAAGAGGAGCTTAAGTGCTTGCGCCGCAAATTGCCGGTGTAATCGTCACCGAGGCCGTAAATTACCGTGGGGTCGGTCTGCAGACGCATACCCATTTGCAGGCGGCGCACAAACACCCCGGCAATGGCCGCTCTCTCCTCCACTGCCCCGGTTTCCTTTTCAATGATCGAGGCCATAATCAGCGCTTCATAGGGTGTTTCATAGGGCAAGTCCGGCGCCCGGTTTGGCCAGAGTGTCTCCAGCTGGCTCTGCATTTTTTGATAGGCCCGCCGCAAGATACTCAGCTCGCTGTCGCCGGCGGCAAAACTATAGGTATCGGGTGCAAACCAGCCCTCGGGATTGTCTGACTGATTGTCTGACTGATTGTCTAAGTGATTACCCGTCTGAATACCCAAAGCGGTGGTGACGGCAAGAGCATCAAGCTCTGGGGTTTGGCGAATATTTTCCCGCGCCCGCAAAAGCGCCAGCCACTCACCCAATGTCAGCCCTTCGGGAAAGGTAATCTGGTAGTACTTAATCGCACCGCTTTCGAGTTTGTCGAGCAGGCCTAGCACAGTGACGCCAGCGACAAACTCATACTCACCGGCGCGGATACGACCGCGATCATTGAGCCGGGCAAAAACCTTCAACGGCCACACAGTGGACAGTACGCCCTCCCTCTCAAGCTGTGCGGCCAATTGGTTGAGGTTGCCCCCTGACGGCACCGTCAAGGTGTAACCCTGGGACGGAATATTCAGGCTTTCAGCCATGCCCTGTTGCAGCCACTGCCAGGCGAGCCCAAGAGCGGCCGCAGACAATACCAGGGCAACGAGAATTAAGCGGCGAAGCATGGATAAGCCTGCGCTAATTGATCGATGACTTTCTTTGTTTCTACAGCCCCTGGCTGGCTTGACTCAGTCAACCAATGGGCCCGCCCCGCCAGTTCGCTCACGGGCTGAATACCTCGCACTGAATTGCAGACAAACACCTCAGTGGCATTGATCAGGCTGGCCAGGTCAATGGATTTGATCGCGACCTGTTGCCCGGTAGCGGGAATAATGTCCTCGCACAACAGACGGCGCATCACACCGGCCACTCCGCACAGTGTCAATTCCGGTGTCAGCCAGCTCTGGCCGTCGAAAAGGAAAATATTACTGCTCAAAGCCTCAATCACATTGCCTTCGACATCCAGCATCAGTCCATCGAAGCCAGTGTCCAGCTGCGCCGCAGCCAGCACTTGGTCGAGACGATTGAGATGCTTGATGCCCGCCAACTGAGCATTGTGGGGAAGCGCGTATTCGCAAAGCTGTAAACGTACGACGGCGAGCGCTGTCGTCGCCGGCAAGACCGGGGGGAAGTACTGCAGCACATAGCTGGGCGACTGGCCTTGCTGTCGATAACCGCGAGGGCCAACACCTGCGGTGAGCAAGAGCTTAACCATGCCATCGGCGGGAAAAGCCTCAAGCGCTTGTTGTAAATACGTCTCCAGCCGGGGCAAATCAAGGGCGATACCGAGTTTCTGGGCACCCGCGCCGAGGCGTTGACAGTGATAGGTCCACAGCGGCAGCTGGCCAGCGCAGAGACGCATGGTTTCAAACACGCCGTGGCCGTAATTCAAACCACGATCACTCAGGCACAAAGAAGCCTGTGGCTTACCGTCGACAAAGCTGGAGGTGGTGACCATACGGGGCAAGATGCCTACACCTAGATTCGGCGCTAGACGCGATACGCAACAAAGGCGCTGTCAGTCGACAGTGTGCCAGTGCGGAGGTATCGGAAAAGGAAGGGGGATATTAAAACTGCCGCCCGGCGAGGCCCGGCGGCAGTTGACACTACAGGCAGTCGAGAATCAGCCAGGGTTTTTCTCAATGTAGCTGATTGCATCCTGAACGCTAGCCAGTTTTTCGGCTTCTTCGTCGGGAATCTCGGTGTCGAATTCTTCTTCGAGCGCCATGATAAGTTCAACGGTGTCGAGAGAATCTGCACCCAGATCTTCAACAAAGGAAGAGTCGGGCTTAACGTCTTCTTCTTTAACGCCCAGCTGCTCGGCAACCATTTTTATCACACGTTCTTGAGTGCTACTCATGACAATCATTTCTCCTGTTTAAAAGGGGTACTGCTTCTTACTACTATTAAAAAACATTAAAATTCGTTTGTACGAGGTCCAAACCCTCAACTACAAGTTCGAGGCGGCGCATTTTACCTGAAAAACCGCCCGGCGTAACCGCTTTATATCAATCCAGATCAAGCGCCGGGCAAAGGGCTATTAGCCCATGTACATTCCACCGTTAACGTGGATCGTTTCACCGCTGATATAAGCGCCGCCATCACCCGCCAAAAAAGCCACTACAGAGGCGATTTCTTGCGGCTGGCCGAGTCGCGCCAGAGGAATACCCGACAACATGGCCTCGCGATTGGCCTCGGGCAGCGCTTTGGTCATATCGGTATCGATAAAGCCGGGGGCGACGGTATTGACGGTAATATTGCGCGAACCCAGCTCTTTCGCCAGTGCCCGGCCAAAGCCCGCGACACCCGCTTTAGTGGCGGCGTAATTGGACTGTCCGGCATTGCCCATGGAGCCAACCACGGAGCTGATATTAATAATCCGACCCCAGCGCGCCTTGGTCATACCCTTGGCGCAGGCCTTGGTGATGCGATAAATGGCATTGAGGTTGGTATCGATAACATCCGACCACTCCTCCTCTTTCATGCGCATCAACAGGTTATCTTTAGTGATACCCGCATTGTTGACCAGAATGGTCGGCGCACCGAATTCCGCAGTGATTGCCTTAATAACACTGATCACTTCTTCGCCATCGGTGACATTGAGCTTGACCCCCTTGCCGAGGATTTTCTGCTCGCCAAAACGTGCGCTGATCTGCTCGGCACCACCTTGCGATGTCGAGGTGCCAATCACAGTGGCGCCAGCATTACCCAGCATGTCGGCAATAGCGACACCAATACCACGGCTCGCGCCAGTAACCAGGGCTACTTTTCCCTCAAGACTCATCTGCTTTCCTCTTTCTCTCAAATCGATCCACACTCGGGATCCGGGTTCAAGTCGCGCAGCTTAACTTTGTGGCAGAGCATCCGCAACAGCAGCCTGCAGGTCGCTCACGCTATCGCTGGAACGCATCAGCAACGACTTATCAATACGCTTACTCAAACCACACAAAACCTTGCCCGGACCGCATTCGACCGCCATTTCAATACCTTGTGCGCGCAGTGCGCCAACGCAGTCAACCCAGCGTACGGGGCTGTAAATTTGCTCGATCATCAAGGTTTTGATGGCCTCGGGGTCGCTCTCTGTCTGGGCATGAACATTGTGCACCAGCGGAATTTGCGGCGTGCTAAATGTAACTGCAGCAATATCACTCGCCAGCTTTTGCGCGGCCGGTTTCATCAACGCCGTATGAAAAGGCGCGCTCACCGGCAGTGGCAGCGCCCGTTTAGCGCCGGCTTCTTTACACAGCACGATAGCTCTATCCACCGCCGCGCTAACACCGGCGATGACCACCTGGCCGGGGGCATTGAAATTCACCGCAGTGACTTCTTCACCCTCACTCGCCTGCTCGCAGCAAGCGGCAATTTGCCCATCGTCGAGACCCAATATCGCCGCCATTGCGCCCTGCCCTGCGGGCACAGCTGCCTGCATATAGGCACCACGCAGACGCACCAAATTGACCGCCGCGCTAAAATCTACCACGCCCGCACAAACCAGAGCCGACCACTCACCCAAACTATGACCCGCCATCGCGACAGGCATCGCGCCCTGCAGGTGTTGCCAGATGCGCCAGATCGCCACACTCGAAGTCAATAACAGCGGTTGGGTGGTTTCGGTCAGATTGATTTCCTCCTGAGAGCCCTGCTGCACCAGCTTCCAAAGGTCGTAGTCGAGCACCTGAGAAGCCTCACCAAAGGTCTGTTCAACCAGAGGGTAGGCCTCGGCCAGCTCCGCCAACATAGCAATTTTCTGTGAACCCTGACCGGGGAAAACAAACGCGAGCTTTGGGTTTTGCATAATTGACCTCTTGGATTATTGGCTGTGCTAGTAATAATTGACGGCTGTAAGTAGTTGAGCGACGGTAACTAGTTGAGCTAGCAGTAAACTATTGAGCGATCTGTAAATAACGCCCACAAAAAAACTTCCCGAGCAGGTGCTTAACACCCATTCAAGGAAGTCTCTTGCCAGCCCGGCCAACCCGCTATACAGCTGACCTGAACAGAGTTTATTTAGTCATCGTTACCGATGTTCATGACTTTGCGACCACGGTAAAAACCATCGGCAGTCATATGGTGACGGATATGCTTCTCACCTGTCACTGAGTCAACGGAAAGGGCTGGGCCATTGTCCAGCGCATCGTGTGAACGACGCATGCCACGGCGTGAACGGGTTTTACGACTTTTTTGTACGGCCATTGTTTTCTCCTAAAAGCTTGCCTTTGACAAACTTGATTCTTGCACACTTGATTTAAAAAAATTGGCAGAGCAGGCTTGCTGCCCACTCCGCTATTTAACGACTCTCTGCATACCTACTAAATAAGTACTCAATATTGACTAACTCTCTTTATCCGTCGAGCCTGCCTTATCGGACAGTTTCAAACTCCCCAGAACAGCAAAGGGGTTCTTCTTCTCCGGCACTGGCTCTTCAAAATCGCCAGTAGAATATTGTCCTTGCGCCGAACAGTCCGCCGGATCGTGATAAGCGACAATGGGCAGAGCCAGCAACAATTCTTCCTCTATCGCCTCGTACAGATCAGCCTCACCCTGTTCATCCAGCAACCAGCCCTCACACTCTTTTGGCAGGTTCTCTAGCTGGACCTCAGTGGTGACAATGGCAAGATCCATCTGCGCATGTAGATCGTAATCCAATGCTGACAAACAGCGCTGACACTGCACAGAAACCAGAACATCCAGCTCGCCAGTGACAACACGATAATTGCTTTCATCGCGAGAAAAATGCACTTTAGCGGCCACTTCACCCTTAACTGACACCACTGTAGCCGACAAACGGGGCAAGTCCTGAGGCATAATAATGCCTTCATAGGTAGCACCCTGCGTACACGCTTTCAGGGCATCGACCCTGTGAGGTATGACACTGGTTTTCGAGGCAATCGACATAGGCGCGCAATTCTAGGGATATGACCTTGATCTGTCAAAGAAAATTACACATTTTTGTCCTCTGCAGCCCGTTCATTGAAACAACCTCAAACGACACTAAAACGGCGTACAAAATATGAAACTGCTGCTTGCCTCTTCCTCCCCCTATCGGCGCGAATTACTTTCCCGCCTGCGCGTTCCGTTTAGTTGGCAGGCGCCCGAGGTCGACGAACAGCCATTAGCCGGAGAAAAGCCGCAACAGCTGGCCCGGCGTCTCTCCGCCACCAAGGCCCAGGTACTGGCTAGTGATTTTAACGAACACCTGATCATCGGCTCCGACCAGGTCGCCTCATGCCAGGGGCAAAGCGTGAATAAAGCCGGTAATTACGCCAATGCCTATCAGCAGTTACAGGCATTGTCCGGCCAGCACGTCGACTTTCATTCCGGCCTTTGCGTGTTCAATACAAAAACGGGCGAGGCCATCACCGACTCAGTGACCACCAAAGTGGTGTTTCGCGAGCTGTCTAACAGTGATATCGACAGCTATCTGCGCTGTGAACAGCCCTATGACTGTGCCGGTAGTTTCAAGGCCGAGGGTTTGGGCATCGCCCTGCTCGATGCCATTAGCAGTGATGACAATACCGCCATTATTGGCCTGCCGCTGATTCGACTGCGGCAAATGCTTGAAGAGTTTGACTACCAAATTTTAGAACATCTGAGTTGAGCCAGTTTTTTAGCTAACGTCAGTGCAAGACCACCCACCGCTACGGCGTCACCACACTCAAACACTTGGTATGAATCCCTTCGGCAAACTCCACAATCGCCTGCTCTTTGTCCTCCACCTCATCATGCACCGGGTACCCGTAAGCTAGCGCCAGCATCACCTCACCATCCTCGCCCAGCCGCTCTAACACCTCAGCGACAGCACCCCTTGCTGCCCCCGCCTGCCGTGCCTGCATCACACCCTTTGCGGCATCACGCAAATTGCTACAATTCCCGCCTGCATCCGCCGGGGCAACACCCAAACTTTCGACCGGCTTCGGTGGCGAGCCCCCACCAATATCCAGAGCATCAGTCACCCAAAACATCACAACAATCGAAACGCCTACCATCAGGCCACCAAAACCCATACGCTTTCTTTGCACCATACACCTCACCCTTTGATCACACCCAAGCACCAAAAAACCCCGCAATTACGAGGTTTTTACTTCCTAATAAAGCAATCATCTCACCTCAAAAAAACACCCGCAAGCGCCACATTCCGGCCCTTGTAAAAATGAAACGGGATGAAGCCAAAACACCCACCCTAATATCCCAGAGACAATATCAGGCCTGAGTTTATGACGGGTGTCCTGCTTACAATTTCTTAATGGCCTTTAACTCACTACTGTCCCACTTATTTTAGAGCCTCACAATAACGCCATCTGTGGCGACGTAATAATGAGATCAGGCGGGGGCTTAAGGAAGACACGCAGAAAGACCCCAAGTTGCATGGCTCACGATACGGGGCCACAGATGGGTGTCCTAACTAATGTCAAATACGGATGTTGTAATGTTAGACTTCCCCCTTTGTTCTGAAGTTAAGGGGCGCTTAGAATGGGTGTCCTCGTAGCCCCGTAGCCTATCCTGGTAGCCCTGACATCTGTACTGTGAAGAGCCCTATGGCTGCGTCGGTAGTTTCAAGGCAGAGGGTTTGGGCTTGAAAGTAAAAGCCCCAGCAAGGCTGGGGCTCCATTTAGCAACTACTTCATCTAAAGGGTTCGAGCTAGAGCCCCTTGCAGTTAGCATAATAAGTCACAGCCGCAGGCCAGTCGGAGAACACGCCAATGACGCCCACATCCTGTGCCAGCACATCCAACACCACCATCGTATCGCCGTCCTTCACAATGGCATCTGTGACAGTCTGGTGATACCAGCCACCACCGTTTTGCAACAGACCGGAGCGCTCTAAGGTCCAGGTGATGATGTCCAAACCCGCATCTTTCGCCGCTTTAGCATAGATAGAAGGCACGATTTCACCTTCATCATCCAGGGCAAGCAGCATCCACATGGGTGGGGCGATAATATTCACACCCTCTTCAACAAGCTGGGCCATACTCAGCTGCCAGGTGCTGGGATCAGTGTGATCAAAGGCTGGATTATCGTAACGGCCATCGAGGTAAACGGCCTGCGCACCGAAAGCTGGCTCGTTTGCAATCCAGTAACGCACGTCATCAACATTAAATGACTGCGCCCACACCTTGTTCGGATTGACGCCAGCTGCCTTATACTCATCGAGCATTTTCTGCGCATAAGCCTGCTGCGTAAGCCCGTCAAAAGGCATCGCCACACTCGGCGACTTCAACTCCGGCGTGAATTTCACGCCCAGCTCCTGAAACAAGGCGATACTTTCTGCATGACTCATCAGCGTACCTTTAGCTGAGTAAAGATCGGTGCGAAAGGCCGGTGTCGCATTGAGGTACTCAGCCAGGTTAGTGGCATTGCTGTTGGCCGCGTCCATTTTACCCTGCAGGCTTTTGAACTCAGCCAGAGTAATGTCGCTGGTACAGCACTGCACATTGGCAAAAGGCGTATCGCTGCTGTAATCGGGCTGAGACGAGCACTTGCTAGCCAGCGGTGTTGCGAGAATATTCGTTGTAGTGTGGAGGTCACACTGAGAGTGCCGACACACCAGCTCCTGATCCTTGGTGAAAGTCACGTCACACTCGACGATGCCCGCACCCATGCGTGCTGCAGCGCGGTAAGACTCTTCGGTATGCTCAGGAAATTGCAGCCCTGCGCCCCGGTGTCCAATAGAGAAATCCGACTTTCTGACATTGCGATTACCACAAGCCAGCAATTCATCCTTCAGCTCGCTGTCATCCATATCATTGATAAGAAAATACGGACGCGGCCCCAACTGCACCTTGCCACTCATGGCAGACATCGCCCCGCCCTTCGCCTCCAAAACGTCACGAGACTGATCAGGGCCACTGGCGCCCGCCACCATGCTTGCCAATAACACACCAACAGCACCAGCCCTTGCCAACACGCGCTTATAACTCTTCATTCAAACACCCTCCCACAGTAAGTTTCCGTCGCGGGCAAGTGCCCACAACTTCAAAGTACTCGGCGTTTATTTCGCAGGGGTGATATTTCTATGGCAAGACCATGAAATAAATACGACAAACCCTGCAGCAGAAAAAATGTGGCGCATTCAAAGGGGCTTCAGGTGGGTGTCCTAACTAATCTTCATTTTGATCCTCTTGAGGAGCAGCCAAAATACCCAGCTGGATAAATAATTTTCGTAACGAAGGTATCACGTCTTCGATTGTTCCGACGAAGTCGATATAGTTCAAAAACAACTTCGAGGAAACCTCATTATCATTGTTGGATGTTCTCAAAAACAGGGAACATTGAACTTTCGACTCCAGCGTAGTAACAAAATCCCTAATCAAGGGTTTAGACATTACTCGTGCTGGTTGAAAGACTCCATCAACTGACCATGATCGCATTACATCAGCAAACTGTAGGGTTTCAAATTCAGGTCTATTCTTTTTCTGTCCGTTGAAACGTATCTCAACTTCTTTGTTAAGCGGAGTGTCAATATCTCGAATATCAGCTTTTATCTGACCTAAAATCTCATCAATGTATCCGCCTGTTTCGGCATTCGGCAAGTGATCGACGAGAGAACACAAATATTTTTTCAGAATGTCATTATCTGAAAAAACAACCGATTCTATACAATACCCTTCATGACTATGTGGCGTACAGCTTTTTCCCCTGATCAAATATTTAAGATGCTCATCAATCTCAGTGGTTGAAAAATCTTTATCGAAAATAGCATTCCATATTTTTTCTTTTAACAAAGAAGATAGGGTTCTACTGTTATATTCTATTTTCTGAACAATATTGTCCTTACCTCTTAGCGGGAAGAAAGTCGCCTCCGTTAGACATCCCTGAACAGGGCAAATATCCTTTATTTTTCTATTAAGTTTATGCAGGTAATCCGCATCATCATTACCTTCGACGAAGACTATGTGCTTAGCCTGATTTAAACGCTCTAGTGATAATATCACGCCGCCAAGCGAATTCTTGATGATATCAAAACCACTAGCATCGATAGGTTCTAGAACACCGGATTGCTTGGTGCTATCACTTAAGAAGAAAACTTCACCTTCACCAGCATTCGTTACAAATTGATCATTGTGACTAATTACAAAAAATTGATTATGATCAATCTTTCTAAGATGAGACAACAAATTTTTTTGTAACTTTGAGTGAATATGTGAATCAGGTTCATCAACCAGCAACAGCTTTAAAGGGGCATCAATAAATTCTACAGTCGCCAGTATCTCAATAATTTGTAAGAGTCCGCTACCTTGCAAATGCAGATCGTATGGCTTAGAACCATCAATAGAAACATCAAGACGAACATACTCATCCTTATCCCGTCTGGTAGTAGCTGGAAGGGTAAACTTAACCGCCTTTTCGACTATCTCTGAAATACTTACTTCCAACTCCGTAATCGCCTTTCTCTTAGAGATTATTTTATTTCTCAATACTTCGTGAGACGAGCCTTTTTGTATCTTTTTCTTAATCTGCGCTTCATTATAATATGGTTCATACTGATGAACACCTGAAACTGGACGTGTCTGGTAAATAAAAATAGCTTCATCTAAAAATTTTCCAGCATTACAAAACGTTTCCGCAAAGGCGGTAAATTGTTCCTCGTCTATTGGCCTCACTCGAAAAAAAGCATTTTCTATAGAGGTGGGACAAGTAACCTTAAAGCCCAGATCCCATGTCTCCGCATTTTCATCATCATTTGTTAGCGCAATAGTGATTTCAGCACATTTACCAAGATTAGGGTCTTTAGGGTTATGGAATAAGTCTTCATCTTTTGTGATTCTTAAAAAATCTAGGTCTTGATAATTGACGTATCTGTTAGTAGTCTTTTTTACCTTATAAAAACCTTTCCTTGATCCAAGGATATAGGTCTGATAACACTTTTCCCAAAGGTGAATCGCCTCAAAAATTGTGGATTTTCCTGAACTATTTTCACCGATGATGATATTAAAATCCGGATTTGGATGTATTGAAATAGCCTCAAAATTTTTGAAGTTCTTCAACGTAATATTACTTATCCTTAACTTCATAAACTTAAATCCCTAAATTAAAACTCTGCGTTTACCCGTCAACAACTGCTGCATTAGTGCCTTTTTTCTTGGTTTACAAGCAGGGGGAGGTCTTTCGTTATCACAATTTGCAATCGTAGTGGTCTAGCCATGGGCGCACTCTATCACCGGAAATATGCTATAGAAAGACCTAATGGAATGGTCCGCCCCACTCCCGCAACGGCTTCTAATGAGCCATGATGTTAGTGGATATTCAACATCAAAAGAGAGTGAGGCAAACAATGAATCATCATAACGTAAAAAGTGAATTAGCCGTATTAGGAATAGACTTGGCGAAGCAAAGCTTTCAACTCCATGGCGTCGATGCCAACGGCCAGGTCGTCATTAAAAAGAAGTTAAACAGGAAAAAACTCTGTGCATTCGTGGCTCAATTACCTGCTTGCGAAAAAACGGGGTCAAGTCTTTCCATATCACATCCCCGCAACAAGAATGCACGGCACAATTCGAACAAAAGAACCTGACCTGGCTAACACACCCCGAGCACTCATCTGAAGCCCCGTCTTCAATCCGAAAATAAAGCCTTACGCATACTTCACCTCATAAGGCTGCACATGCAATTGTGATTGTTGCTCGCGCACTAACCACAGGTCATAAGCATTTTGTAACCTGAGCCAGTGTTCGGCTGATGGCTTTTCGAAGGCTAACTCCAGGCGCATTGCCATTTCGGGGGTCGCCGAGCCTCGGCCATTCAGCACTTTAGATAAGGTTTTACGGCTAATATTTAAATGCTCAGACACGCTGGTGATAGTAAGCCCCATCGGCTCGATAACGAGTTCTTTAAGAATCTCACCAGGATGAGCTGGTCGCATATTCATTAGTGATAATCCCGCAACTAAAAGCTCTCATAGTTAACAATCTCTGCATCACGGCCCTTGAATCTGGAGGTGACGCGCCAATTGCCATTGACCGTCACCGATAGCATTCCTGTTCAACTTTCAACTGCGCGACAACACCCATTAACCGGTCTTAGGATTTAGACAGCACCCAGCGATGCACTTCCGAGGGGCCGTCATAAATGCGGAAAGCCCTAATATCCCGATAAATTCGCTCGATCACTGTATCGGTAGAGATACCTTTTGCGCCAAGTACTTGCATCGATCTATCGACCACTCTGCCGAGGGCTTCTGAGCAATGCACTTTCGCGAGGCTGGTTTCATTCTGCGCCTTTTCGCCTTGATCGAGCATCCAGCAGCCGTGCCAGGTGACGAGGCGACTGGTTTGCAGGTCGATCTTATTATCGGCTAACTGAAAGCCAACGCCTTCGTGTTCGATAATGGCTTTACCGAAGGCGGTGCGGGTGCGGGCGTAGTCGGTGGCGATGTCGTGACAGCGCTGTGCCGCGCCCAACCAACGCATGCAGTGGGTGAGTCGCGCGGGCCCAAGTCTGACCTGTGCGTAGCGAAAGCCCTTGCCCAGTTCACCGAGAATCTGGCTGGCGGGAATTCGCACCTTGTAGTCCACTTCGCAGTGCCCACCGGGTGAGTTGCTGTCGATGGTATCGAGCATGCGCACTTGTTCAATGCCGGGGGTATCGGCGTCGCACATAAACATGGTGGCGCCAATATCGTTGCCCTCGTGGTCGAGAGTTTTGGCCATAATGATGTGATAACCGGCGCCGGGCATGCCGGTGATAAACCATTTTCGGCCTTCAATAATGTAGTCATCGCCATCGGGACGGGCGGTGGTTTTCATTAGTGAGGGGTCTGAACCCGCGCCATTGTCCGGTTCGGTCATGGAAAACACTGAGCGCATTTCACCGCGCACCATCGGTGCCAGCCAACGCTCTTTTTGCTCGGGCGTGGCCACCTGATGCAGCAAATTAGTATTGCCTTCATCGGGGGCCTGAATATTCAGCGCCAGTGGGCCGAGGGTGGAATAGCCCGCCGCCTCAAACACCACCGCCATGGCGCGATGGTCGAGGCCCAATCCGCCGTATTCTTTCGGCGCGTGGGGCGATAGCAAACCGGCTTCGCGGGCTTTGGCGACTAGCTCAATACGCAGCTCGTCCGTGGGGCCGTGATATTCCTGCCGTGCGTCTTTCTCGTAGGGCATGACTACATTACGGATAAACTCATCGGTGCGTTCTTTTAATGCGACCACGTCAATTGGCAGTTCAAAATCGATCATTAGCTATTACCTCTAATTTATTATTTGTTGTCTAAGCCAAACACTACTCACCCATTAGCTAAACAATGGAAGGGAACCCTTCCCCTCCGCCTTAAATTTACTAAAGCAGCTTCATCGCCTCAGAATAAAACTGCGGCACCGTCTGGGCAAACTCCTCCCACATTGGGTCGATACGCTGTTTTTTACGGTGTAAGCGCACATTCAGGCAAGCAATTGCGCCCAATTGATAGGCCGCCAGTGCCTGAAACCAGGGCAGGTCGGGCAGTGATTGACCCATGCCACGCTGATAAATATCGGCCAGTTCAGCGGGCAAAATCGGCACGCAGGGTTTGATATTGTCGGTCCAGAAATTCTTGTCAGCACAGAACATTACCCAGCCAATATCGAGCAGCACCGAGCCAATGCGCACCAGCTCCCAGTCGATAATGCCAGTCAGTTTACCTTCGTGAAACAGCGCATTACCCGGCTGATAATCGCCGTGCACGATGCCCCTTAGGGTAGTGCTCGGCATGGTCTCCAGTAATTTCAGGCGCAGTTTATCGGCGGCTTCGGCCCACGAGGGTTCCAGCGCTTTGTTGTAAATCGGCTCCCAGCGGCTGATCTCTTCCACTAGCTCGCGGGGCTTTTCCCAGTTCGGCAGTTTTTCCTGCCAGTCGACCTGGTGAATGCGTGGCAGCACTTCGGCCACTTGTCGCCACAGCGGTGCCACTTTAGCGTCGGCCAAATCAAAAGAGGCATGGGGTTCCCAGATAAAAAATTCACGCCCCTTTAACTTTTCCATCACCACATAGGGCACGCCAAACTCGGCCTCGTCGGGCGCGGCGAAGGGCACATGGGGTACGGGCAAACCTTCTTCATACAGTACATTGAGCAGGGGGGCGGTACGGTAGACATCGGTATTACCTTCGCGGCGCACACCCTTGGGGGCGAGCTTAATAATATAGCCGCCCACTTGTTCGCCGCCCTTGAAAACATCAAAACCGAAGGTCAAACCGGCGTGGCCACCGAGCATCGGCTCGACATTTTCCATGCGCGCCGAGTCGCCAAAATTGCGCGCCACAAAGCTGGTGAGATTGGCTCGCAACTCATCATCGACACCGGCTCTTTGGTCGAGCCCCATTGCATCACTACTTCCACTCACGACATATCCCCCTATTAAGCTATTAATTAGCGCCAAACTATTATTAGCGTCAGGTTTTTCTGACGCACTTTATTTTGAATGGCCATTTTTAAAAATAAACGCCGCTGAGAATAACATTAAATATTCGCCCTGCGCTTGTAACAGCGGTTCACGGCCTGCCCCCAGCGCTGCACAAGGCCATTGACCAATAGACCGATGACTTGTCATAGTAGCCGGCTTTATTTATCCCACTGCGCTGTACGCGGCTCACCCCGATGCGCTGCCTGCCAAGCTTTCCACTTCGAGAACCCTATGTATTACGGCTGGATCCTGCTCGCCATTATTGGCCTGATTTATATGATTTGCGTTGGCGCAGGTTTCTACGGTTTGAGCGTGATGATGCCCGCCATGATCGATGATTTAGGCTGGACGCGAGCCGAGGCCTCCGCCGGGTTTTCACTGATGGCTATGGTGCTGGGCTTATCTGGCCCCCTCATCACCACCATGATGAAAAAAATCGGCCCGCGCCTAACCATTATTATTGGCGGCGTTATCTGCGCCATTAGCGCCGGCATTCTCTATCGCTACCACTCCCTGACAAGCTACTATTTTGCCACAGGGCTACTCGGTCTCGGCCTCACCATGCAGGTTGTACTACCCGGCACACAACTCATTACCCACTGGTTTCAACAGCGCCGCGCTATGGCCCTGGGCATATTTATGGCCTGCGGTGGCCTCGGCGGCGTTATTGGCGCGCCGGTGTTTACCTGGTTAATTACACACTTCGACGACTGGCGACCCGTGTGGTTGGCAGTGGGTGCGGTTACCCTTAGCGCATCTGCCCTGAGTGCGATATTTATTCGCAATAACCCCGCAGACATGGGCCTGCAAATTGACGGACTGGACAGCAGCGCCCAACAAAGCGCGAGCCAACAAAAGAAAGCCGCCCGCGTTTACAAAACCACCCTCGACTGGACGGTTGCCGATGCGATACGCGACAGGAACTGCTGGTTCGTGATTACTGCGGGGGCCATCGCCGTTACCGGTCACATGATCGTCAGCAGCCAACTAGTACTGCATGCCCGCGACCTCGGCATCGGTGCCGTTATCGCCGCATCAGCACTGGGTGTTCAAGGCCTGGCCACCACCGCCGGCCGCCTGCTCGCTGGCCTGCTTGGCGACAACACCATAGAACCGCGCACCATCTTTATCATTGGTATAAGTAGTGAATTAATCGGCATGTTGCTCATCACTAGCGCCGCTCACAGTGCCCTTCTCTATGCGGGGGTGGTCTTTTTTGGCCTCGGCTTTGGTCTCGGTCTGGTCTCCGCCACCACCATGTTCGCCAATTATTACGGCGCGCAAAACATGGCGACGCTGCTGTCCTATCGCATATTACTCGGCACCATGCTCGGCGGTGCCGGGGTCGTCATTTGCGGCTACGCGGCCGATATATTTGGCGGCTATAGCCAGGCATTCTATTTTTATTCTGCCCTACTATTAATCGGTACGGCACTGGTCGTGATGATTCGCACACCTCAGCACGAATAAATAATATTGGCACCAGCAGGCAATACTTGCGCGCCCAACATTATTTATTCGCCAGCGGCCACGTAAAACTAAGCTCAACTAATAAGCCCATCTAATAAGCTCGACTGAGCCGACACAGGGCCTGTGCTAAACTCATGCGTCAATTTATTCATCCATTATTCATTCACATTTAAATCAGGATTCACTATGAAAATACAAGGTCTAACAGCCGTGGTGACCGGCGGTGCCTCGGGCATTGGTGCTGGTGTTACACGAGTGCTGGCCAAAGCCGGTGCCAAAGTGGCGATACTCGACAGAAATGCCGACCTTGGCAAAGCCATTGCCGAAGAAGTTGGCGGCGCCTCTTTTGTTTGCGATGTTGCTAACGACGAATCGGTAAAAACTGCGCTTAGCCAGGCGCGCGATGCCTTAGGGGCAGCACGTATTATCGTCAACTGCGCCGGCATCGATACCGCACGCAAAATTACCAGCCGCAAAACCGGCGCCCACCCCATCGGCCCCATGAAACGAGTGGTCGATGTAAATTTAACCGGCACTCTAATTTGCTGCGCCCACGCCTCCCACGCGATGCTCGACCTCGAGCCGTTGGATGACGATGGCGAGCGCGGCGTGCTGATTAACATCGCCTCTATCGCCGCCTTTAATGCGCCCAATGGTCAAGCCGTTTACGGCGCCTCAAAAGCCGGTGTCGTCGGCGCTACTGTGCCACTGGCACGGGATTTAGCCCGCTACGGCATTCGCGTCATGACCATCGCACCGGGGCTGTTCGACACCCCGCTGGCGGGCACCATGGACGATGCCTTAACGGCAAAAGTACTGCGCAATGCACTCTTCCCCAAGCGCAAGGGACGACCCGATGAAATCGGCTCACTGGTGCAGCATATCTGTGAAAACCAGATGCTCAATGCCTCCACGATTCGCATCGACGCGGGGTTCTTCTAATGATGACTTTCTATAATGTCGCAGCAGAAAACACCATAAATCATCGATTAGTCACGACATGGGAACAAGCATGAAACTAGAAGGTGTAGCAGCATTTTTAACCGGCGGCGCATCGGGCCTCGGTGCCGCGAGTGCGCGGGTATTGGCAGAGGCTGGCGCCATCGTCGCCCTGCTCGATAGAGACATGGCCCTGGCCGAACCACTGGCCAAAGAGCTGGGGGGCGTCGCCATTGAATGCGATGTGGCCGACCACGAATCCCTCAAGGCAGCTGTTGAGCAGGCCACCGCAGCCATTGGCCCACCGCGCATTGCCGTCAACTTTGCCGGTATTGATGTCAGCCAGAAAATCGCCAGTCGCTCGAAGGGCCCACACCCCATTGAATCAATGCAACGGGAGATCGACATCAACGTCATCGGCACCCTCGACGGCTGCGCGCTGTTTTCCGAGCAGATGATGAACCTCGAACCCTTTGAAGACGGCGAGCGCGGTGTACTGATTAACATCGCCTCTGGTGCCGCCTTTAATGGCCCACCCGGACAATCCGTTTACGCCGCCTCAAAACGCGCCGTTGCCGGTGCCACTCTGCCACTGGCTCGCGACCTCGCGCCCTACGGTATTCGCGTCATGACAATTGCACCGGGTTTCTTTAAAACCCCTTTAGCCGAAGGTGTTGACGACCGGCATATCGATAAACTGATTTCGATGGTGCCCTTCCCCAAGCGCTGGGGCGACCCCCGCGAGCTCGGTGAACTCGTTAAATTCATCTGCCAGAACCGCATGCTCAACGGCGAGACCATTCAAATCGATGGCGCCATGCGCTAGCAGGCCCTTGAAAAATTATTGCACTTGCAAACGCCTCGCTACTCCTCAAGGGGTAGTGAGGCAAACAGCCTACAAAGATAAGACCCTATGCCCGACACACTCCAACGCAGCGCCAAGTTCCAAATTGGTCAGGTGGTAAAACACAGACTTCACCCCTTTCGAGGGGTGGTTTTTGATGTCGACCCCACCTTCGCCAATACAGAAGAATGGTTAGCGGCAATACCCGAAAACGTGCGACCCAAACGCGACCAGCCCTTCTACTACCTGCTAGCGGAAAATGCCGAATCCTATTACGAAGCCTATGTCTCCGAGCAAAACTTGCTTGTCGATGATAGTGATAAGCCTCCGGGCCACCCCCAACTTGCCGAGTTATTTGGTGAATTAAAGGACGGGTTTTACAGTCTGAAGCCTGGGCAGAGCCATTAAGTACAGAACTTAAAATTAAGCGAATTCTCTACACTGCCTCCTGCTCCAACATCAATAAATTCATACTCAACTGCTGACCCCTTTGATCGCCGTATGTGCGTGCGGCGTTCTGCCGTGACCCTTGTAATAATGTTTCCAGAGGTTTAACGTATTCTGCACTTATAATAAAAAGGAGTGGGATCATGCTTGATGTCGGCATTATTTTTATGTTTCGTAACCCTCCCTTTAATCGCTCAAGTTGGCATGATATTTATCAGCGGGAACTCGATCACGCGGTCGCCTTAGAGGCATTAGGCTACGACCACGTATGGCTCACTGAGCATCATTTTGTCGAAGACGGTTATTCGCCCTCACTGATGCCTATCGCAGCAGCCATTGCTGCGCGCACCTCACGCATTCGCATCGGCAGCTATGTCATGTTGTTGCCGCTTCACAACCCAATTCGCGTGGCTGAAGATGTAGCCACGGTGGATGTGATATCGAACGGTCGTTTTGATCTGGGAATGGGCCTGGGTTATCGCCCCGGTGAATTTACTGGCATGGGAATTCCCTCTAGTGAACGAGCAGCGCGCTTTGCCGAAGGGCTCCCGGTGGTGCAGTCATTGCTCGCCGGCGAGAAAGTCACACTTGATGGCAAGTTTAACCAATACACCGATGCGCAGATTGTCCCGCCGCCGGTTCAAAGTCCGCTACCAATTTGGGTGGGTGCCCGTGGTGATAAGGCTCTGGATCGTGCTGCTCGCCTGGGTTGTCATTTAGCGGCCATCGGCGCGGTTGAACACCGACTCAAATATATCGAAGCCCTTAAACGTCATGGCCGTGATCCAAAGGATTTTAATATTGGTCATCTACTGATGTGCTATGTGGCAGAGACCAAAGACCAGGCCTGGGATGATTGCGCCCAGCCCTTGCACCATATTATGAGTCAGTATCAAGCTTGGGCGGAAGAGTCTGGTGACAACACTGGCGACGGCATAGCGGAAGCAAAAATACCCTCACCCGATGAACTTAGGGCCAGCCAATATTGTGAAAGCTTTGGCCGCACCGCCATCATTGGTGACCCCGAAAGTGTATTGGAAGAACTGGTAGCCGCCCACGAGGAGTCACCGGGCACACATTTATCCTTGATGATGTCGATGCCGGGGGCTGACCCCAAGCGCACCCGCAATAGTATTGAGCTATTTGCTAAAGAGGTGATGCCCGAACTTAAACGGCGTTGCAAATAATCTCGTTACAAAAACCAATGCCCGGATGGCTTCAATCCGGGCATTTTTTTGAGATGTACTGAAGACCGCTGAAGATAAACCTGTAACTGCGGCGTGATGGAATCGCTGCTCAACCCGGTACTTTGGTCAACCTGGAAAGCTCAACTGATAATCTACCGATTTCCACCCCCCTTCTCGTATGACAAGACCCAATAAATCAGCTGTTTCAACTCTTATCAAATGCACCATGGCGGCCCTTACCCTCTGCAAACTGCGCCGCTCCCTTAAAGCCATCAACGTTTAACGACTCGACACTGCGCGCAAACTCATTTTGCAGAGCAGCCTCCAATGTCAGCCCCTCTTTTTCATACAGGGAGAGGCGATCATTGCGCAGGCAGTGCTGGGGGAATTGGGCAAGCTCATGAGCCAGAGTCTCCGCCTCTTTGCGAGCCGTACCCACGGCGACAACGCGATTGGCCAGGCCCATCAAATAGGCTTCCTGCGCAGCGACGGGACGGCCACTGAGGATTAGATCCATGGCGCGGCCAAAGCCAATAATTCGCGGCAGGCGCACGGTGCCGCCATCAATTAGCGGCACGCCCCAGCGCCGGCAAAAAACGCCGAAAATAGCATCCTCTTCAACAATGCGCATGTCACACCACAATGCCAACTCCAGACCACCAGCCACGGCGTAACCGGAAATCGCGCCAATAACAGGCTTGGACAGCAGCATGCGACTCGCGCCCATAGGGCCATCACCCTCGGCTGATATGCGGTTGCTTCGCGACTCGTCAGCCAGGGCTTTGAGGTCGGCCCCGGCGCAGAAGTTACCATTGGCCCCATAAAACACGGCGACCCGCGCTTGCGGGTCGGCATCAAATTCACGGAAGGCTGCCGCCAGCGCTTCGGCTGTTGGCCGGTCAACTGCATTGCGCGCCTCCGGTCTATCGAGAATAACCGTTGTTACCGGGCCATTTTTTTCTATGTGAACACTCATGGCATACCTCTACCAATTGACTCTAATAAATGATTATTTGCCTCCCTGGCTTTTAAAAAATAAGTTTAATTTTTGTTATCCGCTATAAGATTCTCAAAACCCGCTAGCAAGGGCCTTTATATATTAGCATAACCTAATCTTTACCTGCGAGTCATATTTTGCCGCCCTACAAAAAGCCTGAAGCGCGTCATTCATTCAGCACAAGCTGCGGTGATGCAAATAACACGCTAAAGTAGCGGCACAAATTTTCCAAAAAGTGGACTCCCAATAATGACAAGCGATCAAACAACAAGTGCCTGCCTGGTTAGCACCGGCGAAGAAGTGCTGCGCGGCGAAATTGCCGACGGCAATAACCGCTTCCTCGCCACCACCCTTGGTGAGCAGGACTTTACTATTGAGATGATGATGACTGCCGGGGATCGTCGCGAAGACCTGCTATTTGTTATGCGCACCGCTCTACAGCGCGCCGACTACCTGTTTATTAGCGGCGGCCTTGGCCCCACAGAAGATGACTTAACCGCAGAGGTTGCTGCCGAACTGGCCGGGGTCGATAGAGAGTTTCACGAAGCCAGCTGGCTGGCCATTGTCGCCCTGTTTGCGAAATACAAACTCGAATGCGGCGACAACAATCGCAAGCAGGCGATGCTACCCGTCGGGGCCACCGTGCTGGCCAACCCCAACGGCACAGCACCGGGCTTTACCTGTACCTTTAAGCTCGACGGCGCCAGCAAAACCATCGTCGCCCTGCCCGGCCCTCCCCGCGAATTACAACCCATGGTGCACGCTTTTCTGGCCCAGCGTGCCGGTGGCACAGTCGCCAAACAAGACGATTTATTTATCCGCTTTTTAGGGCTCGGTGAATCCGACCTGGCAGAGCGGCTGGAGCCGTGGACAAAACAGTGGGGCGAAGTCAGCTTTCGTCAGGCCTTCCCCGAAATGGAGGTCAAGCTCTATCGCCCCGACCCCGCACGGGCAGCCGCACTGCGTGAATTTGCAGAGACCCACCTCGGTGACTACCTGCTCGATTACACATCCCAATCTACCGCCGATCTGTTCACCACGTTCATGCAGCAGGGCGATGCCAAACTCGCCTTTGCCGAATCCTGTACCGGCGGGCTGGCGGCAAAAACTGTCACCGACGTGGCCGGGGCTTCCGACTATTTCCTCGGTGGCGTGGTGTCCTACGCCAACGCGGTAAAAGAAAACTTCCTCGATGTCGCTAGCCAGACATTAAACGATGAAGGCGCTGTGTCTGAGCAGGTCGCCCAACAAATGGCAGAGGGTGCACTGGCCCGCTTTAACGCCGATATAAGCCTCAGCTTTACCGGTGTCGCCGGCCCCGGTGGTGGCACCGAGGAGAAACCCGTCGGCATGGTGTGGATGGCAAAATCTAGCGCGGCGGGTACGCAAACCAAATGCCTGCACCTAATTTTAGATCGCGAGCATATTCGCCTCGGCGCGGTTTATCACGGCCTGCGCTGGCTGATGGAAGACTGGCTGCGCGACTACAGAAAAAACAAGCCACTGACTTAAACACCCCACCTGTTCGACCGCCTTATCCACTTCGCCCTAATAGGAGAGCAATACAAAATGACTATTCAACACCGACTCGTAGAATACAAAGACGGCGACACCCTGCTCGAAGGCTATTTAGCCTATGACGACGCCATTAACGGATCGCGCCCCTGCATCATCATTGCCCACACCTGGGCCGGGCGCAGTGACTTCGAATGCCAGCAGGCCGACAAACTGGCCGCACTTGGCTACGTTGGCTTTGCCCTCGACATGTACGGCAAAGGCATATTGGGCAGTAACCCCGATGAAAATGGCGCCTTAATGACGCCCTTTATGGAAGACCGCCCCGCCCTGCAACAGCGTATGGCGGCGGCGTTGACAGCGGCCAGTGCACAGGCCGAAGCCGACACGGCGAAGATGGCCAGCATGGGCTACTGCTTTGGTGGTTTGTGCTCCCTCGACCTGGCTCGCACCAGCGGTGACATCATCGGCGCAATCAGTTTTCACGGTCTGTTTCTGGCACCCGGTAATACCGAGGGCAACAAAGTCAGCGCCAAAATACTGTGCCTGCACGGCAATGACGACCCCATGGTGCCGGTCGATGCCGTGGTCGCACTGGAGAAAGAACTCACCGAGGCCGGAGCCGACTGGCAGATTCACGCCTACGGCAATACCGTCCACGCTTTCACTAACCCGGCGGCGGCCAGCCCGGAAATGGGCATGGCATATGACGCCAAAGCCGATCGCCGCTCGTGGGCCAGCCTGGTGAATTTTCTTGAGGAAGTTTTTGAATAAACTGACAACAAACACTTTTTCAATTGTTTTGCATTCAGAATTGAATGTTTGAATCAAAAAAATAAAACGTTAAAACGAGAACCTTTCTGCTTTGAGCTGAAGCCTCAACTCAAAGCAGAAAGTAATGCGCCATAAATATTTAATAATACAACGCGCTTTCAAGTGCGGGCTATTATTTGACCAAGGCTTTTTTTGCTTTTTCCATATCAACAGCATCAGCAGCCTTTTCTTTATCGACAGCATCGTAGGCCTTTTTGTAGTCAACACTGGTGCCCGTAACAGAACCCGCTAATTTTTCCTTATCAACGGCAGCCGTCGCCTTTTCTTTGTCAACGGAATCGACTAGCTCGCCGTAGTCGGCAGCGAGAGCCAGCGCCGGTAAAAACAGTGCGAGGGTGAGTGCTAAAGTGACTGGTTTCATGCTGATACTCCATGTAAAGGTTAAGGTCAGTCGAGGTTAAACATTCGCCTCGATTTCCACAAGTTTTTATTGTTTTCCACAGCCCTCAAAAACGAGCCACCCTTTCAGGACAAGTGTCGATTTTTATCACCATATAAAAGCAAGCCGCACTACTTTTATTGATCACAAAACTGCTGGGCTTCACGCACATCTAACGTGCCTTCGTAAATCGCACGGCCCGTAATGGCACCGAAAATACCCGCATTAGAGGCTGCTTTCAGCGCTCGAATATCGTCCATGTTGGTAATACCACCGGAGGCGATAACCGGGATGGGCGAGGCTTTGGCCATATTGACGGTGGCCTCAACATTGACGCCCTGCATCATGCCGTCGCGGTCGATGTCGGTGTAGACAATGGCACTCACGCCGTCACTGGCGAAGCGTTTGGCCAGGTCTGTGGCTTTAACGTCACTCACCTCGGCCCAGCCATCGGTGGCCACTAATCCGGCTTTGGCATCGATGCCGACGATAATGTGGCCGGCAAATTGTTGGCACATTTGCGTGACAAAGTCGGGCTCCTCCACGGCCTTAGTGCCGATAATCACGTAGTCGACACCGGCCTTTAAGTACGCCTCTATGGTGTCGGCACTGCGAATGCCGCCGCCAATTTGAATGGGTAGTTCGGGGTAGCGCTGGGCGATGGCTTTAACCACTTCGCCATTCACCGGCTCACCGGCAAAGGCGCCGTTGAGATCGACCAGATGCAGGCGGCGCGCACCGGCGTCAACCCAGCGCCCGGCGACGGTAACGGGGTCGTCGGAAAACACGGTGGAATCTTCCATTCGACCCTGGCGCAGGCGCACGCACTCGCCGTCTTTAAGGTCAATCGCGGGAATAATTAACATGGGATCACTCTCTATTAAAGTCGTTAAAGCAGATGCGCTATAAACGCCAGGTGGGCAGAACGGATTCAGCTCTTGCCATCCCAATTGACAAAGTTTTTCAGCAATTGCAGGCCAGCGGTGTGGCTTTTTTCGGGATGAAATTGCACGGCGAATAAATTGCCACGGGCCAGTGCTGCGGAAAATTGCGGGCCGTAATCGCAGGTCGCGGCGACATCGCTGGGCTGCTGAGCGGCAACGTAATAACTGTGCACAAAATAGAAACGGGTATCTTGCTCAATGCCGTGCCACACCGGGTGGTCGATAGTTTGGTGCACTTTGTTCCAGCCCATGTGCGGCACTTTCAGGCGCTCGCCGTCGGCGGCGCGCAGGTCATCGCCAAAGTAGCGCACCTGGCCGGGCAGAATATCGAGGCCATCCACTCCGCCGTTTTCTTCACTGTGGCTCATCACCGCTTGCATGCCGACGCAAATCGCCAGCACGGGTTTTTCGGCGATGGCGCTAATCACTAAATCATCAAAGCCAAGACGGCGAATTTCCGCCATGCAGTCGCGAATGGCGCCGACACCGGGAAAGACCACTTTATCGGCCCGCGCTACTTCCAGCGGGTCGGAGGTGATGACGACGTGGTCACCCGGCGCCACATGCTCAAGTGCTTTGGCGGCGGAATGTAGGTTGCCCATGCCGTAATCGAGCACGGCGATGCGGCTGCGGAAATCACTCATATATTTACTCGCGTGTTATAGCGGACACTGACGTTATTCACTACGGGCGGCGGCGCTGAATCCAGCAAAGTGTCGCCACTGGCTGACAAAGCGCCGACTGAAAAGGCAGCTTATAAGGTGCCCTTCGTTGAAGGCATCTGACCCGCCATGCGGGGGTCGGGCGCAAGAGCCATGCGCAGTGCACGACCAAAGGCTTTAAAAACAGTCTCAACCTGGTGGTGGGTGTTGCTGCCGCGCAGGTTGTCGATGTGCAAGGTGGCTCCGGCGTGATTCACAAAGCCCTGAAAAAATTCAGACACTAAATCGACATCGAAGTTGCCGACGCGAGCGCGGGTGTAAACCACATCCTGAACCAAACCGGGACGGCCGGAAAAGTCGATAACCACCCGTGACAGCGCTTCATCCAGCGGCACATAAGCGTGACCGTAGCGATAAATTCCCTTGCGGTCACCCAGGGCCTTAGCCACTGCCTGGCCGAAAGTAATGCCAATATCTTCCACCGTGTGGTGGTCGTCAATGTGAGTGTCACCCTGGGCTTTAACGGATATATCGATCAGCCCGTGGCGGGCAATTTGATCGAGCATGTGCTCTAGAAAGGGCACCCCGGTATCAAAGTCAGCCGCACCGCTGCCATCGAGATCGACCGCGACAGTAATTTTGGTTTCAAGGGTGTCGCGACTCACGGTCGCCTTGCGTTCACTCATTCTGCTCTCCGGTTCAGCCCGCTGTGTAATAGCGAAGTCCCTAACATCGGGTCGCTCCATCAGCAGGCGGCAAGCGGGCATTATACGGACACGCCCACAACGGGGCTAGCGGCCAGATAAACTGCAGCGCTATTTCTACTCAGCAAGCCCTCGTTGCAGGCTCAGTTTTAACGCTGAGCTGTTGAACCGCAGCGGGGTATCAGGCTCTAATGGCGCACTCACCAGCACCCCAGTCAATCGCAAGGGCCCGGCCTTATGAAAGCAATAAAATGGATAATTGGCACTCTCGTCGCGGTGGCACTTTTGGCCGCCATCGCCGTCGCCTACCTTGTCTTTGCCATAGACCCCAACAGCTATAAACCACAATTGGCCGCGCTGGCAAAAGAGCAGGATATTAACCTCAATATCGACGGTGAGCTTAGCTGGCAATTACTGCCCAGCCTCGCCCTCAGTATCGGCGCGACACAAATCACCAGCCCGCGTGCGGAAATACCCGCCATTCGTTTCGAGCAAGCCGACCTTAGCCTTGCCTGGCTGCCCCTGTTTAAGCGCCAGTTATCGGTGAAGGCGATACGTCTGGAGGGTGCCGACATTCGCCTCGACACGGCTCAACAAGCCTCAAACACTGCCATCGCCCCTCTCGCCGCCGCAAAAACGGATGACCCGCTAGCCAAGCCAGACACAGCTGCTGCGCCCCCCGCTTTTACACTGGCCATTGAGAGCCTCGAAATCAAGCATAGCCGCCTGCAGTTAGCGCCGGCAGTTGAAGGCGCAAGTCCGCAGCAATTAAGTGACATCAACCTGTTGATTCAGGGTCTCAACCTTAATGGCGACACCTTCAAGCTGAAGGCCAACTTTACGCTGAGTGACCCCGCCCTGCCCGAGCCAATGGCAGTGGCACTCAACACCGAAGCCAGCGTTGAACAAAACACCCAGACCCTTACCCTGAGTAAAACGCTGCTCCAGTTATTGCTCGCCGACAAACCCGCGATTGAAATCAGCGTCGACGCCCTTTCAGCCGGGCAAGCCGACGCACCTCAGCTGGAGATCTCCGGCTTACAAATCAATAGCGCCGGCGCTAGCTTGCAGGCTTCACTGTCGGCACACACCGTAAATGGCAACATGGCCTTTGAGAGCGAAATCAATGTGCCGCCGCTGGCATTGCGCGAAGTGCTATCCCGCTGGCATATCGAATTACCTGACCTGCCCGATAAACAAGCCCTGCAACAGGCCAGCCTCAAACTGAGTATTAAAGGTAGTGGCGACCAGCTCACCATCAGCCGCTTAAACCTCACCCTCGATGACATGAACTTTGATGGCAGCACAGAATTGGCTTTCGGCCCAACACGCAATGTTGTACTGCAACTGCACGGCAACACTATCGACTTAAACCGCTATGTCAGTAGTGCCGATGATACGGAGGGCAATGATGCAGGGAATGACGAGTCGGGCAGTAGCGCTGGCGCCAGCACCGCACCCACATTAGTTTTCGCCCCCCTTGTTGCACCCCTGCTGTGGGTGGGCGATGGCAATGCCGCCCTCGACATCAGTCTCGACGGCCTCAATATCGATGCCATAGCGGCCGAAAAACTGCAGCTAAAACTCACGGCTGCCAATAATATTGTGCATATCAAGCAGCTAGCCGCCCACCTTTTTGATGGTGACATTAATGCCACCGCAACGATTAACCTGCAACACAAAGTGCCTAAAGTAGATTTTACAGCGGCTATCAGCGAACTCGCTGCTGGCAAAGCCTTGACCGCCATTAGCGGTGAAGCGGCGATGACAGGTAGGTTGACGGCAAAATTCCAGGGTCAAACTCGCGGCACTGATGCCGAGCAACTGCACCAAGGCCTCAAGGCCAATGGCGAAATCAATCTAGCCAAGCCCTATCTGACCACTTTTAACATCGAGAAAAGCTACTGCGATATTGCCGCCCTCATCGAAAAAATACCGAGTAAAGACGACTGGCCGCAGGGCTCGAACTTGCAAGATGTGCAAGCCACTGTCGCCTTCAAAGGCAAGCAGGTTTTTATTCAACGCTACACCACCGGGCTGGGTAATATCAGTCTCAGCGGCAATGGGCTTATCGACCTGGGCACTGAAAGCTTCGATCTACTCGCCACTTCACGGCTCAACGGCGAACAAACCAGCGAGCAAGGTTGCCGGGTGAAAAGTAAGCGCGTGCGCGACAAAGATATTCCCATTCGCTGCAAAGACAGTTTTGCCAATGCGGGTGGTGGCTCTTGCAAGCCCGATGGCGACTTCGTGAAACAGGTAGTGCAAGACAAACTTTTTGAAAAAATACAAAAGAAAAGCGGCCTCAACCCAGAGGCAGAGGAAGCGGTAAAAGGCTTGCTCAAAGGGCTTTTTGGAAACTAAGCGGATGCCACTCACCACGCCAACAGAAGACGCTTTCGCCAAACGTCTGCTGCACTGGTTCGACCAGCACGGCCGCAAAGACCTGCCCTGGCAGCACGACACCACAGCCTACCGAGTTTGGCTGTCGGAAATCATGTTGCAGCAAACCCAGGTCAGCACGGTAATCCCCTACTACCAACGCATGACTAATGCCTACCCCAATGTGCAGGCATTAGCCGCAGCGCCTCTCGATGAAGTGCTGCACCACTGGACCGGCCTCGGCTACTACGCCCGCGCCCGCAACCTGCATAAAACCGCACAAACTATCAGCACTGAACACGACGGTATTTTCCCCGATAGCGTCGAACAATTGCAGGCACTACCCGGCATTGGCCGCTCAACGGCCGGGGCGATTTGCGCCATCGCCCACCACCGCCACTGCGCCATACTCGACGGCAACGTTAAGCGCGTACTCGCACGCCACAGCGCCATAGCCGGTTGGCCGGGCAAAACGGCGGTTGCCAAGCAACTGTGGGATATTGCCGAAAGTCACACCCCCGCCCAACGCACCGGCGACTATACCCAGGCGATTATGGATCTCGGCGCCACTGTGTGCACCCGCAGTAAACCCGCCTGCACACAGTGTCCGGTCAGCACTGACTGCCAGGCTTTTATCCGCGAAGAGACTCAGCACTACCCCGGTAAAAAAGCACCTAAAGCCATCCCCGTACGACAAACACTGCTGCTGATTATTCGCAACCAACACAACAAAGTGCTACTACAGCAACGGCCACCGAGCGGCATTTGGGGCGGCCTGTGGAGTTTCCCCGAATGCCCCGACGAGACGGAACTCAGCAATAGCTGCGAACGCGTCGGCGTTAAAATCCACAGCTACCAATTAACAGACACCCTGCGCCACACCTTCAGTCACTTTCATCTCGACTACACCCCCGTGCACATCCGTACCCACGGCCCCGCCACCCGTGTTGCCGACAGCAGCCAGCGCTGGGTTAACCCTGCCGCACACGGCGAAATCGGCCTGCCTGCACCCATCCTCGCCCTGCTGAAAGCGCTAAGGAGCTTCTGAATAAGTCTGGACGAAACAGGCTGTGCTTTAGGGTGTTTAGATTCACCAAAAGTAGGCGCTTTAGGCGAGGCGCAAACCGCACGTAATACCCAAAGCGTTTCACGGGGCAGGCTCTAGCGAGCTATTGCGAAGGCTTGTACCAACTGTAGGCGCTTTAGGCGACGCAGAAGCTGAATATTCTAAAGTGCAGCATGCGAGTTTATGGCTTGTTTAGAGGCTCCCTTAATAAATTCACTTGCTCCCTGCCATTAGGGTTTTATACTGTGCCACCCATTTAATACTGCTTTAATAGAGAGCCAGCCATGAGCCGCACCGTATTCTGTCGCAAACTCCAGAAAGACCTTGAAGGGCTCAACACCCCGCCCTTCCCCGGCCCCAAGGGGCAGGATATTTTTGACAACGTCTCCAAACAGGCCTGGGGCGAATGGGTCGCCCACCAAACCATGCTCATCAACGAAAAGCAGCTGAATATGATGGATATGACAGCCCGCACCTACCTCAACGAGCAGCGCGAGAAATTCCTGTCGGGGGATGATTACGACGACGCGGAAGGTTATGTCGCACCGAGTAATTAATCTGCCATCACGTCTTGACTGCGTAGGCGGTAAACGGTTTAATACGCGCCTTCCAAAGCCCGGATAGCTCAGTCGGTAGAGCAGAGGATTGAAAATCCTCGTGTCGGTGGTTCGATTCCGCCTCCGGGCACCATGTTTCCTTGGTGCTTCTGCACTATCCAAACCCCTCTCGTTTTTGCCCTCCGGTCTATCCCCGGTACCCCATATTATCTGCCCCAGTCCAAGTCTTATTGGCCCCGTTCTGCTTTGTTGCTGTTGAGCCTGAGCGTTAGCCTTTGGCATTCCTTTGCTCGCTAGAGAACTTACGCTTAAGTGGGCCGTTTGGTGGCATGTTGTTGGCTACGTTGTAAGCGCCAATTCAACCACACCCTAGTCACCTTGATACCCGATGCTTATGCTCTTGGCTTTAATCAGGAGCAATGACATGCGCAGATCAAAACAAGATTGGCTCGACCTTTTTCAA
>JAGPUW010000020.1 GCA_018069465.1 Gammaproteobacteria bacterium | reverse complement strand
CCTGGTGCCAACAAAGAAGTGGGGATGCTGATGTGAGTACGGCTCTATTGTTTACTATGATGGCGCAACGGAAAATTGGCAATCGCCCTGACCGAATAGAACCGAGAGCGGTCAAACGACGGCCAAAACCGATGCCGCTATTGATGAAATCCCGCGAAGAAGCGCGGGCAGAAATCAGGAAAAACGGTCATTCGTTAAAGCTTAAGTAAGTGCCATTCGGTTCTGGACTCAATATATCTCTCGCCACACGGTTTTTGTATTCTCGGCTAGAAGGGTAATGCGAGCGGGGTTTTTGGGTAAATGGCTATGAAATTCTGGGTATACCCCACCTTCATGTAGGCAATCGTGCCGCTTCATAATAACTTGTGATGGTGCTTGGGTAAGCGAAGTAGGGTATCTCTAAATTGTCTGGCCTGTTCATTCTTAATACTACCGGCTTCTATGTCACCGAGTATGGCCGCTAGTTCCTTAAAAGAAGCGGTATAACCGTCAATAGCTGTCTTGCCTAGCCCCCTGCTGGCTTGACGCTCTATGAGGAAGTCAGCCAGTACCTCACTAATTCGGGGTGTATGTCTTATTGTGTCAGTTGGTGGCTTCTTCGGTTCTACCTCCGCAGCTAAGTAGTCCTTGGCCCCAATCATCTCACCGCCGCGAAGTAGGCTGGCATTGTATTTACTGAGGGCAACTTGGGCGCGAAGGTATTCACGGCAAGTCTGTTTGAAGGCCGTTGTGCTGACATTTATCTCGGTAAGACCCGTTGACTGAATCAGGCAAGTTACAGCCTCCTCAGTTGTGCGAAAGTTTGAAGTCGTTATGTTTTCTGCGTTATCGAGCATAACGCTATCAATAGCATCAGCAATTCGTCCAGCCGTCAGGGTAGTTGGCTGCTAGATGGGTTTCTTCTATAAGTGCTCGGGACTCATTTACATGTTTCTGGATAAGGTCGGATATTTGTTGGTTTGAGAGTTCCATTCGCTGCCTTGTCAGTGCATCAAGTAAGCCTTCGACTTGAGCCACAATTTACCGGGCACGCTGTCTTGCTTCATTTATTTTGGGCGTGCGTAGAGAGTACCGTAGTTCGCGTTTAGCCAGTAAACCTTGGTAGTGTTTTGGGATTGTATATCGGAGATAATAGCCGGATGGCCTTAGTTGTATATGTTCTGCGTGAGCCACTTTTCGTACCAGAAGTTCGTACCAAAAGCGCTTGTAGAGGTCTTAGGTAGGCTGTAAGCCTTGCTCTGTATAGGAATGGTGCCCAGGAGAGGACTTGAACCTCCACGACCTTGCGATCACTAGCACCTGAAGCTAGCGTGTCTACCAATTTCACCACCTGGGCAACGTACGAGTTAGCACTCGTTCGGGGTTGCGCACTTTACTGATTAGGCCCACTATTGTCAATTCTCAGAGGCGGCTTTTTCGGCGCGCCGATACCCCGGTAATTATCACGAATTTATGAAGAACAAAAACGATCAGGCAGACCCCTTTGCTTCCCGCGAAGCGGAGAAATATGAAAACCCCATTCCCAGTCGTGAGTTTATTCTCAAGCACCTCGAGGCCAGCGTCGGCCCGCTAAGTCACGAGGAGCTTTGCGCTGTATTTGAACTCGATAATGCCGATGCTATAGAGGCATTGCGGCGTCGCCTTGGGGCGATGGAGAGGGACGGGCAGGCGGTTCGCAACCGTCGCGGGGGCTATGGCCCACTCGATAAGATGAATCTGATTAAAGGGCGAGTGTCTGGCCACCCCGAGGGTTTTGGTTTTGTCATTTCGTCAAATCGTGATGGCGGCGATGTGTTTTTATCGAGCCGGCAGATGCGCCGGGTGTTCGACGGTGACGAGGTGGTGGTGCGCATCACCGGCACCGATCGCAAGGGCCGCTCTGAAGGCGCGATTGTCGAGGTTGTCGAGCGCCGTACCCAGCAGTTGGTGGGGCGCTATTTTACGGAGAATGGTATTCACTTTGTGCGTCCCGATAATCCGCGCATCAGTCAGGACGTGCTGCTCGTTGCCGATGGTGCGGGCGCTGCCGAGCCGGGGCAAATCGTGGTGGTGACTATCACTCAGCAGCCTGACAGGCGCCACCAGGCGGCGGGGCAGGTGTCGAGTGTACTCGGTGAGCACTCTGCACCGGGGCTGGAGATCGATATTGCCATCCATAATTTTTCCATACCCAATAGTTGGTCCGAAGCACTGGAAACCGAAGTCGCCCAGATTAATAGTGAGGTGCTGGAGGCCGATAAAACGCTACGCGTTGACTTGCGCGATTTGCCGCTGGTTACCATCGACGGCGAAGATGCGCGAGACTTTGACGATGCGGTGTATTGCCAGCCGGCGAGTCGCAATGGCTGGACGCTGTACGTTGCTATCGCCGATGTTTCCCACTACGTGAAGCCGGGCAGTGAGCTGGATCTGGAGGCCTATCAACGGGGTAACTCGGTGTACTTCCCCGGTCAGGTAGTGCCGATGCTGCCGGAGAAGTTGTCGAACGGTTTGTGCTCTTTGCAGCCCGCCGTCGACCGACTGTGCATGGTGTGTGAAATGCGCATCGACGCCTCGGGCAAGATGATGCGCTTTCGTTTCTACGAGGCGATCATGCACTCTCGGGCGCGGCTGACTTATACTCAGGTGGCGAGCATGATCGAGCAACGCGGCGATGGCGACAGCGGTGTGCGCAAGCAGTTTGCCCACATTGTTAATCATGTCGATCATCTGCACGACCTGTATCAGGCCCTGCGTGAGCAGCGTGATGTGCGGGGCGCGATTGATTTTGAAACGACCGAAACGCGCATACTTTTTGATGCCGATCGCAAGATTGAAAAAATCATTCCCACCGAGCGCACCGAAGCCCACCGGCTGATTGAAGAGTGCATGCTCAGTGCCAACGTTTGTGCCGCGACTCTGTTAGAGAAGAGTCAATTGCCCGCGCTGTACCGTGTGCACGAAGTACCAAAAGAAGAAAAGCTCGATAATTTACGCGAGTTTCTCGGTGAAATCGGTCTCAGCTTGCCGGGTGGCGATACACCTTCCCCCCTCGATTATCAGTCCGTGTTAAGCCAGGTTACCGAGCGCCCCGACGCTGGGGTTATTCAATCGGTGATGCTGCGCTCTATGCGCCAGGCCGTTTATCAGGATGACAACAAGGGCCACTTCGGCCTTAATTATGAGGCCTATTCTCACTTCACCTCACCCATTCGTCGCTATGCCGATTTGCTAGTGCATCGCGCTATTCGCGGTTTGCTGCGCAGCAAAAAACGGGTCGCCCACCTCAATCGGGTTGAGGGTGCAGAGCTTTGGCCCCTAACTAATAGTTACCCTTATAACGCCGAGCAAATTAGCGAGGCGGGTAGCCATTGTTCAATGACCGAACGTCGCGCCGATGACGCGACACGCAGTGTCGATAGCTGGTTGAAGTGCCAATACCTAGTGGATCAGGTAGGCAATGAATTCACCGGGGTCGTCACGTCGGTAACGGGTTTTGGTTTGTTCGTGCAACTCGATGATCTCTTTATCGAAGGGCTGGTGCATATTACGGGCTTACCCCGCGACTATTATAATTTTGAGGCGGCTCACCATCGCCTGGTGGGTGAGCGTACGCGTCGCGTGTTTCGCCTGGGTGATCGGCTCAGTGTTATTGTCACTCGGGTCAATGTCGACGAGCGGAAAATAGATTTTGATTTGGTTGAAGGTTCTCACCTTGGCGCTTCAGAAAAAAGGCGGCGCGGTAAGTCAGCGGCTAAACCCACGGGTGAGTCTCCAGCAGAACCCTCTAATAAAGGCCCGAGGGGACATAAAAAATCAGAAAAAAAACCGGCGTCCAAACGCCGTAAAAAGCCGATGAAAAAAACGAGTGCATCGGCATCGACCTCTGGCGGCAAGCCTGAAGCTGGGGCAAAGCCAAAAAAGAAATCGAAAAAAACATCGACAAAAACGGGTGTCAAAACCTCGGCCAAGCCCAAGAAAAAAGCCAGGCCAAAATCTAAGTCCAATGCCAAGCGCAGAGCGGGTACTAGCACAGACTAAATAGTCGAGTCGCTTTTACAGGTGATACGTGATAAAAAATAGCGGCATTAACGAGGCAATAGTGACCCCGAAATAATAAATATAAGGAGCAAGCTATGTTGGGATTAACGCTGGTTTTTATTTTTTTATCGATACTTTATCTGTTGTTCTGGCCGGTGGCGATAGAGCCCGAGGGTTGGCATCCCCCCAAGGCGCCGGCCTATGAAGGGCGCTTTGCGTTTAGTAATTCGCTGCGCAAAGCGGAGAAACTCTGGCGTGGCAAACTGGCCGGGCCAGAGGCGACGGCTATTAAAGAGGGCTATCTTTACACCGGTTTAAGCGACGGCAATGTGGTGCGCGCGCCCATCGATGGCTCGGCTGACCCCGAGGTGCTGGCCAATACAGGTGGCCACCCCCTGGGTATGAAGTTTGATGGCTTGGGCAATCTTATTATTTGCGATGCCGACAAAGGCCTGGTTTGCGTCACCCCAGAAGGTGAGGTGAGTGTGCTTAGCGATGAGGTGGATGGCCGCCGCTACAACGTGGCGGACGATCTCGATATCGCCCCCGACGGCAAGATTTATTTTAGCGACATATCCAGCAAATACACCATGGCTCAGGCCGGCTACGCGATGATGGAGGACAACCCCCTCGGCGAGCTGATCTGTTACGACCCGGCGACCAAGAGCAGCCGTGTGGTGCTCGACAATTTGCATCTGGCTAACGGCGTGGCGATGGGGCCGGATGGCGAGTATGTGCTGGTCAACCAGACCCTCGGTTTTTGCGTCACTCGCTTGTGGCTGAAGGGGCCGAAGGCGGGGCGCAGCGAAGCCTTTGTGCCGAGCCTGCCCGGTGGGCCGGACAATATTACCTTCAATGGCAAAGACACCTACTGGGTGGCGCTGGCCTATCCGCGCTTTCCACGGCTCGAGGCGCTGGCCTCGCAGCCTTTCAAAAAGAAGTTAATGCTGCGCTTGCCGCGTTTTCTGGCGCTGGTGCCCGAGTTCTTTAATGGCCTGAACTTACCGACTTTTGGGCTGCTGGTGGGGGTCGATTTGGACGGCAATATCACCCATTTTATGGACGCCAAAGATAACTCCATTGGCATGGTCACCAGCGTACTTGAGCACGAGGGGCATTTGTATTTGGGTAGTTTGATGTCTGACTACGTCGCCAGAATCCCGGTGCCCGCGCCACTTTAGTCTGCGGCAGCTGCCTCCGGCCCAATCGACCGTGATGATCAACCGGCAGTTTTTTTCTACCTGCGGGTAGAACCGGGTAAACTAGCGCCCCTGCTCGATGGCACATTGCTATCGGGCTTATTCGGGAGTGAGCCCTTCGTTATGAGTAGTGGATCGTGAGTAGTTCAAGCGAAATGCAGTGGGTCTATGGCCTCCATGCGGTACAGGCTTTGTTAAAAACCGATGCCCCGCGGGTCAAAGAGCTGCGTCTGCAGCGGGGCCGCAAAGATCAGCGGCAACAGAAAATACAGACGCTGGCCGATCGGGAGGACATCCCCTGGCTGTGGGCCACCCGCAAAGAGCTGGATGCCCTGCTCGCCGATGCCTCAGAGGAGGGTGAGGAACTCAATCATCAGGGTGTGGCCGCACTCTGCACCGCCGGCGCGATACAGGACGAGGCCTATTTGCTTAATCTTCTTAGCGAACTTCAGGAGCCAGCGCTGTTACTGGTGCTCGATGAAGTGACCGACCCCCACAATCTGGGTGCCTGTCTGCGCACCGCCGATGCGGCCGGTGTTCATGCTATTGTCACCACCAAAGATCGCTCCGTGGGTATCACCCCGGTGGTGCGCAAAGTGGCATCGGGTGCAGCTGATTCTGTGCCTTTGGTGGTCGTGACTAATTTGTCGCGCACCCTCAATAAGCTCAAACAAGAGGGCTTGTGGGTTATCGGTACAGACGGTGAGGCCGAGGGTGGCGTTTATCAAACGGACTTCACCATTGCGCTAGCGCTGGTGATGGGTGCCGAGGGCAAAGGTTTACGTCGCTTGACCAAAGAGACCTGCGATAGTCTCGTCAAGTTGCCGATGGCGGGCACAGTGAGCAGTTTAAATGTCTCCGTGGCGGCAGGTGTTTGTTTATTTGAAGTGGTGAGGCAAAGGCAGCAAAGCCTTCGCGGCTGAGTACCCAGATACCTGGTTTATAAAGTGTATGGCGAATTCAATTGTTAGTATCCCCAATTTTTTGAGTGCCTCCCGGCTGATCCTGGTGCCGGTGCTGCTCTACCTCGCCTATGGCGGCCACGGGGAAGCCTTTCTTATATTATTGGCGGCCTCGCTACTTACCGATGGCCTTGACGGCTATCTTGCGCGACGCTGGAATCAAACGAGCGAACTGGGTGCGCGGCTCGATAGCTGGGGTGACTTAGGCACTTACAGTGCCATGTTGCTGGGGTTGTTCTTACTTTGGCCGGGGATATTCCAGCAGCAAAAATGGTTTTTTCTGCTCGGTTTTTTTACCTATTTAGTACCTACCATTAGCTGCTTATTGAAGTTTCACGAGTTGCCCCGCTACCACACCTGGTCGGCAAAGCTGGCGGCGGTATTGATGGCTCCCGCTTATTACTCCCTGGTGTTGCTCGATAGCTCCTCGTTTTTTCGAGGGGTCATTTTCTTCCATATCTGGGTGGCGCTAGAAGAAGTGTTTATTACTTTTACCCTGAATAAAAATTACTACAACGTGGCGACAGTTTTTCATGCGCGCGAACTCATGCGTCGTCAGCGCTTTCGCTTTCGCGAGCGTCGAGTGCAGATGCAGGAGCGCATTGGTCTAAAAGAAAGGCGCAAAGTTTTGAAAAATAAGCCACCGGGCGATGGTGATTGTCGGTAAGAAAACCACCCGTTTAAGCCGGTAATGTTGAGTGTGACGGTTGTGCTTTTTGCCGAACAAACAGTAGGTTTGCTGGCTGGGGTTTAAACGGTGGCATACTATCTTGTCTCAAAATTCGCTGAGATGGGCGCGCTAAGCAGCTGGCCTGAGGGCTATTTTAACCTTGCTTAGCGGTGCGGCTTTTAATGCTGACCGATAGGTGTGTGTAATATCAGACCGTCTAACTCGGGACTAGCTTTCAGTTGGCAGGCGAGACGCGAATTCTCGTTGCGGTCGTCGGCAAGCTCCAACATGGCATCTTCTTCTTCCCCCATCGGCGGCAATTTGTCTTGCCAGGCGGGATCGACGTGGACATGGCAGGTGGCACAGGCGGCGACGCCACCACAGTCGCCATCGATGCCTGGCACCAGGTTGTCGACAGCAACATCCATTAAATCAACGCCTTCCTCAACTTCGATTTCTCGTGCAGTACCGGCATGGTCGATATAGGTTACTTTAATCATCGCTCTCTTCCTCGCTACGGGGTGGGGCCATTCAGGTCGGGCTCGTCGTGTCCTGGGGACTTGCCAGGGCCTTGGCGGCGATACTTTCATCGCTCAGGCGGGCGGCGGAAACGACGAGATTTTTATTGATAATATTGCGCGCCGCGACAAACTCGGCGGGGCGATTGATGGCGTCGACAGCCAACAGTCGCCCGGCGCGTAAATAAAAGGCGGCAAAGGAGCGGGTCTCGGGGTCACCGCGCAGCACAATTTCGTCATAGCCGGTGTTGACGCCCGCAGTCTGTAGTTTTAGATCGTACTGATCGGACCAGAACCAGGGTATTTGGATGTAGGGTTTATTTTTGCCGCAAATACTTGCCGCCACGGTTTTCGCCTGGTCGATGGCATTCTGCACCGATTGCAGGCGCATACGGCGCTTGTAAATGGCGTTGGGGTGATTGGCGCAATCGCCTGCGGCGTAGATGTTGGCGATTGAGGTGCGGCCGTATTGGTCGGTGTTAATGCCGTCTTCACAGAGGATATCGGCGCTTTCGGCCAGCTCGACATTGGGCAGTAGACCGATGCCCACGACCACCAGGTCAGCGGAAAGTAGAGCGCCCCGCGTGGTCAGCACTACCTCTTCGTTATTGCCCTGGAGACATTCGACATCGGTATTGGACTGTAGATTGACACCCGCTGAACGGTGCACCTGTTCAAAAAATTGGCCGACGACCTTACTGGTGACGCGTCCTAGAGCAGTGGGTCGGGCTACCAATACGCTGACTTCAAGGCCGTGTTTCACCGCCACTGCCGCCGTTTCGAGTCCGACATAGCCGCCACCGATAATGACCAGACGCTTGCCGGGCTTAAATTTATCGTGCATAGCATCGACGTCGGCCAGGGTGCGTAAATAGTGCACGTGGTGATGCTCAATACCTGGGCAATGCAGAGGGCGCACCCTTCCGCCGGTGGCGAAAACAAGGTGGCTGTAGGGCAGACTTTGGTGATTGTCGAGGGCGAGTCGTTGTTGTTGGGTGTCGATGGCATTGACCCGTACACCGAGCAACAGGTCAATCTTGGCTTTTTCGTAGAATGCAGCGGGTTTAATAAAGAGGCGCTCTTTCGGTAATTCACCCGCGAGGTAAGTTTTCGATAGCGGGGGGCGCTGGTAGGGTAGCACCGGCTCTTCACAAACCAGAGTGATGGCACCGCTGAAACCCTCTTTACGCAAACTAACGGCGGTCTGTGCTCCCGCTTGACCACCGCCAATAATGACCACGGTCTCGTTCATTTTATCCCCCTTCACTAATGGCTACTGGTGCCTTGTGGCAGGGCGTTAATGCGCACAGGTAGGGAGTTGTAACCCCGCAGAATAACCGAATGACTGCGGTCGGGTTCACCCATCACCTCGATACAGGGCTGGGGCCATTTCTTTAGCGCCTCTTCCCAGATAATACGCAACTGCATTTCGGCCAGCCGGTTGCCGACACAGCGATGAATGCCAAAGCCAAAGGAGATATGTTGGCGCGGGCGCCGGCGGTCGATAATGAATTGCTCGGGATTGTCGATACTGTCGGGATCGAGATTGGCCGAGGCGTACCACAGCACCACTTTGTCGCCCTTGCGAATCAGTTTGCCGCCGATTTCGAAGTCCTCGATTGCGGTACGGCGCATGGATGCAAGAGGGGTTTGCCAGCGAATTAATTCGGGCACCATCGAGTTGACGAGTTCCGGGTTGTCACAGAGCCGCTGATATTGTTCAGGGTTTTGGTTGAGGGCGAGAATGCTGCCGGTCATGGTATTGCGAGTGGTGTCGTTGCCGCCGACGATTAGCAGTATTAAATTGCCAAGAAATTGATTCGGCGTCATATGGCGGGTGGCGTCGGCGTGGGCCAGCATGGAGATTAAATCGGGCCCGGGCTCGGCATTGACGCGCTCATTCCAGAGCTTGGTGAAGTAGGCCAGGCACTCTGCCATTTCGGCATTTCGATACTCCTCTGAAACATAGTCCTCGGCACCGGGGGCACTAGTGGCGACATCTGACCAGTGCGTTAATTTGCGCCTATCCTCCCAGGGGAAGTCGAACAGGGTGGCGAGCATTTGTGTCGTCAATTCGATGGACACACGGTCGACGACATCGAAGGTTTCGCCAATGGGCAGCCCGCTGAGAATTTCTTTTGAGCGAGTGCGAATGGTTTTTTCAAGGCGCGCCAAATTTTGCGGCGATACAATGGGGCTAACCGCTTTGCGCTGCTCGTCGTGTTTGGGTGGATCCATGGCGATAAACATTTCCACCCCGAGGCCAAGATTGCCGTCTTCAATGGTAATGCCGCCGTTGGCCGTGTCGGAGGAAAAGACCTTATGGTTCTTTTCAATCGCCATAATGTCTTCGTAGCGGGTAATCGACCAGTAGGGGCCGTACAGACTGTCTTTGCAAAAGTGTATCGGGTCCTCGCGGCGCAGGCGGGCAAAATAGGGCCACACCGTATCGTTTTTAAACAGCGCGGGGTCGGCGACATTAATGTCATCGAGGGCCATGGCGTCGATTTGCTTGAGGAGTGCTGGGTCGATATGAGTTAAGCCGAACTTTTGATGATCTGGGTGCATAGTAATCCCCTGGGTAAATTTGTCTGTAACGCTCGTCATAGTGCAATTCATAGTGCAATTCATAGTGCAATTGAGTCAGTTGATTTTGGTGCCCGATAGCGCCAATCTCAGGGCTGCAAAATGTCACTGTTATAAAGGCTTGGGCAGCGTGATTCTTTTTTTGTAGGCACTCGCTAATACCGCTTTATTCAGCATAGACGTGATTATCTCTTTATGCCCAATTGAGCAAAATTTCCCGGATTTTAATATTTTTTGCTATTGGAAAGGTGGAGTTGGTGAGGTGGGTTTGTGCCAGTGGCGTTGATATGTTGGCGAGGTGTTTATCACCGTTACCCTGAATAAAAACCACTACAGCGTGGCAGCGGTTTTTCATGCGCGAGAAATACTGCGCCGACAGCGCTTGGCGACTGAGCAATAATAAAAAGGGATTGTCTCGACAATGTGTTAGCGCAACAGCCGGCCAATAATCGGGGAAAAACCCTCTGGGATATGTAAGACTGCTTAGAGGTTTCTTAGTACCCTTTTATCGACCCATCAACCCGCTGCTTAGCACAGCTAGTGACAGGGCTTTTTACCATGGACGAAAAAACCAGAAAGCGAATTGTGATTATGGGTGCCGCAGGGCGAGATTTTCACAACTTCAACACAGTGTTTCGCGATGATCCGCACACACAAGTGCTGGCATTTAGTGCCACGCAAATTCCCAATATTGTCGAGCGAAGCTATCCAGCCTCACTGAGTGGTGCGCTGTACCCAGAGGGTATTCCCATTATTGCGGAAGATGAGCTGAGTGATTTTTGCCGGGCTCATCAGGTTGCAGAGGTGGTCTTTGCCTACAGTGATATTAGCCACCAGGCGGTGATGCACCGGGCCTCAATAGCCCTCGCGGCGGGCAGCGATTTTTTACTGCTCGGGCCGCAAGCAACAATGATCAACTCGGTGGTGCCTGTTGTTGCGGTATCCGCGGTGCGCACCGGTTGTGGTAAATCACAGACCTGTCGATGGATAGCCCTGCACCTGAAAAGCCGAGGGCTAAAGGTAGCGGTGTTGCGCCACCCCATGCCCTATGGCGATTTAGACAAACAGGCCGTGCAGCGTTTTGAAACTAGTGATGATCTGGACAGGGCCAACTGCACGGTGGAGGAGAGGGAGGAATACGAGCCCCACCTGCAACACGGTATTCTGGTTTATGCCGGTGTCGATTATGTGCGCATCGTTGAGCAGGCTGAAAAGGAAGTGGACCTTATTCTCTGGGACGGTGGCAACAACGACTTTCCCTTTGTGCGGCCAGACCTTCATGTGGTGCTTGTCGATCCTTTGCGGCCGGGTGACGAAACCTCCTATCACCCCGGAGAAGCGGTGTTGCGCATGGCCGATATTGTGCTGGTGCCAAAAGTGAATGTCGCGGCTGAAATTGATATACAAAAAGTCATCGAGACTGTCAGATCTGTTAATCCACAAGCCTCAATTATTAAGGGTGAGTCGACGGTTTTTCTGGAGAACGAGGAGGCCGTACGTGACCGGCGAGCGCTGGTGATTGAAGACGGGCCGACCACAACCCACGGCGGCATGGCCTATGGTGCGGGGTATATTGCCGCTGTTCAGGCATCTGCCAGGGAGATCGTCGACCCCCGTGAAGGCGCGGTGGCAGACATTCGCGCTGTTTTTGCCCGCTATCCCCACCTGCAAAATATTCTCCCCGCCGTCGGTTATTTTCCCGAGCAACTCAAGGCCCTCGAGCAATCGATTAATGCCATTGATGCCGATGTCGTGGTTTCCGCTACGCCCTGTGATCTGGCGCATTTAATAACCTTGAATAAACCCCTTGTTAGAGTGGCTTACGAATACAGCGATGGGCCCTCCCCCAATTTGGCTGAGGCACTGGAGCGCTTTTTGAGCAGTGCCAAACTACCTGCAACGCTGCAATAACTGTGCGTATTGTGATTGCTCTGGGTGGTAATGCCCTGTTGCACAAAAACCAGTCCCCTGAGGCAGATACTCAGCGGCACAACATCCTTGTAGCGGCCCGGGCCATTGCCAAAATCGCCGCTGGCAATGAGCTGCTTATCACCCATGGCAATGGGCCACAGGTGGGGCTGCTGGCATTGCAGGCTGAAAGTTATCAGGGCGTCAAACCCTATCCGCTGGATATTCTCGGTGCGGAGTCTGAGGGTATGCTGGGCTATCAGCTTGAACAGGCGCTTATCAACGCCATTCCCGAACGCCAGGTTGTTGCCCTGCTTACCCAGGTATTGGTCGACCCGCACGATGTTGCTTTTAGCGAGCCGACAAAACCGATAGGGGCCTTTTACCCACAGCGTGAGCGACAGGCATTAAGTGAGGAGCGTGGCTGGGTTCTGGCCGAGTTTAAACAGGGCCTGCGCAGGGTTGTGCCATCCCCACAGCCCCAGGAGATCGTCGAGTTAGCGGCCATCCGCTTATTAATTGATCACGGCATGATAGTGGTATGCGCTGGAGGTGGGGGCATACCCGTCATTCGAGATTCCTCTGGCAGCCTCAGCGGTGTTGCCGCCGTGATTGATAAAGATTTTACCAGTGCTCAATTGGCGACGGCGCTCGGCGCAGACGCCTTGCTGTTGCTGACCGATGTCGATGGGCTTTATCAGGGCTGGGCTCAGGCCGAGGCAAGCCTGCTTGGGCAGGCGACAGTCAGCCAGCTGCGTGCCCAGTCTTTCGAGGCCGGCACCATGGCGCCCAAGGTTGAGGCGGCTTGTCGCTTCGCGGCTAGTACTGGGCGCTGTGCCTATATCGGCCAGCTCAGCCAGATCGCTGACATTATGGCCGGCCAAAGTGGGACAAAAATAGTGCAGGGCTAAGCATTGAGGAGTACTGTTTGAATACCCCCTGGCGAGGAAACTTGGCAGGGCCCGTGGTTTTTTTAAAGGAGGATGTATGAGTAAGATATGGGTTTTAGTGGCTGAAAAGAGTCGTGCGACTCTTTATACAATGGCATCCAGTCTCGCCGATCTGCAAGAGGTAGAGTGCTTTTTAAATCCTGAAGCACGACAACGCGAGCAGGACTTAACATCAGATTTTCCGGGACAGGGCTTTGACGGCAAGGGTGGCGGGCAGCACGCACTCGCACCAAAAGAGAGTAAAAAAGAAAAGGAGGCCATCAGCTTCGCAAAAACGCTCTGCGACACATTGGATAACGGCCGGCTACAGGGTGAATTTAATCGCCTGGTACTTTGTGCAGGGCCGCATTTTCTGGGCTTGATTCGACTCAATCTGAGCGGGCCTACACGTCAGTGCCTGGTCGCTGAAATTGACAAAAACATGCTCAAATCATCAGCCGATGAAATCTCTCAACTTATACATGATGCGCTTAAAAAATGATGAAAATAGAGTGAGGGTGATTCAGAGAAAGCCGTATTCGGGTATCTATTTTATTAATTTTCAAGTTGTCATTAATTATGCCGGATGAAAAAAAAGCCAGTGATAGTGAGCAGTACCGTCGCGCTACTCGCCTGACCTTCCTGTTTCTTATTGTTTATTTAGCGGTTCAACATTTTTATTCTGTGCAACCTCAAAGTCTCAGCTATACGGCTTTTAAAGAGCAGGTAGCGACGGGCTTAATAAAAAAAATCAGCATTAAAAATGAAACCATCACTGGCGAATTCTCCTCCTCTACAGCGGGCACAAGCGACCAATCCTCAATCTTTAAAGTCATACTGCCGCCCATAGACGATCCCGGTTTTATGCCCCTTCTGGAAGAGCACCAGGTTGAAATCGAGGCCGAACCCACGGAAATGTCAGTGGTTTTGCAATTGCTCATTGGCATTGTGCCGTGGCTTTTGTTGCTGGCCTTCTTTGTTTACAGCAGCCGCATGATGCAAAAAAAAATGGGCGGCGGCGCTGGCGGCACTGGTGGCGTGTTTGGTTTTTCTCGATCTAAAGCACGACGCCATGGGCAGGAAACGATTCATATCGGTTTTGATGATGTTGCCGGTCTCGACCATGCAAAACAGGACTTGCGAGAGATTGTCGATTTTTTAAAAAACCCCGATAAGTACCGCAGTATCGGCGCAAAAATGCCTCGGGGCATGCTGCTGATGGGCGCGCCGGGCACCGGTAAAACCCTGCTCGCCAAGGCTGCGGCGGGCGAAGCCGGGGTGCCATTTTTTAGTATTAGCGGCTCCGAGTTTATTGAAATGTTTGTCGGTGTCGGCGCCTCGCGGGTGAGGGATATGTTTGAACAGGCCCGCAAGGAAGCCCCTGCAATTATCTTTATCGATGAAATTGACTCTGTGGGCAGGGTGCGCGGCACCGGCATGGGTGGCGGTAATGACGAGCAGGAACAAACGCTGAATCAAATTCTGGCAGAAATGGATGGCTTTGAAGCAGACGAGGCGGTGCTGGTTCTCGCGGCCACCAATCGGCCCGATGTACTCGACCCGGCGCTATTGCGCCCCGGCCGCTTCGACAGAAAGCTAGTGCTTGAATTGCCGGAAATGGCAGCACGCCAAACCATACTGGAGGTTCACACGCGCAAGGTGCCGCTAAGTGATGAGCGCTGCTTAAAAGACATCGCCGCTCGCACGGTGGGTATGTCGGGAGCCGATCTCGAAAACCTTGTCAACGAAGCTGCACTCAGGGCTGCGCGGGATAATCGCGAGCAGGTAAGCCCGGATGATTTTGAATATGCCCGCGATAGAGTGGTGCTGGGTTCAGAGCGTGAGGAGGTGCTCGGCGAAGGGGAAAAGCAACGTGTCGCCTATCACGAGGCGGGTCACGGCATTACCGCCTTTCGTATGCAGCACAGCGATCCACTGCGCAAGATTTCCATTATTCCCCGTGGTCGAGCCCTCGGGGTGACAGAGCAGATGCCCGAGGAGGACAGGCACAATTTTACCCAGGAATATCTGGAAGAAAGAATATCCATCCTCCTGGGTGGGCGACTGGCCGAGCAGCTGATTTATGGTGATGTGAGCACGGGCGCTGCCGATGACTTAAAACAGGCAACTCTGCTTGCGCGCAAAATGGTCGCTCAGTGGGGCATGAGTGAAGCGCTGGGTTCGGTGAGCTTTCCCCAGTCGGAAGAGCACCCCTTTCTGGGGCGGGATATTGCCCAACCGAGAAATTTTAGTGAAGACACCTTGAAACTGATTGATAGAGAAGTGCTGGTACTGGTTCGAAAGTGCGAAGCGGCAGCGGCGGCTTTATTGCAGGAAAACCTTGCCGACCTGAAACGCCTCGCCACAGCCTTGCTGGAGCGAGAGACGCTACTGGAACCCGATATTGTTAGTTTGTTGGCGTCGCCCCAGACAAGAGCCGAGAGCTAAAGCCGTGCCGCAGCTTATTGATTTAACGGCTTGCAGGTTTAAGGCCTTATGGCTTTGGCCACTTGTGGCTTCAACGCTTGCCAGCGTTTATTTCAGCAAACAGTGCTTGGCGTAATCGGCGGCTTCATTCGTCGACCAGTCACCTTTGGGCTTTGCGACTAGTTTCTTACACCAGGCGTCGCTGCCTACTTCGGGGGCACAGGCGCTGAGTAAAAATACGGTGCTGGCAATAAGGGTAAATCGAGTGATGACTTTGCTGGTCATAAGAGTCTGTCTTGTAAAAATGTGTGCCTAGGATAGTCTTTTTTACAATAATGCCGCAAATTATTTCGCGTCAAATAAGTCCGATCAGTTGCTTGATTTAATGCGAGCTGCTTGGCGAGCTAAGAGCTTTTGTCACTGGCTTCATAGTCTGAGAGCGGTGGGCAGGAGCAAAGCAAATGTCTGTCGCCATAGACATTATCGATGCGGTTAAGGGGCGGCCAGTATTTATGCTCGTTTAGCCAGGCTGCCGGGCGTGTGGCCTGTTCACGGCTATAGGCTCGGTTCCAGTTGGCATCGAGAACATCGTCGAGGGTGTGGGGCGCGTTGACCAGCGGGTTGTCTGTGAGGCTCCACTCGCCACTTTCGACCTTGGCTATTTCTGCGCGAATACCCATCATCGCGGCAATAAAGCGATCAATCTCCGCCTTCGATTCACTTTCTGTTGGCTCTATCATCAGCGTACCCGCTACCGGAAAAGACATCGTCGGCGCGTGAAAGCCGTAGTCCATCAAGCGCTTGGCAATGTCTTCCTCACTAATACCACTGCTGGCTTTGAGCGGGCGAATATCGATAATACACTCGTGGGCGACCAGTCCATTTTGCCCGGTATAGAGCACCGGATAGTGGGGGCGCAAGGCCTGGGCGATATAGTTGGCGCTGAGAATGGCAATCTGGCTGGCCTGTAGCAGGCCGTCTGCGCCCATCATTTTAATGTACATCCACGAAATTGGCAGAATCGAGGCCGAGCCCCAGGGTGCGGCAGACACGGTGTAATTAGTGCCATTGGGTTTATTGCCGGGAAGTGCTGGATGGCCGGGTAAAAAGGGCTGCAAGTGCTTGCCCACGGCTATCGGCCCCATGCCTGGGCCACCGCCACCGTGGGGGATGGCGAAAGTTTTATGCAGATTAATATGTGACACATCGCCGCCAATCTCACCGAGAGCGGCGATGCCAACCAGCGCGTTTAAGTTTGCGCCGTCAATATAGACCTGCCCACCGTGTTGATGGATTAAGTCGCAAATTGCGCGAATATTGGCCTCGAACACGCCGTGGGTTGAAGGGTAGGTCACCATGAGCGCGGCGAGTTGCTGGCTGTGTTGTGCGACCTTAGCGGCGAGATCACGGGCATCGATATTGCCCTGCTCATCGCACTTAACGACCACCACCGTCATGCCTGCCATTTGTGCACTAGCCGGATTGGTGCCGTGGGCCGAGGCGGGGATTAGACAAATATTGCGTTGCGATTCGCCCCGGTGGCGGTGGTATTCACTGATGGCAAGCAGGCCCGCATATTCGCCCTGCGACCCGGCATTGGGCTGCAGTGACACCGCGTCGTAACCGCTGCAGGCGGCGAGCATTTGCTCCAGTTCGGCAAATAATTGCTGGTAGCCACTGGTTTGCTCAAGGGGGGCAAAGGGGTGGATGTTGGCAAACTCGGGCCAGCTAATGGGCTGCATTTCGGCCGTGGCATTGAGCTTCATGGTGCATGAACCGAGGGGGATCATGCTGCTAGTAAGGGAGATGTCTTTATCTTCGAGACGCTTTAAATAGCGCAGCATTTCGGTTTCGCTATGATAGCGATTGAATACCGGGTGGCTGAGTATGCTGTCCCGGCGCAGCAATACAGCGGGAATACCACCGCGGGCTGTTGCTAAAGCCTCTGGTGTTGGTGCCTTGAACGCGGCGCCAAAAATATCGGCAATTTTTGCAATTAATTCAGAGCTGCTGGTTTCATTAAGACTCAGGCAAAGAGCGCCGTCGCCCCATTTACGCAGATTAATGTGTGCCGCCAGCGCGCGCTGGTAAATGTCATGCTGCTGTGCGCCGACCTCTATGCACAAGGTGTCAAACCAGTGTTGATGGCGTAGGGTAAAACCGGCCTTTGTCAGTTGCGCGGCCAGGGTGTTAGTGAGCTGATGGATCTTCGTGGCAATACGCCTGAGGCCATCGGGGCCGTGGTAAACCGCGTAGAAGGCACTCATTAATGCCAGTAGTACCTGAGCCGTACAAATATTGGAGTTGGCCTTCTCGCGTCGAATATGCTGTTCGCGAGTTTGCAGAGCCATACGCAGGGCTGACTTGCCCCGCAGATCCACAGAGACGCCGATGATGCGCCCCGGTGCCGAGCGCTTGTAGGCTTCGCGAAAGGCCATAAATCCGGCGTGGGGGCCACCGTAACCCAGCGGCACCCCAAAGCGCTGGCTGCTGCCAATCACAATATCGGCCCCCAGCTCACCGGGGGATGTTAATAGCACCAAACTCATTAAGTCGGCGGCTATAATGGCCAGTGCTGCCTTGTCGTGTACGGTATCGATAAGCGGTTTTAAATCGACAAGCTCACCCGACGAGCCGGGGTATTGCAGTAGTGCGGCAAAGTAATCCGTGGTGGCAAGATCAGTCGCCGGCTCGCCCACAAAGACACTAAAGCCAAAATAAGCGGCACGGGTTTTGACCACGGCCAGAGTTTGCGGATGGCAGTTTTTATCGATAAAAAAAGTACAGCTTTTGTTTTTTTTCTGCAGACGTTTGGCCATCGCCATCGCCTCTGCGGCAGCCGTAGACTCATCCAGCATAGAGGCGTTAGCCATTGCCATGCCCGTTAAATCAATCAGCATTTGCTGAAAATTTAACAGCCCCTCCAAACGCCCCTGGGCAATCTCGGGTTGATAGGGGGTGTAGGCCGTGTACCAGCCGGGGTTTTCCAATACATTGCGCTGAATAACACCCGGCACCACCGTGTCGTGATAACCCATGCCCAGTAGTGATTCGAAACAGTGGTTTTGCCCGGCGAGTTTTTTTAGTTCGTGTAAAGCGACTTGCTCAGATAGGCCCGTCGGTAAATTCAGCGGGCTGGGGCTGAGAATGCTTTGCGGTACGGCACGCGTTATTAGCTCATCAAGACTGCTGAGGCCGAGCTTGTCGAGCATCTCAGCACACTGTTGCTTGTCGGGGCCGAGATGGCGTTGGATAAAATCGCTTTGCTTCAAATCACTCCTGGTGCTGCTTTGGCTGTTCATCTTCTATAGGCGTTTAAACATAGACAGTAAAACAGCGGTGTATTTATGTGGCCAACTCACTGTGCTTGCCATGTGCTAAGGAGTCAATAATGAACTTTCCCAATGGCCTTTTCTACACCTTAGCACAGTTGTGGGAAGGGCTCGGTAGAGAGAATAAAGGGTAAGATCAGCACTTATTTATCCACGGCAAGAAGCTTAAATTAGCTGAGTGCTAGTGATTTGATCTGGCTTGAAAACTATTTAACAAGCGCCCCGAAAATACTTGAATCACCCAACCGCCTGCGAGATATCGGCGGACTTGTGTTGCTCATGTTGATGGCATATTACCCCGGCCCACTGCTGCCCCCTAAATGGTAGAGCGGGGAGAGTATCAGCAGAGGGGCTTATTTTTTAAGCCCCAGTTGCTCTAGCTTCCAACGCAAGCTGTCAATTCTGTCCTGAGTGAATCGCCCCGACTGTACTTGAGGCTTTAAACCGTCGCTTTGAAACCAGTATCACGGATGATGATACCCCATCGCCTTATTCGTTGGCTTTTATAATGCGGCTTATAGTGGTGTAGTGCTTGCCAAAATGCTCGCCAAGTTCTTTCATGGTAAAAGCCCCCGTCAGATAAGCTTGGGTAATGGCCTCGTTATTGTTTTTGTATTTTTTCTGGTAGTAGGTAATAGGTTTGGCCGCTGCTCTTTTGTGCAAGGCCGGAATGTCATCCAGGCGCACATCTTTTTTTATCGCCTTGAGATGCTTATTGATAAACGCCTCGTCGCCTAAAAATATTTGCTTTTGCAGGCTGCCCCAAATGGAGGGTTGTACAAGCCCCTCGTTGACGAAGTCAATGTACTTTTCCCGCGTCCGCTTCCTCTGCTTGCCAAAGTGACTCAGTAGCCAGTCGCATTCAAGCCACTCCGCTATAGGCTGTTCACCGACCATGGCCGGATAGCTACTCCACGGCCAGTTGGCAACACGCTTCACCATTTTCGCCCTCACGGGGTTCAATACAACGTAGCGCGATAGCTCCAGTAAATAGGCCTCTTTATCGACCAGAATAGCTTTATAGCGGCCCTGGAAAACGTGCCCAGCACGCCCGTGACGACGATTATAATATTGCGTGTACACGCCATTGAGCTGGCGCATGCCCTTGGACAAGTTGCCCTCGGCCGTTTCTACGACCAGATGATAATGATTGTCCATCAGGCAATAGGCGTGAACGCGCCAATTAAAACGAGCGCAAACCCTGGCTAAGGTTTCAAGCCATTGCAGGCGATCATCGTCATCATCATAAATAGCCTCACGACGATCACCTCTCGACGTGAGGTGATAAATAGCACCGGCAAATTCTAATCTTAGGGGTCTGGCCATGGGTGGAATATAGCAGGGCTAATGTGATTAGGAAAGACCTGACCCCCCCCCACTTGCCCCAGATGGGGAGTTTTGATTCGCTATCACGTGAATTTTTATTTATGAGAAAGCAGCGCCCGCAGCCCGCGCCCAGCGGCGACAAAATCACAACGATCGTTGCCACAATGGCGATCAAGGCGGCCATTGTGCTTAGGCCCGATTCGTGGCTCATCAGTCAGTTAAAAAGGTGGGTCATATCAATCTCTCCAGGTCTGGCGCAGTAATGCAATCTGCGTTTCGGCCTGATCGGATTTTTGTAGCACGCGATTCCAAAAATCTACCGCGTGTTGTCGGGTGAAATCAGGTTAAATTTCAGTTATTCGCCGAATTTTCAGTTGTGCTTCGCCATCATGTTCCAAAGTGGTTAGAGACATAGCCAGTGTTAAAAACCCCCAGGTGAATCCGGGTGCATGTTTAATAACGTTTCGTGCGGCCTGCTCCGCCTGCAGAAAATTCCGTTGTCGTCACAGGCTTCATTAATTGCTTTTAATAATTTAAAAACATCATCTTTTTCATGGGTAGTTGATTGATATTGAAGTATTGGTCCCGTTACATCCGATCTTTTAATTCTGAAAAGAAATGGACATACATGACTTTTATCAACACTTTTCCCTAGTGCACCAGCTTCAAAGTTTAACCATGGTGCATCTATATTATCCGGGGTCACGCACAAAATACCAAATGCAGATTCATCAAGCTCAGATGCAATATCGCTAGACCACCTTGCGCCTTTATCTATATCCTCAGAAGAAACATATGGCGTGATACTTTGAATAACTGAAGGCAATCAATCTCTCAAAGCTTTTGCTACTTTGTGGCTAGAATCTCCAGACCAACTAATAAAAACTTTCATTTATACTTCCTATGTTTATAGCTTGAGGCTCTAACTTGTTTTTAGCAGGAAACCCAATTCCCGTTAATTATTGTTTATAGCAGGACTGTAATTCCTGTTAATCCGACAATCAAGGCCAAACCGGGAATAAGCCAGCGCGTGAATGCAGGGTCAGATACGAGGTCTTTCCGTATCACATTTATATAATGCGATCTCGAAAGCCCCAGCCCATTTTTTTTGTTCAATTTTCATTCGTAGTGAGTCCACAAGCGAATGATTTTAATCGCATACTTTTCTTCATAAACTTGGTAGACAAGCCTATGTTGTATGTTGATTCGTCTTGAATATGCGCCGGATAAGTCACCCACCAATTTTTCATAGGGAGGTGGGTTTTGGTAGGGATCTTCTTTTATTACGTCTAAAAGTGCCTGTGCCTTTTTCTTCAAGCCAGACGCTGACAATTTCTTAGCGTCTTTTTGTGCTTGTTTGGTATACAGCAACTTCCAGCTCACCAATCAAGTTCCTTAGAAGATTCTGATAGATCTTCCTCCATCCCCTCTTTTATTGACTCCCTCATTCCAGGCACAGAAAGTAGATGGAGAGTTTCAGAAATGGAGTTCCAGTCTTCTTCAGAAACAAGCACAGCATTGCCCCTTTTACCTGTAATAAAAATAGGTTGGTGTGTCTCTGTGGTTTCGTCTATCAATGTGTAGAGCTTAGAGCGAGCTTCTGTAGCATTCATAATAGTCATAATAAATACCGTCTTGATTAAGCGCGACCAAGCGTACGACTAGGCGTACGGAATATCAAGGGCTATTTTGAACAGAACTTGTTGTTAAAAGGAAACCAAATTCCCGTTAATTTTTGTATATAGCCGGGCTGTAATTCCTGTTAATCCGACAATAAGGCCAAACCGGGAATAAGCCAATGCCATATGCGGCAGCCTCAAGCCCCAAGTGCCCGTTGCTTAAATAAGCTATGCGGCGATATGATCCTGCACTGTACGATCTTCGCAAAATGCAGGGCCCCTCAGCCGCCGATACGCTATTTCACCACTCCCTTAGGCCGTAGCAATAGTCACCACTCCCTCTGGCAGTGGCTCCGATTTCAATACACCCTCTTCTTCCAAAGCCTCAATGTCAGCACCACTCAAGCCCAGGTGATCACCAAAAACTTCTTTATTATGCTCGCCTAAAAACGGGGCTTGCAGGTCGAGGGGTTCGGGGAATTCTGAAAAGCGCAGGGGGATGCCGGGTATGTCGAGTTCGCCGTAGCCTCTGTCGTGGATTTTTCGGATCACTTGCCGCTCAATTAAATGCGGGTGTTCCATGGCTTCGGGCACGCTGAGTACGGGGGCGACGGGGACGTGCATGTCTTCGAGCAGTTTTAGGGCGTCGTCGCGTTTATAGTCTTTTAACCAGTTTTCGATAATGCCGACAATTTCATCGCGGCGTTCTACGCGTTTGCCGTTGGTGGCGTAGTCGGGATTTTCGGCCATGTCTTCTCGGCCCATGGCTTTACACAGGGGCACCCATTGGCGCGCCATTACGACCATAAATAAATAGCCGTCCTGACATTTAAACAGGCCCAGCGGTGCGGCGGCGTAGTGGTGGTGGCCGGAGCGTTTAGGCACAATTTTGCCCTTGCTGCCGGAGTAGGCCTGGACATTAATTTCGTGGGCGTGGAAGTAGGAGTCGAGCAGGGAGATGTCGATGTACTGGCCCTTGCCGGTTTTATAGCGGTAGAGCAGGGCGCCGTTAATCGCGGCGAGGGCGTGTACCCCGGCGCTCACATCGCCAATGCCGAGCATGGGGAAGTAGGGCGGTTGGTCGGGGTCGCCGATCATGTCCATGACGCCGGACACGGCCATGGCGATGTAGTCAAAGCCGGGCAGGCTGGCCAGTGGGCCGGTTTGGCCGAAGGCAGAAATCGAGCACATAATAACGTCGGGCTTAATTTCTTTAATCACCTCGTAGCTCAGGCCCATGCGCGAGATGGCACCGGGGGAGAAATTTTCGAGGACGATATCGCAGTCTTTAATCAGGCCTTTAATTAACTCAAGCCCCTTGGGGTTGCGAATGTCGACGCAAATACTTTTTTTGCCGCGGCTCTGCTGAATAAAATAACCGCTGCGGCCCTGGCGGCGATAGGGCAGGCCGCGAACGGGATCGCCCTCGGGCATGAGTTCAACTTTAATCACCTCCGCGCCCATTTCGGCCATCAGCCGGGTGGTGGTTGGCCCAGCGAGAAACTGCGTGAAGTCGAGTATGCGGTAACCGTCGAGTATGTGTTTTGGTGCGTTGTTCTGTGTCATGAATAGGCCCCTAATTTTGATTATTGTTGGATTGAGTAAGGACTCTGAGGTATTACTTTTGATCGTTGTTGTATCAGAGGCCCGATTATTATTTTTAAATAAGCTACTGGGGTTGAGGAAAGGCTGCTATTTACTCATGACTGTAGGAGGCACGGATGCCGACATCAAGCGTACATGGATGTATTCACAGCGTGTCATGTGTGAAGAGTAGTCTTTTCTCCCCTTTTATTATTTAAGTGCCGAAGTTGAGCGAGCGCACAAGGCAACTCGCTCAAGGGCTTTAGTCCACTATACGGCTTTTTGAAAGAGTATCTTTTTTTCCTTTAATTCGCCGATTTTTTTGGCGTCATATTTGAGGAAGGTGGTGAGAAGTTCTTCATTGTGCTGGCCCAGTGTCGGCGCGACGATATCTTTCGGCACCTCGTACTTCGAAAAGCGCAGTGGCATGCCGGGGATTTGGAACTCGCCAAGTATCGGGTCTTCAATGGTGCGAATTACCTCCCGCTCTATCATGTGCGGGTGCTCCATGGCCTGGGGCACAGTGAGCAGCGGTGCGACGGGGATACGGGCTTTTTCGAGCTTGGCCAATGCGGCTGCGTCGCTGTCCTGAGCCTGCAGCCACTTTTCGATTTCGGCGATCATGGCGGGCAGGTTTTCAATGCGATCTTCGTTATCTTTAAAGCGCGGGTCTTCAATCATGTCCTCGCGCTCCATGGCGCGGCACAGCACTGGCCATTGATGGAGCAGGGCGAGAATCACTAAATGACCGTCTTTTGATTTGAAGATGCCGGTGGGTGCCACGGCATAGTGATGGGGGCCGTTGCGGCGGGGCACGATTTTGCCCTTGCTCGCCGAATAGGCCTGGATGCTCACTTCGTGGTGGTGAAAATAGGTGTCGAGCAGGCTGATATCGAGGTACTGGCCACCGTTGTCGCGGCGCTCGCGTTCGAGCAGCGCATAGCCAATAGCGGTTAAGGCGTGCACCCCGGTGCCGACATCGCCAAAGGCGAGCATGGTCATTGAAGGGGCTTTGTCGGGCTCGCCAATCAAGTCCGTGACCGCAGCGTAGGCCTGGGCGATGTAGTCAAAGCCGGGGTAGGCGGCCAGTGGGCCGGTTTGGCCGAAGGCGGAGATGGCGCACATAATGATATTGGGATTGATTTCTTTTACCACGTCCCAACCCAGGCCCATGCGCTCGATCACACCGGGTGCGAAGTTTTGAATCAGCACGTCGCAGTGCTTGATCAGCTCTTTGACAATCTCTATGCCTTCGGGGGCTTTCAGGTCGAGGCAAATACTTTTCTTGCCGCGATTTTGTTGAATAAAATAGGCGCTGCGTCTTTCTTTGTTGGAAAAAGGAAAGGTGCGTACCGGGTCGCCGTAGGGGCCGCCCTCGACTTTAATCACTTCGGCACCCATTTGTACCATCAGGTTGGTGGCGGCGGGGCCGGCCAGGTATTGCGACAAGTCCAGTACGCGATAGCCATCCATCACATGTTTAGGTTTCATTGCGTTCTCTTTAATGTAGTTAAATATGTTTGCCAGTAGCTCAGCATTTTCAATGTGGCGCGCTTAGTGGGGGGCGCTGGTCAGTACGCCTGCGTCTTCCAGTGCGGCAATTTTCTCATTGCTGTAAGACAGCCACTCACCGAGAATCTCGCGGTTTTGCTCACCGAGAAAGGGCGCTTCCAAAGGCAACAGGTCGGGGTGGTTGGAGAAGCGCAAGGGCATACCGGGGATGTCGAATTCACCGAGCATGCGGTCTTTGATCGTGCGCACCGTGCCGCGCTCGCGGTGGTGGGGGTGGTTGATGGCCTGGGGCACAGTGAGCACGGGGGCTACGGGTACTCGCACCGCCTGCAGGGCGGCGATGGCTTCGTCGTCGGTGGCAAAGGATTGCAACCAGCCCTCGATAACCGCTATCAGTTGCTTGAGGTTTATCAGGCGGTCTTCATTGGTGGCGAACAAGGGGTCGTCGGTAAGGTCTTCGCGACCCATGGCCTTGCACAGTACGGGCCATTGGTGGAGCAGGGCGAGGATCATAATATAACCCTCGGGGCCTTGAAAAATGCCGGTCGGTGCCACGGCGTAGTGGTGGGAGCCGGCGCGGCGGGGCACCATTTTGCCCTTGCTGGCGGAGTAGGCCTGGACGTTCATTTCGTGCTGGTGAAAGTAGCAATCGAGCAGGCTGATATCGAGATGCTGGCCAAGGCCGGTGCGGTGGGCGTCGAGCAGGGCAAAGCTCAGTGCGCCCGCAGCGTGGACACCGGTGGTGACATCGCCAATGCCGAGCATCGGCAGGCTGGGCGGGGAGTCGGGCTCGCCGATCACCGAGGTGACGCCAGCGTAGGCCTGGGCGATGTAGTCAAAACCGGGGAGATGGCTGAGGGGGCCAGTTTGGCCAAAGGCGGAGATAGAGCACATCACCAGTTTGGGGTTGAGCTTGTGCACTTCTTCCCAGCTAAAACCGATGCGCCCGATCACGCCGGGGGCAAAGTTTTCGATTAATACATCGCACTCTTTAATCAGGTCGGCGAGTACCGCTTTACTCTGCTCGTTTTTGATGTCAATGCAGAGGCTTTTTTTACCGCGATTTTGCTGCACAAAATAGGCGCTGCGCTTCTCTTTGCTGCGGTAGGGGAAGGAGCGGCTGGGGTCGCCGTAGGGCGACATTTCTACTTTAATAATGTCGGCACCCATCTCGGCCATCAGTCGTGTGGCTGTTGGTCCGGCGAGATATTGGGTGAAGTCGATGACTTTATAGCCATCGAGAATGGGCTGGGAGGACATGGTCTAGCTCCGAGTTATCGCTGGCGACTACAGAGTAGGCAGCGCAGCTTGTGCGATCATCAAACCCGGCCAGATTCGCTCTGGCCGGGTAAGTTTATGTGCTGTGCAGGTGTTGCTGGGGGCGCAACTACTTGCTGTTGTCTACCACCGGCTCGTCGGCCAGTACGCCATCGCCGAGCAAGGTGGCGATATCGGCATCGCTGTAACCGACGCTTTTTAATACTTCGCCATTGTGCTCGCCAAGGAAGCCCGCTTGCAGGTCGAGGTACTCGGGGAAGCCAGAAAAACGCAGTGGCATGCCGGGTATTTTGATATCGCCGAAAGAGCGATCGGTGACCGTGCGCACGGTTTGGCGCTCGATAAAGTGGGGGTGGGCCATGGCCTCGGGCACGCTGAGTACGGGCGCGACGGGGACGTGATTTTCTTGCAGAATACGCACCGCTTCGTCATCGCTTTCGGTGGTTTGCAACCAGCCTTCGATGGCGTCAATCAGTACCTTGTTGTGCTCGACGCGCCCGGCGTTGTCGGCAAAGCGGGGGTCGGTATTAAATTCTTCCTTGCCGATAACTTTCAGCAAGTTCTCCCACTGGTTGCCGATGGCGATAATCACCAGATACTTGTCTTTGCCTTTAAACATGCCCAGCGGGGCGACGGCAAAGTGGTGGGCGCCGGAGCGGTGGGGTACCAGTGCGCCATCGCTGCCGTCGTAGCCCTGCACGTTAATTTCGTGGCAATGGAAGAGGCAGTCGATCAGTGTGATGTCGAGGTGCTGGCCCTCGCCGCCGCGCTCGCGGTGGAACAGAGCAGCGGTCACCGCGCCGTAAGCGTGGGCGCCGGTGGATACGTCGCCGAGGCCGAGCCCAGCAAAATAGGGTGAGCCGTGCTCTTCGCCAATCATGTCGATAACACCGGCGTAGGCCTGGGCAATGTAGTCAAAGCCCGGCAAGTGAGACAGCTTACCGGTCTGGCCGAAGGCAGAAATAGAGCACATCACCAGCTTGGGGTTAATAGCGCTGAGGGTTTCGTAGTCGATGCCCAGGCGCTTCATCACGCCGGGTGTGAAATTTTCGACCACTACGTCGACGTCTTTCACCAGCTTGTGGATGACCTCTTGAGCACGGGGGTCGCGCAGGTTCAGGCAGATCGATTTCTTGCCACGGTTTTGCTGAATATAGTAGCCACTGCGACCGTCTTTTAAGGCGGGCATGCCCCTGACCATGTCACCGCCGGGGGCGGCCTCAACTTTAATAATGTCGGCACCGGTTTCAGCCATCAAGCGGGTGCAGGTTGGCCCGGCGAGTACGTGGGTAAAGTCGAGAACTTTAACCCCGTCGAGAACATGTTTTCTGCTCATTGTAACTACCTCTAGTTTTAAATTAAGTCTGTAAAAGTCAGTAATTTTGGCGATGTTGAGCTTTAGTTTTTTAAGGTATTGCCTTCGCTCGTGGCTGTTCAGCGCGACTATTTTATATTTTTGTGGCTGCGCTAAAGCGTCAACATCTGTGAAAAAGTGGCCACCGATGCTACCTGTGCCCACCCTTGGGCGCAAATATTTATCGTTTGAATAGCCTTCGTGGCGTTTAATCTGGAACGAGAAGTCTTTATCTACGGGGGTTTAAGACAATTTGCCGCTGATGCTACTTTTGTCTAAGGGATTGATGTTTTATGACCGATCAGTTTTGTCGGCAACTATCTATCATTCTTAAAGGCTATATACTCAATAAACAAAATTTATAATGTGTTTATTGATAGAGACCTCAAAGGTGGATGGTTTTGCTTTTACGTAAGTAGTAGGGGTGCGCAAGTGGCGGTATTTTTGTCGCGCATATTTTTACGCAGTTTTAGGGCATGTAGTGGCTTTCGCATAGGGGTCTCTCATTATTTTTAAAAATGGGAGAACGGTATGTCTAAGTACGACAAGGTTATTAAAGGCGGCACCATTATTGATGGTACGCGCAACCGCAAAAGATTTATTGGCGATATCGCCATACTCAATGGCTTGATTGCCAAAATCACCGAAGGTGATGGCATTCCCGCCAGCGAGGGCAAGGAAGTGATCGATGCCACGGGCCTGAATGTAGTGCCCGGTTTTATCGACCTGCACACCCACTACGACGGTCAATTGTTGTGGGATCCCTATCTGAGTTGTTCGAGCTGGCACGGCGTGACATCAGTGGCCATCGGCAACTGTGGTTTTGGTTTTGCCCCCGCTCACCCCGATCAGCAGGAAAGACTGATGCTGTCGATGGAGAGGGTGGAAGCTATTCCTCTGGCGACCATGAAAGCGGGTATGGACTGGGATTGGGAGAGCTTTCCCCAGTGGCTCGACTCCCTCGACCGCCGCCCCAAGGGCATTAACGTGATGAGCTTTGTGCCCCTCAACCCGCTGATGGTTTACGTCATGGGTATTGATGCGGCGAAGACCCGCGAGCCCACCGAGCAAGAGCTGGCAACCATGCTGGCAATGATGAAAGAGTCCCTCGACGCCGGTGGTGTGGGCTTCTCGATGCAGCGTTTGGGCGATGGCTATACATCGGTGCAGCGCGATTACGACGGTACGCCCATGCCCACCGACACCATGTCGGATAAGCTGTGCATGGCCTTTGCCAATGTGCTGAAAGATCGTGGCCAGGGCTTTATTCAACTGACCCAGGCTAAGAATGACGTGGTTGCCGATCTCGATTTTGGTGCCCATCTCGCCGAGGCATCGGATGCCGTGGTGCTGTGGAATGCGGTGATGGTCAACGAGCGCCATCCCCACCAGCACCGTCGCATGTTGCGCTGGGTCGACGAGCAGCGCGAGAAGGGCCATAAAATCTGGATGCAGGCGATCACGACGCCCAACGACATGCGTTTTATGCTCGACGACTTCAACCTGTTTGATGGCAACGGCGCCTGGCGCGATGTGACCATTGGTGATATTTCTACGCGCATTGAAAAAATGAAAGATCCGGCGCTGCGGGCAGCCGTGCGTGAAGATTATGACAACGGTAGTGCGCCTTTTGTCAGTGGGCCCATCGCCGATATCGTCATCGATTCTGTGGTCAACGATAAAAACAAAGTCTACGAGGGTATGACGATTGCCGAGCTGGGCGCATCGATGGGCAAGCACCCCTCCGATGCAATGCTCGATTTGGCCATTGATGAAGAGCTGAAAACCGTCTTCTACGTCACCCCTTTCAACTACGACGAAGGCTTGATGAACGAAGTGCTGCAAAACGAGTGGACAGTGCCGGGTGTTTCCGATGGAGGCGCACACACCAAGTTCCTCAATTTTGGCCGTTACCCCACTAACTTGTTGGTGGATTCGGTGCGCGAGCGCGGCTCTTATACATTGGAAGAGGCGCACTACCGCCTGGCAGCCATGCCCGCTATCGCTGCGGGTTTTGACGACCGGGGTACGCTGGAAGTGGGCCGGGCGGCGGATATCGTGATTTATGATTACGAAAACCTCAAAACCACCCAGGTTGAAGTTGTCTATGACCTGCCGGGTGACGAGTGGCGCTATGTCGAAGGTGCTGAGGGCTACCGCTACACCATCGTCAATGGTGTGACGATTCGCGTCGATAATGAAGTGACCGGGGAATACCCCGGTAAATTGCTGCGCCACGGCACTGCCGAGGGCGCGACTCGCGCCGCCTGATCGGGCTGAGAGGCCGGGTATACCCCGGCCTTGATCGCCAGCGGGCAAGTGCCGCCTTGCTCAGTGTTCAGCGCGGGAACGCGTGTTTTAAGGGCCGTGTAAATTAGGGCAGTGGAACGATTTGCTCGCCTTTCTTGGAGAGCTTTTTAGTCGACTAAAAGTACTTGACTATTATTTTTGATCGATCCTTCCAGAACGGTTTGCCATGTTCTGGTTCTCGCTTGCCTCTATTTATCATCGCCAAAAGCTATATACTCAATGAACAAAATTTATGAAATAGTTTTTCTATTACAACTTAACTGAAGCAACTCAACTGAAGTGTACGGGGGATTTATGTCTGACTTCGATACGATAATTAAAGGCGGTACTATTATTGACGGCACGCGCCATCGCGCAAAGTTCGTCGGTGATGTTGCCATTAAAAATGGGCTGATTGCAGAGATTGTTGAAGGTGGTGGTATCGATACCAGCCGCGCCGACAAGATCATTGATGCAGCTGGCCTCAACGTTGTGCCCGGTTATGTCGACCTGCACACTCACTACGACGGCCAATTACTGTGGGACCCCTACCTGAGCTGCTCCAGCTGGCACGGTGTTACCTCCATGGCCATCGGCAACTGCGGCTTTGGCTTTGCGCCAGCTCACCCTCACGAGCGCGAGCGTTTGATGCTCTCTATGGAGCGCGTTGAAGCGATTCCACTAGCCACCATGAAAGCCGGTATGGACTGGGACTGGGAGACTTTCCCCGAGTGGCTCGACTCTTTGGAGCGTCGCCCCAAAGGCGTCAACGTGATGAGCTTTGTACCCCTCAACCCCCTGATGGTCTACGTCATGGGTATGGAGGGAGCAAAGACCCGCGAGCCAACCAAAGAAGAGCTGGCTGAAATGCTGCGCTTGATGGAAGAGTCTCTCGACGCCGGCGGCGTGGGTTACACCATGCAGCGCTTAGGTGATGGTTTTACCTCCGTACAGCGCGACTACGACGGTACGCCCATGCCCACCGACACCATGTCGGACGAACTGGTACTCGAATTCGCCAAAGTACTGAAAGGTCGCGGCGAAGGTATTATTCAGCTCACACAGGCCAAAGATGACGTAGTTTCTGATCTCGATTTTGGTGCCGATTTGGCCGAGGCCAGCGGTTGCCCCATATTGTGGAATGCCGTACAGGTCAACGAGCGTCATCCGCACCAGCATCGCCGTATGCTGCGCTGGGTGAACGAGCAACGAGAAAAGGGCCACGAAATTTGGATGCAGGCGATCACTACGCCCAATGACCTGCGCTTTATGCTCGACGACTTCAACCTGTTTGATGGCAACGGTGCCTGGCGCAACGTCACCATTGGCGATGTTGAAACCCGCATGGCGAAAATGCAGGACCCCGAGTTGCGTGCGGCTGTACGTGAAGATTATGACAGTGGCAGTGCGCCCTTCGTGACGGGCCCAGTAGCTGACCTGGTGGTCGATTCCGTCGCCAATGAAGAAAACCAGGTGTATGTCGGCATGACCGTCGCCGAGCTGGGTGCATCCATGGGTAAACATCCGTCGGACGCCATGCTGGATTTGTCCATCAGTGAAAAACTCAAAACCGTCTTCTATGTAGTGCCCTTTAACTACGACGAAGGTTTGTTGAACGAAATTCTGGAGAACGAGTGGACCGTACCTGGCCTCTCCGATGGTGGCGCCCACACCAAGTTCCTCAACTACGGTCGCTACCCCACCAACATGATTGAAACCCTGGTGAGAGAGCGCGGCTCCTATACACTTGAAGAAGCCCATTACCGTCTCGCGGCAGTACCGGCAAAAGCGGCTGGATTCAATGATCGCGGCACGTTGGAAGTGGGTCGTGCAGCCGACATCGTGGTTTATGATTACGAAAACCTGAAAGTGTTACCGACCGAAATCGTACACGATCTGCCCGGTGACGAGTGGCGTTATGTAGAAAGAGCCGAAGGTTATCGCTACACCATCGTTAACGGTGAGCCCATCTTTATCGATGGTGTGTGCACCGGTGCTACTCCGGGACACTTACTGCGTCACGGCCAGGCGAAAGCAGCAGCAAAAGTCGCCTGATTGTCTGTGTAGTATTGGCGCTGTAATAACTTGTAACGCAATAAAAAACCGGGGCCTTAGCCCCGGTTTTTTATTGCGTTACTTTTGTGGGTGAAAAACGCTTAAATGGACATTTTACAATCTACTCTAAGGTGTTATGGGATTGATGAATGTTTACCTGCGCTAGCCACTTTTAAAGGGATTTAACAAAAAATATTTAATGATAAGAAAACCTATAGCACATGTATTACCTCTTGCCGAAGGTGGTTTTATTACTCATGATCTTGCCGAGCATTTAAGTAAGGTCGCCAGCCGCGCCGCAACTCACGCAGCAACTTTTGGAGCCAATGACTGGGCCTCAGTAGCAGGCATATGGCACGACCTCGGAAAATACAATGAAAAATTCCAACATTACATTAAGACAGCCAGTGGTTACGATACAGAAGCGCATATCGAAGTTGAAACTCAGAAAGGCAAGGTTAACCACTCGGATGCCGGGGCGCAGTATGCGGTTGAGCAATTTGGCGTACACGGACGCATTCTTGCTTATTTGATCGCAGGCCATCATGCGGGGCTGCCTGACTGGCATAAACTCGACGCTCCTGGTGGGAGTTTGCAGCAACGGTTGTTAAATACCGATAACCTCAAGGTTGCCTTGGTGGCTAATATTCCACTGGAAATACTGGGCCAGGCACGCCCAACTACACCTATCCCTGGGGGCCGTGTCGGCTTTGCGCTTTGGGTTCGGATGTTATTTTCCTGCTTAGTCGACGCAGACTTTCTCGACACTGAAGAGTTTATGGATGAAGAGAAATCCAGACTCCGCAGTCGATATCCGCAATTTGCAGAACTGCTGCCTCGCTTTGATGAGCACATGTCAGCGCTGGCGGCGCAAGCTGCAAGCACCTCCGTCAATCGCTTGCGCACTGAGATCCTCAATCAATGCCGCCAGATGGCCCAACAATCGCCGGGAATATTTTCCCTCACCGTGCCGACCGGTGGTGGAAAAACCCTCTCCAGCATGGCTTTTGCACTTGAACATGCCAAGCTACACCAGCACCGGCGGGTGATCTACGCAATCCCCTATACCAGTATTATTGAGCAAACCGCCGATGTGTTGCGCAACATATTCCCGGGGGCGGTGGTTGAACATCACAGCAATATTGATCCCGAAGACGCAGAGAAAGAAACCAGTAAAAGCCGCCTGGCCACAGAAAACTGGGATGCCCCAATTATAGTCACCACTAATGTACAGTTCTTTGAATCGCTGTTTGCCGCCCGTACCAGCCGCTGCCGAAAGTTACACAATATAGCCAACAGCATTGTGATACTCGATGAAGCTCAACTACTACCGCCAGAATTTCTACAGCCCATTCTCAGCGTGATTAACTTGCTTAGCCAGCACTACGGTGTGACCTTCGTATTTTCTACTGCAACCCAACCGGCCTTAACATCACAGACCGATAACTTTGGTAACACTTTATTAAAGGGTTTGGAAAACGTTAAAGAAATCATCACAGATCCCGACCAGCTCTATCGCCAGCTTGAGCGAGTCGAAGTGACAATGCCCGATGACTTCAACGCAAGCCAAAGCTGGGAAGAGATCGCTCGGCAACTCCAGCAATACGATTCGGTGCTGGCTATCGTCAACACGCGTCCCGGCGCAAGAGAATTGCATGGTTTAATGCCCAAAGGCACTTATCACCTTTCGGGTTTGATGTGTGGCCAGCATCGCTCAGAGGTGATCGCCGAAATCAAAAACCGGCAGGGCCAGCCGATCAGAGTTGTCAGCACCCAATTGGTTGAGGCCGGAGTGGATCTCGATTTCCCGGTGGTTTATCGGGCCATGGCCGGGCTGGATTCCATTGCTCAAGCCGCCGGCCGTTGTAATCGCGAAGGCCGGTTGCCAGAAAAAGGCAAGGTCGTTGTCTTTGTAGCGCCGACACCTGCGCCACCCGGCATGTTGCGCCGGGCAGAGCAAACCACCGTGTCATTAATGACGGAAGAAGCCAGGCAAAACCCACTGGAGCGAAGACGTTTTCAGTCCTATTTTGAACACTTTTACAGTAAAACTGACTTGGATAAATATGATATTCAAGGTCTGCTTAAGCCCGACGGGAGTGGTGACGACAGTCTCAAAGTACAGTTCAGAACAGCAGCGCAACGCTTCCAGCTGATTGATGAATCTGACTACCAAGCGGTAATTGTGCGCTATGGTGACACAGTGAAAGATTTAATAACCAGGCTTGAACAGCTTGGTCCAGAGCGCTGGTTGATGCGTAAGTTACAGCGCTATACCGTTAATATTTCGCACTTCCATCTTGAAAGTTTGCTGGATAGTCAGGACATCAGGGAGATACATCCGGGAATTTATATGCAAGTCAGCGATACTCTCTATCACTCAATTTTGGGGCTGAGTATTAATCCCACAACCATTGAACCCTCTCAAACAGTAATATGAGCCTGAAAATAGACTTGCGACATGTAATAAAGGTTAGTCAACATGAGTAAACAATACTGTCTTGAAATAAGCGGCGACTTTGCCTGCTTTACCCGGCCCGAAATGAAAGTGGAGCGGGTTTCTTACGACGTGATCACCCCCTCGGCGGCCCGCGCTGTATTTGAGGCGATATTATGGAAGCCCGCCATTCGCTGGCAAATACGCAAAATAGAAGTGCTCAAGCCAATTCGCTGGATCAACCTGCGGCGTAACGAGGTCGGACAGGTAATTTCAACCCGCAACGTACAAACCGCCATGAAACAGGGTCACGGCAACCTGGCGCTGAATATTGAAGACGAACGCCAGCAGCGGGCCGGGTTATTTTTACGGGATGTTAAATACCGGATTCACGCTAGCTTTGTATTGCAGGACGACAGCCAGCATATCCATCGTTACCCCCACCTCAATGCCAATAGCGATAGTGATACCAGTGAAAATAGCCTGATTAAATTTCAGCGTATGTTCGAGCGGCGCGCCAGCAAGGGGCAATGTTTCAATCAGCCCTATCTGGGCTGCCGTGAATTCTCCGCCGATTTTCGCTTGGTTGACCCGCAACAAAATTCGAGCAAACCACCCTGTGAGCTGAGCGGCGTACGTGATCTGGGCTGGATGCTCTATGACCTGGATTACAGCAACAGCGCTGACCCCACTCCACGGTTCTTTCAAGCGCGTATGAACGACGGCGTGATCATCGTGCCCGAGTGGAATAGCGCAGAGGTGCGAGGATGATTCTTCAGGCGCTCAACGATTACTACCAGCGTAAAACGGTAGAACCAGGCTCGGGCCTGGCTGAGCTTGGCTTCGAACAAAAAGAACTACCCTTTATCATCGAAGTCAACTCACAGGGGGAGCTGATACAAATTGAAGATACTCGCACCGGAGATGGCAAAAAGAAAATTTCTCAATCCTTTATCGTACCCCAGGGCACCAAAAAGACCTCCGGGGTGGCGACGAATCTACTCTGGGATAACGCAGAATATGTACTGGGTATCGACAAAAACTGTCAAACCCTGGATGACTCTGAGACAGAACAGCAACGACAAAATGAGGTCGAAAAACGCAAGGGTCGTGTCGCTGATCAGCACCAGGCTTTTATCGACAAAATAAAATCACTGCCCGAACCGGCCATTAGTGATGAGGGCGTGCAAGCGGTTATCAATTTCCTTGATCAGCTTGTAACAGAGAGCCTCGAAAGTCTGCCTTTTTGGAACGAGGTGATCACCAACCCCACTCTGAGTTTCCGCCTGCAGGGCGACCGGTCATTGGTCTGCCAACGGCTCGCCGTTATCAATGCCCTGCGTGCGTATGTCGACGAACCGCCAGATGAAGCGCACCAGACTACCTGTCTCATTACCGGTGAAAGTATGCAGGCAGAACGCCTGCATACCTCAATAAAAGGCGTGTGGGGGGCGCAATCTTCCGGCGCAAATATCGTCTCCTTTAACCTTGATGCCTTTAACTCCTACGGCAAAAATCAGGGCTATAACGCGCCAGTTGGTAAAAAAGCGACATTTGCTTACACCACTGCATTGAATTACCTGTTACGTAAAAATTCACCCCAGCGCATGCAGGTAGGCGATACATCAACCGTATTCTGGTCTGAAAAACCCACCACTTTTGAAACTGCAATTGCCGATATTTTTGGTGAACCCAGCAAGGATGACCCCGACAAAAACACCCGTGCAGTTGCCAGCCTTTATGGCTCTATGCACAACGGTTTGTTGAGCAGTGACGAAGGCCAAACTCGTTTTTACGTGCTCGGCCTTGCCCCCAACGCGGCGCGAATTGCGATTCGCTTTTGGCAGGTTGCCACAGTTGCCGAGCTGGCAATGCGGATTCGCCAGCATTTTGACGACCTAGCTATTGTGCATGGCGACAAACAACTGCCCCATTTGCCGCTGTTCCGGCTATTGGTCGCCACCGCTACACAAGGCAAAGCGGACAATATTCCACCGAATATCGCCGGTGAAACTATGCGCAGCATTCTTTCCGGGCAGCCCTATCCACACTCACTACTCGGTGCAGCCGTACGGCGTAACCGTGCTGAACAAGAGGTGAGCTATGCTCGTGCAGCGTTGATTAAAGCCTGCATTAACCGCTTGACCCGCTACAAAAACCCCGACATTACGGAGGAACTCAAGGTGTCACTGGACGAAACAAACAACAATATTGGCTACCGGCTGGGGCGCTTATTTGCGGTGCTGGAAAAAGTACAGGAAGAGGCGAGCCCAGGTATCAATGCCACCATCAGGGATCGCTACTACGGCGCCGCATCCAGCACTCCTGTCAGCGTTTTTGCAACCCTGTTAAAACTGAAAAACCACCATATCAGCAAACTCGACAACAAAGGACGGGCAACCAACCTGGAAAAGCTGATCGGCCAGATTGTGGAAGCCGTCACCGACTTCCCTCCCAACTTGTCAATGCAGGAACAAGGCCGCTTTGCTATTGGTTATTACCACCAGCGACAAGATTTTTTTAAGAAAAAGCCTGAGTTAAACACTAAAACTAATACCAGCCCAACGAATGGAGAGTCATCATGAGCATGGAAAACCGCTACGACTTCGTATTACTATTTGATGTAAAAGACGGTAACCCCAATGGTGATCCCGACGCAGGCAACCTGCCTAGAGTAGATGCCGAAACCGGTTGTGGACTGGCAACCGATGTCAGTCTAAAACGCAAAGTGCGTAACTTCGTGGGTTTGGTTAAAGAGGAGCAGCCGCCCTATGAAATTTACATCAAAGAAAAGGCTGTGCTGAATCTGACCCATGAGCGAGCCTACATCGCCATCGGCGCGGAAGATGAGCTGAAATCCGACAAAAAACGCAAAGGCAAGGGTGAGACTGTAACGCAAGCTCGGCAGTGGATGTGTCAGAACTTTTTTGATGTACGTACCTTTGGTGCAGTGATGTCTACAGGCGTCAATTGTGGTCAGGTACGCGGGCCGGTACAACTGACCTTCGCCCGCTCGGTTGACCCCATTGTGGTCAGTGAGCACAGCATCACCCGCATGGCTGTCGCCACAGAAGCTGAGGCCGAAAAACAAAGCGGCGATAACCGTACCATGGGCCGAAAACATACCGTACCCTACGGCCTGTATGTAGCCCACGGATTTATCTCCGCCCACCTCGCCAACCAGACTGGCTTCTCCGAGGCTGATCTCGAACTACTGTGGCAATCTCTCACCAACATGTTTGAACATGACCGTTCCGCCGCCCGTGGCGAGATGTCGACGCGGGGCTTGTATGTTTTCAAACACGACAGCAAGCTCGGTAACGCCCCAGCCCACAGCTTGTTTGATCGGATCAATCCACATTTGAAAGAAGGCGTGACCGTGCCCAGGGCATTCAGTGATTATCAAGTTGATGTTGACGAAGCGAATATGCCCAATGGCGTGACATTAAATAGCATCGTTGGTTAACCTAGATAAACAGACCAAAGGATAAAACCACCCATGAACACCGCCAAACAAGAAGTGGCAACACTCTTAAAAACCTTGCCAGAGGACTGCACCCTGGAAGACGTGCAATATCACCTTTATGTGATCGAAAAGGTTCAGCGCGGGATAAGCCGGGCAGAGACAGAAGGCCCCCTTGACCAGGCTATTGTTGAGCAGAAACTGGGCAAATGGCTCGACTGTTAAGGTGGTCGCCACAGGCGGTGGAGGATATACAGGCCATCGCCGAATTTATTAGTCGGGATTCACCTGCTTATGCCAGCTCAGTGGTGGCAGCGGTTGTAGAAACCACCCGCAGCTTGCCGGACTTTCCACTGATCGGTCGCGTGGTGCCCGAGCTGAATAATGAGCAAATTCGCGAGCGATTTGTCTATAGCTATAGGCTTATTTACCGGGTGAGTGCTGACGCAATTCTTATTGTTGCAGTAGTTCACGGTAAGCGTCTGCTGGAGGGAGTCGATGACCGCTTTGGCTGACGAATTGCTACCTATCATGATCTCTGCGCTGCAACATTACAGCTATTGTCCACGTCAGTGTGCACTGATCCACCAGGAGCAGACCTTTACCGAAAACGTCTACACCCTGCGTGGTCAGCGGGTGCATAAGCGTGTCGATGAGCCGGGCACGTCTATTGAAGACGGCATTCAAATCGAGCGAGCGCTGCCCTTGCAACACAAGGGCCTGGGTTTGATTGGTAAGGCTGATGTGGTCGAGGTTTTAGCCGATGGCAGTTATTGCCCGGTGGAGTACAAACACGGCCCGAAGCGCAAAAAGCAACACGATGATATTCAGGTGGCAGCCCAGGCGATGTGTCTGGAAGAAATGACGGGCAAACCAGTGCCAATGGGCGTGATTTACCACTACAGTTCACGTCGGCGGCGGGAAGTGCCTATCGATGCGGCACTGCGTCAGCGGGTTAAAGAAACCGTGCTTGCGGTACGCCAACTGCTGACATCCGATAAATTGCCGCCACCCGTCACCGACCCAAAGCTCTGCAAAGCCTGCTCACTTTACGAGGTGTGTCAGCCCGTCCTGCTTTCATCCCATGGACGGCTGGAAAAATTAGCGAAAAACTTGTTTCATCCAGAACGCGAGCAAGAACGATGAGTGTATTTCTCAACACCCTCTACGTCACCACCCCCGATGCCTACCTTCGGCTTGAGGGCGAAACCGTCTGCGTGATGATCGAAAAAGAAAAGCGCCTGCAAGTACCGCTACATCACCTGGGCGGCTTTGTGCTGTTCGGCCACACCATGATGAGCCCCGGTTTAATGGGCCGCTGTGCCGACGATGGCCGCTCTGTGGTTTGGTTGGGTCGCAACGGTGATTTCCGTTTTCGTCTGCAAGGCCCGGTTAATGGCAATATTCTATTGCGCCAGGTGCAGTTTCAAAAAGCGGCTGAAGCCGCTCACGCGCTGGTACTTGCCAAAGCCTTTATCGCCGGCAAGCTACGCAACAGCCGTCAACTGTTGATGCGCGCCGCCCGCGAATCAACACAAGAGGATGAGCAAGCAGGGCTCAACAAAGCCACCAAACTGCTCGAAGGCAATATTCGCAAACTCGAGTCCGCCGAAAACCTCGACAGCGTGCGCGGGCTGGAAGGGGACGGCGCACGTATCTATTTCGGCCAACTCAATACCGTAATGCGCCCCTCAGTGCGCAACAGCTTTACCTTCAATACCCGCAACCGTCGGCCACCTAAAGACCGCTTTAATGCCCTGATCTCCTTTCTTTATGCACTGGTCTTGTCCGACTGTCGCTCGGCATTAGAAACCGTCGGGCTCGACCCGCAAATGGGCTTTTTACACGTCCCCCGTCCCGGTCGTGAATCACTGGCGCTCGACTTAATGGAAGAATTTCGCCCCGTAATGGCTGACCGCTTGGCACTGACACTGATCAACCGGGGGCAACTGAAAGAAAAAGACTTCGACTGCCGTGAAGGCGGCTCAGTACTGCTCAACGATACTGGCCGCCGCACCGTCATCACCGCCTATCAGGAGCGCAAGCAGGAAACACTCAACCACCCGGTGCTGGAACAGTCCGTTGCCATCGGATTATTACCGCAGCTGCAAGCGCGATTACTGGCTCGCTACTTGCGTGAAGATATTGACGCCTATGTCCCCTTCTTGCAAAGGTAAACAGCCATGATGGTGTTAGTGACCTACGATGTATCCACCCTCACCAGAGAGGGGCGGCGACGGTTGCGACGGGTTGCAAAAACCTGTCTCAATTATGGCCAGCGCGTGCAAATGTCTGTCTTCGAATGCAATGTTGATGCGGCAAAATACGAGCTATTGCAACAGCAATTACTTGAAGAAATTGACGAGGAAGAGGACAGCTTGCGCATCTACCGTATACTGGAGCCGCTGGAAAAAAACGTCCTCGAATTTGGTAAATTTACCGCCACCGATTTTGCAGAACCCTTGATTATATGAATAGCGCGAACCCCTAGCGATGGCCAAAACCCGGCAGGATCGCGCTGCACTTAAGCGACTGAAATACCAATAGAATTTATGCTAAAGATCGAATGAAAATATGAAATTACCCGCCCCAACAGAGCCGTTCGCGCTTTTAAACAAAAATCATCAACGATATGATGCACTTGCAGCCTGGCTGCATCTCCCGGCCTAACAGCCGGGAGCGGATTGAAACCCCTCCACACCGGCCAACCCCAACGCCACCGCCGAGCATCTCCCGGCCTAACAGCCGGGAGCGGATTGAAACCCCGCCACACCGGCAAACCCCAACGCCACCGCCGGCATCTCCCGGCCTAACAGCCGGGAGCGGATTGAAACATGTTAAAACCAAGTGGCGCGCCACTATTCTCGACGCATCTCCCGGCCTAACAGCCGGGAGCGGATTGAAACAGCCATAACGGCATGGTTGCCCTGGCGTACTGGAGCATCTCCCGGCCTAACAGCCGGGAGCGGATTGAAACACTCACCACCACACTCCTCGCCCTGCTCAAACGCCGGCATCTCCCGGCCTAACAGCCGGGAGCGGATTGAAACAACTGGCTAATGGCCCAGGGCTTACTGCCAAAACTGCATCTCCC
>JAGPUW010000017.1 GCA_018069465.1 Gammaproteobacteria bacterium | reverse complement strand
CGCTAAGGGTAAATGACGCGATTTATATCGGCAAAATATGTGTTGATAATTATTCGTAATGACAATAAGTCGTATTAGGGAAAGAAAAAAGGTAGGGCTTAGTAAAAATTAGTCAAAAAACTGCATTTTTAGAGGTGCCCTTTAATTATATCTACCTCTGATTCTGCTTTTGTCTTTGGAAGTGATTTGGCTTTTGCAGAAAATATTCCATTTACTTCTACCCACTCTCTATGCTGACTTAATGGTTTGAAAAATAGCTTGGCTATAAAAATCAAATACATGATTGGTATCGAGGTTAGCAATAAGGAAATATAAAATTCATCATCATACTTTTCCCATGAGTACATATTCTCAGTATATTCGGTTGTCATGTGCAGATAACCAAAATATACAGAGAAACCACCACCTATTAACAATGCAAGAAAAGTGTAACCTTTGAAGTTATTTACAGCCGTTTCTATATGGCTGAAATCTTCATTTTTCTTCATCATGAATATCCCAAAAATAATAAATATTGCTGGGATTACACCGACCCCAAAAAACACTGACGGTAAAAAAAGCAAAATAAAGATAATGATTTTACTATGATCGCCGCTTGTTAATGGCTGATTTACCACTAGACTCTCCTTTTGAAATATAACGTTTTGCTCATGGGCAGATAAAAGTAGCGGGGTTTTTGTGCGAATATAGAGCGAAGCGACTCGCACAAAAAGGCCGATGCTTTTGGCTGTCCGATGCAGCAACTTGTTACAAATTATGGTTATATTTCCTGCTCATATAATATTAGAAAATAATTTAATTCTTTTAGCTTTTCCATACTGCTAGGAAACATACTTAATAAAAAATATGCGAAGAAACTAACAGTTCCAAATCCTATAATGGAAAATATTAAATGAGTAAGTTCCATTTGTCGGCTAAACACCAACAACATCCCTGACAATAGCCCCAATGCAAAACTCAAATAATTTTTTACGTATAAATTACTTTCTTTTTCTAATTCCTGTTTTGCTGATAGTGCCTTATGAATATCAGGAAGCATTTCAGCATTAATACCTTTTTCTTTTAACTTCATACTAAACTTCATATACCTAGTCTTTCTTTGATGTCGGTTATCGGGAGGCGATTTAGAGTTTTCTTCACCACCAAGATGCTCGTCAATATACAGTTTTTTTACAGATTCTAGTTTCAACAAAAGCAATACTTCTGATGCTATAAGTGATGTTATGAAACCAAGCATTTCTATGAAAGTAGCTTGTAGTAAGAACATTGCCAAAAATGCAAATATTGAAATTATGAATAACAGAAAAATAAACAAAATCCATAGGCGCTCACCAAGGGATACCATAGAAATAGTTTCAATGAATATTTTAGCCCTACTGCTATGATAGTCGTATGATTTCCAAGTTACTTCCCATGTATTCATTCGATTATTGGAACCTTGTAATATTTGTAACAGCTAAGTCTGCGTCACCCGACGTAATAAACTACGTCGCCTGACGCACTTTTCCAATTTAAATTCTCCGTAATCTTACCTAAGCCATTGGTTTATAGCTATATTTTTCTTTACCCATCATCGCGCTTTTCTAAATCTACGTCGGGTGACGCAAAACTCTACGTCACCCGACGTATTCTGTCCAGGCGCACCGAGCCAATACCGTAATAAACTCACCTATTACAATAGCTTAGGCTATATCCTAAAATCCCACCCCGACGTTTTACGTCACTAGACGTAAAACTCCAGGTCGTCTAACTTGATTTTCTGGCCTCTGGTAACTACTGTTTATAAAAACAGTTATCGGGTGATTTATGCGCAATGACATTTCCACTCCCAAGGCCAGTCCTTTTCTTGAGCAGATACGCCAGGTCATTCTTTGCAAGCATTACAGTATTAAGACCGAGCACACCTATTTGCACTGGATTAAGAATTTCATCTACTTCCATCATAAGCGCCACCCTAAAGATATGGGGGCTGATGAGGTGGGGGCTTATTTGAATCATCTGGCCATTGATCGGCATGTCGCACCCGCCACCCAGCGTACCGCTTTAAATGCGCTGGTGTTTATGTATCGCGAAGTTTTAAAGCAGCCGATTGAAGAGGCTATTTCATTCACTTATTCGCAGCGGGCACCACGTATACCCACGGTATTTTCCCATCAGGAGGCTAACGCGGTGCTGGCGCAGCTCGACGCTCGGCATTATGTGATGGCGGCTTTGCTGTACGGGGCGGGCTTGCGGGTAATGGAATGTGTGCGCTTGCGGGTTAAGGATGTCGATTTCAATTTGAAACAATTGGTGGTGCGCAATGGCAAAGGCAGTAAAGACCGTGTGACACCCTTGCCCGAAAAAATCATTCCCGCTTTACAGCAAGCCATTGAGCACTCGCAACAATTACACGCCTACGATCTTGCCGAGGGTTTTGGCGCGGTGTATTTACCTTATGCGCTTTGCCGCAAGTACCCTAATGCAGCCACAGAGCTCGCCTGGCAGTATGTGTTTCCCGCCAGGCAGCGCGCCATTGACCCCCGCTCTGAGCTTGTTCGGCGTCATCATATTGGCGAGCAGTCATTGCAGAGAGCGGTGAAACGGGCCATTCAGCGTGCGGGTATTCACAAGCAAGCCAGCTGCCATACCTTCCGCCACAGTTTTGCAACACGCCTACTGGAGATGAATTACGATATTCGCACGGTGCAAACCCTGCTGGGCCATGCTGATGTGAAAACAACAGAGATTTATACCCATGTGGTAGGTCGGGGCGCACTGGCTGTCACATCGCCGCTGGATATTTAACAGCTTAACAAGGACAGCCCCTATAAAACCCCTTCACCCATTTGCAACAGCCCGACGAGATCAGCGTAAAAAACATCGCTTATTTACAAACTCAAACAAGCGCATAGCAAGGCAGCCATTTTCCGGCCACCCTGCCCTAGACCCTAGTCATAGAAAACCCTAGCCCGGTAAAAACATCCCCCCATTAACATGCATAGTCTGCCCCGTAACAAAGGAAGACCCCTCCGACATAAAGAAAGACGCAGCCGCCGCAATTTCCTCCGGCTTGCCACTGCGCTTCATCGGCACGGCCTCCTCCATTTTCTCAACAAAGCGATCAGTGATTGTCTCGCGTAGGCCATCGTGCATAATTAAACCGGGCACGATAACATTCACGGTCACGCCGTTGGGCGCGAGGTCGAGTGCCAGTGAGCGGGTATAGCCGAGTACGCCAGCCTTTGCTGCTGCGTAGCTACCCCAGTCTTTGGGTGGGTTATAGGCTGCCAGTGAGGCGAAATTGAGAATGCGCCCAAAACCGGCTTCGACCATTTGTTTGGAAAAGGCGCGGCAGAGAAAGAAGGTGCCGTACATATTCACTTTAACCACTCTATCCCAGGTTTTGGTGTCCATCTCCCAGGCCTTGCCCGGTCCTTGAATACCGGCATTATTAATCAAATAGGCGATGTGAATACCGCGCTGCTCTAACTCTGTAGCCAGCTCCTGAACCAGTTCCTCCTTGGTAATATCGAGGGGGAAGAGCGTTACCATCTTGCTCTGCTCTTCGTTCAGCTCTCTGGCTCGCCAGGCATCGAGTTCGTCAGCTTTACGATCACAACCGATAACCGGAATACCTTCCGAAATGAGTTGTTTGGTCATGGCCGTACCCAGACCGCCAATGGCGCCGGTAATTAAGGCGTGGCCTCTGTGCGGTTCTCTTTTTAGATTTGCAGGCATTTTATTTTCCTTATTATTGAATCAAAAAATGGTCAAACCACCCGGTAAATGTTGATTCGCCGGGTGGTCATTACAAAGTTGTTTTGTGAGGATAAATAAAAAAAGGCCTACTTTACAAGAGAAAGCAGGCCTTTTTTAGCGTGTGCAAAAATCGCAGCGCTTACATAAGCAATTGACAGGGTCAGGAATTACATATGCTTTTTCAGTTCGAGCCGGGCGATTTGATTGCGGTGCACTTCATCGGGGCCATCGGCAATACGCAGGATGCGAGTGTGCGCGTAGGCGCGAGCCAGGCCAACATCTTCGGTCACACCACAGGCGCCATAAACCTGAATGGCATCATCAATAATTTTCAGCGCGGCAATCGGAGCAGCGACCTTAATCATGGCGATTTGAGCACGGGCCACTTTATTGCCAACGGTGTCCATCATGTACGCCGCTTTGAGTGTCAGCAGGCGAGTCATTTCAATATTGATGCGGGCATCGGCAATACGCTCCAGCCAAACACCTTGCTCAGACACTTTTTTGCCAAAGGCAACACGACTCATCGCCCTTTTGCACATCAGTTCGAGGGCGCGCTCAGCAACGCCTATAACACGCATGCAGTGGTGAATACGGCCTGGGCCAAGGCGACCCTGGGCAATTTCAAAACCACGACCCTCACCGAGAAGAATATTCGATACTGGCACGCGCACATTTTCAAAAAGAACTTCGGCATGGCCGTGGGGCGCATCGTCATAACCAAACACTGGCACCCAGCGAACAACAGTAATACCCGGTGTCGACGGCTCAACGAGAATCATCGACTGCTGCACGTGCTTGGCGGCTGTTGGGTCAGTTTTACCCATGACAATCCAGATTTTACAATCGGGCTCGTGGACACCGGAAGCAAACCATTTGCGGCCATTAATGACATAGTCATCGCCATCGCGAATGATGCTGGTTTCAATATTGGTGGCATCAGAGGAGGCAACCAGCGGCTCAGTCATACAAAAAGCGGAGCGGATTTTACCGTTGAGCAGGGGCTGCAACCACTTTTCTTTGTGCTCTTCGCTACCGTAGCGCTCGATGGTTTCCATATTGCCGGTGTCGGGTGCCGAGCAATTAAAGACCTCGGAGGCAAATTTGCTTTTGCCCATAATTTCACACAAAGGGGCATATTCGAGGTTGGTCAGTCCGGCTCCACGATCACTCTCAGGTAGAAACAGGTTCCACAAACCCTCTTTCTTGGCCTGCTCCTTCATTTCTTCCAGCACGGCGGGTTTACACCAGCGCCCACCTTCTTCGAGCTGCTGGTAAAAAAGTGCTTCGTTGGGATAGATGACGCGGTCCATAAAGTCCTGAACCCGCAGCTGCAGATCCCGTACTTTGTCGGAATAATCGAAATCCATAATATCCTCCAGTTGTTGCTATCTATGTGGTTATGAGGGTTAAAATTTAGTCATCTACTTTACATTCAAGAGGCTGAAAAGTCCCGGTCTATTTGCCACACAGGCTTGAGCTATGGCATAGCCTTGAGCCGAAAACAGGGCGCTGACGACACGCTAAATGCGCCCTGCCAGCCCTGTCTGACAAAGATATTTGGGCAATTTAATCGACATGATTGCAACGCCTGGGTTTTCGCTATACCTTTGGCGGCTGAATGACTTTCTAACACCATAACAATTGAGTCGAGCGACTCGCCAGCAATAGGAGAAAGACAAATGAGTGGTCCATTAACGGGTTTAAAAGTGATCGAGCTTGCGGGCATTGGCCCAGCGCCAATGGCGGCAATGATGCTCTCAGATATGGGTGCCGAGGTCATTAGAGTTGACCGCCTAACGGCATCCGGCCTGGGTATTCCTATGCCCAAGAAATTCAACTTCCTCGGTCGCGGTCGCAAGTCTATCGCCGTTGACCTGAAAAACCCCGAAGGTATTTCCGCCCTGCTAGAGCTTATCGACCAGGCCGACATCGTGATTGAAGGCTTTCGTCCCGGCGTTATGGAGCGTTTGGGCATGGGCCCCGACGTGTGTCTGGAACGCAATCCAAAATTGGTCTACGGCCGTGTCACTGGCTGGGGACAAGAGGGCCCACTGTCGAAAAGTGCTGGCCACGATCTCAACTACATCGCGCTGTCGGGTGCTCTGCACGCCATTGGCAGAAGCAATGATGAGCCGCCCACTCCGCCCTTGAATCTGGTCGGCGACTTTGGTGGCGGCACCATGTTTATTGTCGTCGGTATACTCGCCGCGCTGCACGAAGTGAAAAACTCAGGCAAAGGTCAGGTCGTTGATGCGGGCATGGTCGACGGCGCACTGTCCTTAATGACCTCCATCTATGGCATGCACGCCGGTGGTGGCCAGAGTGATGAGCGAGCCAGCAACATCCTCGACAGTGGCGCGCATTTCTACAACACCTACGAAACCCGCGACGGCAAATACGTCTCCATTGGCTCTATCGAGACCAAGTTCTACGCCATGCTACTCGACAAATTGGGCCTCGATCCCGACTCGCTGCCACCGCAAATGGAGCGTGAAAGCTGGCCCGCCATGAAGGAGAAGTTTAAAGAAATATTCCTCACCAAGACCCGCGATGAGTGGTGTGCCTTGATGGAGAATACCGACATTTGCTTTGCCCCCGTACTGACCCTGGCCGAAGCACCCGACTATGCCCACAACAAAGAGCGCGGCTCTTTCGTTGAGGTTGAGGGCGTTATGCACCCGGCACCGGCGCCACGCTTTAGTGCCACGCCTTCATCCATTAAATCAGGAACGTCTGCCACCGGTGTTCACACCGACGAAGTGCTGGCAGACTGGGGCATTAGTGCTGAAAAGGTTGCCGCGTTGAAAGCCTCTGGCGCTATCAAGGCATAAAATCTTTGCGGTCTTAAACGCGCAGTATTTGCAGGCTGTTGAAAAGCGTTATGAGCGTAGTAAAGTCGAGGCAAAAATAGGCGAGAAAGCACAGTTTACTCAAGTAAATGAGCATTTTGAGTCTGTTTTGAACGAAGAATTTACAAGCGCAATAGTTTTTCAATAGCCTGCTAGAGCCATCGATTGTCAGTCTAACTGCCAGTCGATGGCTTTTTTGTTGTTAGATTGCAAATAGGCATTGGCCTGAGAAAAGGGCCGACTACCAAAAAAGCCCCGGTAGGCTGACAGTGGCGAGGGGTGTGGCGACTTGATCACCAAATGGCGCTGGGTATCAATCAAGGCGCCTTTTTTTTGCGCATAAGCGCCCCATAAAATAAAAACCAAGCCTTCGCGCTGTTCATTTAATACTTGTATGGCCCGGTCAGTAAACTTTTCCCAACCTTTATTTTGATGCGAACCCGCCTGCCCATTTTCAACCGTTAAGGTCGCATTGAGCAGTAGCACGCCCTGCTCTGCCCAGTGTTGAAGACAGCCCTGTGTGGGTATGGGAATATCGAGATCGGACGCCAGCTCTTTATAAACATTCACCAGCGAGGGCGGGATTTTAATATTTGAGGGGACTGAAAAACACAAACCGTGAGCCTGCTCTGCCCCGTGGTAGGGATCCTGCCCGAGTATCACTACCCTCACCTGCTCAAAAGGCGTGCTGTCAAAAGCGGAAAACCAGCATGAAGGGCTGGGAAATATCACTTTGCCACTGGCAATTTCGTCCACAAGAAAAGTTTTAAGGCTTTGCATATAGGGCTTTTCGAACTCATCACCCAATACCGCCAACCAGGAGGCATCCAGGCGAATGCCTCCCTTTTCATCGACAAACACAGACATAGACTCGACGAACTATTCCGCGCGCATATGGGGAAACAGCAGCACATCGCGAATCGATGGCGCATCGGTAAGTAGCATCACTAAACGGTCGATACCAATGCCCTCTCCCGCCGTCGGTGGTAAACCGTACTCCAGTGCCCGTATATAATCGGCGTCATAGTGCATAGCTTCATCGTCGCCGGAATCTTTTTCTTTCACTTGTTCAAGGAAGCGCTCAGCCTGATCTTCCGAATCATTTAATTCTGAAAAACCATTGGCAATTTCACGCCCACCGACAAAAAACTCGAAACGGTCAGTAACAAAGGGGTCGTTGTCATTGCGTCGCGCCAGCGGTGAAACCTCTGTTGGATAAGCGGTAATAAAGGTCGGGTTATCGAGGCGATGCTCAACGGTTTTCTCAAAAATCTCAATCTGAACTTTACCCAGACCCCAGCTTTCTTTGAGGGGAACACCCAAACCCTCAGCCACTTTTGTCGCACTGTCCATGTTGTCAATATCGGCCAACGATAAGTCGGGGTTAAAGTGCAAAATAGATTCAACCACGGTATAGCGATCAAAAGGTTGGGCGAAATCTAACTCTGTGCCCTGATACGTCACCTTACTGCTGCCCAGTACTTCTTCACACAGTTGGCGCAGCATATCTTCGGTCAAATCCATCAGGTCGCGATAATCGGCGTAGGCCTGATAAAACTCGAGCATGGTGAATTCAGGATTGTGGCGGGTCGACAGGCCTTCATTGCGGAAGTTGCGGTTGATTTCAAACACCCGCTCAAAGCCACCAACAACAAGGCGTTTCAAATAAAGTTCCGGTGCCACGCGCAGGAACATTGGCTGGTCGAGAGCGTTGTGATGAGTCTCGAAAGGCCGAGCCGTGGCGCCGCCGGGGATCAACTGCATCATCGGCGTTTCAACTTCCATAAAGTCGCGCTGATTCAGATAGTGGCGAATAAAGTCGACAATTTTAGAGCGCAGACGAAACGTATTGCGCGATTCTTCGTTGACGATTAAATCGACATAGCGCTGTCGGTAGCGTATTTCCTGATCGGCGAGGCCGTGGAATTTTTCAGGCAGTGGCCGCAGTGACTTGGTCAGCAGGTCATATTCTTCGAGATTGACGTAAAGATCGCCTCGCCCGGAGCGGTGTAGCGTGCCCCGCACACCGATCAGGTCACCCACATCCCAGTGGCCCCAGCGGTCGCGAATATCTTTTTGAGTCGTTTTGTCGGCGTAGAGTTGGATAGTGCCAGAGACATCCTGCAACACCATAAAGGGGCCGCGCTTGGCCATAATGCGACCCGCGACACTGGTTTGGTGGCCCAGCGTTTCCAGCTCCTCCTTACTCTGCTCGCTAAATTCCTGCTGCAGTTTATTGGCGAAATCTTCGCGGCGAAACTCATTGGGGAAGGCCTGACCTTTTTCACGAATCGCTGCCAGCTTGCTACGGCGCTCGGCAATCAGCTTGTTTTCGTCGATAGGCTGGGTTTTGTCTTTACTCATTGGGGAAATTCCGAGGTTGCGTTGTACGTATTAAAACGAAAATTGGCGAAATTAATAGCGGGGATTTTAAAGTCCCGCCTTCAAACTGGCTTCGATAAATTTATCGAGATCGCCATCGAGCATTTGCTGGGTATTGTGGGTTTCAACATTGGTGCGCAGGTCTTTAATACGCGAGTCATCAAGCACGTAGGAGCGAATCTGGCTGCCCCAGCCGATATCTGATTTATTGTCTTCCACCAGCTGGGCGCTTTCTCTGCGACGTAACTCTTCGAGTTCATAGAGTTTGGCTTTGAGCATCTTCCAGCAGTTGTCGCGGTTTTGGTGCTGAGACCGCTGGTTTTGACATTGCACCACCGTACCCGTGGGCAGGTGAGTCAGGCGCACTGCGGAGTCGGTTTTGTTAACGTGCTGGCCACCAGCACCGCTGGCGCGGTAGGTGTCTTCGCGGACATCACTTTTACTGACGTCAATTTCAATATCGTCGTCAATTTCGGGCGAGACAAAAACCGCTGAAAAAGAGGTGTGGCGACGGCTGCCCGAGTCGAAAGGCGACTTGCGCACCAGGCGATGCACACCGGTTTCAGTGCGCAGCCAGCCAAAGGCGTAGTCACCCTGAAAGTGAACGGTGGCACTTTTAATGCCGGCGACATCACCGGCAGAGGCCTCAATTAATTCGACTTTAAAACCTTTTTGCTCACCCCAGCGCAAGTACATGCGCAGCAGCATTTCGGCCCAGTCCTGAGCTTCGGTGCCACCGGAGCCGGATTGAATCTCGAGATAAGCACTATTGGGATCCATCTCGCCGGAGAACATGCGCCGAAACTCGAGGATTTCTAGCCGCTCGGTAAGCTTGGCAATTTCTGACTCAACATCTGCGAGGGTATCAGTGTCATCCTCTTCGGCGGCCATTTCGAGCAATTCACTGTTGTCGGCAACACCGCTGTCGAGAGACTCGATGGTCTCGACGATCAGTTCGAGGGAGGCGCGCTCCTTACCCAGGGCTTGAGCGCGGGCGGGTTCATTCCAGACTTCGGGGACGGCAAGCTCTAGCTCTACTTCGGTGAGGCGGTCTTTTTTCTCGACATAGTCAAAGATACCCCCTGAGCACATCCGTTCGCGCTTGCAGGTCGGCCAGAGTATTTCTGATGGGGTTAATTTCGAGCATCGGATTACGTCGCCTAAAAACCAGCTATTTTAACGAAATTGCCGCCTGTGCACTACTCTAGGGATGCTAATAAATGTCGATTGTGCAAAGGAAGAAGAGTCATCGATAAAAACAGGAAAATTGTCGCTGCAAATGCCAGGAGGGCGACAGCTGAAAGGTGGGTTTATCGACCGCCTTGAGGCAGCCGATAAACCCGCTTAAGCGCGCTACGGATAAGTTACAGCGCCGGCCAAAGCCCCCCCGATACGGGAATGGTGACACCGGTAATGTAACTGGATTCATCACTGGCGAGAAACAGCGCGGTATTGGCAATATCTTCTGGCTCGCCCATGCGCTTGAGTAAGTTTTTCTCGGCGAATTCTTTAGCCACATCTTCACCAACATCGCGAATAGCGAGGGTGCGAATAATACCCGGCGCAATGCAATTGACATTAATATTCGGCGCCAGCTCTTCAGCCAGGCTGCGGGTCAGCGAGGTCACACCGGCTTTGGCCGCCGCGTAGTCGGCATGGCCAGCAGCTCCGCAATATTCAACGGAGGAGACATTGACAATCTTGCCGTAATTGCGCTCCAGCATACCGGGCGCAAGCTTGCGCGTGAGGTAGAAAATACCCTTCATATTGACGGTGAAGCACATGTCCCAACGCTCTTCCTGCACTTCGAGCACCGGGGTATAGCGAGCGTCAAGAAATAAACCACCCACCACATTAATAATAATATCTACTTGCTTGAACTGCTTGAGCGCGCCTTCAAGTAATGCATCGACTTCGGCCTCAACCAGTACACTGCCTTTTTGTGAATAGATCGATGCACCTGGGGTCAGTGAAGCTTCGACCACTTCAACACCCTGGGCCAGACGAGTTCCGGAGATATCCGACATGACTAACGAAGCCCCCTCTTCGGCGAAGCGCTTTGCCACGCCCATACCCATAGGGCCACCGGCGCCTGTTATCAGTGCTACTTTTCCTGCTAGTCGCATTATTTTTTCCTCATTTTATGAAATTAAAAAGTGTGATTGTAGTAATTTTTTTATGCCAAATTGTCTAAAGACAAACCGCTTCTGTCTGCTCGTAAAGCTGGCGCAGCACTTTAAACAGTGACCAGGCATCGTCGCTACCGGCAAGCTCTCTAATCGAATGCATGGCAAACGTCGGCACACCCACATCGAGGGTCGGCACGCCGATTTCGGCGGCGGTAATGGGGCCTATGGTGCTGCCGCAACCGAGGTCGGTGCGGGTGACAAAGCTTTGTACTGGCACGTCTACCTGCTCACATAAATCGCGAAACAATGCCGCCGTTACACTGTTGGTGGCATAGCGCTGATTGGCGTTAATTTTAATCACCGGCCCACCATTGAGAAGCGGGCCGTGGTTGGCGTCGTGCTTGCTGGTGTAATTGGGGTGTATGCCGTGGGCATTATCGGCCGAAACCATCAATGAGCGGGCAATACAGCGCTTGCGTTCACCCACATCGGGGATTAGGCGCTCTAAAACGGATGCCAACATCGGCCCCTGGGCACCACTCGCCGATGCACTACCCACTTCCTCGTGGTCAGTACACACCAGTAAACTAGCCTGCTGTCTATTGGCAGACAACAGCGCCTGTAAGCCGGTAAAACAGCTGAGCAAATTGTCGAGCCGCGCAGAGGCAATAAAATCATCGTGCAGGCCAATAATAGCGGGCGCTTGAGTATCGTAAAAACACAGCTCGTAATCGAGCACTTCAAGCGCGCCAGCATCGTCAGCCAAGGTAGGGTTTTGAGCCAATAATTCCCCTGCCAGTAACTGGCGAAAATCCTGATTGCGCTGCTCATGCACTGTGCACAAGATCGGTGGGATATCGGTTTGTGGGTTCACCGTACGATTCTTATTCGCTTCACGATCGAGGTGAATGGCCAAACTGGGAATGGTCGCGATGGCGCGGCCAAAATCGAGCAAGCTTTGTTTTAATGCGCCACTGGCCTTATCGCGGTAAATGACTCGCCCTGCCAGTGATAAATCCCGGTCGAACCACGGATTTAACAGGGCGCCACCATAAACTTCGACACCCAGTTGTAGATAGTTTTTCGCTTTTTCCGGTTGTGGTTTCACCATTAAACAGGGGCTATCGGTATGAGCACCGACCATGCGTATGCCGCGACTGAAATCGCCGGCGGTGAAGGCAATAATCGACGAGCCATTGCGCGTGGTGTAGTAGCGCCCGCCCGCCTCTATTGACCAGTTTTCTTGCTCGGGAAGATATTCAAAACCAGCCTCATCCAGTCGTAAAGCCATTTGCTCAGTGGCATGAAAGGGGCTGGGGCCAGCCTTTAAAAAAGCTAATAACTGATCGTTAAAACTGTCCTGATTTATCACTGTCTGCCACCTAAGCCTGTTTATTATTAAGGGATCTTTGCAGCAGGGCCATTTTTTCTCGACACGCTGTCTTCACACCCGCTCGCCACACTGCATCGTTTAAAAACGCCGACTATTGGTAATGATGTGCTTTTTTGCCGGGCCTAAAAGCAAAATCATCTACCTGCAAAGGTCTCATTCAATGAATTTTTGAGATGGAAATACTGACTGAATATAGGGCAGCCTCTGAATGACTATTCTACGTCAACTCAGCTTTATTCTGTAAACGCGTCAAAAGGCTCGAGGTATCCCAGCGCCCTCCACCCGCAGCCTGTACCTCGGCGTAGAATTGATCGACCAGTGCCGTCACTGGCAATTGCGATCCGTTGCGCCGTGCTTCCTGTAAAACGATGTCGAGATCTTTACGCATCCAGTCGACGGCAAAGCCGTGTTCAAACTCATCGGCCAACATGGTTTTATGGCGATTTTCCATTTGCCAGGATTGTGCGGCGCCTTTAGAAATAACGTCGATCACTGCGCTGGCATCGAGTCCAGCAGATTGGGCGAAGTGCAGCCCTTCTGCAAGCCCCTGCACCAGACCGACGATACAGACCTGATTGACCATTTTGCACAATTGCCCACTGCCGGAGGGGCCGAGTAATTTGACCGTTTGTGCATAGCTCTCGATAACGGGCCTAACGCGATTAAAAACCAACTCGTCACCACCGCACATCACCGTTAAGCGGCCATTCTCTGCGCCCTGCTGACCACCGGAAACTGGCGCATCGATAAAGTGAAAACCCATGGCCTGACTGCGCTCTGCCAGTTCTCGGGCCAGGGCGGCTGAAGCGGTCGTGTGATCGACAAAAACAGCATCTTTACCCAGCGTTTCAAAAGCACCTTGTGCGCCGATAGTGACGGCACGCACATCGTCATCCTCACCGACACAGGCGAAAACAATATCGGCGCCCACTGCTGCCTCGGCCGGGCTTGTGGCCATTGTGCCCTTAAACTCATCGACCCAGCGCTCAGCTCGTGCCGCCGTGCGATTGTAAACACTGACCTCAAAACCTTTGGCCATTAAATGACCCGCCATGGGATAGCCCATGACCCCGAGGCCGAGGAAGGCGACTTTTTGTTTCACTGTACTAGCTCCCATTCATTAAAAAGGTGTATAAATATCCGCCTAGGGCAAGCCGATACCAAACAAAAGGCATCATGCCGATACGATTAACCAGAGCGAGAAAAAAGTGGATGCAGGCAAAGGCTGTTAATGCAGAAAGACCTATGCCGAGAAAAATATCGTTCCAGGCAACTGTATTATGCTCGCCGACAAGCTGCAGCCCTTTATAACCACCACTAAGAATAATGACCGGGATGGCTAAAAGGAAGGAAAAACGCGCAGCACTTTGGCGGTCATAACCCAGAGCCAAAGCGGCGGTAATAGTAATGCCAGAGCGGGAGGTGCCAGGTATTAAGGCTAAAGCCTGAGATAGACCGATCAACATCGCCGAGCGCCAACTCATTTGTTCCATCGTTAATTGATGAGTGCCTTTTTTATCGACGAGCCCGAGTAATAAACCGAAAATAATGGTGGTGAGGGCAATCACCGCAATTGAGCGTAGATTGTTTTCAATAAAATCATCAAACAACAGTCCAGCCAAACCAACGGGAATTGTGCCAAACATTAAGAACCAGCCCAGACGACTGTGCTCATTAAGCTGACCACCCAATAACTGAGCCCAACAGCTAGAGATAATCAGTTGGAGTTCGCGACGAAAATAAGTACAAACGGCCAACAGTGAACCGATGTGAACGGCCACATCAAAGGCGAGCCCCTGATCTGTCCAACCGAGTAACTGGGAGGGCAAGATTAAATGGGCCGAGCTGGAAATTGGCAAATACTCTGTCAGGCCCTGAATAAGTGCCAAAACAAATACCTGGATTGTGTCCATACATTAACCCGTTATTAATAAGTTATAACAATGCTTAAGAGACGCTCTGATTAACGCTGGACGAAGCAGCTTGCCATTGACGATATGTTGATTCAGCAAAAGAGGGCTTTAGGCGAGGCGCAAAATGCCCGTTCATGCTTAACCAGCACTTCCCAAAGATCTTAAGCGTTGACGTTTCTTCCAGCTAATCGTATTGCGTAAATACAGCGGCTGCACATCTTCAATGGCACTGACCTGGCCATTTTGTAAAGCCACCGCAGCCAGGGAGAGAATATCTTCGGCATCCGGCCCAATAGCCTGAAAAGTAACATTCAGCTTGAGCACTTTCTCCCCACTGCGCAATTCGGGCTGGTACTGCCAACCGTCGCCAACACCGATAAGAGGCCCACCGTTTTTTAGTTCATCAAGTAAGGGCAAGTCCATTTCCTGCTGCGGGCACAGAGCATCGGGGGCAAGGGCTCTGGCAAAGCCATTGCACTGGCTATAAATACCCCAATACAGCTCTCCCATGCGGGCATCGATAGCCGGAATAATAATGCTATCACTGGCAAGACTGTGCAGCCGTATGGCTCTTTGAGCCATCAGCTGCAGGCTAGAAAGGGCAATAACGGGCAAATCGGCACCAAAGGCCAAACCCTGGACAACACCTAAGCCAATGCGCAAGCCAGTAAAAGATCCGGGGCCATGGGTAAACGCGAGCGCATCGAGAGTAGAAAGTTTAATGTCAGCCTCGGCCAGCAGCTCATCAACCATCGGCAACACCAGGCGCACATGTTCTCGGGGCGTATCAGTGCGCTTGACCAGCTGCCTACTATTAATAGCCAAGGCAACGGAACAACAGGTTCCGGAAGTATCAATAGAGAGAATGGATGCCATAGTGATTTAAACGTAAAGTCCGGAGTTTAATAAGGGTGCGCAATAAAATAGCGGTCGATTATAAACACTTACGTCAATATTTGCCTCGCCAGTAGAAAGAGTATGGCAAAAAAAACCCCCCGTTAACGGAGGATTTTTTTAACAAAGCTCAGTAGAACTTAAGCTTTTGCGACCTTGGGTGGACGCCCTCGCCTTTTTGGCGCGCCAGCTTTACTCGCAGTGGTGCTTTTCTTAGCGGTCACCTTAGGCTTGCTCGCCGTTTTAGCAGCACTGGCCGCCACTGCAGGTTTTGCTTTTGGCGGACGGCCTCGTCTTTTGGGCGCCTCAGCACTTTTAGTGACGGTACCTACTGCTTTTTTTACCGCAGTTGTCGCGGCCTTCGGTGGACGGCCCCTACGCTTGGGCTCAGCGCTAGCACTGGCTTTAGCGACAACCTTGGCAGGACGACCTCTACGTTTGGGCGCAGCACCTGCTTTAGTCGTTTTTACAACGGAACCTGCAGGACGACCGGGACGGCCAGGAGTCGCTACGGGCTTGGTGCTAAGCTTGTTCGCACGTTTGCGAATAGCAGCGGCCTCAGAAGTCGATTTTTTCTCAATGCTCTTGGTCTTGGCACGCAAACGTGCAGCAGCCAGCTTAAGCTTCTTGGCATTAGCCTGCTCACGCTGCTTTAACCAACGTTGTTCAAATTTATCCACCGCGGCTTTCAGTTCGGAAGCAGAATTAGCAGCCATGGTCAGCGCAGCTTTCTCAAGTCTGAGTTGAGCTGTCGATTCAGCATCGCGGAATTTTTTCAAAACCGATTCAATTCGCACTTCGGCCTTAGCTAATCGCACCGAATTCGTTAATTCAGAATGACCTACCGAATGGCTTGTTACTGCTGCATAGGCTTTATCTAAGGCCGCAGTACTGGCAGCCGTGGCATTTTTGGTAACAGCCACTCTTTTTACACGAAGCTTATCCCTGGCAATACGTAATTTTCCGCTTTGAACATCCAGCTGTTTCAGCGCTTTTTCCAATACTTTTTCCGCGGCTGATCCGGCACTACTCGCTGTGCTTTTTACAACTTTCTTTGCGGGTTTCTTTTTGCTTGCAGGGCGTGGCATATAAATGCTCCTGAAAAAAAATAATTTAAAGCAATAAACAAAATGACTTGAGTTTGTATCAAGTGCGCGAATTTTAGTTGATAAACTTTAGACTGTCCACAAAATGCCCTCTAAAACAAGGCAATACGGGCTTATACTTTTAATTATTATTTTTTTTGAGACAAATAACACAGAGAAATTAACATCGAGAGATCAACAATAAATCATCCGCAGTTATGGCGACTTAGCCAGTTGCCCTATAAAAGCTTAAACGCGACTGCAAATAAGCTCTTTGAAAAACTGAATATGTAAAGGCGAGTCATTTAAGCAGGGGATCATAGAAAACTTTTTGCCTCCTGCCTGTAGAAACAACTGGCGACTTACCTGATCAATTTCTTCGAGGGTTTCAAGGCAGTCACTGGAAAAAGCCGGGCAAACTATATCGACACTCTCTAGACCGCGAGCCGCCCATGTTTGCAAGACCACATCGGTATACGGCTTCACCCACTCCAGACGGCCAAAGCGCGATTGAAAACTAAAAGCCCACTGCTGTGAAGAAAGGCCCAGCCGATGAGCGACGGCGCGTGCAGTTTCCAGGCATTGGGCATAGTAAGGATCACCCCGCTCGACATAATTTTGGGGGATGCCGTGGAAAGACATTAATAAACACTCTGCCTGGCCATTTTTTTGCCAGTGCTGGCGAATCGAATCCGCGAGCGCATCAATATAAGAAGGACAATCATAGTAATGATGAACAACGCGAATATCGGGTATATGACGATATTTTTTCACCAATTCAGCGAGCTGATCATAAACAGCGGCTGTGGTACTGGCTGAATATTGTGGGAATAAGGGCAGGATAACTATTTTATTGGCGCCTTGGTCTCGCAAATTTTGCACCCTGCTGGCAATAGACTGCTTGCCATAAGTCATGGCATAGGTGCAGATAAACTGCTTGTCGCTGTTTACACCAGCGCTTTTTTCTCCACAGAGATCATCGTCAAAGGCACGTTGTAAAGCGACCACTTGCCGCTCAGTGATAACTTTTAGCGGCGAGCCCTCATCGAGCCAGATGGAGCGATAATTTTCACTCACTTTGCGGGAGCGCAGAGGGACGATAATAAAGTTAAGTAGCAACCACCAGAGTAGTCTTGGCACTTCGACCACGCGGGGGTCGGAGAGGAATTGACGTAAATAGCGAGCCACAGAAAGTGTATCTGCAGCTGCGGGTGTGCCGAGATTAACTAAGATAACACCGGTTTTTTCTACAGACAAAAATAACCCCCCCCACTGGCGTACGGACTCAGAAAGCTCTGGTCAACGATGGCCGACAAAGCCAGATTGGGGCTTATTAAGAAAACAACGAAAGCCCTATGCAAGCGCGGCTGTAATTCGTTCCTGAACGGCATCCAGTGCGCCAATACCATCGACACGGGCATTGCGTGGTGCAGATTTTGCACCTTGCTCGAGCAGAGATTCATAAAAGGTAACCAATGGCTCGGTTTGCTCATGATAAACCTTTAATCGCTTGCGCACGGTTTCTTCGCTGTCATCGACACGCTGAATCAGCGCTTCACCGGTAAGGTCATCAACACCGTCTTCTTTTGGTGGATTATGGGCAACATGGTAGACGCGACCGGAGCCTTCGTGAACTCGACGGCCACTCAGGCGCGACACAATCTCATTGTCGGCAACGTGAATTTCCAGCACCGCATCAATGTTGATATCGGCATCGACAAGAGCCTGTGCCTGGGGGATGGTGCGCGGAAAACCGTCAAACAGAAAACCATTAACGCAATCCGCTTCCTGAATACGTTCTTTAACCAGGTCGATAATGAGCTCATCAGAAACCAGACCACCGGACGCCATAATATCCTTAGCTTTTAAACCAAGTTCAGTGCCTGCTTTTACGGCAGCGCGCAGCATATCGCCCGTCGAAATCTGGGGGATACCATATTTTTCAGAAATAAATTGTGCCTGGGTTCCTTTTCCAGCTCCGGGTGGACCTAGCAGTATTAATCGCATTGATGTTCTCCGATTGGCGGGCAGGTACCGAATAGTAAAATACAGTGTCGATAAGCGACATTTTTAATCGCCAGCAAGCCGTGCATTTGTTGCGTCGATAGAGGTTTTACGGCACCAAAAAAAAGGCCGAACCTTACACTGAATGGGAATTTTCTACAAGTCGTTGAATTGACAGCTAAGAATTAGCGAGCGGGGGGGGGGGTTCCAGGCGTTTTACCTGTAGCCACAGATCGTTTTTTCCTTCCAGGCTGAGCTTTTCAAAATCAAGACCCTTATTTTCACAGATGACCTCCATGGCCCGAAAGCGGGTTTCAAATTTTTGATTGGCGCGTCGCAGACAGGACTCGAGGTTGAAGCCTCGGTGGCGCCCCAGATTAACGCAGGCAAAAATTAAATCACCCAGTTCTTCTTCTACGTGTTGTTCGTTATCCCCTTCGATGGCTTCACGTAATTCAGCGAGTTCTTCATCAATTTTATCTAAAACCGGCCGATAGTCTGGCCAGTCGAAGCCATGGTTGGCCGCCCGCTTTTGCAGTTTTTCTGAGCGACTCAGTGCCGGCAAGGCCAGGGGAATATCAGCCAGGCGCCCCAGGGCTCCTTTATCAAGCCGGTCTTTCGCTTTTTGCTGCTCCCAGTTATTGCGAATTGCAGACAGCTCCGGCACAAGGCCCGCTTTACGCTCGCTCTGTAAAACACCGTCGGGAAACACATGGGGATGTCTTTTCAGCAGCTTGGCCGCTAGGGCATCAATAATCTCGCTGAAGTCGAACAGCTCCTGCTCTTTGGCCATCTGGGCATAAAAGATTACCTGAAAAAGCAGGTCGCCAAGTTCTTCGCACAAATGTCCGAAGTCGCCTCGCTCGATAGCATCGACCACTTCATAGGTCTCCTCCAGAGTGTGGGGCACGATGCTCTGAAAGTCCTGTTTGATATCCCAGGGACAACCGCTATCGGGATTGCGCAGGCGGGCCATTAAATGAACCAGGTCGTCAATACGGTAGTGGCTTGCCTTAGCGCTCACCAACGCCTACCTCCTCAACTAGACGGCAGGCATCGACAACATTGTCAATCTGACACAGTTTGGCAAGTAGATTACTCAATTCTTCCATGCTTACAACTTCCGTTGAAAACTCCGTCTCAATCAGCCCCTCTTTGGTTTCTACGCTATTTAAGGTGGCGATAAACAGCCCTTCGCCGTCAACCAGGCGGGTAAGGTCGCGTAATAAACCCGCTCTATCGTAAGACGCCACTTGAATCTTAACGGGATAGCGCTGCTCTGGCGCCCCGCCCCAGGAGACCTGTAGCACACGTCGCGGCTCTTCAGCCTGTAAGCGCAGCAACGCCCCACAGTCTGTACGGTGAACAGTAACGCCATGATTAGCGGTTAAATAGCCACAGATATCATCACCCGGTTGTGGCCCACAGCAGCGCGCAACCCGCGTCAATAAATTACCGACACCGTAAATATAAAACGCTGAATCGGCGTAACGACTGGCATTGGACTGCCGCGATGGTGCCGGGCGCCCCGCCACTTTCAGGCTGCCCTGAGCAGCCCTAATGACCTGGGTGGAGCTGACGTCGCCAGCACCAATGGCCGCGTATAAGCCCTCGGCGCCGTGTTTATTAAACTTGCTAGCGATGCTGTCCAGCTGTGCCAGATCAATACCCAGATGGCGAAACTCGCGATCGAGTATGCCTTGTCCGGCTTCGATATTTTGCTCGCGATTTTGTGCGCGAAACCACTGTTGAACTTTTGCCCTTGCCCGAGTCGTCTGTAAATAGCCCAGCGATTTAACCAGCCAATCACGACGTGGCGCATCGCTTTTAGCGGTAATAATTTCAACTTGATCGCCCGTTTTTAATGTCGAACTCAAGCTGACAATGTCGCCATTAACCTTGGCCCCGCGGCAGCGATGACCAATTTGAGTGTGTACGCGATAGGCAAAATCTACCGGTGTGGCACCCACCGGTAGATCGATAATATGACCATCGGGGGTAAAAACATAAACTTGCTCGGTGCCACTTTCCAGTTCTATAAAATCGTCCAGGTTTTCATGCCATTCCAGCACTTGTCTGAGCCAGGCAATTTTGCCTTCGTAATTATCACCTGAAGCGCTGCTATCGCCGGCTTTGTACTGCCAGTGTGCACAAATCCCCAGCTCGGATTCTTCGTGCATTTCGTAGGTGCGGATCTGGATTTCTACAACTTTACGCCCCGGCCCAATAACGGCGGTGTGCAATGATTGATAGCCGTTTTCTTTGGGGGAGGCGATATAGTCATCGAATTCATTGGGAATATTTCGCCACTTGCTGTGCACAATGCCCAATACCGCATAGCAATCACTGACCGTTGGCACTAGCACCCTGATGGCGCGAATATCGTAAACCTGGGAGAAGCCAATATCTTTGCGGTGCATTTTTCGCCAGATACTGTAAATATGTTTTGCGCGCCCAGTGACTTCACTGCGCTTGCCAATTTTATCCAGCTCGCTTTTAATCGTAGCGATGGCGGTATCAATATATTGCTGGCGATCAATGCGCTTTTCGTCGAGTAAACGCGCAATTTGTTGGTACTCATCGGCCTCGAGATAGCGAAAAGCCAGGTCTTCCAGCTCCCACTTTAACTGGCCAATACCCAACCGGTCGGCAAGGGGCGCATAGACATCGAAAATTTCTCGCGCCACCTGCTGACGCTTTTTCTCCGGGGCCGTTTTCACCATGCGAATGGCACAGGTTCGCTCGGCCAGTTTAATCAGTGCAACACGCACATCATCGATCACCGAAACCAGCATTTCTCTTACTTTACTGGCTTGCTGAGTGGCATCCTGGCCCAGCACATCTTGCTCGGAGTCGCTGCGCAAGCCACTGATCACCGCCATGCGCAGTACGTTGCCAATTAATGTCGCGACATTCTCGCCAAAAGTGTCGCGCACAGTATCAAGACTGAGCTTTTCCTCACGCACGGCGCGGTACAAAATCGCCGCCTGCAGGCCTTCATAATCCATCCGCAGGTCGGAAAGAATATCCGCAATTTCCAGACCCATTTGCAAAATGCTACCGCGAAAAAGTGATTTACCCGCGAGCTGAGCATCTTTTTCAGCTTGCATCGCTAGTTCAGCAGCCAGGCCTAAGCTTTCTCGGGCCGCCTCATCCAAATCACATTTGCCGGCAATTTTATCCAGCCAGAAATTGATATCGGCCGTACCCTGCACCGGGGCTGCATGAATTTCTCGAACTTGTACCAACGAATGCTCCTAGGCCAAACGAACTAAAGGCTTGATGAAATTAGGCACTGAAAAGCCCAGAGGAGAGGTAACGGTCACCGCGATCAGATATTGACACCACGATGGTCGCATTTTCTAACTCACTGGCCAGCCGTAGCGCACCGGCGACAGCGCCGCCGGAAGAAACACCACAAAAAACACCTTCCTTGCGAGCCAAATCGCGCATCGTATCCTCAGCCTCCTGCTGGCCAATATCAAGTGTTCGATCAATGCTCGCGGCATCAAAAATACCGGGCAAATAGGCCGTCGCCCAGCGGCGAATACCGGGGATACTCGCCCCCTCTGCTGGTTGCAGGCCAATAATCTGAATATCTTTATTCAAGGTTTTCAGAGCCTGTGAGACGCCCATAATAGTCCCGGTGGTACCCATGGCAGCGACGAAGTGAGTGACTGTACCCTCGGTTTGCCGCCAGATTTCCGGGCCGGTACCCTCAATGTGAGACAGGGGATTATCGGCATTATTAAACTGGTCGAGTACCAGACCTTCGCCGTCTTCCTGCATTTGCAGGGCGAGATCGCGAGCACCTTCCATACCCTCCTCCTGGCTAACCAGAATTAGCTCAGCGCCATAGGCCAGCATTGCCTCTTTGCGCTCTTCTGTCATATGGTCGGGCATGATCAAAATCATTCGATAGCCCTTAATCGCGGCCACCATCGCCAGGGCGATGCCGGTATTACCGCTTGTTGCTTCGATAAGCGTATCACCGGGCTTAATTGTCCCCCTGGCCTCGGCATGGGCAATCATACTCAGGGCCGGACGGTCTTTTACTGATCCAGCCGGATTATTGCCTTCGAGTTTAAGCAGCACAATATTGTTACGACCCGCGCTAAGGCGCTGTAATCTCACCAGGGGTGTATTGCCAATACAGGACTCTATGGTCGGATATTCCATATTTGCGTTGTTCTCAATAACTAATTAACTATTTTAGGCCCGCTGGCCACCACTATCGATTTAATCACCCCAATTGCTAAGACAACTTGGGCATATCGACTGACTTTACTGACATAGTTAGTGCTGCTTTTAACTTAGCGCTGCCCTTAACTGGCGACCGCTGTTGGGCAGGCAGGGCCAAAATCTCACTAGGCACTCAACACCACAAAGGCCAGTGCCATGTCCTGCTCATCGGAGAGGCTGAGGTGAATACTCTGCGCACCTAAGGCTGTAAAAACAGTTAAAGCCTGGTCTGAAAGACTTATTTCAGGTGCACCACTGGCGTTATTCGCGACCAGAATATGCTGCCATGATACCGCGCCAATACCTGTTTTCAATGCCTTGCTCAGCGCTTCTTTCGCAGCAAAGCGTTTGGCGAGAAAGGCGGCTTGTTGCCTCGGCTTATTTTTCTGGCAAAACGTTTCAAACTCCTCAGGACGTAAAATACGCTTTGCAAAAGCTTCGCCCTGGCGCTCTAAAACCGCCTCTATGCGGCTAATGTGTACCAGGTCGCTACCAATACCCACTATCATTGCGCACCCACCCTTAGTCGTCCTGTGCCTTATTCACCGGGACTTTAGCCTGGTGGAACAGTTGCCGGCTTAACAGTGGACGCTCACCCAGCTGGGCTTGCAGGGCACTGCGCAGTAGCCGTTTCGCACAGCGTCTGACGGCAAGCGAGCAATAGTCATCCGCAGCTATCGCCAACAAATGTTCTCCCGCAAAACAGCCTTCCTTGCACTGGTTCGAAACAGCATCAAAGCGAATAAAACCCTGATCATGCGTAAAGTAATAGTGTTCACCAGCCTCAATAGGGCGATCTGTAGCGAGTTCAGTGGCCATATCGAGGCCATAACCAATTTCTTCCAACAGTGATAGCTCAAAGCGTCGTAACAGCGGCTCCGGGTCAGAACTCATGCTCAGCTGTGCAATGAGATCACTGTAGCGATCAAACAAACTTTCGTGGGCCACATGCTCTGGCAGTAGTCGAACCAGCAACTCATTGAGGTATAAACCGATGTACAGCATCTCGCCATGTAGAGCGGCGTTATTTCCAGACGCTTCCACCGCTGTCAGGTTTTTTAGTTCGCCCTTGCCCCGCCAGGACAATAGCAACGGCGTAAAAGCCTGCAGCTGATGCCCCCCGGATTTTCGTTTGCCACGCGCGCCCTTAGCCACGGTGCGCAGGCGGCCGAAGTCGCGAGAAAACAGATCCACTAATTGACTGCTTTCACGATACTGTCGCGTGTGTAGTACGTAGGCTTTTTCGTTTTCCGTATTCATCGTGGTTTTAACGAACTATCAACAGTCAGCTCTTGTTAACAGGTAAATACGCATCGAGTCACTCGTCAGGTACGCCATGGTGATCACTTAGTCTCGATAACCAAGACTGCGCAAAGCTCGCTCATCATCGGACCAGCCACTGCGTACTTTTACCCAAAGGGTCAGCATGACTTTACCGTCAAACAGGCGCTCCATATCAATGCGAGCCGCTTGACCAATACTTTTCAGGCGTTTGCCCTTTTCGCCAATGATTATTTTCTTTTGCCCCTCACGCTCCACCAAAATTAGCGCACTAATGTGGCGTATATGGCCCTTCATTTCGAAGGCTTCAATTTCGACAGCAATTTGGTAGGGTAATTCAGCACCGAGTTGACGGGTAATTTTTTCACGCACCAGCTCGGCAGCGAGAAAGCGCTCTGAGCGGTCGGTGATTTGATCTTCGGGAAACAGAAAGCCATTTTGCGGGATGTGCCGGCTTATTTCTTGCTCCAGCGTATCCAGGTTCTTTTTCTGTAAGGCTGACACAGGAATGATTTGCGCCTCTGGCATGAGCTGCTGCAAATACTCGATATGGGGCAACAGTTCACTGCGATCGTCTATTCTGTCAATCTTATTGATGGCGACAATAACCGGCGAATTTGTAGCGGCGAGTTTTTCCGCGACAACTTTATCGGCCTCTGTCCACAATAGGCGGTCGACGACAAACACAATCACCTCGACATCCCGGATGGCGCTTTGTGCCGCTTTATTCATATAGCGGTTAATCGCTTTATCCTGATCGCTGTGAATACCTGGCGTATCGACAAAAATAAGCTGGCAATCATCCGTGGTTTTTATGCCCAGAACATTGTGGCGGGTCGTTTGCGGCTTGCGCGAAGTAATACTCAGTTTTAAACCGAGCATATGATTGAGCAAGGTCGACTTGCCGACATTCGGACGACCGACAATAGCCACATAGCCACAGCGCTGCTCTAGCTGTTCTTCTACCATAAAATCATCGCCCTTTGTCCACCTTATTATCTTGCTTTTGCCGATTATTCAATGCCACAGTCGCCGCCACCTGTTCTGCCTTGCGCCGACTACTGGCTGCGCCACAATAAGCGGCCGACACCCCATTGATACAACATTGCACCTCAAAGTGCTGGGCGTGTCCTTCGCCGCTAACGGTTAGTAACTTGTACACCGGTAGTGGCTCGCCTTTGCCTTGTAAATATTCCTGCAAACGAGATTTTGCATCCTTGTGTTCATCACCCAGCGACAAGTTTTGCAAAAGCGGCTCAAACCAGGAGGCCACACAGGCCCGGCAGGTTGCAAAGCCCCCATCGAGTAAAATTGCACCTATCAGGGCTTCATAAGCACCGGCCAGTATCGAGTCGCGACGAAAACCGCCACTTTTTAATTCGCCCGAGCCAAGTCGCAACTGATCGCCGATATCGATGGCCCGCGCCATTTTTGCCAAAGCTTCACCTTTCACCAAAACCGCTCGCAAACGACTTAAATCCCCTTCGCTAGCAGCGGGAAAGTGGCGATAGAGCATCTCACTAACGACCATGTCCAGCACTGCATCGCCAAGAAATTCGAGACGCTCATTATTGGTCGCACTATAACTGCGGTGGGTTAAGGCTTGCTCGAGTAAGGCGGGGTCAGTAAAACTGTGGCCTAAGCGATTAACAAAACGGCGGCGGGAAATATTCACCAATGGCTAGTATTGACGAGGTAACTAGCGCGCAGATGTGTCATACGTGTTCTCAAACACGACGACAACATCGACATTGGCAAAGAAATTAACGCGTCGCTCGTAATCGAGAGTAACGGTGGTGGCGGTTTTCTTGCGCTCTATCACCGTGTCTTTAGCATTGACATCGCGAATATTATTGATCGTAAAAGAATCTTGTAATCTTCTGCGTATTTTGCCATCACTGAGCTTGTGGATTGGCTCACTGGCCAATGACTGCAAGGCGGCATTAACGAAAGAATTGTCGAGATAGAGTGGACCGACCTTTGTTGCAATCGTTAGAAAAAAACCGGCAATGGCCAACACCAACAATATCCCCAATGCCGACAAACCCTGCTGTTTATGCTGCCTCATTATTCTCTCCCCCAGCCGTGTTAACGTATTGTGCCCACTGTATCAAAACTGGGAATGCTTAGCACTTTCTCCCAGTGCATCCACACAGCAAAGGCCTTACCGACCACATTTTCTTCAGGTACCGGCCCCCAGACTCTGCTGTCGCTACTATTATCACGGTTATCACCCATCATAAAGTAGTGTCCTTGCGGCACCACCGTACTGAAATCGCGCCCCAGTCGCCCCGCCGTTTTGTGCTTGCGAATCAGGTGATCAACACCGCTCAGCTCTTCCATCATCACCTGTGCGTTACTCGCTGAATTATCTTCTACCCGGCTTTTTTCGATGAAATAGGGCTCTGCCTTAGCCACTGCAGACTGGGGCATTTTTTCACCATTAACAAACAATACATTGTTAATCACGCGAATTTCATCACCCGCCAAACCGACCACCCGCTTAATAAAATAACGCTTATCATTGGGCGGAAAAAACACCATCACATCACCGCGCTCGGGTTCACCCAGCGAAACTACTTTGGTACCACTCACCGGCAAGCGCAGCCCGTAGGCAAACTTGTTGACTAGAATAAAGTCACCGATTTTCAGGGTCGGGATCATCGAGCCAGAGGGAATTTGAAAGGGCTCGACTAAAAAGGAGCGCAGCACCAAAACGACCAGTAGCACCGGGAAAAAAGGTGCCGTCGATTCAATAAACCATGGGGGCGCATCATCCGCCTCACGTTGCTTCGACAGGTAGAGCCGGTCGGCCAGCCACATAAAACCAGCGAGTGCGGTGAGAACTACTAAAATTAGTGGAAAGTCAAAATCCATTGTTAATTATCCGTTCTAAGTACGGCGAGGAAAGCTTCCTGGGGGATCTCCACGGAGCCCACCTGCTTCATGCGTTTCTTACCTGCCTTCTGTTTGGCCAGCAGTTTTTTCTTGCGCGAGACATCGCCGCCATAACATTTAGCCGTGACGTTTTTACGCAGTGCTTTGACCGAGGTTCGCGCAATAATATGGCCACCAAGCGCGGCTTGAATGGCTACATCAAACATCTGACGGGGCACTAATTCCTTCATTTTATCGGTGATTAACCGCCCTTTCTGCTGGGCGTTATCGCGATGGACAATCAGCGCCAGGGCATCGACTTTTTCACCATTAATGAGTATATCGAGACGCACCAAAGGTGCGGCCTGAAAGCGTTTAAAGTTGTAATCGAGAGAGGCGAAACCACGACTCACCGATTTTAAGCGATCAAAAAAGTCCATCACCACATCGGCCATGGGCATTTCATAGGTGAGTGACACCTGATCGCCAGTAAATTGCATGTCTTTTTGCACGCCGCGCTTTTCGACACACAGTGAAATCACATTGCCGACATAATCCTTGGGCACCAGAATATTGGCCTCACACAGGGGTTCGCGCATTTCATCAATGGAACCCGGATCGGGAAGCGCCGAGGGGTTGGAAATATAAAGTAACTCACCATTGGTGTGCAGCACCTCGTAGACAACCGTCGGCGCAGTACTGATTAAATCGAGGTCGTACTCCCGCTCCAGGCGCTCCTGAATAATCTCCATATGCAGCATACCCAGAAAGCCACAGCGGAAACCAAAACCCAAAGCTTCAGAGCTTTCAGGTTCGTAGAACAGGGAGGCATCGTTGAGGGTGAGTTTCGCCAGCGCCTCGCGAAAATCTTCAAAGTCTTCGGAATTAATGGGGAACATACCCGCATAAACTTGCGGATTGACCTTTTGAAAGCCCGGCAGTGAGTCAACATTGGGGCTGCTGGCGTGGGTAATGGTGTCACCGACCGGCGCACCGTGAATATCTTTAATACCGGCTACTACAAAGCCCACTTCGCCGGCCCGCAACATATCTGTTTCTTTACGCTTGGGTGTAAAGACGCCAATACTATCGGCAATATGTGCTTTGCCAATACTTTTGGTAATCACCTTATCGCGGCGGCGCAAGGTACCCTGCACGACCCGGACTAAGGACACGACGCCCAGATAATTATCAAACCAGGAGTCAATAATTAGCGCCTGCAAAGGCGCATCGACATCACCCTGGGGCGGCGGTATTTCGGCCACTAATTGCTCGAGAATATCTTCTATGCCAAGGCCACTTTTGGCACTGCAAAGCACCGCATTACTAGCATCGAGGCCAATAATATCTTCAATTTCCTGACACACACGCTCCGGCTCTGCCTGGGGCAGATCCATTTTATTGAGCACCGGAATAACCTCCAGGCCCTGAGCGATCGCCGTATAACAATTTGCTACCGACTGGGCCTCAACACCCTGAGCCGCATCGACAACCAGCAGCGCGCCTTCGCAGGCGGCAAGGGAGCGCGACACTTCGTAACTAAAATCGACATGGCCTGGCGTATCAATAAAGTTCAGTTGGTAGACTCGGCCATCCACGGCGGTATAGTTCAGAGTCACACTCTGCGCTTTGATGGTAATACCGCGCTCGCGTTCAATATCCATTGAATCGAGCACCTGGTTGTCCATTTCGCGCTCACTAAGGCCGCCACAAAACTGAATAAAGCGATCGGCAATGGTCGACTTTCCGTGATCGATATGGGCGATGATGGAGAAATTACGAATATGACTGAGGTCTGACACAGGGCTTTTAAGATCCATAGCTTAGGGGAATTTGAGCGACGCGAATTCTAGCGTATTTAGCCCCCGTAAGCTATGAACCACATTGAGTCGGCAAAGCGCTTCTCGGTCAGAAAAATCCCGCACACCATCACTTAATCTCGATGGTGCGGAAGATGGAACGACCGCGACGGAAAAAACGCAGAGCTACGGGTGTGCCCGCTGGCAACTGTTTGAGTATCGCCTCGTAATCGTTCACGTCGTTGAGTGTTTGGTAGCCCAGTTGCGCCAGCACGTCCCCCTCCTGCAAGCCCGCCTCGGCAGCCGGTGAATCGGGGTAAACTTTGACGACCACAACGCCGCCCAGTAAACGTCGTTTTTCCAGAGCCTCTGCGTCGAGTTCAGCCACCTCCAGGCCGAGAGTGTCACCGCCACCTTCGGCTGCCACTCGGTCATCACCGGGGCGGGCGCCAACCTCGACACTGAGGGTTCTTTTTTTACCGCGGCGGATAACGGTGGCGTCGACCTCTTCACCGACAGACAAAAGCCCAACAATATGTGGCAAATCACTGGCCTCGACCACGGCCTGGCCATTAAAGCCGATCACCACATCGCCGGCTTTGAGGCCTGCTTTGTCGGCCGGGCCATCGGGTTCAAGTTGAGCGAGCAGAGCGCCCCTCGGTTTTTTCAGACCGAGAGATTGCGCCAGGTTTTTATCCACATCCTGTATATAAACCCCCAGCCAGCCCCTGTCGACACGACCCTTTTCTTTGAGCTGAGAAACCACCTCCAGGGCGACGCTGACGGGAATGGCGAACGACAGGCCTATAGAGCCACCCGAACGGGTATAGATTTGGGAATTAATCCCCACCACTTCACCGTCGAGATTAAACAGTGGCCCCCCCGAGTTGCCGGGGTTGATGGCCACATCAGTTTGAATAAAGGGCACGTAATCCTCTCCCCGCGCGGTGGGAATACTGCGGCCAATAGCACTGACAATACCGGTACTGGCCGAATAATCGAGGCCAAAGGGTGAGCCAATCGCCACCACCCACTCGCCCACTTTCAGTTGGTCGGGCTCGCCAAAATGCACTACGGGTAGTTGTTTCTCAGCAATTTTTAACAGCGCCAGGTCTGAGCGTGGGTCGAGGCCAACGATTTCAGCCTCGTACTCTCGCCTGTCGTTGAGCCTCACGGTGATCTGTTTGGCGCTACCCACAACGTGGTTATTGGTGAGGATGTAGCCGTCGCTGGAAATAATAAACCCCGATCCCATGGAGTGGGCTTTGCGCTCCGGGCTGCGTCGTTGATTAAACAATTCGCGCAAAGCATCGGGAATTTGGCCTTGCGGAACCGCTTCTCGGCGCCGACTTGAATTGTTTTCACGCGCCGTAATTTTCACTACCGCCGCAGAGTTTTCTTCAATTAGCTGGGTAAAGTTTGGCAGCTGTGCGTGGGCCGTCAACACCCAGGCAAACAAACAACAAAATGCGATAAACGCTCGCGTCACCATCAATAGTCCCTCTTGAGTTTTCATTTTTTTAACAGCGCCAACTATAGCCGAGCTGGCTTAATACAGCTCGTCGAAATCAAACATCGAGCAAACGCGCCTGTAATGTCGATCGATTAGCTGCGGCATTCACCACACTGGCGGCGACAAAACCACCCGCGAATAAAGCCAGTGCGCCACAGAGAATGGCGGCGAACTCACTGCCAAAAAAGCGGTCGCCAAGCCATATACCGAACAGCAGCATGAGTAAGGGCAGGAAGTAAATCAACAGGGAGCCCCGAACCACGACATGGTCGGCAATGCCAATGGTGACATCTTGGCCGACCTGAAAAGAGCGGGCATCGCGGCCATCGAGTGCAATGCGCAAGCGCACGGGGTGTGCACTTAAGCGGGCCAATAAACGCTGTCCACAACCCTGCTGGGCAGAACAGCTGTGGCAGGCAGAGCGCTGAACGCCCTCAACCCACAAATAGTCGCTTTCAACACGGAGAACTTGAACGCTTTCCTCAATCAAGGGCGAGCCTTTCCCTATCCCGGTTTATCACGCGGGCTGCAGTTGTACAGGGGCTAGGGCTCAAGAACTTGTTGGGCGCCGTGTTCAGCGGGCAGGAAAATCGAATTTGAATGGCGGTAATTGCGCTCCGCCTGCTGTGACATTAAACGCTGCATATAGGCCTGAATTTGACGATCTGTCTCTAGCTTGTCAGCCCTGGGTTGAAGGTCAGCGGGGGCGGAACGGGAATACTGATGGCTACTATAAGAGCCTGTACTCGCAACGCGTGAAGAACCTGTGCTGGCGGTGCGCGCTGTGGCCTGAGGCACCTCGAAGCCCGAGGGCAGTTGAAATTGCGGGCCGGCAAGTCCGGTTTCTCCCGCCTTATTTTGATTGGCGTGCTGAATCTCACCCTGGGCAATAAGGGGCATTGCAGCGGAGGGCTCAAACACCTGATATTGCTGAGCGCCAAAAATGGCAAACACCGCCACACTCGCCGCAATCGCGACCCGGCCTAAAGTCTGGGGCCATTGTAGAGCACGCTGCGGTACCGGTTCATTAACCAGCGCCATATTAATGGCCGCCCGCAATTCGGCAGAGGAGTCGACAAAATCGACCGGCAGTTCTTTGCGCATGGCACTGGCCGCCAGATGGTAGCGCGACCAGGTGTCATTGAGGGATTCGTCTTCACCCACCTCACGCATCGCCCGATGAAGCTCCAGCTCAGAGGCTTCATCATCTTTTAGCGCCGACAGCGTCTCACGCATTTTTTTGCCTATTTTCTCATTCATAGGTCTCTTCCTTCCAATGACTCTTTCATTATTAATCGGCTAATCTATAGTCAATCTGTTGCTTCCAAAAATGCAGGTTCTACAGCGACTGTTCAATCCCTGCTAATCTGACTTGAGTCGGGCAAAAAGGTTCCCCATAGCTCGCCAGGCCCTCTTTATTTTTTCCCAAGCGTCACAAACGCCCATCAAACAGCGCTTTCACCTGCTTATCAATAGCCTCTCGGGCCCTGAAAATACGCGAGCGAACCGTGCCCACCGGGCAGTCCATAACATTGGCGATATCCTCGTAACTGAGGCCATCAAGCTCCCTCAGACTGACTGCCGTACGCAAATCCTCGGGTAAATTTTGAATAGCGTTATCGACAACCACCTGCAATTCATCGCGAAAAGCCAGGTTTTCGGGCGAAGCCACATCGCGTAAATTATCGGCGCCGGTGAAATATTCTGCATCCTCGACATCAATGTCACTCGCCGGAGGACGACGACTGCGCGACACCAGAAAGTTTTTCGCCGTGTTGACAGCAATACGATAGAGCCAAGTATAAAATTGACTGTCGCCGCGGAAAGAGCCAATGGCACGGTAGGCTTTAATGAAAGCCTCCTGCACGATATCTTTAACTTCTTCGCGATCATAGATATAGCGACTAACGATGGCCGCCACTTTGTGCTGATATTTAATCACCAACAAATCGAAAGCGCGTTTATCGCCCTTTTGTACACGGGCAACCAACTGCTTATCCGAATCTGTTTCATTGTTGGCCGCCATTCTCTCTCCAGCTTTTTATTTGCATTATGCAATGCCCCCCTTGCTGACCGCCAGTTTTGCATTTGGTTCGTGGTCGAGCCCGAATTCAGCCAGTGGGTTTTTTTCGAGCGCTATACTATCATGTCGCCCCTGCGGTGACTGCAGCTGCGCCACCGCCCCTCGCTCATTAAAAACCTTAAGTGAAAGCCTCAAAGTGAAAAAGACCTACCAATACGAAGTCCTTGTTATCGGCAGTGGTGCAGCGGGTATGACCCTTGCCTTACACCTTGCCCCCGACCACCGCGTCGCTCTGCTGAGTAAAGACCAGCTGCAAACCGGATCGACCTGGCTCGCTCAAGGCGGCATCGCGGCGGTATTTAGTGAGGACGACAGTATCGATGCCCATGTCGCGGACACCCTCAATGCCGGTGCCGGACTCTGCCACGAAGACGTGGTGCGCCTAACGGCGGAACAGGGACCAGAGGCACTGCAATGGCTTATCGACGAGGGCATGGAATTTAGTCGCAACGAAACAAATAGCGACTATCACTTAACTCAGGAGGGCGGCCACAGTCATCGGCGCATTCTCCACAGCACCGACGCCACCGGACAGGCCCTGTCGAGCACCCTTGCAGAGAAGGTGTTAAGCACGCCAAACATAGATGTTTTCGAGCAGCACGTGGTGGTCGATCTCACCACCCAGGCAGATGCCGACTCGCGAAGCTTTCGCTGCAACGGCGCCTATGCGTTGGATACACGGCACGACCGGGTCTGCCTGTTTCAGGCGAAGGTGGTCATTCTCGCCACGGGTGGCGCTAGCAAGGTCTACCTCTATACCAGCAATGCCGATGGTGCCAGTGGCGATGGCATCGCCGCTGCATGGCGTCGAGGTTGTCGCGTCGCCAATATGGAGTTCAATCAATTCCACCCGACCTGCCTCTTTCACCCTAAAGCCAAAGCGTTTTTGGTCTCCGAGGCCCTGCGCGGTGAAGGTGCTCACCTGCTATTGCCCGACGGCAAACGCTTTATGTTCGACTTTCACCCCAAAGGCGAGCTGGCACCCCGCGACATCGTCGCCCGCGCCATTGACCACGAAATGAAACGCCTGGGCTGCGACTGTCTGTATTTAGATATCAGCCATAAGCCCGCCGAGTTTATCGACAGCCACTTCCCCACGGTAAAAGCCCAGTGCCTGGAATTTGGTATCGACATCACCCGCGAGCGCATCCCCATTGTGCCCGCCGCCCATTACACCTGCGGTGGCATTGTCACCGATAAACAGGGACGCACCGACCTCGCCAATCTCTACGCCATTGGCGAATGTGCCTTTACCGGCCTGCACGGAGCCAACCGCATGGCCAGCAACTCGCTGCTCGAATGCCTCGTTTTTGCCCAGGCTGCAGCCCGTAGTATTCGCGACAACATCGCTAGCATTCCCGAACCCAGCTACACCAAAGAGTGGGATTCCTCGCGGGTCACCTACTCCGATGAGGATGTCGTTATTTCCCACAACTGGGACGAGCTGCGCCGCTTTATGTGGGACTACGTGGGCATCGTCCGCACCCGCAAGCGTTTGGAGCGGGCAGAAAACCGCGTGCGCCTACTGCAGCGTGAAATTCAGGAGTATTACAGCAACTATAAGGTGAGTCGCGATTTACTCGAGCTGCGTAATCTCGCCAAGGTCGCCGAATTAATTATTCGTTCTGCCATGTTGCGTAAGGAGAGCCGCGGCCTGCACTACACCCTCGACCACCCGCAATTATCGGCCATTGCCAAAGACACCATTCTGGTACCGATGAACTTTGCTGGGCAGGATATTATTGTTAGTAAAAATTAGGGGTATTCATCGGTTGATTATCACTGTCGGGGTAATGCTTACGATGGGGATCCTAAGCAAAGTACAGTAAGCGCCAATTCAACCACACCCTAGTCACCTTGATACCCGATGCTTATGCTCTTGGCTTTAATCAGGAGCAATGACATGCGCAGATCAAAACAAGATTGGCTCGACCTTTTTCAAGAGTTTAAGGCTAGCGGCCTCAAT
>JAGPUW010000015.1 GCA_018069465.1 Gammaproteobacteria bacterium | reverse complement strand
AGTTCGCGCCAGAGTAGAGCATGTTTTTGGTTCAATCAGTAACGAGCAAGGAGGGCTTTATTTTCAGGTGATCGGCTTGGCCCGCACCAGGGTAAAAGTTGGCATGATGAATGTTGTTTATAATATGAGACGATTTGTAAGCTTACACAGGATGAAGCTTTCCAGGCCTTGAGGGCAGTTGATTTTATGCGCTAAGTGCGCATAAAACGGTTTCTATCGGAGGAATATGCCCTAACAATATTCGTAATGACAATAAATTTTATTAGCGAAAGAAAAAAGGTAGGGCTTAGTAAAAATTAGTCAAAAAACTGTATTTTTAGAGGTGCCCTTGAGTGGTATCTATGCTAAAGCCCCTGCCTATCTAGCTAAATTAGCGCCTATTAAAAAAGGTGTTCCACATGTAGATGAGACTCTAAAGCGTTTGAAAAACTAATTCATAAAGCTATAGAAGTTGTGAGGCGCGAACCCTGTTGTGAACATATTACTGATGCATATTCAAGTGGTTAAAAAGGCTCAAAAAACAATCCTGTATTCTATGTAACCTATGATATTAGTGATGGTTTGCAAAGAAACTTCTTTATAAGTAAAAGTGCAATAGAGGCTAGCACCTAGGTTTGGAAAATCGAGGCAGCTACCGTCTTTAAAATCAATCTGGCGCCCCTTAATTCAGGGGTAATCGCCCTGCAAGTTGCAATGACTGAGCGATTTAGATACCTTGAGAATACCTAATCTTTCTTCACTGCCTGTAGGCACTAAGGCATAGATATTGTCTACTCTTCGAGGTCGTTATGAATGGAATTTCCCGCGTAATACCATTAGTTTTTTTTAGCCTGCTCAGCTTACAGGTTTATGCAACGCCTCCCGGTACGCTTAAATCAGATAAAGCGAAAGGCTTGAGCCGGTATTGCACATATTCGGATGGGGGAATAGTCACTATAAGTCATACTGAGCAGTGCCCTAGAAAAAACCCCAAGCCATCAAGAAATGGAAGCCCTCCCATTGTGAATATAGAAAAAAAGGGTGGGGCGAGTTCCGGCCCGTTAAAGAAGCAGAACATTAAGGGCAATAACCGTTATTGCTCCTATTCTGACGGCACTGTGCTAACGGTGCAGAAGAATGAAAAGTGCCCTAATACCAGGCGTTAGGAATACACTGGAAAAGGAATCAGCGTGGATTCCCAAAACCAGCGCCGCCCGTAAAGGCACTCACCCGCAGACTAGAACCCAGCCAGGTAAAACTCCAAACGCTTATTGCTAAGCTTATTCGCCCTCTATCCGCCGCTGACTGAAAATCCGGCAGCGCTCAGCGGGCACGAACAGTTCACGCATTAAATAGGCTTTGAAATCCTCAGCGTAGGGCTGTTCGGCGACGGCTTTTTCCATACACAGCAGCCAGGCGTCCCTCTCGGGCTCGGCGATATCGAGGTGTTCGTGGGCGCGAGGAATCATGATGGGGCCGTATTTTGGGGCGAAGAGTTTTTCACCACCCAGCCAGCCACAAAGAAAGCAGTACAGTTTGTCCCGCGTGACTTCAAGATCGCCGGGGTGCATGGCACGAATGGCCGCCGCCTCTGGCAGAATATCCATATAATCGTAAAAGCGATCCACTAAACGCTTTATACCCGCCTGGCCACCTGCGGCCTGGAACGAGGCATCGTCATCTCCGTAAACAACTGCCATTTATTGCCACCCTCTGAAGTTTTCGTTATTACCTCCCCCCACCCGCTCAGGGTTGGCCACTTTAAAGGTTCTAATAAGCTGGCATTTTGCAGCACTTTACGCTACAAATGGGTCGTAAATTATAAGAGCAAACGACTCCCGTAAGCACAATAATGTACAGATAAAGCACATTCATTGATCTGAGCCAGTAGAAAAGCATCCCGGTTCAAACACATAAGGTTTTATTCCATGACAAGAAAGCATGTTCTCGAAGGTGTCAGAGTTCTCGACTTCTCCCACTTTGTAGCGGGCCCACACTGCACGCGCCTGATGGCCGAAGCCGGCGCCGAGGTGATAAAAGTTGAAGCCCAAATAGGTGAAGCCGCACGCCACTTACCGGTCATCAAAGACGGTCGCAGTGGCTATTTTATTCAACACAACCGGGGCAAAAAGAACCTCTGTCTCGACCTGCGCACCAAAGAGGGCCAGGAGATTTGTCACGAGCTGATTAAAACCGTCGACGTGGTGATTGAGAATTTCACCCCCGGGGTGATGAAGAAATTCAACATGGACTGGGAGGCCGTCAGCAAGGTCAATCCCGATGTCATCATGTGCTCCATCTCCTGCCTCGGTCAGGAGGGACCCCTGTCGAAACTGCCCGGCTTTGACTACATCGGCCAGGCCTACTCCGGTGTGTTGGGCATGACCGGTGAAGCTGGCGGCTATCCGGCGCTCTCCGGCATGGCTTTTGGCGATATTTCCACCGGGGCACACGCCTATGGCGCCATCGTTACAGCCCTGTACCACAAGGTCATGGGCGGCGGCGGACAGTTCCTCGACATCGCCCTGCTCGACTGCCTGTTCAGCTACCATGAAATGAACGTGCAGGTTTTTGACGCCTCCGGTGGCGCTCAGGTGCCTCAGCGCAGCGGCCACCAACACGCCTTCGTCGCCCCCCTCGGCCTCTTCAAATGCAAGGAAGATTATCTGATCATCGTCGCCATTGGCGCCCAGTGGAATAATCTGGTCAAGCTACTGGGTCGCGAAGATTGGCTCGATGACCCCCGCTTTGCCAATCCCCTCGTTCGCAATGAAAATCGCGATGAAATTAACGTCGAAATCGAACGCTGGCTGAGTACGGTTAGCGATGTCACCGAGGCAGTGCGCATTCTTGTTCAGGATAACCACGTACCCGCAGCCCCGATATTGAGTGTGCCCGAGGTGATGGAGCACCCCCATATGCAGCAACGGGGCATCGTGCAAACCGTTAACGACCGCGTCTTTGGTGATGTAAAAATCCCCGGCACCCCACTGCGCTATTCTCAATACCCCGAGCGGCTTGAACTTCAGGCCCCTTTTCTCGGCGAGCACAATGAAGAGATACTGCGCGACCAGCTTGGCTACTCAGCCGAGAAAATAGAGGCTTTGAAAACATCGGGTGTGTTGAGTGAAAAGAACATTTAAGCGGTACAAGTAGCCGATTAATCGGGTTCTGAAAGGATATCAGCGCCCGATTAAGTGCTTTAACAAAAGTATCGCCACTTCAAAACCTGTTCAAGAACGCCAACAATAATAATGATTTTAAGGTTACAGGAGTCCCCCCATGGTCCCGCAAAGTATGTTTGACGGTATTAAAGTTATCGACTTTTCTCACTTTGTCGCCGGCCCCCACTGCACCAAAATGCTCGCCGAACACGGTGCAGAGGTCATTAAAATTGAGCCTTTAAGTGGCGACCCCGCACGCATGCTGCCCATGCACAAAGAGGGCCGCAGCGCTTTTTATGTACAGCACAATGTCGGCAAAAAAACCATGAGCCTGGATCTGGCCAGGCCCGAGGCGCAAAAAATTTGCCACGACTTAATCAAAGATGCCGACGTTGTCGTGGAAAACTTCAGCCCCGGCGTAATGAAGCGCCACAACATGGACTGGGAGACATTAAAGACCATTAACCCCAATTTAGTGATGTGCTCAATTTCCTGCTTCGGCCAGGATGGCCCGCTATCGACACTGCCCGGCTATGACTACATTGGGCAATCCTATGCGGGCATTCTCGACATGAATGGCGAGCCCGACAGAGCTCCCGTTTTTGCCGATCTCACCTTTGGCGACGTGTCCAGCGGCACCCACGCTTACGCCGCCATTGTCGCCGCACTCTTCCATCGTTTTCGCGGTGGCCCTGGACAACACCTCGACCTCTGCCTGCAGGAAATTTTATTCAGCTACCACGAAATGAACGTGCAGCTCTATCATGCCTCAGCGGGCGCCTTTGTCCCCAAGCGCTCCGGATCCAGTCACGGCGTCGCAGCTCCAGCAGGTATTTTCAAATGTAATGAGCGCTATCTTTTTGTCCTCGCCCTGGGTGCCCAGTGGGACAAACTGGCCAAAACCATGGGCCGTGAAGATATGCTCAGCGATCCCCGCTTCGCCGACCTGGCCGCTCGCGGAGCCAACAAAGAGGCCGTTAATAAGGCCGTGCAAAGCTGGCTCGACAGCATTGGCGACCCCGATGAGGCGCTAAAAATATTGCAGGATGCGCGCATCCCCAGCGCGCCGATACTCAGCGTTCCCGAGGTTATGGAGCACCCCCACACCAAGGCCCGCAACATGGTGCGCACCCTCGTCGACCCCGTTTGGGGAGAGCTGAAAGTGCCCCGCACACCCCTGCGTTTCTCGGCCTTTCCCGACACTCCCGAGCAAACGGCGGGCTTTCTCGGCGAACACAACCATGAAATTCTCAGCGAGGTACTGGGCTACTCCGCCCAGCAGATCGCGGCCCTGGAAAGCGAGGGCGTTATCAACGCCAAGCACATTTGAGCCGCCTCGCCGTTGCCCCAGCCCATCGCTAATGGCACAACAAACGGTAAGCAGCAGACCATCAACACAACTCTTTTATCAATCAAGGACTGGCAGAACGACACTATGAGCAAACAAACAACACCTTTGAACGAAGCCTTCGTCAACATCACCACCCCCGACGGCGAGATGGAATGCTTCGTCGCCTGGCCCGCTACTGATGACGGCGCCGCCTATCCCCCCGTTGTTCTCTATATGGACGCCCCCGGTGTGCGCGATGAACTCTACGACTTCGTCAGGCGCATTGCCGCCCAGGGCTACATTGCCATCATCCCCAACCTCTACTACCGCTACGGGGTGCGCGACCCGGGTGGCCGCATGATGGCCATGCTCGATGCCCACACTAACGGCATGATTATTAGCGACACCGCCGCGCTTATCGACTGGCTCGACCAGCACCCCAATGCCCTGCCCGGCCCCATGGGCTGTATTGGCTATTGCATGAGTGGCAAGTTTGTGCTGGCGGTGACCGGTAGCTTTCCCGAGCGCTTCAAGGCGATGGCCTCCCTCTACGGTGTCTCCCACGTCACCGGGCAGGACGATTCAGCCCACTTGCTGATCCCCAATATTCAGCCCGACTGCAGCTTGTATTTTGGTTTCGCCGAACACGACCCCTATGTGCCCGACGCAGAAATTAAGGCGCTGGATGCTACGCTGGCTGAAAACAACATCGACTACGTGCTCGAAAAGGTGCCCAACACCGAGCACGGCTTCGCCTTCCCCCAGCGCATGATGTACAACCACGATGCCGCCGAGCGCCATTGGGATATTGCCTTTGAGCTGTTTGCCAAAAAGTTGAAATAACTTTCTTACGTGCAGCCTATGTCCTATGTAGGCTGCACGTAAAATCACTAAAAACTTTCACCACACACCCCTCCCTCAGCGTAGAATAACGGCCAACTTGTTTGGCTACTGCCCGCCACGTTCTGCGCTTTTGCACTACCCTCTTTGTGCGCTACTCTCCTTGTGCGCTACTCTATAAGACAAGGCCCACACCCAATTCTAATTAACGCTCAGGTAAGCTGTTTATGAATGCTCCCGCCCACCCCGCTTTTCAGTTTTTGCGCAGCCAGCGTATTGAATCTCTCGACCTCGATGTCAGCGAATACCGGCACCTTAAAACCGGCGCCCAACATATTCATATCGCCACCGACAATCCCGAAAACGTGTTTCTGGTCGCCCTGCGCACCGTGCCCGAAGACTCCCGTGGCGTCGCTCATATCCTCGAACACACGGCGCTGTGTGGCAGTGAAAAGTACCCGGTGCGCGACCCCTTCTTTATGATGATTCGCCGCTCGCTAAACACCTTTATGAATGCCTTTACCAGCTCCGACTGGACGGCCTATCCCTTTGCTAGTCAAAATAGAAAAGACTTTAACAATCTACTGCAAGTCTATCTTGATGCAGTATTTTTCTCGCGGCTCGATCCTTTGGACTTTGCTCAGGAAGGCCACCGACTGGAGTTTGCCGAGGCCGAAAACAGCGACTCTGATCTAGTCTACAAAGGCGTAGTGTTCAATGAAATGAAGGGCGCCATGAGCTCTGTCACCTCCACCCTTTGGCACACCCTCTGCACCTACCTCTACCCCAGCACCACCTATCACTACAACAGCGGCGGCGATCCGGCGGCCATTCCCGAACTAAGCTACGAGCAACTGCGGGATTTCTACAAAACCCACTACCACCCCAGCAATGCCATCTTTATGACCTTTGGCGATATTCCCGCTGCCGAGCATCAAGCCAGCTTTGAAAGCGAAGCCTTGCAGCGTTTTGAGCCGCTGGATGAAACCATCGCCGTGCCCGATGAAAAACGCTACCTGGCACCGATTGCGGTTGAAGAGTCCTATGCCTTTGATGAGGAGGGTTCGACCGCCAACAAAACCCACATCATTATCAGCTGGCTACTGGGCAATGCCACCGACTTAAAAGCCTGTATGCAGGCCCATTTGCTCAACAGCGTCCTGCTCGACAACAGCGCTTCGCCCCTCTTGAAAGCCCTTGAAACCAGCGACCTCGGCACCTCGCCATCGCCGCTGTGTGGCATGGATGACTCACAAAAAGAGATGTGCTTCGTCTGCGGCATCGAAGGCAGTGAGCCCGACAAGGCCGTCGAGCTGGAAAATCTGGTGATGGGCGTATTGCGCGATGTCGCCGACAACGGCGTGCCGCAGGAGCAGGTCGAAGCCTCGCTGCACCAGCTGGAACTACAGCAGCGGGAAATTGGCGGTGACGGCTATCCCTACGGTCTGCAATTAATTTTGACCTCGCTGACCAGCGCCACCCACCGCGGCGACCCCATTGCCCTGCTCGACCTCGAGCCGGTGCTGGCCGAGTTGCGCGCAGCCATCGCCGACCCCGACTTTATTAAATCACTGGCCCGCGAGCTGCTGGTCGACAATCCCCACCGCGTGCGTTTAACCCTGCGTCCCGAGCCGGCCCTGTCTGCACGGCGAGAAAAAAGCGAAGCGGCTCAACTCGCCACTATCAAAGCCCATCTCAGCGACACCGAAAAGCAGCAGATCATTAGCCAAACCGCCGCCTTGAACGAACGCCAAATGCAGGCTGACGACGAGGGTGTGCTACCCAAGGTCGGCCTTGAAGATATCTCCCCCGAGATGGCCTATGTCGCCGCCACCAGCCACACAGCGGGCGCGCTACCCCTGACCCAATACGAGGTCGGCACCAATGGTCTGGTTTATCAACAGCTATTAATGTCGCTGCCGGCGCTCACTGACGCGCAAATTGACCTGCTCCCCCTCTACTCAAGCTGCCTCACCGAGCTCGGTGTGGGTGATAAAGACTATCTCAGCACGCAGCTCTGGCAATCGCAGGTTTGCGGCGCGATTAGCGCCCACGCCTCGGTGCGCTGTGCGGTCGACAATCTGCAAAGCCTCAGTGGCCATTTGGTGTTAAGTGCCAAAGGACTCGCTACTAATCAGGCCGCTCTGTGCGAGCTAATGAGCGAAACTTTTGAGTCAGTGCGCTTTGATGAACTGCCGCGCCTGCGCGAGCTGATCGCCCAAATGCGCGCCCGCCGTGAAAGCAGTGTCACCGGCAACGGCCACACGCTGGCCATGGCGGCCGCCGCCAGCAATGCAAGCCCCGGCGCCTATTTGTCCCACCGCTGGGGTGGCATGGAGGGCATTCACTTGACCAAAGCCCTCGATACCCGTCTCGACGAACAGGCCGAACTAGCCAGCTTCGCCGCCCAACTGGCAGAGCTACACGCACTGTTCTTAAAAGCACCCCGCCAGGCTCTGCTGGTCGGCGAACAGGAGCACATGAGTGACTTTCAGGCCGCTTTTTTAGGCCAGATCAAGCCCGCTGCCAGCGCGCCCTTTACCGTCTTTAGTCGCCCCGAACTCTGCGCTCCCGCGCAGCAATTGTGGGCCACCAGCACCCAGGTCAACTTCTGCGCCCGCGCCTACCCCACTGTGCCCATGGGCCATGCCGATGCAGCGCCACTCAGCGTACTCGGTGGCTTTCTGCGCAACGGCTATTTACACCGCGCCATTCGCGAACAGGGCGGCGCCTACGGCGGCGGCGCAGGCCAGGACAACAATGGCGGCTCCTTCCGCTTCTTCTCCTATCGCGACCCGCGCATCGAGGGCACTCTCGATGACTTCCAGGCCTCGCTGGTGTGGCTGCAGGAAGAAAAGCATCAATGGCAGCAGGTGGAAGAGGCCATCCTCGGCGTCGTCTCCGGCATCGACAAACCCTCCTCACCCGCCGGTGAAGCCAAGCAAAGCTTTCATGCTGAACTCTACGGTCGTGGCCGCGAGCAGCGCGAAACCTTCCGCAATCAGGTGCGCGACGTAAAACTCGATGACTTACAACGTGTGGCGCAGCGATATCTCAGCGACGACAAGTGCAGCACTGCGGTGATCACCAATGCCGATAACGCCGCCAAACTCGACGCTTTAAAGCTAACCTTATTTACGCTGTAAAGGCTGCACCTCACTAGCGTCAAATAAAGATCGTCAAACAGCCCCGGACACACCTAATGTGTCATCCCGTGTTCGGGGCCACTCACACTACAGCCGCAGACAACTACCTTGAGCCACGATAAATTATTTTCCCGCCCCCTCGCCGACATCGCTGGCTTTACATTCGATGCCGACGTGGTCGCTGTCTTTCCGGACATGATCCAGCGCTCGGTGCCCGGCTATGAAACCATCATCGCCATGACCGGCACCCTGGCCGAACGCTACGCCCAGCCCCAGTCAAAGTGCTACGACCTGGGCTGCTCCCTCGGCGCATCGACCCTCGCCATGGCCCAACATATTCAGGTGCCCGACTGCAGCATCGTCGCCATCGATAACGCCCCGGCGATGATCGAGCACTGCCAAACAATACTGCGTCATGAAAACCCCAGCACCGGCGTCGAGCTGGTGTGCGGCGACCTGCTCGACACGCCCCTCGACAATGCCTCGATGGTGGTACTCAACTTCACCCTGCAGTTTCTGCCACCCGAGGCGCGCAGCGCTTTAATGCAGCGCATTTACGATGCCCTGCGACCCGGCGGTATTTTGATTTTGTCGGAGAAAATTGCTTTCGCCGATGAACACTTAAACCAATTGATGATAGAACTGCACCACAGCTTTAAGCGCGCCAATGGCTACTCCGAGCTCGAGGTCGCTCAAAAGCGCTCGGCACTGGAGAATGTATTGATCCCCGAAACCCTCGACCAGCACCGCCAGCGGCTCAACAGTGTCGGCTTTGCCAGCATCGACATCTGGTTCCAGTGTTTTAATTTTGCCTCCCTGCTCGCCATTAAATAAGCGCCTATCAATGAACAGCCATCCCATGATCGACTACCAAGACTTAATTACCGGGCTAGACACACTCGGCGCACAACACAGCACCCTCAAACACTGGGCCGCGCAACTGCCGGCACAAATTGCCGAACAGCTCAGCCTGCAGCGTTGGGGAGACCTGCCCCAATGGCAGCAAAGCCTCAACCAATTGCCAACACTCACCGCCAGTAGCGGCGACTTCAAACAAGGGGTGGCTATCGGTCGGGCCAGCGATTGCAGCGAGGCGCAACGCGAGCAACTCCGCGAGGCCTTAATGGCCCTCCACCCCTGGCGCAAAGGCCCCTACGAATTATTTGGCGTCGATATCGACACCGAGTGGCGCTCCGACTGGAAGTGGGAGCGCCTGCTGCCCCACATCGCCCCCCTGCAAGATAAGCTGGTGCTCGACATCGGCTGTGGCAATGGCTACCACTGCTGGCGCATGTACGGCGAAGGCGCGCAGCGGGTCATTGGCATCGACCCCTCGCCGCGCTTCGTCTACCAGTTTTACGCGCTTAAGTCGTTTACTGGCGCGCTATCCACTACACCCCTGCCGGTGGACGTGCTCCCCCTCGGCATAGAACACCTACCCCGCGACTTAAAAGCCTTCGACACCGTGTTTTCCATGGGCGTGCTCTATCACCGACGCTCGCCCATCGACCACCTGCTCGAACTCAAGGCCTGTCTCAAAAACGGCGGCCAGCTGGTGCTCGAGACATTAGTGATTGAGGGCGATGAGGGCGAGGTACTGGTGCCGGAGGGACGCTACGCAAAAATGCGCAATGTCTGGTTTATACCCAGCCCTGCGACGCTGCTTAGCTGGCTGCGCAAGTGCGGCTTTAAAAAGCCCCGTCTGGTCGATGTTTGCGACACTAGCGCCGATGAACAGCGCAGCACCGCGTGGATGCACTTTGAATCCCTGCCCGACTTCCTCGATCCCGACGATAGCACCCGTACCTTTGAGGGCCACCCGGCGCCGCGTAGAGCAGTATTTGTCGCGGAGTGTTAAGCGCTTTTTTACGCCGCTCCACAGCGCATATTTTATTTGCCTCGGGGTCCCAACATGGCCCACTGACTAGCGGACTTGCAGAACGCACGTTCAAATATTAGACTCCAGCACCTAAATTTATTACAGCCTGAATTTTTGGAGAGTTTATGTACTTTGCCGACACCTTCCAGCAGCTTCAAAACACCCAGCCCGACCATCCCGCCCTCACTTTCGAGGGTCAGCAGATCACTTACAACGAACTGATCAAGCACAGCTGGCAGGTCGCCAACGGCCTGCTCGGTCTCGGTCTCGAACGCCAGGAACGCGTCGCCCATCTTGCAAAAAACTCACCCGAGTTCTTTGAAATCTTTATCGGCGCCAGCGCCTCCGCCTTCGCCACTGCCGGTGTTAACTGGCGACTGGCTGGCCCCGAAGTTTTGCAAATCCTCAACTCCACCGAGAACAGCACGCTGTTTGTGGGCAAGGATTTCTACCCCACCATCGAAGCTATCGAAGGCGAGTTAACATTTATCAAGCACATCATCGCCATTGATGGTGGTCACGAGCGCTGGATCGACTACACCAGCTGGCGCGACGAGCAGCCCGCCACCCGCCCCGACGTTCAGCTCGAAGGCGACGACGATGTGCTCCAGCTTTACACCAGCGGCACCACCGGCCTGCCCAAAGGTGTACAGCTCACCAACCAGGGTTACGTCAACGCCTTCGATGCCTTCGTTGCCAACGACATTCTCGCGGTCGGCCCCGAAGACGTGTTTATCAATGTCATGCCGCTGTTCCATGTCGGCGGTATCAACCTGACCGTTGTGCCCCTGCTGCGCGGTGCCCACGTCAATTTACTGGCCGAGTTCGACGCCACCCGCGTGCTCGACACCTTGACCAATGACAGCATCACCCATGCGCTGTTTGTACCGGCGATGATCCAGATGCTGCTGCAGGAACCCAGGGTACGAGAGCGCGATTACAGCAGCCTGCGCTGCCTTTACTACGGTGCCTCGCCGATTTCAGAATCAGTGCTGGTCGAGGCCGGTGAAGTCTTCGGTTGTGACTTTATGCAACTCTACGGCGCCACAGAAAACTACGGCATCATCAGCAAGCTGGCCCCCGAAGATCACGCCCCCGAGCGCAAAAAACTGCGCTCCTGCGGCAAACCCGCCGCGGGCTCGGAAGTCAAAATCGTCGACACTGAGGGCAACACCCTGCCCAATGGCGAAGTCGGTGAAATCCTCCTCAAGAGCAGCTGGGTACTGAAAAGCTACTGGCGCAACCCCGAGGCGACCGAAGAAGTGAAAGCCGGTGGTTGGTACCACACGGGCGACGCCGCCTACCTCGACGACGAGGGCTTCCTGTTTATTAAAGACCGGGTCAAAGACATGATCATCACCGGCGGTGAGAACGTCTTCCCCGCCGAAGTCGAGAATGCCGTGCACAGCCACGAAGACGTGCTCGACGTCGCCGTGATCGGCATCCCCGATGAGCAGTGGGGCGAGGCGATTAAGGCCTGCGTGGTACTGCGCCCCGGTGTCGAGCTGAGCGAGGCCGACATCATCACCTACGCACGCACCCAAATTGCCGGTTTTAAAGCGCCCAAATCCATCGACTTTATCGAGGAGTTACCGCGCAACCCCAGCGGCAAAATTTTGCGTCGCGAGCTGCGCGCGCCCTATTGGGCAGATCAAAGCAGGGGCGTATAAGCAAAGGTGCTAAAAAGCCTTCCAGAAAGCATTAAAAGGGCAATGTGCCTTGACTCAAAGCGGCCAGTTCCCTATAGTGCCGCCCTCTGCACTCGTAGCTCAGCTGGATAGAGTACCCGGCTACGAACCGGGCGGTCGGTGGTTCGAATCCACCCGAGTGCACCATATTTGTATGATGGAATACATGCTTAAAAGCCTGGCCTTGTGTCGGGCTTTTTTGTGTCAGCTTTTTTCTGCTACTTCTCGCTTATTACCTCTACAACCCTGGCAACCACTTCTAAAAACACCATTTGATATTCTTAAATCCTCGATTGGAAATAAGCATATTTAAAAGCGTTCTTTTACTTGCCTGCCCCACAGCGGTTTAATTCCACCCTCGAAACCAGACACGCTTATCCGACACCCTATGAGCCTTGTAGCCGCACAGCAGCCAGCCATCGACGATGCCCATCACACAGGGCCAGAAGCCCTGTTTGACCTTAGCGAAGCCAATTACGCTATGGCTGATGCAAGGCCTATGGATATTCTGGCCAAAGCGCTCGATGCCGCTAGCCAGCCCATTATCAGCACCAGCTTTTCGGCCTACTCCGCCGTCCTGCTGCACATGGTGCAGGCCGTTCGCCCCGGCACACCGGTCGTTTGGTGTGACACCGGCTTTAACACGGCGGCCACCTATCGCTTTGTCGACCAACTGGTTGAGCGCCTGGATCTAAACCTGAAGGTTTTTCACCCCGCACTTTCTGCTGCCCACTTGCAGGCTCGCTATAAGGGCATCCCTGAAATTGGCACCGCCGAGCACGCTGAATTTACAAAAATAGTGAAACTCGAGCCGTTTACGCGGGCCTTTAGTGAATTAAAGCCCGACCTGTGGATTAACGGTATTCGTCGCGAAGAAACCGAATTTAGAAAATCACAGGATATTTTCACCTGGGATGCACCCCGTGCAACCACCAAGGTTGCCCCCTGCTTTCACTGCACCACCATGAACCTGGTTGACTACTTGCTCGAACACAAGCTGCCCAGTGAAGTGGAATATAACGACCCCACCAAAGCTGCCGAGCATTTAGAGTGTGGGCTGCATACCTAAGCCCGCCACAAACAACGTGGTAAAGCTGCCCCCCTATTCCCTCGAGTCCGTCCACACCAACAATCGAACGTTAAATTGGGGGCTTTTCAGTCTGATCCCATTGATTATTGATTGGACAGGCTTGTGGTCCAATTGTAGATTGAATATGGCGCTTTGATTACTCAATCGACAAGATAGAAGTACACTCATCAAGCTTAAACTTGCAATCAGTTTTAGCTGGGCGCTTTAGCTAAGACACCTGAGCTACATTTTATGGAACATGCCCCGGCACTCTACAGCCCCACACTTACATTTAACCAAGTCTGATACGCGGAATCTCACGCCAGCGCGTTAAATAGCTGGGTGACTTCATGGCCCGCTTCATGGCAAAGCCACTCTCACCACCCTGGCGGGCCAGCTTGATGGCCCCCGAGCCAAAGCGCTGATTCACGCCGTCCACCACCTTCATTAAACGAGCTGCGTTCTCCGACCGGGGCGCCAGTAAATCTTGCTGGGCAAACTGCTCGGGGCGAATATCCTGCAACATCACCCCAGCCTTGGCGTACTTGTAACCCGGCCGATAAAGCTTGCCCACCAGCGCCACAGCGACTCTGGATAGCTCCCGGCTATCGGCAGTGCCACCGGGCAAGCTCACCGACAATTCATCGGCATAAGGTTTAGCGTCGTGGGCGCTGGTTTGTATCCAGGCCGAGAGGCGAAAGCATAGCGATGACTGCGCCCTGAGCTTAACCCCCGCTCTCACAGCATAATGACTCACCGCCTCTTGCAAAGGCTGTAAGCAGGTCTGTTTTTGACCAAAGGAGCGACTGGAAATAATGTTCTGTTTAGGCTGTGGCTGACAATCCCTATCAATACAGGGCTCGCCCTGTAGCTCGCGCACCGTGCGCACCAGAGTGATGCCCTGTAGCGTTCGGGCATCGGCTTTAGCCATCTCGGACAAATCTGCCACTGTGCTCATACCTCTCGCGTTGAGCTTTCTCGTCAGCTTGCGGCCAATACCCCAGGTCTCGCTGATATCCACCCGCGCCGCTAGCCACTGCCATTGCGGCTCATGCTCAAGTACACAGACACCTTCAATTTGTGGAAATTGTTTGGTCGCACACTGCCCGAGCTTGGCCAGAGTTTTTGTCGGCGCAATCGACACGCCCATTTTTATGCCCTGCTGCTGCCAGATGGTATCGCGTAACATGGCGGCATAGGCTTTTAGCTCGGTTCGAGGCACGGCGCTAAAATCGACAAAGCATTCATCAATTGAATAAACCTCAATACCATTGGGCACCAACTCGGCCAGGGTCGCCATAATCCGCGCACTCACTTCACCGTAAAGCTCATAGTTACTGGAAAAAGTCAGCACGCCGGCACGCTTAATCAACTGGCGCTGCTTAAAGTAAGGCTCAAACTTTTTAATCCCCGCCGCTTTCGCCCGGTCGTCCAGCGCTACCACTACGCCATCGTTATTGGAGGTAACCACCACACCCCGGTCGCGAATGTCCGGGCGAAAAACCTTCTCACAGGCGCAGTAAAAACTGCGCATATCACACAGGCCAATCACCGGCTCGCACCCTTTAAATGATGCACCGCGTGAATCACCACGCCTTCAATATCAACCTGGGATTCCGCCGATATTTCTATTGGCTGATACAACTTATTGGCGGGCAATAGGCGGGAGTGAGCAAGATCCAGCACTTTAATCGTCAGCTGACCATCGATAGCAACCACCACCACATCACCATCCACCGCCTGCACAGCGCGGTCGACAATCAGTAAGTCACCGGTAAATATACCCAGTTCAATCATTGAATCACCCTCGGCACGGGCAAAATACGTCGCCGCCGGGTGCTCGATTAAATGCTCGTTGAGATCCAGACCACCATCGAGATAATCATCGGCCGGACTGGGGAAACCCGCCGCAACACGACTGAGATAAAGAGGAAGTAATACTGTCGTGCGCCTGCACGCCGGGATCAGAGAAGCGATCTTCACCGTCTACGCCTATACTGTATGGATAAACAGTATAGGCGCAAGTGAGAAAAGATCCAATCACCTTCGTACGATGTCTGCTGCCTAAGTACAATTCAGGCGATCTCCCATATATTTACGCAGAACTGGAATACCACAGGCCCTTGCCGAGTGTTGCCGGCGATATTCAGCCATCTGTAAAAAATGACTGAGCAACTCATAACAGATTGTCACTGAAGCCGTAGGGGCATGCCAATAAGCATCGGGGGCAGAGGCACAGTTTTCAAACTCTATACGAATAGGCCGTGGAAATTTAAAACGACTCGATAGCCTTTTAGCCCACGTTTCAGCGACTGGCGAGGCCTGTAGTAAGTCGAATATCATCTTATTCTGTCCCTCATGGGGTTTCTCATAAACCACCTTCACGCCACCTGTTTTAAGCTTTGCAGCAGACTTGTGGCCATAATTATTCTGCAACCAATTCACAGCATGTAAGGCTTGCTTATATTCATATTCACAAGTCATGGCACGCTCAAAAGGCAAAATCTCAGTGTCCATCAAATCTTCTAACAAGTCGGCATTGCCGCCAAAAACCAGGCATACAATATTGTGAAAGCGTTGAATCTCGAGATTGTGATTATCCCAATAATCGACTTGTTCTTGCGCCTTTCCCTTTAACTCCCATTCGGTATACCAGCCACCTGCGACTGAAAACAGCCAGGGAATCACTTGTTCTGCAGAGTCATGTTGACGAGACCTCATCATGACAATAATGGCAAGGCGGTCTGCGGCGTCCTCCTCCATACCTAGTACCGGAAGCTTGAACTCCTCTATAAGCAGGTGACCAAATTCATGTAACAGAGTGAACTCAAGATTAGCCAGCATAAAGTTATGCTCCCATCCGCCTTTCAGCACAGGGCTTGCCTGGTCATCTGCCAGCGACGAAAAAGACATGAAGAGTACAAGTACCGCACATAGAAAAGAATGTCGCATTGAATTAGCCTTGTTTTATTAACTACTTTTTTTCGCCGATCATAGCGCATAGGATACCCCCAATAAAACACAGAATTAGGCGTGCTCGCGACACCTTACAGCCTTGTTCAAAACAACACGCTGCCAGCTTTTCTCCGCTAGCCGGTCTAATCGCCAATGAGGCACAAAGCCATGCCCGAACCACAGAATAACTACTTGCTCACCGATGACGACGGCATTACCCGCTGCTGGTGGAGCAAGGATGACGAAGACTATCAGCGCTACCACGACCAGGAATGGGGCCAGCCCAGCGCCAATGACTTTCAATTGTTTGAAAAAATCTGTCTGGAGGGCTTCCAGTCGGGGCTCTCGTGGCTAACCATCCTGCGTAAGCGCGAAAACTTTCGCAGCGCCTTTGTGGGCTTCGACTTCGAAAAAATCGCCCTTTTTGATGAGGACAAAGTCGGCCAGCTGCTACAGGATACTGGCATTGTTCGCCATCGTGGCAAAATCGAAGCGACGATCAACAATGCCCAGCGCGCCCTTGAACTGGTCGATGAGTTTGGCAGCCTCGCCACCTATATTTGGCAATGGGAACCCGAGACCCGTGAAATTCATATTGGCAAGGGCGAGTACAATCACCCCATCCCCAGTATTACCGAGACCTCACAACAGTTGAGTAAAGACCTGAAAAAACGCGGCTGGAAGTTTTTCGGCCCCACCACCGCCTACGCGTTTATGCAGGCTATGGGGCTGGTCAATGATCATATGCAAGGCTGTGCCAGTCGCGAGGTGGTAAAGGCCAGGCGACAAGCCTTTACACCACCCACCTAACGAGACTCGTATTACTTGAACGCAGGCCCGACTAGAAAGCCACGTATTACTTGAACTCAGGGCCGACTATAGGCCAGCAGGAGAACAGCAAGAGACCCCATGGAAAAAATTTTGATCAGCGCCTGCCTACTGGGCAGGAAAGTTCGCTATGACGGAAAAACCTTGCCTGTCACGGATAATCTACTCGAGCGCTGGATGGCTGAAGGGCGCGTTATCAGCGTTTGCCCCGAAGTCGATGCCGGTATGAGCATACCTCGCGCACCCGCAGAAATTACCGCAGGCACTGGCTACGATGTGTTGGCTGGCACTGCAAAAGTCCTTATCGAAAATGGCGATGAGGTCAGTGCCACCTTTAAAAAAGGCGCACAAATCGCCCTGGCACTGTGCCAGCAACACAACATTAAAGTAGCTGTTTTAACCGAGAGTAGCCCCTCCTGCGGCAGCTCAAGCATTTACGATGGCAGCTTTACACGGCAAAAAATTGCCGGGGTTGGCGTCACCGCAGCCTTACTTGAGCAGCACGGCATAGCAGTGTTCAGTCAGTATCAGTTGCCAGAGGCCGACCGGGCGCTAAGGTGCTAGGGTTCTAGGACGCACTTGATTTTTGAATACGGGCCCAGCCTTAGGAAGGCCAAGCAATCAAAACAGCTATCAGATCAGCCGTCATAATGTTTTTTGGTGGCTGTTCTGCCAAGCCAAATAAAATAGAACGACAATAAAAACAGGGCGTATCGCCAGCGCATATAAAGCGCTTCTGAGATTACGGCTCGCCTTTAAAAGAGTCCACCTCTGCCGCCGTTAAATAACGCCATGCTCCCACCTCAACATCTAAGCTCACCTCGCCTATTTTTTCGCGATGCAAGCTGACGACTCGCTTGCCTATACTTGCAAACATTCGTTTTACCTGATGAAACTTGCCTTCGGTGATGGTGAGTAAAACCTCCTTTGGGCTGAGGATTTGTAATTGTGCGGGTCGCGTTAATACCCCTTCACCTTGCAGCTGTAATCCTGCTGTAAATTGTGCAGTCAGATCTATTATCTGCATCGCCTCAATTGTCTGCGACAAACCCACGCGATACACTTTTTTACAGTGTTTTAGGGGACGAATAATATCGAACGACCAGCGACCGTCGTCGGTCACCAGCACTAAGCCAGTAGTATCGGCATCCAAACGCCCTGCCACATGCAGCTCATCGCTGCGCTCAATATCCAGGGCACTAAACAGGGACGGGTAAGCTTCATCAACGTTTGAACAAATAGTGTTAACGGGCTTATGAAGCATTAAATAGCGAAATTCTCGGGGTTTAAGCAACTGCGCGTTTAGCGTGATGATGTTATTTTCGTGCACCTGAACTGACTCAAGCAGAACCGCTACCGCATTGACCACGACCTTACCGGCGCGAATGTATTCCACAGCCTTCGCTCGACTAAGGTTGGTACTTTTACAAACAAATTTATCTAAGCGCATATTGGGCTGTGCTTGTTAGTTGCTCGTCTGTCGGCTGGCCCCCTCAAAAACAGTTTGTATTGTTGGGTATCTATTCAATCCGAGGTCACTTAGGTTTTATTTTTCCAACTCCCCCATGGATCAACACTCTTTCCCGAGCGATTCCCTTCCAACGGCTTTCGTTCTACTGATTTTTTTGCACGCTTTTCGCGCAATCGCTCAGCATCCTCTAAATCAAGCTTCTTAGGCTCACCTGGGGTTTGGCCCTCTGGAATAACCCGGTCTCTTGGCGGTAATAAAAACTGCTCAGAGGATGCTCTAGGTAAGTTTTTAAACTCATATAAATAGAAGCCTTCAACTTTTTCACGAGCCCAATCCGTCTTTTTCAGAAACTTCACACTGGAATCAATGCTTGGGTTGGTATTAAAACAATTAATATTTAAATAGGCAAAGAGCACCTCAAAACCATATTCATCTACCATTTCAATCAATAAACTTTTTAAACCAACCCCGTGCAGGGGGTTGTTCTTGTAATCTATGTCGTCACTCATACTAATGTCAGCTCAAAGGAAGTAGATAGCGATATTATACCCGTAACAGCATGCCCCCGGGCCTGCACTGCCGCTTGAGTGATTATCTGCAGCTTGTCGACTGGACGGGGCGCCAACTGCGCAGTGATAAGCGAGGGCCATCAACAAGTACACGCCGCCGATACTGCCCGACTTGGCATTAAAGCAGAGAACTGGCTGACCTTAAGCCGCCAGCCAGGCGTTGACACCCGAGTGGTGTCGCATTACAGTGAATTAATGATTCTATCGTTTAAACACAAGGGTCTTGAGGTCTTCTTTAAAACGGGGAAAGCATCCGGTATCCAAAGCAGTCATGCAAAGCGACTTAAGCTTATTTTAGGACGCCTAAACGCATCGACCACCCCGCATGATATGAATTTGCCCGGCCTCTTCCTACACCCCTTATCCGGTAAACGAAATAGCACATGGTCGGTACGCGTCAGTGGCAACTGGAGAGTCACTTTCCGTTTTAACGCAGAGAATGCAGAAATTGTTAATTATGAAGACTATCACTGAGGTGACATTATGCTGATGTACAAGCCACCACATCCCGGCGAAATCATTAAAGAGCTCTGTCTGGAGCCCCTTGAATTAAGTGTCACTGCGGCGGCCGAGGCACTCGGTGTTAGCAGAAAAACCCTATCCAGCATTGTTAATGGTAAAGCGGGTATCAGCCCTGAAATGGCCGTTAGGCTTTCCATTGCATTTAATACATCATCGCAGAGCTGGCTTAATCAACAGACTCAATATGACCTTTACCAAGCTGAGTCGCGTCGCGGTGAGCTGCACGTGAAACCACTTTGTGCGGCTTGAAACCGGTATAAGAGTAAGCCTACTAGCGCCAAATTAAAGCCACCTAAACCCCAACTAAAGCCACCCATCAGGCGCTTAAGCTCTGGCTCCAGCCGAGTAAGCCCCCAGGCTTTGCCCTGCGCAATAGCCGCCTCTGTATTTTCGCCATAAATTAATGCCGAACGCAGCGCCATCAGTGCGCCCACTCGATTACCGCTGGCACAGTGCAGGAAAACTTTCTCATCTCCCGCCTGCTTGAGTAGCTGATCGAGAGCTTTCACATTCTTCAAGCTCAGGCCCGCTGCGCCGTCTACAGGCAGGGAGTGATAGCTCATGCCCTTAGCCGCCACCAGATTGCCTGCGTCGCGCTTTGGTATTTCCGACGCAGGCCGCAAGTTGATGACATGCACCACCCCTGCCCAGCCAATGCAGTGAGTTGCGCCTCTGTGGGCTGGCCACCCGACAGGTGATTTGGCGCGGGGGTTTTAAGATTTTCAATACCGGCAATAATATTGGCATCGCCCACAAAAAGCGGGGCACAAAACATTAAAGCGCCAAGTGCATCTAGATATTTTTAGGCAATCGCTTAATCATTTTCATTTCAACGCCTCAAATAAGGACGTCAATAGCGGCCTATGGATTAAGGATTAAGGGGCACCTCTAAAAATGCAGTTTTTTGACTAATTTTTACTAAGCCCTACCTTTTTTCTTTCCCTAATACGACTTATTGTCATTACGAATAATTATCAACACATATTTTGCCGATATAAATCGCGTCATTTACCCTTAGCGCATAAGATTGACTGCCCTCAA
>JAGPUW010000039.1 GCA_018069465.1 Gammaproteobacteria bacterium | reverse complement strand
TTAATGGCGACCATCACTAACGTTAAGCCATCATTACCTTTTGATAAGTGCCCCCACATCAATACCATCGCTGTACAGGGGGCAATACCCAGTAATATTGTTCCGGCAATATAGCTTCGCCACAACTCGACCTCTTCACCGTTAGCCAAAATTTCCGTGCCGGGTAATAGATCTCTAAACAGATACCCCAGGAATAAATAGGAGATAGCGAACATACTAAAAGGCTTGATACACCAGTTAATAAACAGGGTAATAAGCACCGGTTTGGGCGTTTTTGCCGATTTTATAACCTGTGAAAAGTCTATTTTAACCATGATGGGGTACATCATAAAAAATAGACAGACGGCGATCGGAATGGATACTTGATAAATTGAGAAATCATTCAACGTTGTAGCGACACCAGGTGCCGCCTTTCCAAGAACAATTCCACCACCAATACAAAGCAATACCCATATAGTTAAGTAGCGTTCAAATAGGGATAGTTTTTTCTCTTGCATTTATTTAATTGCAACCGCATTTCTGTCAATATTGATTGAAATGAGATCATCAATTACTTGTTCAATATTATTTCGTACAGCACCTTCGTTGGCAATTCTCAAGCGTTTTATTGCAATGGCTGAATCAGAAAATGTTGCAGTAAATGGAGTGGCAAAGGTTTTAGAATACACGACTTGATCTGTGGATTTTGCCTTAAGAATATATTCAGCCGTGGCAGTAACTTTGAGATCTAAGCCTAATAATGGTTGATCAAGGCTGATTAATTTAACGTCCAATAAATACTTACTGTCGTTAACGCTACTGGATAATAGCATGGCATCTTTGAGTGATTTTTCGAGCGCTAATTTAAAATCGGCATCGGCAACTTTAGATAACCAAAGAGGGTTAGTTTCACGCCCACCACTGACATTATTCAGGGATATACTGTTTTTAGTTTGAGTGTTTGCGGCAGCTCTGGCGCCATCGACATGTCTAGCAGTCATTCCACCCACCTGTGCCGGTGAAGCGCAACCAGCTAGTCCAGCTGTGACAATTAAACAAATAATAATTCTTTTCATATTTACCCTCTTGGTTAAAAAAACTAAAAGTCTAACGTTTAATTTAAACGGAGCGCGTTTTTGCGCGTTTATCCTAAAATATTTGTTAGGGGTGAAAAGGCTGATGGTGCTGACTCTATTGCGTTGTGTTTGATGGAAGCAGTTGTTTTTATAGGTTTTTAGCTTTGCATCCATGCTGGCCCCACTCCCTAATGTGTATTTAGCTTACTCCTGAATTTTAATGAGCTAAAGCTTTTGATTATTTTTTATTATTTGAACGCTATTTCAAAGCAAGGTTACCTTCTATTCGTTGGAAACAATTAAGGCCGGTGACGTGTTTAGAGCCGCGCTTTGCAAGTCGTTTCGATCAAATCGATAAGTATTCGCTCGACATTGCTGCCACCAATACCAACGCGCGCGCCTGGGGAAATTGTTGCTAGGGTCTGCATCGAATGCTGATAGTTACCCGTCACAAAATCACTAAGTGATGACACTAGGACAAGTGAAATATCACGATTCACCCCGCTGGGTTTTCCAGAAATGGTTTCCTCGCATCGTTTAAGTCCGGCTATATCGCCTGCTGTAGCGTACAGGCCAGCCACATGAAGTGCGATGAAAGGGTGGCCTATCATTCCCCAGACGCGCTCAATATGCTTTAGCACATCATTTCCCAATGTGCGCATCTCGCCGCTTTGAAGGTAATCCCTGAGCAGGAAACCACCACAATCAGCAAGCGTAAGAATAGGGCCGCATGTCGTGGTTTCTGGTGCACAAAACTCCTGATAACGTTGCATCGCAGCTTCGCGGTCGCCTATTTGCCATTCGGCCAAAGCAAGGTGCCACTGGACGTGCCCATACATTTGTCCTTCGCGAGCGCCGGCCCCATGCTCTTTGAGCCAGTCATGTAGCAGCTTTGCCGATTCTTCGGCTGCGCCGTCATCATGCAGCATATGTGCTAAGCCATGAATGGAATAGAGTGCCTGGGGTCGTATGTCCAAAGCCCGTTCAATAAGCTCGCGTCCACGCTTGCGTTGCCCTGCTTCGCTCGCTGCAAATCCTAGTCGGGCAAGGAACGCCCAATCGTTACCTAAAGCCTCTTCAACGGACTCGAATACATTCAGCACGGCATCAAGTTTTTGGGGTCCCCCGTAAAAAAACAGATTTCCCGCTAGCTGGGAAACCACTAACAGATCGGTAGGCGTAGTTTCTATGTAGGCCAGTGCCTTTGCTCTGGTAGCATCAGGTAGGTCAATCATGCCGATAAGAACATCGATATGTTCACGCTCCCAGTCGGTTGCGTTCAATGACGCCCGTTCTGCAAGTTCTCGGTAGACTTTAGCATCAGGCTCGCCAACATCTTGTGCCACGTAATAGCGCGCAGCTGCAGCTAAGGCAAAATCCTTATCTAGCTGAAGTGCCTTATCAAGGGTTTCGGCCGCGCCAGATTCTGACCCTAGAATTAAATCGATTGCTTCCTGATACAAATCAGCAGCTTCAGAGGACTTACTTGATAGTGTGTTACCAGTGCGTGTTTCGAACATGGGGAATCCTTATAGAGTAGTTAATCTATACCAGCATAGCGAAACGGCGCTTTTGAGGGCCAAGTTGAGTGACTTGTTATACAAAGGCGACATATTAAGAAGTCATAACTTTAAGTGCAAGATAGGGCACTAAATTAGTGATAAATATGGCTAGTTTGTAATTACCTAAGAAGTTGAAATAAAACTCATCAAGTTTTTCAGTTGGAATTTTGGAAAGTTTAGAGTGTATGCTTTTAATCGGCGTGCTAAATATAGTCACCATTACAACACTAAAAACATATAGGCCTAAGTTGATAACGGTGCACCAGCCTAAAAAGGTTGTAATTATAGATATATGTTCCATTTTTGTTCTCCTGCTTTTCCGTATAACGCCTTAATAACCGGACGCAGCGATGCTGCGTCAGGCGCCGTAGGCGCGAAGTTGATTTACTTGTTAGGGCTTGATTCAATGTTGTCAGGCGATTGCGTTACGCTATGAACACCTAAAAGCAGTTTTTGGGGGTCGCATTGAGCCTTGTAAATAGCAACAAGAATATACGGGAACCCAAACATGCCACCCATAATAATGCTTAAAAACCCGAATAGGTGTCCCTTGATAGTGAAACCCTCTCTCCAGCTAATCCAAGTAGCCAGCAGAAAGAGATGAAGCAGAAAGTCGGTATTAAACTGTGACCGCCAATCCAGGTTCAACATGTCACCAAAATAAAAAACTGGCCAATTAAATCCATCGCTTAAAATCGCAAACACGGTAACTACATAAATTGCTACAGTAGAGAAAACCAAAAACCATTGAACATTTTTCACGGAGATACTCCTTTTATTCATTAACGGGTCGGTGACTGGCCCTAACGACCAGGGTAAAACGCGGGCGCCTTTTTGCGCCACCATGCCCAAACGCCTTGTTATGCGGTTGACTTGCGATTAACTTTAACAATTTTAGCGCCATGGAAGTGAACTGTTTTGCCAGATAAAATGGCGCTTCCATAACGCAGGTTATTATTGAAGTTGATTAATAATGTAACGTAATCTCCATAACCCTTTTCGAACCACGACGCAAGAAAGACGCCATCTTCTACTTCGAATGTTTGGTAAGGAAAAGGCCCCCACCATTTTTCTGGCTTTGAACCGGTAAGGTAGCGATAGCTAACCCCGTGCTCTTCAAATTTAACGTTATATGAACGACCACTAGTGTAGTTATAAGTAATATTTGTACTATTAAGTTCTCGGCTAGGCAATGAAAGCTCTGAGGCTTCTAATGCCGTGGTAAAAATAAAAACTACAAAAAGAGTAAAAAATAATTTCATACGTAAGGAGCTAAATTTCAATTGAGTCACCTTTTCTAAGAATCACACACTCGATGCCCATTTTTTCAACTTCTTCTTTAAACATCTTGTCATCAGCAGGATTATATTTTTTAGAAAATAATGCGGGACAGTTATAGTGACAGGGGATCACCAGTTTTGGTTGAATTATTTTTACCGCCTGTATCGCCTCTCTTTCATCCATTGTGTTATGAACAGTATTTCCGCCAATGGGGACCATTAAAACATCAGGATTTCTTATGCTCTGCCACTCATTTTCATGAAGGAGAGTATCGCCAAGGTTTACAACACTCTTACCATCAAATTGAATATTAAAACCGATTGCGCCCCAGCCGACTCTTTCACCCGGTCCAGGCTTAAACGTTTTAGACAGAGGGCCAACTTTAAAAGTAACCACCCCGTGAGTGGCCTTGGTTCCTGTTATTGACATTCCATCTAGCTGAATGGTTTCATCTACAGAAATAGTATGAATTTTCTCCATAGGCGTTGTAAAGGCCAGCCCTTTATCCCGCGGACCCAACATTAATGTTTTCCCACCGATATTCTTTACCATTGTTTTATTACAAATAACAACGGCGTTAGAAGCTTTTGCCACTCTGTCCATATGCCAGTAATGATCTGGGTCACCATGGGTTACAAAAATATGCGTGATGCTTTTCCATTCAGATTTTGGGATTACGGTCGTAAATCTGAAAAAATAAAACATCAACCCGCCCGGATCAATGGCGATTTTTTTATTTCCCGAATCAATGATGAAACTGTTGTAGAGATAGTGTGTGATTTTCATATTGAACTCTACTTAATCCGTATAACGCCTAATTTAAAGCGCGTCCATTTTGAAATATTTGTTACGCGGGGTCACTATTATTCATTCTGGCAAATGGAAAAGGGCGAACCCAAAACCAACTTAAAAGAACCAATAAACCAAAGGTGGTGTAGCAAACAATAAATACCCAATCCGGCGCTTGAAAGTACAAAAGTTTCTCAAGCCAATGTGAAATGAAAGAACCCGCATACACAACA
>JAGPUW010000003.1 GCA_018069465.1 Gammaproteobacteria bacterium | reverse complement strand
CCCGGCCTAACAGCCGGGAGCGGATTGAAACCATTATCGCGCCCCTTTTATGATTAATGCCAACAGCATCTCCCGGCCTAACAGCCGGGAGCGGATTGAAACGTAAGCGCCGTCGGGCAAAAGACTGAACAGGTATGGCATCTCCCGGCCTAACAGCCGGGAGCGGATTGAAACGCAAAATAGATTGATTGTTTACCGGCTGGCGCTTCGCATCTCCCGGCCTAACAGCCGGGAGCGGATTGAAACATCAACGACTTTTTTAACGAGCTAAATATAGAAGGCATCTCCCGGCCTAACAGCCGGGAGCGGATTGAAACACCCCATCTTTAAACTTGGGCGAATACGCATCTAGGCATCTCCCGGCCTAACAGCCGGGAGCGGATTGAAACATTATGGCCGCCTGCTTTGCCGCCGTTTACATCGGCATCTCCCGGCCTAACAGCCGGGAGCGGATTGAAACATTCTAGCTCGCAGGGCAGGCGATGCAGCACTAATGCATCTCCCGGCCTAACAGCCGGGAAATGCCTTATCAAATAGATTTATTCTTAGATGCCTTTTTAGGCAAAACCTTATTTTGTTTTTTCTCGTCATTAAAGTTAAGCCTTTGTTTTAATATGCGATAAGATCTTTGACAAGCAATAATTAAAATACGGTTCTGTCTATGAAAGTATTTACCACCATTCCACAGGATAATTTGGGCAAAGTACCCGCTGCCGCTCGGGCGATTGAGGCCGATGGCTACGATGGCATTATGACGATGGAGAACGCCCACGACCCCTTCCTGCCGCTGGGTGTGGCGGCGACGGTGACCGAACGGGTTGAGTTAATTACCGGCATTGCCATCGCCTTTGCGCGCAGTCCGATGTCGGCCGCGAATATCGGTTGGGATTTACAGGCCGCTTCTGGTGGGCGTTTTGTGATGGGGCTGGGCAGCCAAATTAAAGCCCACAATGTGCGCCGTTTCAGTGTGCCCTGGTCGCCGCCAGCGCCGCGGATGCGCGAATATGTGCAGGCACTGCGGGCTATTTGGGCCTGCTGGAAGGGCGATGGCAAACTGGATTTTCGCGGCGAGCACTACCAGTTCACGTTGATGACGCCGAATTTTATTCCGGAAAACTTTGCAGCTCCACCACCAGCGGTCACTATCGCCGCCGTTGGCCCGGCCATGTTGAAGGTGGCGGGGCAGGTCTGCGATGGTGTGCGCTTGCATCCCTTTTGCACGCGGGCGTATTTGGACAATGTGGTGATGCCTAAACTTGAAGAGGGTATGGCAAAATCGGGTCGCCAGCGCGAGCATTTTGAAATTGCCGGGGGTGGCTTTATCGCCACTGGCCCCGATCAGCAGGCGGTCGATAGTATGGTGGAGTGGGTGCGTTACCGGCTGGCCTTTTACGCCTCGACCCCGGCCTATTGGCCGGTGCTGGCCGAGCACGGTTTGGAAGAGCTGGGTCAAAAACTCAACACGATGACCAAGGCCGGGGAGTGGGACAAAATTGCCGCCGAAATCCCCGATGACATGGTGCATTTATTTGCCGCTATTGGTCGCCACGATGAAATTGCCACTGTGATTGAACAACGTTTTGGCAATGGCTCAGATGCTATTTTTGCCAGTGTCGCCACCGCTGTACCCGCAGATTTCCCTCCGGGACTGGTGCAGGATATACAGCGTATAGCGGTACAATTTAAGGCTTTCAGTTAAAGGTTTTAGTTACAGCTTTTAGTTACAAGTAATAGCGTTTAATAATTTTTTTAAGTATTTGTAAGGACTATAAAAATGACTCTCCCCCTCGATAGTAAGATGAAATTTGGCTGGATGACCTCAATGGACAGTGCCACCTCCGTGCGTGAGAGCACGCTGCTGGCAGACCGTATTGGCCTCGACTCTCTGTGGGTCGGCGACCATGTGGCCTTCGCTATTCCCATTATGGATCCCCTCCTGCAACTGGCTCAGGCGGCGGCCATTAGTGATCGTCTGAGCTTTGGCACCTCGGTGTATTTACTGCCTCTGCGTCACCCCACACCCGTGGCCAAGCAGGTGGCGACGCTGGATAGACTCTGCGATGGCCGCCTCACCTTTGGCGTGGGCATTGGTGGCGAGTTCCCCAATGAATTTGCCGCCTGTGGTGTGCCGGTTAAAGAGCGCGGTGCGCGTTTGACCGAGGGCATGGCGGTGTTGCGCAAATTATGGACGGGAGAAAAAGTCTCCCACGAGGGTCGCTTCTTCCCGTTTAGCGATGTGCAAATGTTACCGGCACCGATACAAAAGGGTGGGCCACCCATCTGGTGTGGCGGTCGCTCGAAAGCCGCTTTAACCCGAGCCGGGCAGTTGGCCGATGGCTATGTGTCTTACGTGGTCACGCCTGAAATGTACAAGGATTCGCTAGAGGTGATGGCAGCGGCAGCGGAGGCGGTTAATCGAGAGGTCGAGCGCTTTGACACTGCCCACCTGCTGTTTTTCCGCATCGACGATACGTTCGATCAGGCCTGGGATGTGGCCACCGAACACTTGAGTGAGCGCTATGCCAGCGATTTCCGTGGCCCGGCGAAGAAGTACTGCGCCCTGGGGCGACCCGAGGATCTGGCCGAAAAAATTAATGCCTTTCGCGACGCCGGTGTGCGCCACATTATTCTCGATGCGGTGAGCCCTCCGGGCGAGCGCTATGAGCAGATCGAGCGCTTTGCCAAAGAGGTTATTCCGCTTTTAAAATAAAGGTGCAATAGCGGGTCGGCACTATTTTTTTGGCACTCTACCAGGAGTGCTCGTAGTGCACCGGCGGTGGCAGGCCCAAAAACTCAAAGGCGATGTCTTTGGCGGCGGGGTCGGCCAGTATCGAATGGTGGGTGGTGCCCGGCAGGGTTGCGCACCTAGCGCCAGCAATGGCTGCTGCAAGAGGCTCAACCGGGCCGCTGAACTCGTCGTGCTGGGCGCCGAGCACAAGGGTCGGTACGGTGACGCTGCCCAGTAAGTCTTTTTCAAGTTCGCGACCAATACCGTGGGTACAGGCTGCCAGTGCTTTGTGGTCGCTGCGGGTGGAGTCGACAAAGGCGCGGAACGAGGCGGCAGCCTGATCCTCAATGGCCCAGGGCTCATCACTGAGCAGGGCTTGCGCCATAATTTCGGGGTCGCGCCGCTCTAGCAACAGGCTCTCGCCAACACCAATTAATACCGCTGCTGATAGCCTGTCGCTGTGGTGGAGAAGTAAGTGCAGAGTAATGCGCGCGCCCATGGAGTGGCTAATGACGGGCGCTTTGGCAATCTCCAGATGATCCATTAAACGCAGTAAATCGCCGGCCATGGTGTCGATGGCGTAATCGAGTGGGTCGTAGCATTTCTGGCTTTCGCCGTGGCCGCGCTGATCAAATAATACGGCCTCGCATCCGGCCTGCATTAACGTGCCCTGCCAGTCGGCGGCCAACCAGGCCTGGCGACGGTTGGCGGCAAAGCCGTGGGCGAGTATGACCGGATCGCCGGTGCCCCAGCGTTCATAACTGATTTCTACACCTTGAGAATCAAAGATAGGCATAGCCTTGTCCCCTTTTTAATTTATTGTTTCTAACAGATTAACGAGCTTGCTCCTTGCTGCCAAGTTTTACTTAGCGTTTATGGGCCGAGCTTGTTTAACGCGGCTGGGTATAGACCCGCTGGGTCATGCATATTTTATCGGGGTGATACTCACAGGCCTTTGCTTGTCGTATAGTAAGCAGCCACAAAACACTTATAAGAGGAGATTAATATGTTGGGAGTTATCGCAACACTAACGATTCAGGATGGTAAGCAGGAAGGTTTTGAAGCGCTGATGCGCGATTTGGCCGCTCAGGTTAAAGCCAAGGAGCCCGACTGCACTTTCTATGAACTGAACAAAACTGACGACGCGACCGTTTACGTGATGATGGAGCAGTACACCGATCAGGCGGCTTTTGATGCCCACGGTAAAACGCCGCATTTTCAGGAGCTGGGCGGACGTTTGGGTGAATTCCTTGGCGCAGCGCCAGACATCAAAATTATGCAGGGCGTGAATTAAGTTTCTGCAAATTTGAAGTTGCGGCACTGGGCTAGCCTAGCCGGTGTCGCCATTTTCTGACAATATTTTGCTGCACAGGAAAGTCCGATGGCTGAATTATTAACCCCAGAATTGAAAGCCTGTATTGGCCAGGCTAGCCCCCCCGTTCATGTTGAAGTGACGCGCCGGGATCTACGCAAGTACGCCGTTTCCACGGGTCAAAAGGCGAAGAAATACCTCGATGGCGATGTCGCGCCGCCACTGTTTCACTTTGGTTATGCGATGGAAATACTGCCCCTTGACGAGCTGCGTCACGACGGCATTGGCGAAGACAAATTAATTCCCGAGTTGCCCCTCAAACGTTTGATGGCGGGCAGTTCTGATACGGTTTATCACCAGGCTATTTGTGCCGGTGACAAATTAGTGGTCACCCGAAAACTCAAAGACCTTTACGAAAAAGAGGGTCGTACCGGGCCGCTTATTTTTGTGGTCACCGAAGTGGTGGTTGAAACGCAAGCCGGTGAGCCGGTGTTAAACGAAACCACATCTTTGATCGCGAGGTAAACCATGCTGACTTATGACGCTATAAACGTGGGCGACGAACTGCCCAGCCGTGAGCACACGGCCAATATCGTGCAATTATTTATGTACAACGCGGCGATCTGGAACCCCCATCGCATCCACTTCGACCACGCCTATGCGACCGAAGAAGAGGGCTACCCCGGCATCGTTCTCGACGGCCCCCTGCAGGGTGACTGGATTGGCCAGGTGGTGACTGACTGGATTGGCGAAGACGCCACGCTGGTGTCCTTTGGCTACACTAATCGTCGCGCCGCCATGCTCGGTGAAACCATGACGGCGGGTGGCAAGGTTGAGGAAAAAGACGATACCAGCAAAGAGGTGAAAGTCAGCCTGTATTTGCAAAATGGTGACGGCGAGGTGACCATCCCCGGTCATGCTGTGGTGCGCTTCTCCTGACGTGAAACAATGACCTGGGCGCTTGCTACGCTCAGGTCATTGCCTGCCTTATCTGTGCCTATAACAAGCCTTCCGGGCTTGTTATAAATCCGAAATTCCCCGTCGATCGATATTCGGTTATCGCTTTCCTGCCATTGGTCACGATTAATTATGTGCTCACTTGTCACCAATATTACTCGCCCTTGTACTTTTTGAATGGGCGCTAAGCTTATAATATTTAGAGCTTTATTGTGTTTTTTAGAGGGGCTACTGGAGACCTGTCCATTGGCTTATTCGCGATGAAATTAGTAGAAAGTTTAGTTGCGATACCATTGAATGGTTGATTTATGTCAAGGTATTGCGGCAAAATTACTACTTTTATTAACGGCGGCTGAAAATACTATGGCACAAGAAAATCAATGCGATGTTTTGATAAAAAATGCCCTCGTTTTTGACGGAAGTGGAAATGCACCAGTAACGGAAGATCTAGCCATTCTCAATGGCAAGGTTCTCAAGCGTGGTGCTAACTTGCAGTTCGAAAGCGCGGGAGAAATCGTGGATGCGACGGGCATGTGGCTAACGCCAGGCTTTCTCGACATCCATACACACCTGGATTTAGAAGTTGAGGTAAACCCCGGTCTGGGCGAAGCCGTAAGGCACGGCACCACCACAGTGTTGGTGGGTAACTGCTCGCTGGGAGTGGCTTTTGGCTCCCAGGAAAAAAATGGTGAAAGTCCCATCATCGACTGTTTTACCCGCGTGGAAAACATGCCGAAGAAGGTCTTGCGCCAGTGCATCGAAAAAATCACCTGGGACAATACCGGTGACTATCTCGATCACTTTGCCGACATCCCCCTCGGCCCCAATGTCGCGGCCTTTGTACCCAACTCGATGCTGCGCATTGAAGTAATGGGTACCAATGACTCTATTAACCGACCCTCCACTGACGGCGAAAAGAAAGAAATGCAGACCATCATGTCCGACTGCATGCGTCAGGGCTATATGGGGCTATCGACCGACCAGATCATTTTCCACTACATGGCCAATGAGCCCAACAAGAACAAGCGCATCCCCACCCACTTTGCCGAAGATAATGAGCTGCGCCCCATGCTCGAAATCGTTCGCCAGCGCGGCGGTGTTTGGCAGACCAATCCCGACGGCGAGAAAATGCTGCGCACCTTGAAGCGCTTTTTCTGGTCATGCGGGCGCTTCCGTGGCAAGCCCCTGAAGGTTTCGGCACTCACCGCGATTGATTTTGTTTCCATCCCCGGCGTGTGGAAAAAAATGCTCAACCTGGGCAAGATCATCAACTCCAAATTGTTGGGTGGCAAGATTCACTTTCAGGCTCTTGGTGGCCGTTTCCGCATGTACTCTGACGGCATGATATCGCCGATATTTGAAGAGCTGGAGTCAACTCGTGAAATCATTGCCTGTGAAACAGAACATCCCGAAGAACGGCTGAAATTGTTTAATGATCCGGGTTGGTTGGCTCGCTTTGCCGGCGACTGGAAGCGTATGACAGCGAGCGATGTCAACTTGACCAAGCTCGGTGGCAACAAAGACGCGGCTACCTTTCAGATGGATTTTGAAAAAATGACCTTCTCTGACTCTGCAGTGCCAAGCTGGGATGGCGACACTCTGGCGGCGGTAATGCGACGTCTTGCCGAATACCACAAGACAGCCGGCGAGAGTGGCGCTAAAGATGCGGCGGAAGCGACAGAATTTGACAAGTTCCCCCCCGAGACCGACGAGCCCAAAGAGTTCTGGTTGCAAGCTAACCGGCTCTACGATACGGGTTTCCGCTGGTGGTTTGACGTGGCCAACCTGGACGAAGACATCGTTGAAGAAATTCTTTTTGATCCCAGTGCCCTGCCTGGTTTCAATGACTCCGGTGCGCACCTGACTAACCTGTCTTTCTACGACGGCAACCTCGGCACCCTGCGCATTGCCCAAAAGCGCGGTGACATGCGCGTGGCCCATGCAGTACACCGCTTGACCCGTGAAGCGGCTGAGTTCTTTAATCTGGATGTCGGCACCATTGAACCCGGTGACCAGGCTGACATCGTGCTGATCAACCCGGAAGAGTTGAAAAAGCACGACATGAATGCCAGCAGGCAGAAGATTTATCATGAACTGTTTGGTCAGGATGTACTGGTGAATCGCACCGACGGCATTGTCGAGCAGGTTTACATTAACGGTGTTCGCGCCTGGGAAAATGCCAGCGAGTTTACCGCGGCACACGGTACCCAAACTCTGGGTCGTGCTGTAAGAGCCAATGCCTAAATGTCGATGAACAGGCTACCTTGGTGAGTTAAACGCTAAGTAGTCGTTGTTAGCAGTAGTAAAAAAAGGGTGTGCTTTCAAGTGCGCCCTTTTTTGTGCCTGGTAACAAAGGGTTATGTGTTTGACGTGAGCTATCGATACCGATAAGGTAATACCGAAAGCTTATCGATGAGGTCTAAGTATGAGAGCAGTGACAGTTTCTCCAAAATTTCAAGTTGTTATCCCCAAAGAAGTGAGGGATTCCATGGGTATAGTTTCTGGGCAAAAAGTACAAATGCTCACCTATAAAAACCGTATTGAGCTGATTCCTATTAAGCCCATGAGAAAAATGAAAGGCACTTTAAAAGGGATTGATACCGGTGTGCAGCGAGATGATGATCGTCTATGAATGTCGTAGATTCCTCCGCGTGGTTGTCCTATTTTGCGGGCGATGAGAATGCTGATGCATTTTCGATCCCGATAGAAAATATTGATAAATTAATTGTTCCAAGCATCACCATTACCGAAGTCTTTAAATGTGTTTTACGCCAGTGTGATGAAGATATGGCGTTAGAGTGTATCGCTCATATGGAGCAGGGAAAGGTCGTATCTCTGGACGGAATGCTAGCGATTAACGCCGCCCACTATGGGCTGAAACATAAACTACCTTTAGCCGACAGTATTATTTATGCAACGGCCCAAAAATTTGATGCTGTGGTATGGACGCAAGATGTGGATTTTAAATCTTTAGATGGGGTCAAATATTTGTCTAAAAACGGGGCACATAATAAGGTCAATTAATTCAAGCACCGCGTGCCCACCGATTACCGTAACGCTATCAACCCTCCGTCAAAATTGCAGCCCTCACACACTGCAATACCCCTTTGGAATAGGCCCCGTCGAGTGAGTCGATGGCAGCACGGTAGGAAAAGCGCTGCTCGGCCAAATCATCCTGCGCCAGTAGGGCGTCTTCTATATTCGCAATTTGCCCATCACTGAGTTCGGCCAGGCCACTGAGCACCTCGTTAGCCTCGATACTGCCCGATTCAATTGACTGAGCGAGGTGGTGATAGAGCTGTTGTTCCGATAGTCCGCGCTGTTGGGCGATTTGCGCGGCACTCATGCCCGCTCGGCAGAGGGCAAGAATTTCGAATTGTTCATTTTCTGCACTTTGGGCGGGTGTCTCGCTGTCGCCATTTTCCTGTTGGCGGATCACCTCGATGAAGGCGTCGCCGTAGCGCTCCATCTTGGCCGCCCCGACACCGCTGATAGCCAGCATTTGCGTACCGTCCAGCGGCCGGTAGCGCAGCATCTCCATCAGCGTGGCATCGTGGAAGATCACATAGGGCGGCACCGATTGCTCGTCGGCCAGCGCTTTTCGGCACTCGCGCAGGGCCTCCCACAGCGCTTTGTCTTCTTCGGCAATATTGTGCTTGTTGCGGGCTTTGCGTGTGCCGCTGGCTGGGGTGCTACTTTCTTTGGCTTCGCGGCGTAGGGAGACGCTCTCTTCGCCGCGCAGTAGTGGCCGGGCTTTTTCTGCCAGCTGCAAACCGCCAAAGCCACTGACATCGACACTTAAATAGGCGCGGGCAACGAGTTGGCGAAACACCGAGCGCCATTGGTTGGCATCAAGTTCTTTGCCGATGCCGTAGGTGGAAACATTGTGGTGGCCGAATTGCTTCATTCTGTCGTTGTCTTTGCCCAGCAGCACATCGACCAGATGATTGACGCCAAAGCGTTGTTCGGTGCGGTACACCGTGGACAGGGCTTTTTGTGCGGCGATAGTGCCGTCCCACAGCTCGGGGGGGTTTAGGCAGGTGTCGCAATTGCCGCAGCGTTCGGGGGCGTCGTCGCCAAAGTAGTGCAGCAGGGCGTGGCGGCGACAGCTGGTGATTTCGCAGAGGCCAAGCATGGCGTCGAGGCGGTGGCGTTCAATGCGCTTGTGCTCGTCGTTGCCATTGGAGTCGTCGAGCATCTGCCGCAGTTTAATCACATCTTGCAGGCCGTAGACCATCCACGCGGTGGCGGGTTGGCCATCGCGGCCAGCACGGCCGGTTTCCTGGTAATAGGCTTCGAGGCTTTTCGGCAGGTCGAGGTGGGCGATAAAGCGCACATCGGGTTTGTCGATGCCCATGCCAAAGGCGATGGTGGCGACGATAATGATTTTTTCTTCGCGCAAAAAACGCCGTTGATTTTCCTGGCGTTGTTCCGCGTTAATTCCCGCGTGATAGGGCAGGGCGTTAAAGCCCTCGTCACACAGCCACGCGGCGATGGCCTCGACCTTTTTTCGTGACAGGCAGTAGACGATGCCGCTGTCATGTTCGTGCTCGCGGCGTAAAAAACGCAATAACTGCTGGCGGGGGTTCTGCTTGGTGGCGATGCGGTACTGGATATTGGGGCGGTCGAAGCGGCTGATAAAGTGCCGAGCATCGCCGAGCTGCAGGCGCGAGATAATCTCTTCGCGGGTGCGCTGGTCGGCGGTCGCGGTGAGGGCAATGCGCGGTATGTTGGGAAAGCGCTCGTGGAGCAGGCTCAGTTGTAAATAGTCGGCGCGAAAATCGTGGCCCCACTGGGACACGCAGTGGGCCTCGTCAATGGCAAACAGGGCCACTTCGAGACGTTCAAACAGCGCGAGGGTGGCGGGTTTTATGAGGCGCTCCGGGGCGACGTAGAGCAAATCTAATTCACCGTTGAGCAGATCCTGCTCGATCTCCTGCTGGCGCTGATAGTCCAGCGTTGAGTTGAGAAAGCCAGCACGCACGCCGAGTTGATTGAGAGCGTCAACCTGATCTTGCATCAACGCGATAAGGGGCGAAATTACAATCCCCACACCGGGGCGCAGCAGGGCCGGCAGTTGGTAGCAGAGGGACTTGCCGCCGCCGGTGGGCATGAGTACTAGCGCGTCGCGGCCACTGACAATGTCGTCAATAATGGCTTGCTGGTCGCCGCGAAAGTGGGCGTAGCCAAAGGTTTTTTCGAGTAGAGTTTGGGCATTGTTTGTCATGGGTGGCGATTATAGAGGCTTCTGTCGCGGCTGCATTATTTTCTGCATCATGGGCCTCACTATTGTCCCTATCCCCGCTATATAAGGCCCACTATATAAGCCCCGCTATATAAACCCCGCTATATAAACCCCGCTATAAAAGGACGCGAGTTTTAGCGGCCTGCTAGTGTGCCTCGTTTGGCAGGGCGTTAACCCGGCTTAATATTGCCTGCCATTGCTGGGGCGTGTTGGCATTGAGAAATTGCTCATCATCATTGTTGTTATCGAAGTTGTTTAATCGCTGCGCGCCGGTTTCACGCAGCAGGGCGGCAAGCGATAAATCGTCGCGCTGTTTCACACGCTGGCGCAGTGCATTGTTGACCAGGGCAGTGAAAGGCAGGTAGAGGGGGAGTATTTGGCGGCCAAAAGTCAGGGCTACGTCGCCATGACTGGCGGCGGCCTGAAGGGTTTGTAAAGTCGCTGTGTTAAGTAGTGGCATATCGACGGGAATAATAATGGCCCGCCGACCAGGGTAGCGCCGGCTGAGTGTGTAGAGGGCGCCGAGCGGTCCGAGCTGGGGAATATCATCGTTAAGATAGCCCGCTGCGTTGCGGCAAATAACGATCTCGTCAATGCCTGCGGCCTGTAGTTTAGCGCGCATAAATTCGAGCAGGGTCGTACCGGCGATGGCCAGGGTGGCTTTATCAATACCCATGCGCGATGACTGACCACCGGCGAGAATAACCCCGAGCAAGGGTGTTGTTGCCTTACTCACTTTCAGTCCTGCCAGCGCTTAGCCGCTGTGTCATCGCTGCAGCGTGATGCCACCCAGCGCTCGCCATCGGGCGTGGTTTCTTTCTTCCACAGCGGGGCTTTCACTTTCAAAAAATCCATCAGGAATTCGCAGGCTTGAAAAGCCTCACCCCGGTGGGCGGCGGTGACACCGACAAAAACAATGGGCTCGCCGGGCTGCAGGGCGCCGACGCGGTGGATGATGGTGAGTGGGCCGAGTTCCCAGCGGCCCCGCGCTTCGTCGACGATAGCTTCAAGGGCTTTTTCTGTCATCCCCGGATAGTGTTCGAGAAACAGCGTGTTGACCGGATCATCAAGCTGATCACGCACCAGGCCGGTAAAGCACACGAGGGCACCGCAGGTGGTGGTTGACGTGCTCAGTTGACGGGTCAACTCACCCGGATCAAAGGGCGTAGCCATGATCTCGATATTAGTGCTGCTACTTGTGTCGGTAGTCGTGCTCACTGCAAATCTCCGGGTGCGCGAGGGGCAATTATACGACCTGTTTGGCTTGTGCTGATAGCAGATTCAGGGTGAGCCACAGCCAGCGACATCGACGCGTACTGTTTCTATCCGCGAGGCGCGTTTTCCCTTGCCGATATCACTCATCTGCCCGTCGAAGGTCAGGCAGTAAAGCGTTTTCATATCATCGCCGCCCAAGGTGCAGGCCACGGCTCGGCGCTCGGGGACCGCGATAACATCAGTGATTTCGCCGCCGTCTTTAACCCGCACAAAGGCATCGTTGGCAAAGGCCGCCAGCCAAATGCCGCCCTCTTCGTCGAGGGTGATGCCGTCGGGGGTGTAGTCGCCCAGATCGGCGAACACGCGGCGATTGCTGAGGGAGCCATCGTCCTCAATGGTAAAGGCGCTGAGGCGCTTGCCCCAGCTCTCGGCGACCACCAGCATTTTGCCATCGGGTGACACCACCGGGCCGTTGGGGAAGTGCAGGCCGTCGGCGACCTCGCGTACGGAACCGTCGGGCTTGACCAGCACAATAGTGCCGGGGGCAAATTTCTCGCCGCGAAATAAATCGTAGCCCATGCTGCCGACATAGGCGTTGCCCTTTTGGTCGACCACCATGTCGTTGATCTCGCCTTTGACCAGAGCGCTAACATCGCCGTGTACCGGCAGCTCATCGCCCTCGATACGGCGTAGGGTGTTATCGCGCATCGACACGACCAGTGGCGTGCCGTCGGGCAAAAAGCCGATGCCGGAGGGGCGATTGGCCACTTCCGCCATCACTTTGCGCTCGCCGTTAGGGCTAATGGTGTAGACCTTTTTGTCGTTGACATCGGAGACCCAGAGCAAGCCGTTGCGCCAGCGCGGGCCTTCTAGAAATACAAAATCGTCGATAAAGGGTGTCAGCGTTTTATTATTCATTATGAGCTCTCTCTTGAAGGGGCTTTCTGGATTTAGGGAGTAATTGGATAGTTGTTTGAGAAGAGTGTACTTAAGTTTTTCTCTTGCCAGTATTTTATTTCAAAAGAGCGTTTTTTTCAGGAGGGCTTAGCAGAAGGGCATAAACAAAAGGGCTTAAAGAGGCTGCTCTAACGACCCGCTCCCTTGCTGATAGTCGCTTTATTGCGGGGTAGCCGATTTTAAAAATAGAATTGCCACGATAGTTGCGACATAAAAAAACTATCGGCGAACTCTTTTTTTTCGGCAAGCTCTAGCACTAAAGCATTATTTTGATCGAGGCTAAAGCGCAGCGTGCCGCCATATTGGTAGCTTGTTTGAGTCAGCCCTTCAAAATACTGCATCACTGCGGCGTGTAGCCCGCCTCGCCAATTATCGTTGTGCGTATAGATAAGTTCTGCCCGGCCACCGCCTGCCAGGGCGATTTGGTGATCGAATTTATTGCCAATGTTAATTGCGGTATTGGCGAATATTGATGTTGTGGTGCGCTTTGATAATTGATAAGTCAGACCCGCACCGGCTCTTATGTCGCCGAGCAAAGCACGCTCATTGTCGCTGAATTGATGGCGTTTTAGCGAGGCCGAGGTCTCCCAGGAAAAGGGTCGGATAAAATAATTTCTTGGTGGTGTAGAAATAATGCTGACAAAATCAATTGACTCAAACTCAAGGTGATTATGTTCGGGATAATAACGAAAGGCGGGTTTTAAAAACTCCAGCTGCGCGCCACTGATGAAGCCGCTGGATGGGTCGTACAGATCGTGGTAAGCCCAGCGAATATCGAACTGTAAATATTGATCGGCCTGGTCATCGCCATAGCGTAGGCCCAGCCGATGACCTCGGTGACCTTGATCGGGCCGGTAATTGGGTGTGCTAACGGCTGGCTGAATTGGGCTGACATTGAGTTCGCTGCGTGCCGTTAATAATTGGTGGAGCAGTGCTTGTTCTAGCGTCTCATCTGCCCCTTTGTTCGGGGGGTTATCAGCTTCGCCGAGCTGGTGAATATCCCGGGCGGCCATCTTTCTGTACATAAGATAATCGCTGGAAAGGTCGATTATTTGCGCCTGCGTTATGTCATCCGTCTGCCTGAAATGAGGATCTTGCAATGGGGTGATACCCAGGGCCAGGTTACGCGCCAGTGCTTGATTTATTTCATCCAGCGCTTCTGCACGGCTGACAATGACCTGGCGCGTAGACGGTCGGTAATTGACCGCGTTTAATAAACCGGGCGTACTGGTAATCACGCTGACGGTTTCAGCGGGTGTGGCATCGATATAGAAACGATCGACCAGGGGCAACTCGGGTCTTGCCGCTTGTAACAGTGTGAGTAGCTGGTATGAGCAATTTTCGTCGATAAAATAGTAATCGGAATAGACGGGTAATAGCTCCCACAAGTGCAGGAGCATGGCGTGAATTTCAGCCGGGCTGTAATTGAGTTTGTATTCCCAGATGTCACGGCTTTCTATATCACTATAGACCTTAACCTGCTGGTGGTAGGGCGCGAGGTTGTACCTGCCGGGATAGCCGCCAAACAGCCCGTTTAGCGCAAAACTTAAGCCGCGCTCTCCGTCTGAGTGCGCGGCATAGCTGACTGTCCAGGCCAGTAAATCGGGTTTGGCTTCTACTTTGCGGTCGAGCCGTAAAAAAGTGTGGCCGAACATGGAGGCGGGGCTATTTAATACCGAAACGGGGAAAATTAGCGTCAGGCTATCGGCCCTTAAGTTGCGGAGCCAGTTATTAAGCTTTGGGCATTTGCCCTTCGCCAATGGATTGCGCTTAAGGTCGAGGGCTTTGTTTAACCATGAAAATCTGGCGGGAAAGCGACAAAAAGCGGGGCTTGGGCTATCGCTAGAAACTTGAAAAAGATAGTGCAAGCTGGTTTCGAGTTCTGCCTGGGGTGATGTTTTACCCCTTTTATCGAGGAAAAAAGCGGGATCATCGACTCGGCTGGTGACGCCTGTGCCCATTAAATTAGCAGATGATTTGGCTGGGTAGTGCAGTAAAACCTGCCATTCTCGCCGCTGCCAAAGCTTCTCTGCTCTAGCCTTGCTTATTGCCTGGTCAAATAACGTTTTTTCAGCATCGCTTTCGCCACTGTCGGCGCTGGAAGGATTTGCGGTCAACAAAAAAGTCGTCAGCAGTAAAATTACAATGGCAAATGTACGGGGCAGGGATAGATGGGAATGCAAATTCAAAAATAGTGGGTGTGATTTTTCAATGGACAGAAATGGGTGGGCGGGGTTTTCGCTATAGTGTGAAAACCCCGACTGGTTTATATTTTCGCCAGTTCTACTTCTCTTTGAATATTACTGACGAGCTCTTGTGTCGTGGTGTCGGAGGAAACATAGAGTTGATTGAATTTGTCTTTAGTCAGCTGATAAAACTGCTCTTTGCTGGCATCATCAATAGACAGGAGTGAGGCCAGGCTTTCAAGATATTCACCGTTACCAACCGCTATATCGGAGCGCAGGCGGCCAAAGTTAGCCTCAACAAATTCTGTCACTTCTACCTCTTCTGCATCTGCATCATCTTCGTCGGTGCTGGTGCTTGAGGTCAGATCCGATGAGGCGTCAGTGGTGTTGCCAAAGGTGGCTGAGCTGGCATCAGTCGGCGCGGTGGTTATTGAGCACGAAGCCAGAAATAATATGGCAGACAGTGTTGCTATGTAGGTAAAAAGTTTTTTGTACATCATCAGTCTTATCCTCGGCGATGAGTTTGATTTTATTGCACAATCGAGTGGGTGATTTAGGCTATTGTCAGTAGGGAAAATGCTAGGCTCACTCCTTGATCCTGCCGGGTAACGATAGAACATTTATTACTCAATCACAATGAGGGAGAGTAGTAGAAGAGTTAACATTTTAGCCAGCTCTTCGGGGTGCCACTCTGTTTGGCATCTGGTCGTGGATTTGTCATTGTGGGTGTTGGCGGGGTTTGAGAGAAACTGATGAGTACTGCACTTATTATTTGAACTTGAGGAGGTAAAACAAGGATGGAAAATTTATACCATTACCGTGGGCTGGTACGAAAGGTCTACGATGGCGATACCATTACGGTCGATATTGATCTCGGCTTTCACGTGTCGTTAAGTAAGGAGAAGTTCAGGCTTAATCGCATCAATACTCCTGAGGTTCGCGGCCCGGAAAAAGCCGAGGGCTTGATTTCAAGGGATTGGCTAAGAGAGCGAATCTTAGACAAAGAAATCATCCTGGTCACTCACAAAGACAAGAAGGGCAAGTATGGCCGCTGGATTGCCGATATCTGGCTGGACGGTGTTTGTATTAATGACGAGTTGGTGGACAAAGGGCTGGCTGAATATAAAGATTATTAATTCGAACGCGCAGGCTGTTTTCTACGTCTGACGTTTTAGTAAAGAGGCGTTAAACCGGGCTCTTTGAGGATATTGTGGATGGCGAAAGGCAAGAGCCGGCTTTAAGTCAAACGTTGACGGATTGACTTAAAGCCGGCTTGTTCGAGAGGAAAGCGCTCAATCCAGTCGACTAATAAAGTCGATAACGGCATCGGAAAACACGGTGTTTTGATCGCCAGCGACCATGTGTGTGGCCTCTTTAACGTCGATAAACTCGGCGTGACTCACCGCCTCGCGGAATTCCTCTACGCCCTGTGCGCTGACGATATCCGACTTTTCACCGCGTACCAGCAGGGTTGGGGCGCTGAGGTTACGGGCCGCGTCCATAAGGCGAATCGAGCGTTTTTCCAGTCCCTCGCCGAGAGCGCTATCGATCATTTTTGGGTCCCAGTGCCACACGTAGCGGCCGTCTTCGTTTTTGCGCACGTTTTTGCGAATGCCTTCGAGATTGGTGGTGCGCTTGCGACCCGTGTAGGCGGCGACAGATTCGGCAACATCTTCCAGCGTTTCATAGCCTTCGGGTTTTGCGGTCATAAAATCGAGGATGCGCGATACGCCCTTGGCCTCTACTTTCGGGGTGATGTCGACGAGCACTAACGAACGCAATAAGCCCTTGTTTTCGCCCTCTGCAGCCAGCGCGGTAACACCGCCCTTAGAGGCACCGACCACGACGGGTGGCTGGTCGAATTGCTCTGCTATGGCCGTGAGGTCGCGGACAAAGCCGTCGGTGGTGTAATCACCAGCCGGACACCAGTCGGACTCCCCGTGCCCTCGGGAATCAATATTCACCACGTGCCAGCCTTCGGCAGCCACTTTGCGCGCCGTGTCGCCCCATGAATGGCGCGTTTGGCCGCCACCGTGGAGGAAAATAATGGGCGGGTGGGCGGGGTCCCCGTAGGCATCGCCTCGACTGACAACACCATCGCTGGCGACATATTGTACGTTGATGATTTCCATAGAAAATTCCTGATAGTAAGGGTGGGTAATTTGGGATAGGCGTGGCGAGAAAGGACTTGTTTCCCCGAGATGAATTTTTTCCGTGCGCGGGCTTATTGCCCAGCGGCAGCGAGAATTTTGACTGGATTACCTTGATTGATAAGAGCTGGAGCAGACGGTGAACGGCTTAGGGAGCTTGACTACCTGGGCGTGGGGCACTACTGGCTAGCTACAATTTGGCGCGCAGTTTAACAAATTGACATCGGCTGGACAATGAAGGAGCTTGCGCGAAGCTGGCAAGGCCCTTCATTGCTGGGTGTATTTGCAGTTGCTGGGGAGAGGTGTTGATGATTTGCGGGTGTTAGGGAGGCGCGGCGGTTCTATTCTTTGGGCTTTAGAGTGGGTGCCCTGATAGTACTCTTATAGAGCTTAATAACTCCTGCGTAAAAGATCAGCCACCATTTCAATGAACCTGTCTTTCATTTTTCCGGTTAGCTTCCTGTCGGATTCAACAATAAACAATCTATCACCTGAAGGCGCGTAAACTACTGTTGCCCATTTTCCTCCTTTGTGTTTGACGTGAGTAAATGTAGCGGGTTCGCTGTTTAGTTCAATATTTGCTGATGCTAATGTAGTCACGGAATCAACCGTTTCGTCGATTATAAGAATGCCAAATTCAGTCTTTGTATAAAGCTGTTTTAGCATGTGGCCGCCTATTAACAAGTAATTATCTGAATTGTTTTTTATATAGCTTTCATCTAGAAGAGTTGCTGAAAATGGTAGCGTCTCGAAGTCTACATTATCTAATTCAGTAAACCCCAAGTTATCTAAGTTTTGGATGCGGCCTTGAAGTCTTGCAAGCTGACGGCGTTCTTCCATTCTCTCTTGCACGTAGTCAGCTCGTGTAGGCTGATCTAGTTTCTCAATGTAGGGCACCTCTAAAAATGCAGTTTTTTGACTAATTTTTACTAAGCCCTACCTTTTTTCTTTCCCTAATACGACTTATTGTCATTACGAATAATTATCAACACATATTTTGCCGATATAAATCGCGTCATTTACCCTTA
>JAGPUW010000022.1 GCA_018069465.1 Gammaproteobacteria bacterium | reverse complement strand
CGGCTTTCCCCGTGCACCGGTCAGTAAAAAGCGCGCGTGGATCGATGTGCGCAACATGGCCAACATTGGCTATGTGACCTTCGACCGACGCGGTGAATTGTGGCGCTCCTTTGAAACCGGTTTTACCCAGCAGAAGAAGGGCGATTTGGCCAATCTTGATGCCAAGGGCAACCCCGAGTGGTCTTGGTCCTATGTGCATGCCCACGATGTGCAGACTAACCGCTTTTCGCGCTTTAACCACGCGCAAACGATCAAAGGTGGCCTCAAGACGGCGTTTAATACCGAAGACGCCTACGACAAGTACCTGACCATTCAGGCCATTCGCCGACTCGGTAGTTAAGCGCTCCAATGATTCAGCAGGCGGAGGAAAGTTTTTACAGCAATAAATAATAAAATGGGGACGCCTTATCGCATTACCCCATTGGCAGTTCTTATCGTAAACAACGAACAACGAATAACGATAATTGAAAATTAAAATAAGAGGGTACTAGAATATGAATAATAAAAAAGCGCGAGTGGGTATGTCCGTGCTAGCTCTGGCGGGGCTACCTTTAGTGGCACCCCAGGTATCGGCCTTTGATTATGCAGTGTCCGGTTTTATTCGCCAGGAGATGGCTTATAAACTGAGCAATACCGAAAATCCAAATACTACGGGTGGTAATCACTTTAATGGTAAAAGCTATGTTACCCAGGGTAAGTTTTTGCCTCCGGGTCAAGTTATTACTGGGCGCAGAGATTTGTCGACAGATAATGACTGGAATGTTTTTGCGACCAAATCAGAAATCGATGTCAATTTTAGCTTTAGCAATAACGTAACCGGCTTTGCTAAATTCCGCGGTTACTATCAGCCCGATGTTTTTGATGAGGTCGACAAGAGTGGTTTTGTCGATGGTGATGGCGGACAGCCCGATCACTTCGGGGTGCCCAACCACGGTAATGAGGCGACGCATCTCTCAATTAGTGGCGATGACTACATGCTCGATATGCCCGCCCTGTATTTAGATTACGCCAAGGGGCCGCTGTGGGTGCGTATTGGTCAGCAGCAAATTGCCTGGGGTGAGGCGCTGTTTTTTCGTGTCGCCGATATGGCCAACGGTCTGGATTTTCGCCGTCATGTGATTTTTGATTTTGGTGCAGAAGAGTATTCCGATGAGCGTTTGTCCTCGCCGGGTATTCGCGCCAGCTATCAGGTCGACCAAAACTGGGAGGTGGAAGTGTTTGCCCAGATGTTCCAGCCCACCATCCTGCCAACCAACTATTCACCGTATAACCTGATTCAGTCTGGCTTCAATATGAATAAGGGCTATGAAGAAGGTTTTGATAAGGTTGATGATGCGATTAATGGCGGCATTCGAGTGCAGGGTCAAAACCTGGGCGAAGATGGCAGTTGGGGCGTGCAGTTGTTCGCTGTAACGCGACATAACCCAGACCCAATCTTCACTTTACATCCCTCGGGCATAAATAACCTGGCCTTTCCTGTTCTACCCAACCAGGAAACAGGTGAGCTACTCGATTTTAGCTCTCAGCCTTTTATCTATGAGCCGGGCAGTGCGGCGGGTACAGCCAGTCCGACAGAATGGTTTTACAACTCGGGTATCGCCGGTGCTGATGGTCTGGATGTGGTCAACGGTTTGATTCATGACTTTCCGTGGATCAAGAGTTTTGCCGAGCTGGGCCTGGGTCTAACGCCAAATGCCAATGGTGATTACCTGACCAGTATTGCAGGTGGCGGCCATAACACTCTGGGAGGAGCATTTCCCAGTGGAATTAATGGTAATGACTTCCTCGAGTTGTTTTGGCAGGCGGGCCTTGCCGGAGGCGGGACAACACTTGACGGTGCTCTAGGTGCGCTGGATTCTTTGGTGGGTGGAAGCGGTCTCAGTGGTTTAATGCGGGTCAGCTATGCCTCTGAAAATATCTTCGGTTTTGGTGTCAATCATATTATTTATGCCGGTGAAGATTCCTTTCTCGATCAGTTAGTGATGCGCTTTGAGATGAGCTATACGCCCAATAAAAAATTCACCAACAATCTTCGCTACGAGTTTATTGAGGAAGATGAAGTGCTGGCGAGTTTTGTTCTTGAAAAATACCACCGCTTTAGTGACAGTTTTCCTGCAACCTTCATGATCTTTGAGTATATGTACCGTAAAGAGAGTGATTTGCTGGGTCGTCATTTGAGTGGTCTCGGTGGCACGGTTACTAAAAGACCGGGCGGTGGCGAGCAGGATCGGGGTTGGCACGGTACGGTACTGGCCTTTCAGCAGCCTTTCCCCGGCTTGAAATGGCGCCTGGATGGTTCTTTCCTCTATGACTTTGAGGGGGGCTTCCTTTTCCAGCCAGCAGTGCGCTACAAGCCAAATGGCGATTGGACGGTAGAGGCCTTTGCCAATATTATTGATGGCAACAACTCTTCATCACTCGGCGTGTTTGACTGGTCCGATGACTTCACAATGCGCATAACCTACCAATTCTAATCAGCTAGCAAGACAGAAAAACGGCGCTTAAATGCGCCGTTTTTTTTTGCCCGAAGAAAAACGGTATTGGTGCAATTCGTTGATGAGGGGATTACCGGACTTAGGCGCTTGGCTGTTGATAAGTTTGAATGCTACAAAGTGTGTCGATAGCAGTCATAAAAAGCGGGCTAAATAGGTGATTACAGAGGGAATAAATTTGCTTATTCTTTTTAGTAATGGCTTGCATGAGTCATGCTTATTAAGTAAGAATGGGATCATAATAATACAGGTAGACAATCAAGCGGGTCACTTTAGTCCGCTAACAATAATAATAACCAAGGGGTAGTACATGCACATTAAGAAGTATGATTTCGATTACAGCCGTCGCCACTTCATGGACAAGATGGCCAAGGGCACTATGGGGGCGGGGGTTTTGTCATCACTGTGGCCTTTGATTGCCGAGAGTGGTGATATTGCCAAGGCCTATCCGGAGGAGTTGCAGTCACTTGAGGCCTACACTAAGGGCAAGGTGAAAGAGGGCGACTACGTGACCGCGGATAATGTGGAGCACGTGAAAGATTTATTGGCACCCATTACCTACCAGGAAGTTAGCCAAATGGGGCGGCGTATTAAAATAGTCCCCCAAACAACAGATATTACCAAGCTTTACCCCCACGACTTTCTTGAAGCAACCTTGAAGAACAGCGGTAAAGGGGTACTGGATGCTGACGGCAATGTGGTCGTCAAGGGCACCGGTAAACCCTGGATTGGCGGCATGCCCTTTCCCGATCCGCAGTCGGGCCTTGAAGCTTTCGCCAATCTCGGTCTAACGGCGGGACGTCATGACGAGACACAGTACGCGGCCAAAGACTGGGACTTAAGTGCCGAGGGTGAGGTTGAATATGAGTATGAACTGGCGGCTTGTGAGAAAACGGCTGTGGGCCGCGTATCTGACCAGGAGGGCCCCTACTGGAAAGGCCATGAGGATAAGTTGCGCTATACCGGTGTGTGGTTTGTTTCCCCTCAAGATGTCAGTGGTACCAGTTTCCTGAATACCATTCTTTACGATCAGCGCAAATTTCCGACGCTGGTCGGCTACATTCCCGCCTTTAAACGCGTGCGCCGCTTCCCAACCAACCAGCGTTTTGAGCCTTTGGTGCCGGGTATTACTGTTTTTCTTTCCGATTTTTGGGCGGCTGGAGACCCCATGCTGACCTGGGGCAATTATAAGATTGTCGGGCGCGGGCCCTTCCTGGGTGGCCAATCTGACAACTGGAGGGGTGATCAGGAAAACTGGATTGCACCCACCCACGGTGGTCCCAAGGGCAATACTTTTTGGGATTCATCTTTTGAGTTCTGCCCCGAGGTATTGGTGGTTGAGGCCGAACCCACAGGTTATCCCCGAGCACCCGTAAGCAAGAAACGAGTGTGGATCGATATGCGAAATATGGCCTATATTTCCTACATGACATTTGACCGCAAAGGTGAAATGTGGAAGTCCTTCGAGGCGGGCTTTTCGCAATACAAAAGAGGTGATCTGGTCTTTCCTGACTGGAATGGCAACCCAGCCTGGGGGCCAACCTGGGTGCATAGTCACGATGTGCAATCGGGTCGCATGAGCCGGCTGGCGATCGCCGAGCAGCTCAGTAATGGCTACCGGAGCATCAACGACCAACCGGGTGTCTATGATAAATATTTAACGGCTCAGGCAATTCGCCGTCTGGGAATTTAATAAGTTAGCTATTTAAAAAAACAATAATAGATAAGGGCTGAACTCAATAGGCCTCGTCAACGAGCTTATTAATTCAGGTACATTCACTAACAGGTAGGTGCATGGCTTCCGAGTCTCACCCTGCTTTGTTAGGGGAATAAAAGTGGGGAATAATAATGAAAATTAAATCAATAAAACCTGCTCAATTTGCGGGTTCTACCCTGGCTGTGGCCCTACTGGCAACGACCAGCACTAGTCAAGCATTCAACCTTAAAGTGGCTGGCTTTATACGCCAGGAAATGTCTTATAGCATTGGCAGTAAAGATAACCCCTGGCAAAGGGGTAGTCCTGATATTTATGAAGGTGGTGTCGGTGTGCTAGAAAACACTGCCTCGGGTGATCCTCGTGCCGAAGCGGTTTGGGATGGTCTTCGAGCAGCGGCTGGAGCGACTGTCGATACTAACCTGCCAACCAGTTTTAGTAAGCCCAATCTCGACAAAGGCAACGACTGGAATTTAATGGCGACTCGTGCTGAGCTAGACTTCCATATGACCTTTTCGGACAACTGGAGCGGCTTTGTCAAATTGCGCGGCTATTACCTGGCCGATGTGCAAAACACTTACACAGTGCCTTCGAGTTTTGAGGATGGTGGTGACGACAATAATTTCAAGGTTGATCTCCACGGTAAATGTGCCTCGATACTTGAGGTCTGCGACGACAATTTTATGATCGACTTGCCCTCGGCTTATCTTGACTATCAGAATGGAGGCTTCTGGATGCGTATCGGTAATCAGCAGATTGCCTGGGGCGAATCCATCTTCTTCCGAGTCATGGATGTGCCTAATGGTCTCGACCTACGTCGTCACTCCTTTCTTGATACGGCTACAGAAGAATATGCCGATGAGCGGATCTCCTCCCCGGCAATACGTGTCAGCTATAACCTGAATGACAGTTGGGAAATTGAAGCCTACGCGCAAATGTTTCAGCCGACGGTTCACCCGCGTGTGGGTTCGTCCTATGCCTTTATTAATTCACCCTATGTGATCCGCAACGATATTGGTTTTGATTCGGTCGATGACCAAATAAATGTGGGCATGCGATTGAAGGGGCAAATTGGCGATTTGGGCCTGACCTTTATTGCGGTATCGCGGCACAACCCCGACCCCATCTTCAAGTGGGGAGCCAGTAATCAAACCTCAATGGACGCGGTTTTCCCCGGATTTTCAAGCCAGCCTTTTAAGGTGAACTCGCTGGCATCCCTTGAGAACCTCGGCTTGTTCCCGGGTGGTGGTGCTTTCCCCGCAGTGGGGGGTAAAGAGGGGCCGCTTAATGGCACCACTAACTCCTCTGACTGGATGGTGGGTGCTGCCTTGTCGGGTTTAGATGGTGTTGAAACCTTGAATGTTCTGGCCAATGATTTCGCCTTCGTTGGCGGATTCTTTCAACAGGCCTTTATTCCGGCGGGAATGATGCCCAACGCCGACGTGGCGAATGGTATTTATGTCACCAATGCGGAAGAAGCAAAGCTGAATATCGATACTTTCTTGAGTTTACTCGGTGATGTGGGTGCAGACTTTATTCCGACTTACGCTTCGGAAAATATTTTTGGTTTTGGCCTCAATTATATTTTCTACTCCGAGCCAGATAGCTTTCTCGATCAATTAATTGTGCGCTTTGAGGCAACCTATACACCGGATAGAAAGTGGACCAATAACGGTGCCAGGAAGCCCATTACTGAGGATGAGTGGATCACTGGCTTTGCTGTAGAGAAGTATCATCGCTTCAGTAATAAATTCCCGGCGACTTTCTTCTCCTTCCAGTGGATGCATAAGAGTGAAAGTGATTTCGTTGGCCATCACTTAAGCACCCTCGGTGGTACGCTGAATAAAGGCCCTTCCGGTGGTGAGAGCTCTGGCGGCTGGGATGCTGTCGCCTTTGCCTTCCAGCAACCTTCGCCGGGTCTTAAATGGCGTTATGACTTCTCCTTTCTGTATGACTTCAACGGTTCGTGGTTATTACAGCCCGGTGTAAGGTATAAACCCAGCGGTGATTGGACGGTGGAAATGTTCGCCACCTGGATGGACAGTCAGGACACTGGCGCCGCTTTGACGCCTATCGACTGGACGGATGAAGTGACGATGCGTTTAACCTATCAGTTCTAAATAAACTGACGGTTTTTTAGTGAAAAAATCGGTGCCTTGGCACCGATTTTTTTTGCTCTATCATTTGTGCCCAGGCCTGCTGGGTGATTGGAAAACACGTAGCCTGATGTATCCCTATAGGAATGACTGGGATAACCCCAGAGAATGCTGCGGCTTGCTCTCTGGTAATATTCTCTTTGGCTATGCTTTCGATAATAAATAATCATGATTATGGTTTTTTATCAAAGCTATAAGTTCTATTTATGCTCTAAGCTCTTATTTAATCGACGTATATCGGCTTTTTCTTTCCTCGGGCCTGGACTAAAAAAAATTTAGATAAAGGAACTTTCTGGCGTCAGAACTTTTGGGTTTTAGGAAATACATTGACATAGTTTTTGGTAGAGACTAATTTGTGCCCCCGCTGAATTGGCCAAAAAAACAACAGTGCCTTTAGCGTTTACCAGCAATACTTTGTAGTACCTCGGTATTCCATAGTCTTATTAAAATGGGGGGTGTATTTTGTTCGATCAAAAATTATTACGTGCTAACTCAAGTCCCGTGCCAGGCATAAAACGGCATTCTTTTCTTTCATCAGTTTCAACTTTTTCCGCTTCGCTTCGCTCGTCTGCGCTTAAGGCAGGTGCCTGTGCGCTGGCGCTGACAGTCGCTCAAACTCAGGCTTTTGAGTTCAAGGTTGGCGAGTTAGATGCCTTCGTCGATACGGTTTTTTCAGCCAGTACCGCTATGCGCACCGAAAGTGCCAAGCACCACGGCACTGCAGATCCATCGGGAGAGTGGTCGATATTTAACGATGCGGGTGATATTTACAGTTCACCACTGTCACTGCTAACGGATGCCGGTATTGGCAATGGCGACTTTGGCCTGTTTACACGCTTTTCCTACCGCTACGATTACACCATCAGAAGTAAAGACTGCACCAATTGCGAACGGTCAAATTTGTGGCCCTTAGCCCCGCCTGCTTTTAATCAGGGAGTGCCAGAGCAGCAACTGGTCGACGGTATTGGCGATGCTGCGCGGAACCAGGCAGGCAAAAAGTTCACGCTTTACGATCTGTTTGTCTATGGCAACTTCCGCCTGTTTGACCACCCCTTAAATGTTCGAGTGGGCAAGCAAGTGGTGAGCTGGGGTGAAAGCAATATTATGGGTGGCGGCATTAGTCAGATGCAAAACCCAACAGACCTGAGTAAGGCAACCACGCCGGGTACTGAAATCAAGGAAACCTTGCTGCCTCAGGAAACCGCTTATTTTAATCTCGGTATTACTGACAATATCAGTTTGGAAGCCTACTACACCTGGAACTGGCGCAACTCAGTATTCGTTCCTGTAGGTACACTATTCAGTCCCTTTGACTTTATGGGTGAAGGTTATAATCCCGACTTGTTTGTTCGTGGTATTGAATTCGCAGGCAGGAATGAGCCCGATGGTGGCCAGTGGGGTGTGAACATGCACTTCATTCTGGAATCGCTTAACTTCGCCGATCTGGGTTTTTACTACGTGCGTTCCCATGCCTATACCCCGTATATCGGTCTACAGGAAGACTACGTTCCCCGTCCGGATCCTGCGCGCCCTGGGCATGACACACTCGCGGGGTATGAGTGGAAATATGAGGAAGATCAAAATACCTACGGTATTTCGTTGAATGGTGAAGCCTTGTTCGGTGCCTCCTTTGCGATGGAGTTGAACTTAAAGCAGAACTTCTTTGATACCCGCGAATGTCGAAACTTGTTTGGTATTAGCGCGGTGGGTGTTCCAGATCTCGGTGGTCTGCAGGTTGGCCAGGCCTTTGGCCCCAGTCTCGACTTTGATCCCACGACGGTCTATGCAGATACCATCGACGGCTGCGATATCAATGCCAGTGATGTCTATACCTATCTGCTGAACTTCACCCGCTCCGGTGGCACCAACTTACTTGGGGCCGATACGCTGAACCTGGTATTTGATGCTTCTGCAGTCTGGATTACTGAACTGGAGCATGGTGATAAGACGGATAGGCTTGACCTCAAGCCCGATGCGTTTGGCGTCACTGTTGATCCCGGCGTGTTTGAGGGTGTTGATGCCCTGGATCGTCCGATTACCGACTTCTCATGGGGTTACGCCGCTGTAGCAGGGCTCGTTTACAACGATGTGTTTGCCAACGTCAACATTGCTCCCACTTTAATTTTCGTTCATCACGTTGAGGGTTATACCCCAGTGAATGCTGGTTCTCTGCTAGAAAACCAGCGCACCTTGATTGCCAAAGTTGGTTTTACTTATCTGACGTCATCGCTAGATCTGCAATATGTGACCTGGCTGGGTACAGCTGGCACTAATGATGATCGAGACAACGTATCCATCGTATTTAAGACAAGTTTTTGAGGAGGTCATTTAAATGACTACATGTAGTATCAAAAATAGTAAGTTTCGTTTGGCTCGGGTGGCAGCTGCCGCTTTGGTCATGACCGTCGCTGCAACCAGCTACGCAGCACCGAGTGCTGAAGAACTGGCCAAGCTGGGTCTTGAGGGCACGGAGTTAACACCTGCTGGTGCCATTCGCGCGGGCAATGCCGAGGGCACTATTCCCGAGTGGAAGAACGAGCCTGTTCAAGTGCCAGCCAACTTTAAGTCGGGTACCTTCCATACCGATCCTTTTGCGACTGACAAAGTACTGTTCACTATCAACGGCAGTAACTATGAGGAATATGCCGATAAGCTGACAGAAGGTCAGAAAAGTATGTTTAAGACATACCCTGACTATTATATGAATGTTTATCAAACACGCCGAAGTGCTGTTTTTAAGCCCTATATATACAAAGCTGCCCTAGAAAATGCACCACGGGCAGAAGTGGCGGTGACACCAGAAGGTGTGGTCGGGTTTAAGAATGCAGTTATTTCCTGGGCCTTTCCCATTCCAAAAGATGGTAATGAGGCGCTGATGAATCAGGTCACTCGTCCCATCCAGCCGTGGATGGACAGCTGGGACAATGCCGCAGCAGTGACCACTACGGGAAAGTATGTCGTTAATAAGCTGTCAGTGCAGCAGCACTGGAAGTGGAGTGAGCCGACCAACACCATTGAAAATTTCAACCCTGGTGTCGATTCGATGTTTTACTACCAGACGATTACAGCACCGGCAAAAATCGCTGGTCAGGTGGTACTGGCTAATGATCCTGTGCACTTTATGGACAAGTTTCGTAGCGCCTGGGTTTATAGCCCGGGTCAGCGACGAGTTAAGCGTGCACCGCAGATTGTTTACGACAACCCCCTGAGTGCCAGTGATGGCCTGGCAACGACAGATCAGAAATTTGGTTTTAACGGCCCCAATGATCGATTTAACTGGAAGCTGTTAGGTCGTCGTGAAATCTACATTCCTTACAATGCCTATAAGCTAAACTCTGGGGATATCAAGGTCAGTGAGATGATCACCGAAGACGCTCGCTTGAATCAGGATCTGGCGCGCTACGAGTTGCACCGTGTTTGGGTAGTAGAGGGAACCTTGCGTGAAGGAACCAGCCACGATTATGGCCGCCGTGTGTTTTATCTGGATGAGGATTCCTGGTGGATTACGTTGATGGATGGTTATGACCGTCGCGATGCAAGCTGGCGCTTGCAGGAGCTTCACAGCATTATGTGGTATGACGTAGGCTTCCTCGGATCAACTCTGGAAACGTTCTACGATATGCAAGCGGGCCGCATGTTGGCGATCTTGCTCGATAACGAAGATACTGCGCCCGATTTTAGTATTCGTCTCAATGATGATTACTTCACGGCTTCTTCCATTCGACGCCGCGGTACTCGTTGATGTGAGCCGATACGGCTGGTGTTAAAACTGGCTGACTAAAATGCCGGTAGCTCGCGAGGGCTGCCGGTATTTTTTTGCCTGCGAAAACCTTAGGGATAAGACGTTTTCAGTTTGTAGAAAAAGGCGAATGACATTAAAAACCCTCTAAGAAAAGCAGCTTAGAGGGTTTTTGTCATTTTTAAGTGCGTGAAGTTGTTAATCAATCTAAAAACAATACTTCCTCTTCAATATTGGCGCGGGGCACGATAGTTCTGTTGGCGGGCACGGTGGTATCTTCGTAGCCGAAGGAGATGCCGATCAATACGGCGAGGCCATCGTCGAGTCCGAAGTGCTCGCGAATAATATCGGGGTAGCGGCTAACACTGGCCTGGGCGCAGGAGCCGATACCGTGAGCCGTCATCGATAGCATCAGTGTCTGGGCGTACATGCCGACGTCGATGGCGACGGATTCATTAAATATTTTTGGCATCGAAATAAAGGCGATGTGGGGGGCGTCGAAAAGCTCGAAGTTGCGCATCATCGCCCACTGCCGGCCCTCTTTGTCACCCCTGCCGATATTCATGTTGTTATACAGCTCGACGGCCGTATCGACCTGGCGCTGGCGAAATACGCCCTCGAAGCGCTCGGTGCGCGAGTAGTCTGGGTTGGACGGAACCTGCTCATTTACCGCCGCCATCAACTTACCGCGAATGGCCTGGCAGGATTCACCCGAGGCAACGGCGACATTCCAGGGCTGGATGTTGCAGTTTGATGGTGCTTGTTGGGCGAGGGCGAAAATCTTGTGTAGCTCCTCTTTGGGTATGGGTTTGGGCAGGAAGCCACGTACGGATTTGCGCTGGGCTATTACCTCATCAAAAGTGAGGGGCATTGCTGTACTGGACTCTGTCATGGCTGGGCTCTGTTTTTAGTGAGTTGGGATAATTGCTTATTTGTTGGCGCCTAGTTTACTACGAGTCATCGCGGTGCAGGGCGCGAGTCGTACCCACAGTCCTCCCGATGATACAATTTCACTTCCACATTCATTAGCGAGAGGAAGAGAGATGGCCGGTTACTATTTTGAAGATTTTGAAGAGGGCGCAGTTTTTGATCACCAGGTGCGTCGCACCGTGAGTGAATACGATAATACCTTGTTCAGCTGCCTGACCATGAACACCCAACCCCTGCATATCGATGCTGAGTTTTCGAAAGACAGTATTTATGGTGAGCGCATCGTTAACAGTATGTTTACTCTGGCTCTGGTGGTCGGCGTACAGGTCACGGAACTGACTCTGGGTACTACGCTAGGCAATCTGGGTATGACTGATATTTCTTTCCCACGGCCGACTTTACACGGTGACACGATCCGTGCGCGCACCACTATTTTGAACAAGCGTATCAGTAAATCACGCGATGACTCGGGTATCGTTAATTTTTTACATGAAGGTTTTAACCAGCGCGATGAGATGGTTGCCACCGTCAAGCGTACTGCCTTGATGTCCACTCGCCCCAAAGATTAAGCAGCGGAGAATATTCATGCGATCTATGCTCTTTTTACCTGCCGACAGTGAGAAAAAAATTGCCAAGGGTGCAGGTACCAATGCCGATGGTTTGATTCTCGATCTGGAAGACTCCGTTGCTCTGAGTCGTAAAGACGAGGGTCGGCGTCTGGCGCGGGAATATCTCGATGCCAACCCTCTGGGTTCGCGAACCCAAAAATTGCTGGTCAGGGTTAACCCTCTGTGTGGCGATATGACTCTGGGCGATCTCGCTGCCGTGGTCGGGGGTGCGCCGGACTATATCTTGCTGCCCAAGTATCGCACCCGCGAGGATGTGATTCGTTTCGACCACTATATTAGTGCCCTCGAAGCGCGGGACGGAGTTCCAGCGGGGCACATTAAAATATTGGTGATCGGTACAGAAACGGGTCAGGGCGTGCTCAATATGGGCGGCTTGACCGCTTGTAGTGACCGCCTTGCCTACGTTAGCTGGGGTGAGTTTGACCTGTCCGCCGATGTCGGCGCTGAAACTCACCGCCTGCCTGACGGCAATTGGGATGACCTGTTCCGCACCGCGCGCAGTTTATGTCTGGCGGCAGCTGCTTCTGCAGGTATCGAGCCTTGCAACACCGTGTTCACCGATTTTAAAGATGACGACGGTTTGCGAGATGCCTGTCTGGGTGCACGTCGAGCGGGTTTTACCTGCATGATGGCGATCCACCCCAATCAGGTCGATATCATTAATGAGTCCTTTTCGTTTACTGCCGAGCAGTTGGAGTGGTCACGCCGTGTTGTTGAGGTGTTTGAGTCCAATCCAGATATGGGCGTTGTTGGCCTCGACGGCATAATGCTGGATAAGCCCCATTACACGCAGGCACAACGGATGATTGCGCGCTCCAAAGCCTATGGTTGAGCGGTTTTAAATGGCTATCCAGTGCGTCGCAAGGCATAGGTTTTTATTACCTTGTAAAAAGCTTTTGGCTTGCTGCGGGCTGGGTTTGCAATCCCTGTTATAGCTAGCAGTATGAGAAGTTTTACTGCTAGAGTAGGGCGATTGCCAGGCATAAAGGAGGTGCTATGTCAGATTTGGTCTACGTAGGTCGCCAGTCAATTTATGATCGGGATTTTAATGTCGCCGCTTATGAATTACTCTATCGCTCGGGGAATAAAAATTTTGTTGATGTTGCCGATCATGGCCTGGCGACAGCGGAGCTATTGAGCAATGTGTTTACCTCTATCGGCTTTGAGGATTTGGTCGGAGACAAACCCGCTTTTATCAATATGCCCCGAGAATTCCTGGTTGGCAGTTATCCGATACCTGAAATTAATGCCAATATTGTCGTTGAAATCCTTGAGCATGTAGAGCCCGATGCAGAAGTTATTGAGGCCCTGCTGATTTTAAAAAAGCGCGGTTATACCCTGGCTCTCGATGACTATGTTTTCGCACCAGAGCATGAGCCCTTTCTGAAAATAGTTGACATTATCAAACTCGATGTGGCCGATATCGGCATTGAGCAGCTCAGTAAAAAAATGGCTCAACTCAAGCAATATGAGGCCCGGCTACTGGCGGAAAAGGTTGAAACACAGAGTGAAGCTGAACAGTGCCTGGCCATGGGTTTCGATTTGTTCCAGGGCTATTATTTTTCTTATCCAAAAATTGTCAGTGGCAGGAAAATAAGCGGTAATCAAATTGCTATTGTTGAACTAGCCAATAAATTACATCAGCCCAATGTCGATGTCGGTCAATTGACCGAGCTGATCTCCCACGATGTGGCCCTGAGTTACAAATTGCTGCGTTATGTCAATTCGGCGATGTACGGCTTTGAGCGAGAAATTACATCGATTGATGAAACGGTGTTTATCCTCGGCCTCGACACCCTGGTTCGCCTGGTACATGTGGTGATGGCGGGCAGCTTTAGTGAAGATAGCACCCATGTTCTGGAATCTGCCTTAGTCCGCGCTTTGATGTGTGAAGCTGCGGCTGTTGAATTAGACAAAAAAACCGAAAAGGGCACCTTTTTTATGGTGGGTTTGTTCTCTTGTCTCGACGCCCTGCTGGGTATTCCTTTGACGGAAGCCCTGGCAGAGCTGCCTATTGGCGATGATGTTAAAGGGGCTCTACTCGATGGCTCTGGCGAGATGGGCGGGGTGCTGAACATGGTTGTCGACTACTGTAATGGTGGTGTTGACGATACGTCGCTGGGGCCTGTGGACTCAAAACGGCTGATGGGGTTTTACCTCGATGTTGTTCCTATGGCGCGTCAGTATGTAGAATTTAGCCATTGAAACTTTCTACCGCTCTTTGTTTGCTGCCATCGCACCTGAGTCAAACCGATCAGACTTAAGTAAAGAGATCAATCGTCGCGCCGCTGGCTGCCTTGGTGTTTGCACCCTGGATCTCAAGTAATAAGGCATTCAGGTCCGCCCTGGCCTCGATAGCCAGTTGCTGGGCGTTGGCCGCTACTCTGCGGTCTTGCTGGGAGGGTTGTGCCGGAGCCAGAGCGGCACGCTTGAGTTGCAGTGCCTTTTGTAGTGTCGCTTCGGGGTCGCCCGTTATTTTACCGCTGTCGATATTGACGTGCCCGGAGCTGGCATACTGTCGACCATCTGGCCCTTTGGTGTACTGGTAATTTGGCGCGCCAGCATAGGGCCCGCCAACACTGGCATGGGCTTGCTCGTGAGCCCTGACTTCACGATCTCGACTTTTCAGCAGACGCAGTTGCGCCAGTTCATCGGCTGTTAGTGGCTGGACGATGTCGGTTTTGCGGGGACTTGCGGTAAGTTTTTCCGCGCCATTGGCGGTATCGCTTTTGTTAGTGCTGGAAGCCTTAAGGGCTTTGTCGCTGACTTGATCGCCGTTGTTTGCTGGCACCCTGCTAAATATAGAGGGGGGCAAATACTGGGCTGCGGATACTTGCACCAATAGCTACCTGAAAAGTTAAATTGTGTAGTCATTAAGCAGTTTAGTTGCTGTTGAAAAAATTACCGCAGGGTCGGGCGTTTAATTACTCTCGATGATGCGGTCGATAAACTCTTTCAGCTCACGCTGGGCTTCATCATCAATAAAAGTAAATTCGAGCTGGCAGTAAAATTGCTTATCTAGTTCCTGCACGTGGAGTACTTTGGCATACACTTCGCTGGTTTGGTTGGACATCATCGACAGGGCAAAGTGGATTTTAATTTCGGCACTGGACTGGATGGGCATGGGCATAACGGCCATCATGCCGTTATAACTGATGTTGTTAATACGCCCTTCGTATTCTTCAGCCTGCACCGTTTTACCGGCCACGGTCTGAAAATTAAGCGGCATATTGACCGCGATGCGAGGGCTTTTACGAATTTCGCGCTGCGGAACATCCAGTTGTTTTGGGCGGCTTGTCGATAGTAATTCATAGAGGCGGACACTCCTGGAGCGTCCTTTCACCAGCACGTCATTAATAGTGCCCACGCTCACGTACTCTGCAGCCAGGTCATAGGTGCTCTCGCTGAGCATAATTTGCCCGCGCAAACTGTGGGCTTCAATCCGCGAGGTCAGGTTCACTTCGTTGCCGATAACGGTGTATTCGCTGTGCAGTTTGGAGCCGAGATTGCCGGCCACTACGGTGCCGGTATTGAGGCCGATACCCATGTATATATTGGGCAGGCCCAGGGCATTATTGGTGGTGTTAACGTCGTTCATCGCCAGCTGCATTTCAACCGCACAGGCGAGAGCCCTCTCCAGATCATCCTCGCCGCTGGAGGGAGCACCAAACAGGGCCATCACCGAATCGCCCATAAATTTGTCGATGGTGCCGCCGTAATGGAGAATGATTTCACTCATTTTGTGGAAATAACGATTCAGCAGGTCGATCAATTCTTCCGCCGTATGCTTCTCTGACATGGCGCTGAAACCGCGTAAATCGGCAAGCAGAATCGTCACCTGTTTTTGTTCCGATTTGTGATTGTCGCCAGTGGCTTCGTTGATAAGCTCATAAAACTGCTGAGCCAGGGCAGTGTCGTCGAGTGACGGGTCCAGACCTGATGCCGAGGCCGCAGGGCGCTGGCGAATGCTGTGAAGCAGGTTCTCTATCAGGATCTGTTTCTCATTTTCTTGCATTAGTTGTTGTCAGCTCGTCAAAAGATTGGTAGCGCTTATTGTAAGTGGCTGGCGAGCAATTTTAAACCGCTTCTGGCAAAGCCTTCTTGTCAGGGGGTGAATTAGCCTTCCCTGAGGTTAATTTGCTTGCCGACGTCGATGTATACAGACTATCAACTGGGGTCACAAAATTTCTGGTCACAAAAAAGTGCTCGAATTCGCTGAAAACTTCCTGGATTGTTTGACACTCACCCTAAATATTTGGAAGAATGTAAATACCTTTACAAGGTTGCTTGCATTGCCCTTTCTCTGGGTCGCAAGCTCGAATGACTAATCAAAAAAGGATGGAGGTTACATGGCTACTCGTAAACCAGGCATTTCAGCGGACTCTCACATTGTTGAGCCGCCAAACACATATATTGATTTTATTGATCCTAAATTTCGTGATCGTGCACCGACCGTAATAGATGGCCCAACTGGGGGCTCTATTTTCAACATTCCCGGTCTCGATGACATTATTCCCCTGGCCCTGCTCGGCGCTGCTGGCGTACCTGCAGCTGAGTTGCCCAAGTATCGCAATGCCAAGTTCGATGAGCTACCCAATGCTGCCTGGAACCCGGATTTCCGTGCTGAAGTACAGGATCAGGACGGTGTGTGCGCTGAGATCATCTATGCTTCTGTTGGTATGATCATGTGTGGTCATCCCGATCTCGAGTATAAAGATGTCTGTATGCAGGCTTATAATCGTTGGTTGGAAACTTTCTGTGGCGCTCAGCCCGATCGTTTGTTTGGTCTGGCTCAGTCTGCAGTTTTGTCTGTTGATTCAGCGATTGCCGACGTCAAGCGCGCTAAGGCTCAGGGTATGGTTGGCATGATGATGCCGGGCCGTCCAGGCTATGCCGATTACGATCACAAAGATTATGACGCTCTGTGGGAGTGTGCGGTCGATTTGGATATGCCTATGTGCTTCCACATTCTGACTTCTGATGATTGCGGTGTAAAAGAAGTATTGGCACCTAAGCGTGGCCATGCTGCTAACGGCTTTATGAACATTATTCGCGGCGTTCAGGATGTGCTGGGTGTGTTCCTGTTTGGCGGCGTATTTGAACGCAACCCCAAGCTGAAAATGGTTGTTGCCGAAGGCGATGCTGGTTGGATTCCTCACTACAAGTATCGTGCTGACCACGCTATGGCCCGCCTCGGGCCAGCGGTTGAATGTCATTTGACCCGTCCACCGAGTGAATACATTGCCGAAAATGTATCTTTCACTTTCCAGGATGATGAAACGGCTTACAGGAATCTCGATGTTGTCGACAGTGGTTGCCTGCTCTGGGCCAACGACTATCCACACACCGATGCCTCATGGCCGAATTCACAAAGAATTCTCGATGAGCAAATGGCTCACTTGACTTTAGAGCAACAAAACAACTGTATTCACGATAATGTCAAAAAGTTATTTAACTTGAATGTGAATGTGTAATGTGAATTAAACCTTAAAGGTTTAATTCACACCCTGTAACAGCTTGCTGTTACAGGGTTTTTTTTGCCTTTGAATTACTGCGTAGGCACTATAAGTCATTTTTCTGGGAGGAATAACAATGAAAAATCGTTTCGCGGCACTTCATGGCGAACAAGCGGTAGAACCCCGATTGACAGCGGCTTGGCAATGCAGCCGGATGACCCCGGCCAGTGCTTTATTTGGTGCCAATGGCATGCAGTTTGGCACCGACGGCAGGCTTTACGTTGCCCAGGCCATGGGTAGTCAGGTCACCGCAATCGATACTACGAGCGGTGAGCTGGAGGTCATTGCTGAGAATGGTGGGCCCATTACCGGGCCTGACGATGTCGCCTTCGACTCACAGGGCAATATGTATTCCACCGAAGTGATGAGCGCTCAGGTAACCATGCGCAAGCCCGACGGGGAGGTCAGCGTGGTCTCGGACGAACTACCCTCCGCCAATGGCGTGACGGTGTTTAACGATAGACTCTTTATCGATGAGCACCGCCCCAAAGGTCGCCTGTTTGAACTCTACCCCCACGACGATAGAGCGCCGCGCTTAATCGCCAAAGATCTCGACAGCCCCAATGCGCTGGCCGGTGGGCCGGATGGCAAGCTCTACTACCCGCTGGTGCCCAAGGGTGAAATCTGGCGAGCAGATCCCGAAAGCGGTGAGTTGGAGCAAGTCACCGCGGGCCTGTCCCACCCCACGGCGGTAAAATTTACGCCCTCGGGCGAACTGCTCTCCCCCCAGGCGGGCAACGGTGAGGTGGTCAAAATTGACACCGAAACCGGTGAGCAAACGGTGGTCGCCAAGGTGCGACCGGGTATCGACAATCTGGCCATTGATGCCGATGGCAAGCTCTACCTCTCGCACTTTGTCGATGGCGGCGTTGCCGAAGTGGCGATGGATGGCAGCAATGCTGAACGTGTTCTGGTGGCACCCGGTTGGGTCGGCCCCTGGGGCATCGCCTGCGATAGCAGCTCTGGCACCTGTTTTGTGGTCGATGGCCTGAGCCTGGCAATGATCTCCCCCGATGGTGAACGCAGCTCCGTCGGTAGTCCCCTCGATACCTCCGCCCCGCGCTTTGTGCGTGCCGTCGCTGCAGGCCAGCCGGGCGAATTCCTGATGACCACCGCTCGCGGTGATGTACTGCGCTACGACTTTGCCACCGCAACGACCAACATGCTGGTTGCCAAGCAGGGGCAGTTAAAAGGCCTGTGTGCCACAGAAGATGGCGGCGTGCTGGTGGTGAGAGAAAACACCAACTCCGTGCTCGCCATCAGTGCCACGGGTGACATCACGACTCTGGTAGAGGGTTTGAATGCACCCACCGACGTGTTTATGTGGCAGGGCAAGTGCTATGTCTCTGACACCGGTGTCGGGCGCTTGCTCGAAGTCAGTCTCGAGGGCGAGGTAAGGACATTGCTGGACGGTCTGTTTGACCCCCGCGGCATTACCGCCATTGAAAATACCCTCTATGTACTGGACCGCGCCGCCCATTCTGTCTGGGCGATTGACCTTAGCGGTGAAAGTAAGCCTGAACAAATCGCCACCCACCTGCCCATCGGCGCTAGCTGCCCGCTGGATTTTGCCGGTGGCCTCTGTGTCGATGGCAAAGGTGGGCTGCTGATAGCCGCCGATGGTGAGGGTAGTGTGCTGCGTTTAAGTAAAGTGTGAGCAAGGCGCGCGGGATGGCAATAATGAGGCAGTTATTGTCATCTGTTTTTTTAATAAATATGTAGTGCGCGTATGGGCGCTGCTGATTATTATTTATCTGCCCGAGATTGTTGTGCCCGTCGTTTTTCATTTATACAAAGACACCTTTTATGAGGATGTTGTTGCAGGCCTGGCTGAGGTGGTCAACGATGAGCCCTATTGCATTATCGTCCCCAGAGTCAAACAGCAGCGTATACCCGGCTTCTTTATTTTCCCGGAACGGATTCATTCTTACCGAGAGTGGGTGGTTGTTATGGATCCGGCAGCAATTGATTACCGCCATATTCTTGATCATGCGATTCGACAGGGCTGGTTGTTTTATGCCAAAGAGGGTCGCGGCTATGGGAAAAGAGGGGAGATTGGCACTGAAATGCATTTTGGCGTCGCCAAAAAAGGGGCGTTTTATCTTTGGAGTTTTAAGAAGAGACGTTTTGTGGAGCATGTTGTCCCTATTCCGAGTGCCTTATATTGGATGAAAAAAGGGTATACGGATTTAAGGCACTATCAGCGTTATAGCAATAGGCCCGAGTACGGTAACTCCGATGATTACTACTGCCCTTTTTATATGAAGAGTGGTGATTGACGGCTTCGCTAACGCAGGTTTTCATTTTTCTGAGTACTATAAAAAAGCCCCCCATTGATCGCTCAGTGGCGGGCTTTTTTATAGCGAGGTGAGTTGGGGTGGGGCTTTACACTGCCCGCCCATCATCGCGCAACCAGACGTACATCGCGGGTATCACCAACAAGGTCAGTATCGTGGATGAGGCGAGGCCAAACATCAGCGCCACACCCATGCCGTGGAGCATGGCGTCGGGCAGAATAAAGGCCGAACCGGCGATGCCCGCCAGCGCGGTAAGGAAGATCGGCTTGGAGCGGATGGCGGCGGCCTCCAGTGCGGCGGTGCGCATGGGTACGCCTTTTCTGCTCTCCATGTGGATGAACTCAATTAACAGTATCGAGTTGCGCACCACGATGCCCGAGAGGGCAATCAGGCCGATGGTGGAGGGCATGGAGTAGGTGGCATCCATGATCCAGTGGCCGAGAATAATGCCGGAGAAGCCCAGCGGCACGGGCAGTAACACAATGAGTGGCGTTTTAAAGCTACTGAAGTGGCCAACCACAAGAATATAAATGCCGAGTATGGCGTAGTTGAAGGCCGAGCCAAGTTCGACGAAGGTCTCCTTGGTGACATCCCATTCGCCCATCCACAGCAGTGTGGGTTTGCTTTCGTCTTCGGGTTGGCCAAAGTAACGGACGTCGGGTTTTATGCCTCCGGCCCAGTCCATGTTATTAATAATCTGCTCAACCTCATACAGGGCATACATCGGTGCATCGCGGTGCTCACCGCGAATACTGGCCATCACCATGTCAGCGAAGTGGCCATCGCGGCGATAAATCGGGAAGGAGGCCGGCTCCCTGGTAATGCTAACCACATCGCCCAGTTCTCTGATTCCTCCGTCCATAGTGGGGACGGGGGTGGACAACAGGCGCTCACCGAGAAATAGCGATTCTTTCGGCTCACGCAGGACAATGGGGATGGGGTTGCGACCATCGCCACGGTGAGAGTGGCCGAGATTGACACCCTGCAAGAGGGCGGCAAGGGTGCCGTAAACCGCGCCTTCATCGACGCGGTGAAAGTCGAGGCTTTCCTGATCAATGGCGATGCGCATGCGCATGGGCGGGTTGCCCAGAGAGTTGTCGCTCTCAGCCAGGGCGGGGATCTGGTCAATGGCTTGCTGGATTTTGCGTGCCGTGTCGCGGCGGGTTTGGGCATCGGGCCCGTAAACCTCTGCCAGCACAATGTAGGGCGCGGGTGGCCCGGGTGGGGATTCGACCAGCTCTAGCGTGGCGTTTTCGGGCAATTGCAGAGCCTTTAAGCGCTGCTTGATTTCCATGGCAATGTCGTGGCTCTCGCGCTTGCGCTCCCAGGTGGACGACAGCCTGATGCGCAGCTCACCCAGCTCTGGCGAGTTGCGCAGATAGTCCTGGCGCACCAGCCCGTAAAAATGGAAGGGCCCAGCCACACCAGTGTAAATCTGCATGTTTTGAATTTCTTCAATACCGGCGATCAGCTGGCTGGCCTCTACCAGGATGCGATCCGTCGCCTCGAGGGTGGAGCCCTCGGGGAGATCGACCTGTATTTGAATATCCTGTTTGTCATCAAAGGGCATGATTTTGAACAGCACCAACTTGTAATAGGGTATTAAAAAAGTTAGCAGGGTGAGGAAGACCACGGCGAGCACCGTATATTTGGCCCTTGTCGGCGTGCTCAGCAGGCCGGACATACAGCGGCGCACTGCCGCACCAAAGATGCCGCCCTGAGCTTCTTTTTCGTTGTCTAAGGCACTGTGATCTGCAGTGTGTTGGCCCGCGTTCGGGTGCAATTTCAGCATCGCCCAGGGCACGACAGTGAAGGCCAGTAGCAGTGAAAAGATCATTGCAGCACAGGCGGCAATGGGAATGGGTGCGAGAAAGGGTGCAATAAAGCCGTGGATAAACAGCATGGGCAGCATCGCTATCACCACAGTGAAAGTGGCGATAATGGTCGGATTGCCGACTTCGGCGACACCGTCAATGGTCGCTTGTAGCAGGGTGCGGCCATTGAGCATTTTCCAGTGCCGGGAGACATTTTCGATGACCACAATGGCGTCGTCGGCGAGGATGGCAATGGAGAAAATAATGCCGTACATGGTCAGGCGGTTGAGGGTAACGTCGAACAGCCAGCAGGTGAAAAAGGTTAGCAAAATGGTTGCCGGTACGACCAGCAGCACCACGATGCCTTCGCGCCAACCTAAAAATGCGCCCATGATCAGCACAATGGCGGCGGTGGCGAGAATTAAGTGGAGCATCATTTCGTTGGATTTGTGGCCGGCGGTCTCACCGTAATCGCGGGTGATCTCGACGTTGATCTCGTCGGGAATCAAGCCCCCGCGCACCTGCTCAAGGCGCTTGAGAACATCTTCACTAATGGCCACACCATTGGCGCCGTTGCGCTTGCCAATGGCCAGGCTGACGGCGGGCAGGCGCTCATAGCTTTTGCCGTCGTCAGTGACCGGCAGCAGTTGGGAAACCCGGTACTCGCCAAGACTGGCGCCGATGACGATCTTGGCGACATCGCGCAAATACACGGGGCGGCCATCGACAGTGGTAATCACCAGCAAGCCGATCTCGGTGGTGCTGTGCAGGGTTTGGCCGACGATCACGGGGGTCAATTGGTTGGTGTTGCGCAAACTGCCGGCGGCGAACGACTGGTTGGCGTGGCGTATTTTGTCGACCACCTGGTTGAGGGTGATGCCGTACAGAGATAGCAGTTCGGGGTCGGGCTCAATGCGCAGCTCTTTGGGGTGGCCGCCGATAATATAGGTCAGGCCGACATCGTCGACTTTGATGATTTCATGCTTTAGCTCTTCGGTTAAGTCGTAGAGCGAATCCGAGGTCCAGCGGCCCGCGTTGCCGGGCTTTGGCGACAGGGTGAGCACCACCACGGCGGCGTCATCGATACTGCGCCCGATCACCAGGGGGGGTGGTAAATCACTCGGTACGCGATAGCGATTGGCGTCAATCGCATCGTTGACTCGGGCTACGGCGGCGTCGTCATCGAAACCGGTATCAAAGCGTACGGTGAGAGCGATGCCGTCGTCGCGGGTCATCGAATAGACGTGCTCGACATTGTCGATGCCTTTTAATATATCTTCAAAAGGCTTGGTGACCAGCTCAACCACATCCTCCGCTTGCAGACCCGGCGTGTTGATAAAAATATCGACAAAGGGCACGGTGATTTGGGGGTCTTCTTCCTGGGGCATGCTGAGCAGTGCCATGGTGCCGAGAATGACTGAAACAATAAGGATGAGGGGTGTTAGGGCCGATTGAATAAATGCCCTGGTGATGCCCCCGGCTACGCCTAAAGACGACACTCTTATTCTCCCGCACTATTGGAGGATGCGGGGCGGGGCGCTGGGTTTTTTCGGAGTGTGTCGCCCGTTTTTAAGCCCGATAAAATTTCGATGCCGGTGGCGAGTCGGGTGCCCGGTTGAATCACCACTTCACTGCCGTCGCTGAGATAAACAAAGCTCAAGCCGTAGCGGCGATGGATGTAGTCTTCGGGGATGACATAGGCCTCCCGCTTGTCCGTTGACACCCAGACTCGCACGCGCTCGCCAACAAAAAAGTCACCGAGCCCGGCCACCTGCACATCGGCCATCACGCGGCCATTATCGAGCTCGGGATAGACCTGGGAGACAGTGCCTGTGCGCTGTTCAGAGCGGCTACTGGTATTGGCGCTGTCGAGCATGCCTCTTTCGGCCACCAGCACCGTATCGCCTTTTTTAATAAAGCGGGCGTGACGCTCGGGAAGCAACAAGCGCAGGATGTAATTGTCGGCGGCGATCTCGGCAATCGGCTCCCCGGGCATGACTACTGCGCCCAGAGTGACGTTGACGCTCAGTACCCGCCCGCGAGCTGGGGCGAGCACGTCACCCTGGGCCTGAGATTCTTTCACCACCGCCTGGTCGAGTTTCAGAGTGGCGATATCGGCGCTGGTGACATCAACATTGGTCAGGGCTCTGTCGAGTTCAGATTGGCTGGCCTTGCCGGACTTGTGCAGTGTGGAGATTCTTTTCAAGGTGGTTTTGGACAGTGTTAGCTGGGCACTTAAAGAGCGCAACTTCGAGGCGAAAGCGGCGATCTGTAATTTTTGCTTGGCATCGCGCACTAAAGCCAGCCTCTGCCCGGCTTCGACCACATCGCCCTCGTCAACCAGCAGCTCAATCAGGGTGCCACCGATACGGGCTCTACCCTGGGTCACATCCATTGACTCGACCGAGGCAAAGACCGATTTTAAGTCGAGCACGGTTTGTTTTTCGACCCGGTAAGCACTGGGTTCAGCGCTGGCATAGGAGCTGATTAGTGTCGATAAGATAAAAGCTTGAGTGGTGTAGCGAAAGCCTGTGAGCAAGCTTTTTAAAGTAGGCATCATTCCCGATTTTCCCCTGTCAGTGTGATTTTTATTGTTCGATTTTGATATGTGTTGTTGCCCTAAAAAGGGTACTACTCAGTTTACAGGCTGGGGACTCTACGTAAAAAAGCTGAGTGAGAGGAGGGCATTAACTGTCTTTTAGGGTGCCGATTACGACAATGGGGCGTATTTTGAAGAATTATGTCCTTATGGGCACTGTTTAATTTCGTGCGCAGGTGCTGTTGGTGGAGTCAGGCGGCCTGCGCCCGTTTATTTGCGGCGGATGGCATCTGTCCTGACGGGGAAAGCGCCTGTTTCTCTATCCTTGAAAAACTGTTTTAGGGTCTTCTTTACCGAGGGAAAGGCGATCTCCTGCCAGGGTATTTGATGCTCCTCAAAGAGTTCGACTTCGAGGGATTCTATACCCGGTGAGAAATCAGGCTTTTCCAGCTCGCCGCGAAAAAACACATAGACCTGATTGATGTGGGGGATGTCTATCATGCTGTACAGCTCGAGGGAATGCAGGTGGGCGTTGGCCTCTTCAACACATTCGCGCACGGCACCCTCGAGTATGGTCTCGCCGTTTTCCATAAAGCCTGCCGGCAGGGTCCAATACCCGTAGGCGGGCTCAATGGCGCGACGGCAGAGTAGTACCTGATTCTGGTACACGGGGATGCAGCCAGCGATAATGCAGGGGTTTTGATAGTGTATGGTTTCACAGCCATCGCAAATGTGTCGGTGGCGATCGTCGCCCTCGGGGATGCGTCGCGTAATATCGCCGCCGCAGCTACTACAGTATTTCAAGGTGCTGGCATATCCTGAATTATTTATGACAATTTATTGTCCTGAGTATAACCTTGTCGAACAATAAGCAGGAAACAAATGAAGCAGGTTTTTTTTGGTGTTAAATAAAATTTCCGAGCAGCTTGTCAGTTTGCCGCCCGCAGCCTTGCAGCCAGCGGAGGGTGGTCGTGAGGCAGCCGTGTTGCTGGCTTTGACCCGCGAGCACGATCCCCAGCTGGTGTTTATTCAGCGTGCCCAGCACATGAATAGTCACCCCGGACAGGTGGCCTTTCCGGGGGGCAAGTGGGAGCAGGGCGATAGCAGTTTGCTGTCAACCGCCTTGCGTGAAAGCGAGGAGGAGGTGGCTTTGGCGCCGGCAGAGGTCGAGTTGGTTGCCAGGCTCCCACAGCGGCGCACGCGTCTGGGGGTGCAGGTGACACCCTACCTGGGTTTTATCCGCCCCGGTCTGGAGCTGCTGGCTGATCCCTCTGAACTGGAGGCGATATTTCATGTGCCCCTGTCATACTTGCTGGAACCGAAGCACTTAATTAAGAGGCAGGTCGATGTGCTGGGCAGCTGGTGCTGGATGCCCTGTTATCACTATGCGGGCTACACCATCTGGGGTTTTACCCTGACGGTGCTGGTCGATATGCTCAATCGGGTGTTTGATGTGGGCTTGTGCGCCGAGATTGATCGGGCTGACTTGCCGGCTGATATACGCCAGCAATTTCCGCACTTTCCCGAGGGTCAGTGAAGCCAACAATCACTATCATTAAGAGGTAAAACAATGATTTATCAATACGAAGACCGGATACCGACACTGGGCAAAGATGTGTTTGTCGCCCCCAGCGCCGATGTGATCGGCTCGGTTAATTTGGGTGATCAGGTCAGTGTCTGGTTTGGCGCGGTGATTCGCGGCGATACCGATATTATTAATATCGGCGCCGGCACTAATGTTCAGGATACGGCAGTGATCCACACCGACCCGGGCATACAGGCCAACATTGGCTGCAATATCACCATCGGTCATTGCGCGATGATTCATGGCTGCACCATTGGCGACAATTCGCTGATTGGCATTAACGCGGTGATTCTCAATGGCGCAAAAATTGGCAAGAACTGCTTGATCGGTGCCAATGCCCTGGTACCCGAAGGCATGGTGATTCCCGATAACTCGATGGTGCTCGGTACGCCGGCGAAGATTGTCCGCCAGCTCGATGAAAAAACCGTTGCCGTGTTGCAGGGGTCGGCCGCGACGTATATTGAAAAAGCGGCGAGTTTTCGCACGTCGCTCGTTGCCTTAAAGTAAGTCTTAACCTGAACCTTTGACAATTAGCGGGTTGCGATATGAGCGACGATAAAAAAATGGCGGGCGGCGCAGTTGCAGAGGCGCCGGTGGTTTCACCCTGTGTGTCGATCTGCGTCCTCGGGGCAGGTGATATCTGCACGGGCTGCCATCGCAGTGGTGGGGAAATTCGCCAGTGGGTGTCGCTGGATAACGCCGCGCGCCGAGCGGTGCTAAAAAATGCTCAAGCTCGGGGCAAGGTTGGCAACCCCTTCGCCTGAGGTGTTGCCGCGCTTAGCGCTCTTCCTGTCGGGGCGGGGCTACCTGCCAAACTTTTAGCTTGCTGATCATTTTTTCCGAGAGCGCGAGTACTTCGAGCCGGTAGGTGTCGATGCTAAAGCTGACTTTGGCGTCGGGGAAATTTTCAATATGCTCAAGGGCCAGGCCGTTGAGGGTTTTTGGCCCGTCAACGGGCAAATCCCAATGAGTAGTTTTGTTGATGTCGCGAATATTCGCGGCTCCGTCGATCAAATAACTGCCGTCATCCTGGCGCGCGATTTCATCTTCGTGTTCGAAAATATTGGTGGTGAAATCGCCGACGATTTCTTCGAGGATATCGTCGAGTGTGGCCAGACCCTCTATTTCGCCGTATTCATCGACCACCAGGCCGAGGCGGTATTTGTTCTTCTGGAATTTAATGAGCTGAATATGCAGCGGCGTTTCGGCGGGAATAAAGTAGGTCGGATTGGCAAAGCGCTTAAGCGCCTCTTTAGTCAGCTCGCCCTCGCCACCGCGCAAAATACGGCTCACCTTGCGCATGTGGAGGATGCCCACTATCTGGTTAATGTCGCCCTCGTAGATCGGCAGGCGGGTGTGTTCGGTATTGACGATGCGCTCGACCAGGGTGTCGATATCGTCCTCTAAATTGAGGCCGATGATTTCATTGCGCGGCACCATAATGTCGTTGACGCTGATTTTTTCCAGATCCAGCACGCTGATCAACATGTCCTGGTGACGCGACGAGAGATTCTCTTCCTTGGCCTCATCCACCACCGTGCGCAGCTCATCTTTGCTGAGGCTGTCGTCAACCTTCTTCAATGGGTTGAAACCGAGCAGACGCACCAGGGCGTTGGATAGATGATTGACTATCCACACCAGTGGGTAGGCAATTTTGAGCAGAGGTTTAAGAATATGACTGGCCTTAAAGGCCACGCTCTCGGGGTGCAGGGCAGCGATGGTTTTTGGTGTTACCTCGGAGAAAATCAGAATGGCAAAAGTGAGGCCGAGAGTGGCGACAACAATGCCGATTTCAGGGCCAAACAGACGAATGCTAATGATGGAGGCAATAATGGAGGCGAGAATGTTGACCGCATTATTGCCGATCAGGATGATGCCGATCAGGCGGTCGGGGCGCTCGAGAAGCTTCTGGGCGCGCCGGGCGCCACGATTTTTCTTGGCAAGATGTTTCAGCCGATAACGGTTGAGGGACATCATGCCCGTTTCGGAGCCAGAAAAAAAAGCAGAGATAATCAAGAGGCCAGTCAGCACACTGACAAGTAACCATATCGGGGCGTCGTTCAAAGAGGGGCTAAACTCTCATAGCTAAGGGGCGCTCATGTTGAAGGAGTTTGCAGCGCTTGGCAACTGAGTTTATTGACTGGTTTTAGGCAAGAATAACCTCGAGTACAAACTTGGTGCCCCAGAAGGCGAACATTAATAGGGTAAAGCCACCGAGGGTCCACGCGGTGGCGGTTTTGCCTCTCCAGCCCCAGCGGAAATGCCCCCACAATAATATGCCGTAGACCAGCCAGGCGACGATGGAAAACACCGTTTTGTGTACCAGGTGCTGGGCAAAAAAATTGTCGACAAAGAGAAGGCCGCTAATCAGCGCCAGTGTGAGCAGGGTAAAACCAGTGATCACCAGGCTAAATAACAGGCTCTCCATCGTTTGCAAGGGTGGCAGTATGCGCATTAAAGCGCTGCTGTGGTGCTGGTGCAGCTGACGGTTCTGATAGGCGAGAAAGAGCGCTTCAAGAGCGGCAATACTAAGCAGGCTATAGGCAATAATCGATAATAAAATATGCAGGCTCAAGCCAGGGGGCAGGTTGTTGCGGGGCGGGCTTTGCCCGAGGGGCAGTAAAGATAGCGCCAGGGCCAGAGCGCTGAAGGGAAACAGCAGCAGGAAAAGACTGTGAAAGGGTCGGCGCAGACTGCCGCTAACCACCATAAAATTGATCACCATAAATATCGCCACCGACAGTGGCAGCAAGCTGAAATTAGTGCCCGAGTCAGTAAAGATTTGCTGCCAGCTGGTGAAAAAATGGGCAGCTAAAGCGAGGCAGCTAAGGCCGAGTACCGAGCCTTTAGCAAGGGAGGCATTGCTGTTGGATGGTTGCAGGCTGGCGCGAACCTGCAAGCCAAAAGCTAGTAGATAGCAGGCAATTGCCGCTAGGGCAGAAAATTGTACGGACATAACAGCTGTTCGTGTTGATCAGATTCGTCGAGTTTGGCACAGAAAGCCAGTGGCGCAAAGCATGTGGCTCGACCGGCCAGGTGCTGCAGGTAGATTGCTGCCGGTGAAGGTTTTGATCGGTTATACTGTGGGGCTAAATTGCCTAATGCTAGCGCCTAACCTTCAGCGGGATTAAAAACCATGGCCCTATTCGAAAATCTCAGTGATCGTCTTTCCCATAGCCTGAAAGCCATCTCTGGCAAATCGACCCTCAGTGAAGAAAATATTAAGGACACCCTGCGCGAAGTGCGCATGGCGCTGCTGGAGGCCGATGTTGCCCTGCCCGTAGTGAAAACCTTTATCGATCAGGTGCGCGACAGCGCTGTGGGGCAGAATGTTAATCTCAGTCTCAATCCGGGGCAGCAGTTTTTAAAGATTGTGCAGGACCAGCTCGAACTGGTGATGGGTGCCAGCAACGAGAGTCTCGATCTCGCTGCGGCGCCGCCGGCAGTGATCTTAATGGCCGGCTTACAGGGTGCGGGTAAAACCACTTCCGTTGCCAAACTGGCGCGTTATTTAAGTGAGCGGGAAAAGAAAAAAGTCATGGTGGTCAGCGCCGACGTTTATCGCCCGGCGGCGATTAAGCAGCTTGAGGTTCTGGCTGGCGAGGTGGGCGCTGAGTTCTTCCCCAGCACGTCTGAGCAGAGCCCGGTCGATATCGCGCAAGCTGCATTGGCGGCGGCGCGCAAAAGCTTTGCCGATGTGCTGATCGTCGATACCGCAGGTCGCCTGCATATCGATGAAGTATTGATGACTGAGATCAAAGATCTTCATGCCGCGGTGAAGCCGGTTGAAACCCTGTTCGTCATTGACGCCATGATTGGTCAGGACGCCGTGAATACGGCCAGTGCCTTCAATGATGCCCTGCCGCTGACCGGGGTTATTTTGACCAAGGTTGATGGCGATGCTCGCGGTGGTGCGGCCCTGTCTGTGCGTCAGGTTACCGGCAAGCCGATTAAATTCCTTGGCGTCGGTGAAAAAACCGATGCCCTTGAGCCCTTCCATCCCGAGCGGGTGGCTTCGCGTATTCTCGGCATGGGCGACATGCTCTCGTTGATCGAGGAAGTTGAGCGCAAGGTCGATAAAAAGAAAGCTGACAAGCTGATTAAAAAGGTACAAAAGGGCAAGCGCTTTGACCTCAACGACCTGCGTGATCAGCTACAACAGATGCAAAACATGGGCGGCATGGGCGGCATGCTCGAAAAAATGCCCGGTATGGGCAATATGGCGCAAATGGCCGAGCAGGCGAACCTGAGTTCACAGCTGGGTCGCATGTCAATAATCATCGATTCGATGACTCTGGCCGAAAGATCCAACCCCGATATTCTCAATGGCTCGCGCAAGCGGCGCATCACCCAGGGTTCGGGCACCAATATTCAGGATCTCAATCGCCTGCTCAAGCAGTACAAGCAAATGAGCAAAATGATGAAGAAAATGAAAGGCAAGGGCATGAATAAGATGATGCGCGGCATGGAGAGCATGATGTCGCAAAGCGGTGCTCAGGGTGGTGGCATGCCACCCAGTGGCTTCCGTCGTTAATGCTTTGAAAATTGTTCTGAGAAGATGGTTTTCTTTGGCTTTGAATTGACGTAAAATACCGCGCCTTTCCGTAGGGCTGTGAGTGCTTGGTCTGCGCCTTAATACTTTGAGAGTATTTTTTATACTTTCGAGGGTGTTTTAGCGTGTAGCCAAAGCCTTTGATCAAGCCCCGCGCAATGTATGGCCGGATGGGTACTTACCCCCGGTAGACTTACCCCGGCATAAATACCCCGGTAAAAACAGGAAAACAGATTTCATGGTCACAATACGTCTGGCACGTGGCGGTTCAAAAAAACGCCCTTTCTACCATCTGACGGTCAGCGATAGCCGCCGTTCACGAGATGGCCGCTACATTGAACGCGTTGGTTTTTTTAATCCTCTCGCCCGCGGGCAGGAAGAGCCTTTACGCTTTGATCAAGAGCGTATTGATTACTGGGTGAGCAAGGGCGCTACCTTGTCTGAGCGCGTTGCTAGCCTGCTGAAAAAGGCGGCGAAAGCTGCAGCCTGATTTCTTGGCCCAGTTGATTAGGGCCCGGTAAGCAGGGTTGAGTGTGGGAATGGAAAAGCCTGGCGATTATGCAGTGGTGGCTCGGATTACCGGGGCCCACGGTATTAAGGGCTGGGTAAAAGTACACTCCTACACCCAGCCAGCAGAGAATGTCTTTAACTACCAGCCCTGGCGAGTACAGCTCGATGGTCGCTGGCAAGAGCTTGAGGCCGATAGTTTTCGCCCTCAAGGCAAAGGCACAGTCGCACATTTGTGCGGTGTTGATGATCGCAACGAGGCCGAGGCTTTAGCGGGTCTCGACATCTGCGTGTTGCGAGAGCAATTTGATGACCTTGAAGGTGGTGACCACTACTGGTACCAGCTGCAGGGTTTGAAGGTTTATAGCGTCGACGGTGATGCTCGTGTACTTCTCGGTGAAGTTTCGGGCTTCCTTGAAACCGGCGCCAATGACGTGCTGGTAGTCAAGGGAACAAACGACAGTATTGATCAGAGGGAAAGACTGATTCCCTATGTAGATCAGTACTTATTGAAGGTTGATGCCGGTGCTGGAGAAATCCTCGTCGACTGGGATCCCGAGTTTTAGGTTTGTTGCCTTGTTGAAAAGTGTTTTGGAAAAAGCAGAGCAATACCTCGGCCTGGCTGTTCTGCAGCTTGGGTGTAATAACTAGTGAAAATAGCACTGGTGACACTGTTTCCCGAGATGTTTAAAGCGGTAACGGATTACGGCGTGACGGGGCGAGCGCTCAGCAAGGGTTTGGTGGAAGTCGGGTTTTTTAACCCCCGAGACTATACCGCCGACCGTCATCACAGTGTTGATGACAGACCCTATGGCGGAGGGCCGGGCATGGTGATGACGCTGGAGCCCCTGCGCGAAGCTATAACGCAGGCCAGGGCCTGGATGCAGGGTCCATGTAAAGTGGTGTATTTATCGCCGCAAGGTCAATTATTAAAACACCAGGCAGTTGCCGATTTTGCCGGGTGCAGAGAAAATTTGGTGCTGATAGCCGGGCGCTACGAAGGCATTGACGAGCGGCTGTTGTCGCTAGAGGTCGATGAAGAGTGGTCGATCGGTGACTATGTACTCAGCGGCGGAGAACTGCCGGCGATGGTGCTGATGGATGCTCTGCTTAGGCAGTTGCCGGGCGTGCTAGGTCACGAGGCATCGGCTGAAGAGGATTCGTTTGTAGACGGCTTGCTCGATTGTGAGCACTATACGCGGCCCGAAGTTTATGAGGGCATGCAGGTTCCCGAGGTACTACTCTCGGGTAATCACGAAAGAATACGACGTTGGCGCTTGCAGCGCTCGTTGATGAGAACGCGGTCGAGACGACCGGAACTGTTGGCTGCGTTGACGCTGACAGCGGAGCAGGCGGCGATATTGGCCGCGGCTACAAAAGAGTAACAAGGGGCGGGTGGTGTAGACCCGCTCATAGAGATAGTGAACAAATATTTAGCAAAGAATGAACGAATATTGCACAACAGTTGCGGGCTTCACAGCAAATTGTTGACGACATTAACCCGGCTGTGAAGCCGTACAAAGAGAGTTACCAGGAGCTGGACATGAGCAAGAATAAAATGATCGCTGAACTTGAAGCGGAGCAAATGGGTAAGGACATTCCTGCCTTTAGTCCCGGTGACACCCTTGTTATTCAGGTCAAGGTTCGCGAGGGTGATCGCGAGCGTCTGCAGGCTTTCGAAGGTGTGGTGATCGCCAAGCGCAATCGCGGCCTGAACTCAGCGTTCACTGTGCGCAAGATTTCTAGCGGCATCGGTGTTGAGCGTACTTTCCAGACTCACAGCAAGGCGATTGACAGCATTACGGTGAAGCGTCGCGGCGACGTGCGTCAGGCCAAGTTGTACTACTTGCGTGAACTGTCCGGTAAAGCAGCTCGAATCAAGGAAAAGCTCGGCTAAGGGTTTACCCTGCTGTGTTAAAAAGGCGGCTTCGGTCGCCTTTTTTGTGCCCGCTGATTGACTGCGTTTTGTCGTGATCTGATGGCCCCCGGTCGGTGACAACGGCATTTACAGGAGTGGCACCGAGCCACTACACTCCAGCCATGAGTATTGCGACTGATGACGAACGCATCGATAAATATATCGACGCCCTGTGGCTGGAAAAGGGCCTGAGTGACAACACGCGGCAGTCCTATCGCCGCGACCTGTCGGCCTTTAGTCAATGGCTGAAGCCCTTGGGCTCGACATTGATGACAGCGGATGAGTCGTTGCTGGGTGATTACATGGCGTTTTGCCTGGACCCACCGAAGAGTGCCCGCTCGGCCGCCCGCTCACTGTCTTGTTTGCGGGGCTTTTATTATTACTGGTTGCGCGAAAAACAGATCAGTACGAATCCGACGGCGAAGGTGCCTAGTCCAAAATTGCCCCAGCCATTGCCCAAAAGCCTGAGTGAAGCAGAGGTCGAGCAGTTATTGTTGGCTCCCGATGTCGACACTACCATCGGCCTGCGCGATAAAACCATGATCGAATTACTGTATGCCACGGGCCTGCGGGTCACTGAATTGGTGAGCTTGACCATGAGTCAGGTCAATATTCGCCAGGGTGTTGTGCGCGTGGTTGGCAAGGGCGCCAAGGAAAGGTTGGTGCCGGTTGGTGAAGAGGCGTTGGATTGGTTGACGCGCTATTTGCGCCACAGCCGTCCCGAGCTGCTGGGTATGAAAGCCAGTGAGGTGCTCTTCCCCAGCCAGCGCGGTCGCGGTATGACCCGCCAGACTTTCTGGCACCGGCTGAAACATTGGGCCAGTGTGGCCGGCATTGAGCAGGCCATGTCCCCCCACACCCTGCGTCATGCCTTTGCCACACATTTGCTGAATCATGGGGCTGATTTGCGGGTGGTTCAGCTACTGCTCGGCCACAGCGATTTATCGACCACGCAAATTTATACCCACATTGCCAAGACTCGCATGCAAGAGTTACATGCCGAGCATCACCCCAGAGCCTGATTGTCGTTGCGCCTGGGAACAGACTGCCGGCAATGTGTTCCAATAACTGTCTTTAGTAATGAGTAGTGGAGTTTTTGTTTATGTATAAAGTTCTTCGATACGATGCCAATCCCCGTCAGCCAATAAGGCTGAAATGGCTTGCCCTGGTCAGCATAATCATCGCTTGCGTGGCGCAGCCCCTGTGGGCAGCAGAGCCCAGTAGTAGCGCCACTGAGGTGAGCAGCGAGCGCAAAGCGCGCATTATGGCCACCCTGCGCTCCGCTCGCCCGGATCTAAACTATGGTGATATTGAGGCCAGCCCCATCCCCGGTATCGCGATGATACAGGTCGAAAATGGCCCCATGCTCTTTGTCTACAATGATGGCGAGTTCTTTTTTGATGGCGATCTTTATCAGGTCGGCAAAGGCCGCTTTATCAATCTTAAAGAGCAGGCCTTAACGGCGGTGCGCAAAGATCTACTGGCGGAAATCCCACTGGATGAAATGATTGTCTTCTCGCCGACGGCAGAGGTAAAGGGCGTGATTAATGTGTTTACCGATGTCGATTGTGGCTATTGCCGGAAATTGCACAAAGAAGTGCCCGAGCTTAACGCCATGGGCATTGAAGTGCGCTACATGGCTTTCCCGCGAGCCGGTTTGGGTTCGGCATCCCACCATAAAATAGCTTCAGCATGGTGTGCCGAAGATCCTCGCACTGCACTGACGGCCATGAAAAATGGTGAGCATGTCGATACTAACTTTTGTGACGACAACCCCGTTGCCAAACAGTATGAATTGGGCCAGCAAATGGGTGTTAACGGCACCCCGGCCATTGTGCTGGCCGATGGCTCTTTACTGCCCGGCTATCGCCCTGCGGCCGATATGGCGCGTGTACTGGGCATCAATAATCAGCAGGCTTCGACCACCCGTTGACACTCGGCATGGCCGCCATTAAGGTGGCCCTCTTTTTTCTTATCTACCTGTGAGAGCGCTTTGAAGTCAGTCAATATTGGGATTTGTGGTCTGGGTACCGTTGGTAGCGGTACTTTTAATGTGCTGGCTCGTAATGCCGCGTTGATCAATGCACGTGCCGGTTGTGATATTCAGGTGTCGGTAGTCGGTGCCCGTCGTGACAATGCCAGTTGCGATACCTCTCAGGTCGTGGTCGAGAGAGACGTCTTCGCCCTCACCAGTCGCCCCGATGTGGATATTATTGTCGAGTTGATCGGCGGCACCACCACCGCTAAAGAGCTGGTGCTGCAGGCTATCGCCAATGGGAAGCATGTTGTCACCGCCAATAAAGCGCTGATTGCTGAATACGGTAACGAGATTTTCGCCGCCGCCGAAAAGCAGGGCGTTTGTGTCGCTTACGAAGCCGGTGTCGCCGGTGGCATTCCCATTATCAAAGCGCTGCGCGAGGGCCTGTCGGCAAATAAAATCGAATGGTTGGCCGGTATTATCAATGGCACCGGCAATTTTATTCTTACCGAAATGCGCGACAAGGGCCGTGACTTCGCCGATGTGCTGGCCGAGGCTCAGCAGCTGGGTTACGCCGAGGCCGATCCCGCCTTTGATGTAGAGGGCACTGACGCGGCTCACAAGCTGGTGATTCTGGCCTCCATCGCCTTTGGCATGCCCCTGCGTTTTGACGCGGTCTTTACCGAGGGTATCACCGAGATTCAGCCCGAAGACGTGGTTTACGCTCAGGAGCTGGGTTATCGCATCAAACATTTGGGCATCGCTAAACAGCGCGAAGATGGCGTTGAGCTGCGAGTGCACCCCACTTTAATCCCCGAGCGCCAGTTAATCGCCCAGGTCAATGGGGTGATGAATGCGGTGATGGTCAAGGGCGATGCCGTTGGCCCCACTTTGTACTACGGTGCCGGTGCCGGTGCCGAGCCGACGGCCTCAGCCGTGGTGGCCGATATTGTCGATGTGGCGCGCAGTTTGGCGGCCCCTGTCGAGAGCCGTGTACCGGCGCTGGGTTTCTCTAGCGCGGCGATTGTCGATCCCGGTGTGCTCGATATCGGTGAAATTGAGACGGCCTACTATTTGCGGGCATCGGTGCTCGATCAGCCCGGAGTCCTGTCCAGCGTGGCCCAAATCATGAGTCAGCGCGGCATCAGTATCGAGGCTATTATTCAGAAAGAACCCCGCTCCGGTGCCACTGATGTGCCGCTGATTATGCTCACCAATACCACCCGCGAGCAAAACCTGCGCGATGCGGTGGAGGAAATTGAAGCCCTGGCATCGGTCAATGGCACGGTGGTAAAAATCCGCCTGGAAAGTCTCGATACATAAATAATAGCAGCGGCGTTTATAGCGCAACGCATTTTGAATAACGCCGCTCTAAACCATTCTGTAGAAGGTTAAAACGTGAAATATATCAGCACTCGTGGTCAGGCCCCCGCTCTGTCATTTGAAGAGGTGGTACTGACGGGCCTGGCACCCGATGGCGGTTTGTTTGTGCCACAAACTCTGCCCCAGTTTAGCCGCGAAGAAATCGCCTCATGGGCGGGCCTGCCCTACAACGAGCTGGCCCTTAAAGTGATTTCGCCCTTTGTGGATGGTGTTATTCCCGCCGCCGATTTGAAGGGCATTATTGATGCGTCTTACAGCGACTTTCGCCACCGCGCCATTGCGCCGTTGGTACAGAGCGGCCACAACGAGTGGATACTCGAACTGTTTCATGGCCCTACGTTAGCGTTTAAAGACTTCGCCCTGCAGTTTCTCGGTCATCTGCTCGACTACATTCTCGACAAGCGCGGGCAGAAAGTGGTCATCATGGGTGCCACCTCGGGCGATACCGGTTCTGCGGCCATCGAGGGCTGCCGCCGCTGTAAGAATATCGATATTTTCATCCTCCACCCCCACGGGCGGGTATCCGACGTGCAGCGTCGACAGATGACCACGGTGTTGAGCGACAATATCCACAACATCGCCGTCGAAGGTAATTTTGACGATTGTCAGAATATGGTCAAAGCCAGTTTTGGCGACCAGTCTTTTCTGCCCGAAGATCGCCAGTTAGTGGCCGTTAATTCCATCAACTGGGCGCGGATTATGGCCCAGATTGTCTATTATTTTTGGGCTGCCTTATCGGTTGGCGGCCCCCATCGGCCCGTGTCATTCGCCGTGCCGACGGGCAACTTTGGTGATATTTTTGCCGGTTACCTGGCCCGAGGCATGGGTTTGCCGGTTGAGCAGTTGGTGATCGGCACCAATGCCAACGATATTCTCCACCGCTGCATCAGCGCTAATGACCACAGTAAAAAGCCCATTGAGCACAGCTTGTCGCCGAGCATGGACATTATGGCCTCGAGCAATTTCGAGCGCTTGTTGTTTGACCTCTACGGCAAAGACGGTGCCGCTATCGATAGTTTGATGGCCTCTTTAAGTGCCGGTAGTACCAGTGAACTCGACCCCGCAGCGCTGGCACAGGCGCGCAAAGTCTTTAGCTCTTATCGCCTCGACGATGATGAGACCCTGAAAGTGATTCGCGATGAGTACGAGGCTAGCGATTACCTGCTCGACCCCCACTCGGCCATTGGTCTGCAGGCGGGTCGAAAATGTCGTACTTCATCGGCAACACCGATGATCTGTCTCGCCACGGCTCACCCGGCGAAGTTTCCCGATGCGGTGATGCAGGCCGGTTATCCCCAGGCCCCAGCTTTACCCCACCATATGGCCGACCTCTTTGCGCGCGAAGAGCGCTATCACGTCGAGGCCAATGACCTCGCCAGAGTGCAGGCCTTTATGGCGGCCAATATTACCGTTTAGGGCGATGAGCAAGTCGACGCTCGTCACTGGCCAGTCACCGCTGGTTCGCTATCGCGAAGCGGATTTAAGCGGCCTCAGTTTTGACCCCGCCATGCCCGCGCTATTGCAGCGGGTGTATGCCGGGCGCGGTGTGTTCACTCAGCAGGAGCTGTCGTTAAAACTGGCTGAATTACCTCGCCCCGATGCTTTGCGCGGCCTCGATGCCGCCCTCGATTTACTCTGTACGGCCCTGCGTGAAGATCAATCAGTACTGATTGTCGGTGACTTTGATGCCGATGGTGCGACCAGCACCACTTTAGCGGTGCTGGTACTGCGCGCCTTCGGCTTCAAGCAGGTCGACTTTTTGGTGCCCAATCGCTTTGACTACGGTTACGGACTCACCCCTGAAATTGTCGCTCTTGCCGAGCAGAGCAGCCCCGATCTTATCGTCACCGTCGATAACGGTATTTCCAGCATAAGTGGCGTGCTCGCAGCCCAGGCAGCGGGTATTAAAGTGCTGGTGACCGATCATCACCTGCCCGGTGCTGAACTGCCCGCCGCCGATGCCATCGTCAATCCCCACCAGCCCGACTGTGCTTTCAGTAGTAAAAATCTTGCCGGTGTCGGCGTGGTGTTTTATTTATTGAGTGCCCTGCGGGCGCGCCTGCGAGAGCAGCATTGGTTTGAGGAGGCCAGTCTGGTCGAGCCGAACATGGCCGACTGGCTCGATTTGGTGGCCCTCGGCACTGTCGCCGACGTGGTGCCGCTGGATAAAACCAACCGAGTACTCGTTAACGAAGGCCTGCGGCGTATTCGCGCGGGTCGGGCGCGAGCCGGTATCCTCGCTCTGCTTGAGCTGGCCAATAAAGACAGGCAGTGGTTGGTGGCCTCCGACCTCGGTTTTACCGTGGGTCCGCGCCTCAACGCGGCGGGCCGTTTGGACGACATGGCAGTGGGCATTCGCTGCCTGCTCAGTGAAGACCCCGCCGAGGCGAAACAACTTGCCCTGCAGCTCGACGAGTTAAATCGCGATCGTCGTTTGATCGAGGCCGATATGCAAAGTGAAGCGCTGGCGCTGTTGGCCGAACTTAATTTTGATGCCGACAACATGCCCTGGGGCGTTTGCCTCTACGATCAGGGCTGGCATCAGGGCGTGGTCGGCCTGCTGGCCTCGCGCATTAAAGACAAGTTGCACCGCCCGGTGGTTGCCTTTGCCGAGGGGGGCGATGATGAGCTGAAAGGCTCGGCGCGCTCCATCCCCGGGTTCCATATTCGCGACGCTTTCGATGCTATCGCCAGTCGCCATCCGGGCCTGCTCGATCGTTTTGGCGGCCATGCGATGGCCGCCGGGCTGTCGTTAAAAAAGGCACAGTTTCCGGTTTTTGCCGCCGCCTTTGATGAGGAGGTGAGGCGCCAGTTGGCACCCGAAAATTTAGAGGCCGAAGTGCTCACCGATGGTGAACTTGCGGCGGATGATTTCAATCTTGATGTGGCTCAGCAGTTACGCGATGGCGGCCCCTGGGGGCAGCATTTCCCCGAGCCCTGCTTTTACGGCGATTTCACTGTGGTGCAACACCGCGTGGTCGGTGGCAAACACCTGAAGCTGGTGCTGAGCTATGGCCCCTCCAGTGAGCAAATGGTCGACGCCATTGCCTTCAACACCGTGGAAGAAGGCAGTGCGCCCGTTGTGCCCGAACAGCTATCCGCCGTATTTCGCCTCGATATCAATCGTTTTCGCGGGCGCGAGTCTCTGCAGTTGATGGTTGAGCATTTGCTGGTTTAGCCGCGTTTTCTCCTTACCTATTTGGGCTAACTGTCAGTTAGCCCAGGTTCGCAATCAGCCCTGGCTTTCAATCACACCCTGTTCGGTAAACGCCGCTATCTGACTTTCGCTATAGCCTAATTCCTTCAATATGGCCGGACCATCGGCGCCTAGCTCCGAGCCGAGATGGGCGCTGACTTTATCGGAGCCACTGACCCAAAAGGGGCTGTTGACGGCCTGACCGCGGCCAAAGTTATGGCCCTCAACATCAATAAACATGTCGTTATCCAGAGCTTGGGCATCATCGATCACATCTTCAAAAGTGGCGACCACGCTAAAGGTGATTTTGTTGTCGCGCAAGCGCTCCCGCCACTCGTCGCAGTTTCGGGTTTTAAAAATATCACTGAGTATCGCGCCCAGCTCTTTGGCGTGTTTGAAGCGTCCGGCGACGTTGGCAAAGCGAGGGTCGTCGTTCAGGTCTGGGCGCTCGACGGCTTTAAGAAAGCCGGGCCAGAGTTTCTCATCCTGAATAACGATCAACGAAAGCCAGCGCTCATCGGCTGTGCCGTAGTAATTCACCAGCGCACTGCCCGGGGAGGCGGGGTCGAGGCGGCGGTAGGGCTTGGTGCCCGCCAAAATACCCGACAGGCCGCTGGCTGCGGCCCACAGGCCGTTGGCCATCAGACTGGTGCTGATCTTGCTGCCCTGGCCCGTACGCTCGCGTTTAAACAGACCGGTCATAATGCCGGCATACATGGTCATGGCGCTGGGGTGGTCGCCCATCGCGGGCGCGGGCATGGCGGGCTCGCCGAAGCGGGTGCGCACGGCATCCATCAAACCGGTGCGGGCCCAATAGGCGTTGCCATCGAAGCCGGGCGTATTGGCATCATCGCCCTTTTCGCCGTAGCCGGTGATTTGCCCGTAAATGAGTTGATCGTTTTCAGGGAAGAGATCTTCGTAGCGTATTTTAAGGCGTTCCAGCACATGGGGGGGGAAGTTGGTGATCAGTACGTCGGCCTCGCGCACCAGTTTTAACAGCACTTCTCGGCCCTCATCGGTTTTCAGGTCGAGAGCAAGACTGCGTTTATTGCGATTGTCCTGCTGCCAGGGGTAGGCGAAATCCAGCTTCATAAACGGCGGTGATTTATGGGAGTGGCGCAGAGGATCGCCAAGACCCGGGGACTCGACTTTAATCACATTGGCGCCAAAGTCCGAGAGGATGGCGCCGCAACCGGGGCCGAAGACGAAGGTGGCTATTTCCAGTACTTTAATGCCGCTCAGTAAAGCATCTGTGTCTGTCATCAGGGGTGCTCCTTATTGGTCTGTGTTAGTTGTTGGATGCGTGTTTTTAAAGGGTTAATTGGCGCACATAAGATACTAAATAGGCGTTTTTTACAATTGTGTTTTGCGCAGGTGTTTACAGTGCAATGATAATTTAAAGGGCAGATCTCAAAACCCTGATGAGCGTCGTTGCCGCAAGTCAGGCTCAACTCCCCGACAGCGCTTGATATGTGTCATGGCTCGTTTTAACAAGCTGTGGGAAAATGAAAAAACATCAAAGGAGAGTTGATTAATGCCATTAGAAAAACACGATTTACTGCACGAGCTGCCTGAATACAAAAACTTAATTCACGATCTAAAGATAAGCGATCGGCATTTTTCAAAGATTTTCGCCGAATATCATGAACTTGATCATGAAGTTCACCGTTTTGAAACGGGCGTTGAAAACTGTGAAGATGCTCATCTTGAAGAGAGAAAGAAGACGCGTCTGGCTTTAAAAGATCAATTGCTGGATATGCTCAAAAAAGCCTCTTAGCTTGAATTCCCCGCACCTGCCCTAAGATATATTGATAACAGGCATCGGCTCCGCACCGAGCTTTGCCGCGACTGTGACCCCGGTCGCGGCAGCTTTAAAAATAACTTGTTATTTTAGTTTCCTGTTAAAAACCACTGTTTATTCATTAATCCGATAGATGGCTCAGGAGACCCTATTGATCGGGGCTGCATTGAACTGGCTGGCCTCGGTGTACAGGGAAGAATATGAAGGCACACAATTACCGAACCTCGCGCTGCATCCTTAAATCAAACGACGAGTTTTTGATGGTCGTCCACAATAATGTCCGTGGTGAGAACACCGGCATTTGGGGTTTGCCCGGTGGCAGAATCGACTGGGGCGAAAAGCCGCTTAAGGCTGCGCGTCGAGAAATTCACGAAGAGCTCGACACCGCGATGGGCGAGCTGGTCGATGTCGGCAGTTACTCTTACAAGGGTTACCAGCACAAGGTTTACGGCACTTTGTTTGAGGGCGAGATAGGCCGTATTGATCACAGTGAGCTACTGGAAGTCGACTGGTTTACCCTCAGTGACGTCAGAGAATTGGCCAGGCGTAAAAAACTACATGCTGGTTTTGAGCTGGAATCCATCGAGATGTTCACCCGCATACTCGATTGCGCTTGATAAACTTTTTGTGCCTTGCTTAGGTTTTATCTGCACGATCAACATCATCCCCGCCGCTCTTTCGCGGCAGTGAACCCTCCCTTCCCCTTTTTTTCTTGACCTTCCTCTTGCTGTAAGGCTTAGATTGGGCTTCAATCAAAGCCAAAGGGTGAGGTGTGGTATGAATATCAGCGAGGCAGCTAAACTCAGCGGCCTGTCGGCAAAAACCATTCGCTACTACGAAAGTATTGAGCTGCTTAGCCAGCCCAGACGCGCGGGCAATGGTTATCGCAGTTATCATCACGGCGACATTAAGACCCTCTGCTTCCTTCGCCAGGCCCGACAATTTGGTTTTAATATCGCCCAGTGTCGGCTTTTGTTAGGCCTGTATAAGAATCCTCAGCGGCGCAGCGGGGAAGTTCATCAGCTGGTGAGTGACAAGCTCGAAGAGGTCGATGCCCATATTCGTGAACTTGGCGAAACCCGCGACCTGTTGGCGAGCCTGGTTGGCGCTTGCTCCAATAACGACGAGCCGGACTGCGCCATTATCGACAGCCTGGCGGACCCGCGTGAGCAGGTCGAGAGCCAGTGTTTGACGGAGAATGATCGATGAGTAGCTGCTGCAATAAACCCGAGCCAGAACCCACGCCGGAAGCCGGCCAGCCCTCTTGCAGTGCAACGCCGGTCGAGACCTCCTGTTGCCCCAGTGAAAAAAACCAGCGCGACTATTTACTGCTGGTGTCGGGCAGCATCGTACTTATTTGCTATCTACTGGGTTTTTGGTTCGCGGACGCTGATACCTTGCCCCGCTGGCTCACTGTCATGAGCAGCGGCATTTTTGAGCTGATCAATAAAATGTGGTGGGGTTTGGCTGCAGCGGTGGTCTTTGTCGGCCTGCTGGAGCGAATCCCCCGCGAACTCATTATGGCGACCTTGGGTCGGGGCGGTACCTTCAAGGGCATTGCTCGGGCGACCTTTGCCGGTCTGCTGCTCGATTTGTGCAGCCACGGTATTTTGATGGTCGGCACCAAGCTCTATCAAAAGGGCGCTAGCCTCGGCCAGTTGATGGCCTTTCTCATCGCCAGTCCCTGGAACTCTCTGTCGCTGACCATCATTATGCTGACCCTGATCGGCCTCAAGTGGACCCTGCTCTATATCGGCTTGTCACTGCTGATTGGTTTGATCAGTGGCGTGATATTTGACCGACTCGTCGCCAGGGGAGTGTTGAACGCCAATCCCGCTACTCCCGATGCCAGTGCCCAGCAGCAAGCTCCAGCCGTGTGGCCCGAATTAAAAAAACTGTTCGCCGAAGCCCGCTTTACCCCGCAAACAATCGGGGCCCTATTGTGGGATGGCCTGAAAGATTCGCGCATGGTGTTTCGCTGGTTGTTTTTCGGTCTGGTACTGGCCACGGCGGTCAGGGCCTTTGTCCCCCTCGACACCTACAGCGCTTTGTTTGGCCCGACGATTATGGGCTTGTTGTTGACCCTGGTGGCGGCAACCATCATTGAGGTGTGCTCCGAGGGATCGACTCCCATCGCCGCCGATCTGGTGATACGCGCTGGCGCACCCGGCAATGGCTTCACCTTTTTGATGGCGGGTATCGCCACCGACTACACCGAGATTATGATTCTCAAGGATCTCACCAAGTCGTGGAAAATTGCGCTTTTCCTGCCGCTGGTCACCTTGCCTCAAGTATTGGTACTCGGCTGGATACTCAACCAAATGCCACTGTGAGGAGTGGCTAGGCCAGTTAATGGTGAGTTTGCAGGGCATCTTTGCCATCCCAGCAAGGGCTGGAAATCAGGTATCATGACGCCGACTTTTTTCAGCATCGCCATCGGCACTGAGACCTTATGAGCAAGCAAAGAATACTCACCGGCATTACCACCTCTGGCACTCCCCACTTGGGCAACTATGTGGGTGCCATTCGCCCCGCGGTCGAGGCCAGTAAAAAGACCGATGTCGAGTCCTTCTATTTTCTTGCTGACTACCATGCGCTGATCAAATGTAAAAACCCCGATGACGTGCATCGTTCGACCCTGGAAATTGCCGCCAGCTGGATAGCTCTGGGTCTGGATACAGACAATGCGGTGTTCTATCGCCAGTCCGATATTCCGCAAATTCCCGAGCTTATGTGGTTCCTCAACTGCATGGCCGCCAAGGGCTTGATGAATCGCGCCCACGCCTATAAAGCCTCGGTACAAGAGAATGAAGCAGCCGGGGAAGATGCCGACTTCGGTATTACCATGGGCCTGTTTAGCTATCCGGTGCTGATGGCTGCCGATATTTTGATGTTTAACGCCCATCAAATCCCGGTGGGTCGCGATCAGATTCAACACGTCGAAATGGCCCGTGATATTGCCCAGCGCTTCAATCACCACTACGGCGAGCACTTTGCCTTGCCCCAGGCGCTGGTCGATGACGATGTGCCTTTATTACAGGGCCTCGACGGTCGTAAAATGAGTAAGAGCTACGGCAATACTATTCCGCTGTTTCTGACAGAAAAGCAGCTCAAGAAGCACATCAATAAAATCAAAACCAATTTGCTGGAGCCGGGTGAGCCGAAGGACCCCGACAGCTCATCGGTGTTTCAAATTTGGCAGGCCTTTGCCACGCCGCAGCAAACCGAGGCGATGCGCGCTGAGTTCGCCAATGGCATTGCCTGGGGTGAGGCCAAGAAGCAATTGTTTGAGTTGGTTAATGCCGAGCTGGCCCCAGCTCGCGAGCGCTATCAGGCCCTGCTCAATGCGCCCGCTGAAATTGAGGCGATATTACAGGCCGGTGGCGAGAAGGCCAGAGCGCAGAGCCAGCCCTTGATGGATGATGTGCGCCGCGCCGTGGGTATTCGACCTCTCGCTTAACTGGGTTTGAGTACATCGACGACATCGACGAAGTGGCGCATGTCCAGCACCCCAATTACAAACGAACAAGGGCGTCCACGCCAATAGACTTATGAATGACGGTCTCATTTACGGGGCCGGTTTCTCTAGTGGGTATTAGGGTGGGTGTCTTTGTTAGTGATCATAGTGGGTGTTAGATCTGACCCTAAAAGCTAATTTACAAGAATGCAATATAATCAATTGAGCTGTACGTATGATCAGTATATTGTGGTTGTTTTACTGAGGGAGTTAATGAGGCTCGTGAATGTCTAAAGAGTATAGGGTCGTTGATCTATTTTGTGGTGCAGGAGGGATGACTCTTGGCTTCGTTGATGATCGTTATTGTGGTGATTTTAAAAGTATCTTTGCAATAGATAACAATATTGATGCGGTGAATACTTACAATAAAAATTTTAGTGAAAACAACCATTGTGTAAATGGGAGTGTTGAGGATTGGCTGGATTCAGGTAAGGTCCCAAAAGCTGATGTGGTTATTGGTGGTCCACCTTGTCAGGGGTTTAGTTTACTCAACAAAAAAAGAATTGGAGATGCACGTAGGGAGTTGTGGGAGCCTTATATGGATATTGTGGAGCAGTCTGGTGCCACGGTATTTGTAATGGAAAATGTTCCTGGTTTATTAAAGAGCCCTGAATATTTAGATATAAGCAAGCGAGCTCATGCACTCGGCTTTGAGATGCTTGACCCTACCGTTCTAAATATGGCTGATTACGGTGTTCCACAAACTCGAAAGCGAGCGATTGTAATAGGCGTGAAAACGGCTGATTTTCTTAGCAAGGCGAACTTTAAATTTCCGCCGTCGCCTACACATCGTGGCCCTACCGTTAATTCAAACCTTCCTTTATGGCGATCAGTTAAAGAGTATATTGGTGAGCTTCCTCGTCGCCCTAAAGGTGTAGAGATAAGATCAAGTGACCCACCTCCTCTGGATTTACACTTTGGTCGAAATCCAACCGATATTAGTAAAGAGAGATATAAGACGGTTCCGCCCGGTGGCAATCGGTTTGATTTACAGAGGAAAAGACCTGACATTACTCCGCAATGCTGGATTAATAAAAAATCGGGAGGAACAGACCTTTTTGGTCGTTTGTGGTGGGATCGTCCGTCCGTAACAATTCGGACGGAATTTTATAAACCGGAAAAAGGTCGATACTTACATCCGTCAGCGAATAGACCCATTACTCACCGAGAGGCTGCAAGGCTGATGTCATTTCCGGACGATTTTTGTTTTACGGGGAGCAAGATAGAGATTGCTCGTCAAATTGGTAATGCAGTTCCTCCGATTTTTGCAGGTAAAATTGCAGAATATATTAGTGAGGTTTTATCGTATAGAAAAAAAATAAAAAGATGTGGGGGAGTATAGGTGGCACGAAGGTCAAGGCGAGAGAAGCCAGAATCCCTTAGAAAGAAGCTAATTCAGCTACTCGAAGGTTTTGAAGAGAAGTTGCAGGATGATGACCTTAGAGATCAGGTTACCAGTCTTGTTCCTGCGAATTTTCTTTTAAGAGATTTGGGGAGTTCTTTGATAAAGGATGAGAGTGCCACTTCGGCGAGAGAAAGGATACTTTCCTATCTTCGAAAATACCCTGCCGTATTACTTCAGGGAAGTGAGCTTATGGTCGTTGCCGGAATAGGCGATTACCCTCGTAGAATAAGAGAATTAAGAGTTGAGCATGGCTGGCCAATTCTTAGTGGTCAGGCTCTTCGTGCAATATTGGAAGATGGTGAGGTTTTGAATGGGGTTAACTCAGATGATGCCAAAACTGATACATATATTCTGTTGGCTGACGAGCAAGATAGAGACTCTGCTTATAGATGGAATATCGCGAATGAAATTCGTAAGCGTGATACTTCTGTTAAGAATAAAGTATTGGCATACTTGAGAGAGAATGTCGGTCAAAAGGTTACTGGCGAAGAATTAAAATATTTGGCTAAGGATGCTTCTGAGTGGGCTAGAAGAGTTAGAGAGTTGAGAACGGAAGACGGTTGGCCCGTTGCTACGCGTGTTTCTGGTAGGCCTGAACTTTCAGTCGGTGTATATATACTCGAAGAAGATAGGCAGGCAGAGACCCATGACCGTAAAATCCCTGACCCGATTCGAGTGAGTGTTCTTGAAAGGGATAAATATTCCTGTAGATGTTGCAATTGGAGTCATGAAAATAGAAAAGAGGGTGACAAGCTAAGAAATTTACTTGAACTCCATCATGTCGAGCATCATGCGGAAGGTGGAGCGAACACCGAGGGGAATTTGATAACACTATGTAATATTTGCCATGATAATGTTCATCGTGGCGGAATTGATAAAGATAAACTTCTTTCATACTTTAGTTAGAGCGCCCTTCCCGGTAGTGATAATTGCCAGATTAATACCACTAGTTGAGGGTGTTCAAAACTCTGTGTCAACCTGAGTAAAGGGGGGCAAGTCTAACATTGCAACATTCGTATTAACCGCTAACACCCTAACAAGAACACCCACCCCAATATAATAAAGCGATAGGCAAAATTCCAGCGCTATTTCTTGCGCGCAGCCATCGTAAGCTATTATTTATAAATAATAATCCGCAGGTGTCCCAACAGCATGAACCCGGTAATAAAAAGCGCTTAGAGTCCGCAGTGGCTTTGACCATATGGCTTTGCGCTTTATCTCGCACCATCCGCCAACACGCCAACCACAGCGCTAGTCAGGCTTTGCAAATCAGCCTCGCCAATAATATAGGCCGGCATAATATAAACCAGTTTGGCAAAGGGGCGAATCCACACTCCGGCCTCGACGAACTGCTTTTGCAGGGCGGCAACATCGACGAAGTCGTGCATTTCCACCACGCCAATGGCACCCAGCACGCGCACATCGGCGACGCTACTCAGCGCTTTACAGGGTTCGAGTTGCTCCTTTAGCTGGGCTTCGATGCGCGCAATATTGTCCTGCCAGGGCGAAGCCAGCAACAGTTCGATGCTGGCGTTGGCGACGGCGCAGGCCAGCGGGTTGGCCATAAAGGTGGGGCCGTGCATAAACACACCGGCTTCGCTTTCGCTAATACCATCGCTGACCCTGTCGTTGCACAAGGTGGCGGCGAGGCTCATATAGCCCCCCGTCAGCGCTTTTCCAACACACAATATATCGGGGCTAATACCGGCCCATTCGCAGGCGAATAGCTTGCCGGTGCGGCCAAAGCCGGTGGCGATCTCATCGGCAATTAACAACACGTCGTGTTCATCGCACAGGGCGCGTACGCCTTTTAAATACTCTGGCGAATAAAAGCACATGCCACCGGCACCTTGCACGATGGGTTCGAGAATGACGGCGGCGATTTCATCTTTATGGCGGCTTAGTTGGCCTTCGAAATCGGCGAGGTAGTGGGGCTGCCACTCTTCGTCAAAACGGCAGCGGGGCGATTCACTAAAAATCTGTTGCTGTAGCACTTTATTAAATAGGTGGTGCATGCCGGTGTCGGGATCGCAGACCGACATCGCCGCAAAGGTGTCGCCGTGATAACCCTTTCTCAAGGTCAGTAGTCGGCTTTTCTTTGCTTGCCCTTTGGCCTGCCAAAACTGCAGGGCCATCTTCATGGCGATCTCAACGCTGACCGAGCCGGAATCACTGAAAAACACTTTGTTGAGTGGCTCGGGTGTTATATCGACCAGGCGCTGCGCTAGCTGGGCCGCCGGTTCGTGGATAATACCGCCGAACATAACATGGGACATTTTGCCGAGTTGCGCGCTGACGGCAGCGTTAAGTTGGGGGTGGTTGTAGCCATGAATCGCACACCACCACGACGACATGCCGTCGATTAAGGCCCGGCCATCGGCGAGCTGCAGGCGCACACCGCTGGCCGATGTGACATGATAAGTGGGCAGGGGCTGGCTCAGCGAAGAATAAGGATGCCAGACGTGAGCCTGGTCAATGGCGTGAATCTGCTGGTCGCTGAGATGTTTAAAATTCATGATTTGCTATGCGGTTCCATGGTTCGAAGATAGGTGGCGTTTGTAGTATGACAGGCGTCATAGCGACAACAAAGGCTCTGCGTTAGATTGGTGGCTCAAGGATTACACGGCTAACGTAGCGGATAGAGGAGTCTATATTGTGAAAATATTAAAGATGGGGTTGTGTGTAGCACTGCTGCTGACAAGCGGACTAAGTGTCGCTGCTCCGGCATCCGACTACTGGCCGATTTGGAATAAAAGCAATGAAGCCAATCAGCGGGTGATTGACCACGCCGCTCTCGATGCCATTTTGCGCACCTATGTGGTCAGTGACCACGCCTCGGGCATCAACCGCTTTCGCTACGGAGATGTTAAGCGCAAGCACCGCAAGCAGTTGGGACGCTATATTCAAACCAGCACAAATCTCGACCCTCGGGACTACAGCCGGGCAGAACAAAAGGCCTATTGGTTGAATCTCTATAATGCCCTGACCCTGGAGCTGATTTTAGATAATTACCCGGTGGATAGTGTCGAGAATATCCCCGGCCCCGGTGGCTCTGGCGCGAAAGGCCCGTGGGATAAAAAAGTGACCAGTGTAGCGGGGCAAAAAATCTCACTGAACGATATTGAACACCGCATTCTGCGTCCCCTTTGGCAAGACCACAGAGTCCACTTTGGACTTGCCTGTGGTGGCCTGGGTTGCCCCAATTTACAGCCAGAGGCTTTTACCAGCACCAATAGTCGCGAGTTGTTGAAGAAGTCGGGTTATGAGTTTGTTAAGCACCCTCGGGGCGTTAAGTTAGAAAATGGTGAGCTGCACGTCTCGAAACTCTTTGAGTGGTATAAGGATGACTTCGCCAAGAGTGATAAGAAATTACTGAAAGTCTTTGCTCACTATTCAAGTGACCGCGATGCCCTGTATTTACTCGGCTTCAACGGCAAGATTGACTACACCCACGATTGGCGTATCAACGCCCCCTGATGCGGGGCTTAAGAGATGAAAAAACGGCGCTTTTGGGGCGCCGTTTTTTTATGGTGCCGCCAGTTGTCTTTCCTTGCGATGACCTTCCCTTGGTATGTCCGCTGCCGAAGCTTTACAATGGCGCGCCCCTTTTTAGCCCGTAGGTAATTCCCGTGACACACCAGCCCCGCAAAGATCGTCATGAGTTGAACAAGCTGCAAAAGCGATTGCGCCGCCAGGTCGGCCGGGCAATCGCCGATTACAAGATGATCGAAGAGGGCGACAAGGTGATGGTTTGCCTGTCGGGGGGTAAAGATTCCTACGCCATGCTAGAGGTGCTGCGCAACCTGCAGCAGACCGCGCCAATTGATTTTGAACTGATCGCCGTTAACCTCGACCAGAAACAGCCGGGTTTTCCCGAGCACATACTGCCGGCCTATCTCACCGAGCAAGGGGTGCCTTTCCATATTCTCGAAAAAGATACTTACAGCATTGTTACCGAGCGCGTACCCGAAAATAAAACCTATTGCGGTTTATGCTCCCGTTTGCGCCGTGGCAGTCTCTACGGTTTTGCCCAGGAAATTGGCGCCACTAAAATTGCCCTCGGCCACCACCGTGACGACATTATCGAAACCCTATTTTTGAATATGTTCTTCGGTGGCAAGCTCAAAGCCATGCCGCCAAAATTACTCAGCGACGACAAGAAAAATATCGTCATTCGTCCTCTGGCCTATTGTCGTGAAGAAGATCTCGAACTACTGGCAGAGTACAAAGCCTTCCCCATTATTCCCTGCAATCTTTGTGGCTCCCAGGAAAAACTCCAGCGCCAAGTGATTAAAGAGATGTTGCAGGGCTGGGAGAAGGAATATCCGGGGCGTATGGAAACTATTTTTTCCGCTATTAAAAATATCGCGCCCTCACAATTGGCCGACAGCAATTTATTCGATTTTACCGGGCTGAAGTTACAGCGCGGTGCCGATGCAGAAGACTTTAATCCCAATAATATTGAAATTGTCAATTTGACGGCGAACTGAACGCGATGATTACTGCTCAAAATCTTGAACTTATTCGCGGCAATAAAAGCCTGTTAAAAGACGCCAATATGCGTGTTCACGACGGCCAAAAGATCGGCCTGATTGGTGCCAATGGCTCGGGTAAGTCATCGCTATTTGGCCTCTTAAAAGGCGAGCTACACGCCGACGCCGGTGATATAGGCTTTCCTGTCCACTGGCGCATATCCAGTGTCGACCAGGAAACCCCGAGTATTGTCAGCGCGGTGCTCGACTACACCATCGACGGTGACAGCGAGTACCGCGACCTTGAAGCTGAAAAGGCAGATGCCGAAGTGGCCGGGGGTGACGTGCTGGCCAACTGGCACCATCGCTACGAGGCCCTCAACGGCTATTCGATGGTCTCCCGTGCGGCGCAATTACTCGCCGGACTGGGCTTTGACCATCAGGCGCAGCAACAGCCGGTGTCGAGTTTTTCCGGGGGTTGGCGCATGCGGGTCAACCTCGCGCGCGCCCTGCTCAAGCCCTCCGAATTATTGTTGCTCGATGAGCCCACCAACCACCTCGATTTAGAGGCCGTGGTGTGGCTGGAGCGCTGGTTAAAGCGCTATGCGGGCACGCTTATTGTTATCTCCCACGACCGGGATTTTCTCGACAACCTGGTCGATGGCATTATTCATTTTAACGGCGCAAGTCTGGATACTTACGCCGGTAATTACTCCAGTTTTGAGCGCCAGCGCGGTGAGCGCTTAATGCTGCAACAGGCCGTATTTGACAAGCAGCAACGCCAGCGCGCCCATTTACAGGCCTTTGTCGACCGCTTTCGCTATCAGGCCACCAAGGCGCGACAGGCGCAGAGCCGAGTTAAAGCGCTGGAAAAACTCCAGGCGGCTGCGCCCATTCATGCCGCCAGTGGCTTCGATTTCGAGTTTTTCGAGCCCGACGAACTCTGCTCGCCGCTGGTCAGCTTTGATCAGGTGCAAGCCGGTTATGGCGACACCGTCATCCTCAAGCACATCCACCTCAATCTATTGCCGGGTTCGCGCATTGGCCTGCTGGGTCGCAATGGCGCCGGTAAATCGACCTTGGTGAAATTGCTTGCCGGGGTGATTCAGCCCCTGTGTGGTGATGTCGATCGCGGCCGCCAATTGCAGGTCGGCTATTTTGACCAGCAACAACTCGACGCCCTCGATCTTGAAGCCAGCCCCTTGCTCCACCTGCAACGCATTGCCGAGGGCGTGAAAGAACAGGAGCTGCGCAACTATCTCGGCACCTTTGGTTTTCGGGGTGACGCTGTGCTCGCCCCGGTAGGCCCCCTGTCGGGCGGTGAGAAAACGCGCCTCGCGCTGGCGCTACTGGTTTGGCAGCGGCCCAACTTACTGCTGCTCGATGAGCCCACCAACCACCTCGACATCGACATGCGCGAAGCGCTAATCCTCGCCCTGCAGGAATTCCCGGGTGCGGTGGTGGTGGTCTCCCACGACCGCCACCTCTTGCACACCGTGGTCGATGAGCTTTATTTGGTGGCTAATGGCGAAGTCCGGCCCTTTGATGGCGACCTCGACGACTACCAGCGCCTGCAGATTAAGAGCACAGCTCGCCCCCAAGATAGTGACACTGAAGAGACCGCCGCTGGGGATAGCAGTAGAGCGCCCGACCGGCAAGAACAAAAACGCATGCAGGCCGAGTTCCGCCGCCAGGCCGGCCCCCAGCGTAAAAAGATTAGTGCCATTGAAAAGAAAATGGCCAAGCTCGAACTTGCGCTAGAAAGCCTCGCCGAGCAACTTGCCGACCCCGCCCTCTACACCGACAAGCCGGTGCAAGAATTGAATAAATTAATGAAGGCCCAGGGCGAGGGTAAGAATGAGCTGCAAACACTGGAGGAAGACTGGCTGCTGATAACTGAAGAGCTGGAAGAAATGACGGTCGAATTTGAGCGGCAGTTTGTTGGGTAGTGCCTTGTGATGGCACTTATCGCTTAGGGTTATTTACTGGCCGACCTTGCTAGTTTTGGTTAAGGCCGTATTTTCCTCGGGTTAACAAAACTCGTTTCCAATAGCTTTCCCTTTGAATAATATATTGCTCACTGTCACGAGAAGAGGCTTGCTCCAAAAGACTGATTTGGAAATTTTTTCTAGCATAATCTATCCCGCTCTTTTTTCCTGACAGTAATTTTTTTAGCAGCGCATTGCCTGCATGGCCTCCAGAGGTAAAATAATCCCCCCATCTAGACCAAATACCTTCTTCTCCATATGCTGAACCTACATAACGTAAGCCTGTTTTTAAGTCAGTTATGAGATACACACCTTGGCAGTGGGTTAAAGCGGCTAGCCAGTCAGATTTAGAGTCGAGCCAAAGTTTTTCTAAAACATCATAGCGGTGATTAACGTTTGTATAGCCCGGGAAATCTTCACCGGCATAAGTTTCCGGCAATATCTCGGAAACTCGCATGTTGGCCAGCATTCTTTCGGGTTTTCGTCCTTTGATTCTGGCATCTTTGACCCAATGAATGACGAGCCTTCCAATCATAGATTGGCCTTTCTCGGATAGACTAACTTTATAGATTACCCCCTCTTTTCCTGTGAGGCTTTTCCCTTCTTGATAAGACAAAACTTTAAAAATGCCAGCAAATAGCCAGCAATCAGGCTGGGTTGGAAGTTCAATCATTGAAAATATATATTGCTTATTCCAACAATGATTACTATGAAAATTACCATTCCAGTCGTTTTGCCATTCGTCGAAACTGCGTGTAAAAACATCGATTGGTCTATTATTTGGCGACTTTTGGGCAACGTGGATTTTTGCGTCATTCCAGTCGAATGATGGGAATAATATATCTATTAGTATTGCGCCGTTATTCAACTATATATCCTCGTTTCTTTCGCCTACTAGCATTTTTTAGTATTAAAGCGTGAAAACTATAATGCTTAAGGCGACCCGGTTAAACCAGTGCACCCTTGGCATATCAAACAGCCGCAGGCAATGCATCCCCCACATCTATCCAAATCTGCTTTGCACAGGCCATTAACTCGCCATCGGTAGAGTGAATGGCAACGCCCATAATGCGTTTGCGGCCCTTGTTGGCTTCTACCTTCCAGCTGGTGAGTATGTATTCTTCACCAGTATTTAGTGGGGCTTTAATACTGCCACTACAGGTGCCGAGGAGTTGTAAGCCAGCGTCGGGTTCGGCGGCTTTAATGGCGTAGGCGCCGGGGCAGTCGAGGGCTGACCAGACGTAAATATTATCGACTTTGCCGTCATCATTACCGAGGTTTTCATTGGGTCGCCATAAGGCGGCGACAATGTTTTGCTCAAGGGCATCGGCATTTTCACCGTCGGCGGGCTTAATGGCGCCGCAGAAAACCCGCAGGCCGTTGTCTTCTGTGCGGCTGGGGCTGCACACATAGCAGCCCTCGGGGGCGGATGAGTGGATGAAGTCAAAGCGCTGTCCGGCGGCCTGGGCAGTGGCGCGGTCAACGGGGGCGGGAACGTTTAGTTCGAGTTTAACAGGGCGAGCGCTGCCGAGAAGTTTGCCGTCGAGATACACGCCAATGCCAGCGTCGCTGTCTTCTACCTGTAAGGGGGTTGCGACGGGGAAGGCGGCATTAATGCGCACTTCGGCATCGCCTTCAATATAGCTGGCGAGCAGGCCGCTAATGTAGCCGCCGTTGCCACAATTAATGGGGCCGTTATACATACTGTCGATAGAGGCAGGAGGGTAGGGCATGAGTCGCTCTTTAATGGGTGAGTGATTATTGTGACTGGGGATTATAAAGGCTGAAGATGCTAAAGGCAGGGGTGGCAAAAATAAACTGCTCGGCACAAGTTGAGAATCGCTAAAAGCAGGTTTTGTCCCGCCATTCTTAGATAAATTTACGACCCCATGTTTTTATTTTGCTCCACTTTTTTCTCTTCTGTTTGACGCCCACGTCGAACCGCTCCCGCACTTGTGCCATGACTCTTTTGAAAGGCCCGCGAGAAGGCGGACTCTGAGCGGTAGCCGACTTTCTCTGCCACCGTGGCAAGGTGTTCACCGGCCTCAAGATAGGACCAGGCAATTTGCATACGCCACCAGGTGAGGTATTGCATGGCTGTCCAGCCGCTGAGTTGTTTAAACGTTTGGGCGAATTGCGTGCGCGACATTTGCGCCTCTTCGGCCAGGTTGAGCAAGCCCCATTCTCGGCCTGGCTCGGCGTGAATAGCGCTTACTGCCCGCGCAACTCTCGGGTGGGTAAAGAGTGCGACGATGCCAATACCGCGATGTTGGTGTTCGATAAAGTGGCGTAAACCATAGGCAAATAGCAGTTCACAAAGTTTGTCGAGCAGGGGGTTGGAGGGCGTCTCACTGCTCAGGCTCTCGGCGAGGATTAAATTCAACAGTTCCGTTAGCCAGGGCGTGGAGGCATCGCGCTGAATAACAAACACTTCGGGCAGGGCATCGAGTAAGACCTGAAAGCCGGGGTTGGCAAAGGTGATTTCACCACAGAGCATGCTGGTGCCGGGTGTGTTTTGGGATTGGCTGATAACCAGGTGTTGCTGGGTACCCTGTTGCGGCTGTTGGCTGACCATGCTGTGGGCAATTTCACGGGGAAATATCACCAGGTCGCCCTCTGCCAGTACCCAGTTATCGTAGCCGGGTACGCTCAGTAGACAGCCGCCCTGAGTGGCCATATGAAAACAGGTTTTGCCACTAATCTGCTCGCCACTGGCAATTTTCCAGTCACCGCAAACGCGGGCATTGTGATAAATACTGACTTGTAGCCTGAGTAGCTGAGTCAGATCGTTTAAGGGCGACATTTGTACTCCTGAGCAACAACTTCGTATTTTAAGGCATTCATCGTACGGCTTTTGCGGTGTAAAGTCATGGCATCCCCGTGGTAGATAGCGCAGATGCTCCGGGGTGCATTTCACAAAATATTTCATGATTAAGGAATGAGCGAATGTCTTTCACACTATATACCCCGGATACGGCCCCGCAGGCGGCGCGAGATGAGTTGAAGAACTCTGTCGATAGTTTTGGCTGGGTGCCGAATTTACACGCGGTGCTGGCAGAGGCACCGCCAGTGCTCGCGGCCTATAAAAACCTTCACGGTTTGTTTCAACAAAGCAGCTTCGATGCCCAGGAGCTGACCGTGGTATGGCAGTCCATCAACCTTGAAAACGCCTGCCATTACTGCGTACCTGCCCACACTGCGATAGCGGGAATGATGGAGGTCGATAGCGCTATTATTAATAGCTTGCTCGAAGGCAAAGTACTGCCGACGGAAAAGCTGGAGGTGCTGAAACTCACCACCGAGGCTTTATTAAAGCAGCGCGGCGATCTCGACGACGCGCAAATCCAGCGCTTTGAAGCGGTCGGTTACGGCAACCAGCAGTTTCTGGAAATTATCCTCGGCATCGCCCAGAAGACCATTAGTAATTTCACCAATAAGCTGGCGCACACCCCGCTGGACGATCAGTTTAAGTAGCGCATAAACGTCATTGCTGGGTGTTTGGCGGCTTATCTGCCACATGCTCGGCATGCCCGCTCTTTTTTAACAGCCATACAATAATAATAGCGTTAAGGCCTTTCAGTTAGTCACGGCCAATGACCTCACAGTCACTACTTTTATAAGACTCCTCCCTCTATTTGCTTACAATCAGTCGGCGCACGCACGTGTAAAACAACATCAATAAACGGGAGACAGAACGTATGAGCTATCAGTATCTGCTGGTTGAAAAAGACGAGAGGGGTTTTGCCCGGGTGCAATTCAATCGCCCCAAACAATTAAACGGCCTGTGCCAGGGTATGCTCGACGAGCTGTGTACTGTATTAACAGCGTTTGAGAGCGACGCTGCCGTGCGTGCCGTGGTGCTGACCGGCAGCGAGCGCGCCTTTGCCGCGGGTGCCGATATTAGTGAGCTGATGGAATTTTCTGCCGTCGATGCCCGTTGCCATTTTGCCAGCCCCAGTTGGCGGGCGATTGAGCACTTCCGCAAGCCGATTATTGCCGCTGTCAGGGGGCTGGCTCTGGGCGGTGGCCTTGAGTTGGTGATGCAGTGCGACATGGTGGTGGTTGGCGATGATGTCAGCCTCGGTTTGCCAGAAGTCACACTGGGTGTGATTCCCGGTGCCGGCGGCACCCAGCGTCTGCCGGGTATTGTCGGCAAAGCCCTGGCCATGGAGATGATCCTCAATGGCCGCACGCTGAATGCCGATGAGGCCATTAATTTCGGTATCGCCAACTACGCCTGCCCCGGTGCTGAGGTGCTAGACAAGGCTCAGGCGCTGGCCGCTGAACTGTCCCAGCGCCCGCCATTGGCGGTGGAGGTGGGTAAAGAATGTGTCAATGCCGCGCTCGACGAAACCCTCAGCCATGGTCTGGCGACCGAGCAGCGTCTATTCCACTTTCTGTTTGCCACCGAGGACAGAGCCGAGGGCTTTAAGGCCTTTATGGAAAAACGCCCCGCCCAGTGGCTCGGCAAGTAAAAAGCGGCACGGCAAGTAGAAGACTTGCCGGCAGGCTTTAATCGCTGCCCGCCATTCTTGCCGTAATTTAAACGCTCGCAGCAGCTTAAACGTACGCAACCATTTAAACGTAAGCAGTAACCATCGACAGGTGTAAAAATGAATTTCGATCTCAGTGAAGAGCAATCCATTATCCGCGACATGGCACGGCGTTTTTCGGCCGATGTTATCGCGCCTGAATTTCAGAAACTGGCAACCAGCAATGAGGTGCCCTACGACATTCTCGGCAAAATGGCCGACATGGGTTTTATGGGCGTGCCCTTTAGTGAAGAGTACGGCGGCGGTGGCGGTGACTGGGTGTCCATGCATCTGGTGATTGAAGAGGTGTCGCGGGCCGATATTGCCCTCGGTACTCTGCTCGATGTCACCACCAGTGTGGTCGCTCAGGAGATTGATCGCTTCGGCACCGAGGCACAGAAAAAACAGTGGTTGCCCGATTTATGCACCGGTAAAACGATTGGTGCCTTCGCCCTGACCGAACCGAGCAGCGGGTCGGATGCCGGTAGTCTGAAAATGCGCGCCGAGCTCGATGGCGAAGAGTGGGTGTTAGAGGGCACTAAGCAGTTTATTACCAATGTCGGTCTCGACCACTGCTCTCTGGTAGTGGTTGCGGCCCGCGCCGAGATCGAGGGCAAGGAACAGATCGTCACCTTTATTGTGCCCAAAGACGCCCCCGGCCTGGTGGTGGGTAGAAGCTACGACAAAATCGCCTTTGAATCGGGGGCCACAAACGAGCTAATTTTTGATCACTGCCGCATCCCCAAAGACAGTATTCTCGGCGACCCCAGCCGCGGTTTTGCCCAGCACCTCGCCGTGCTGGAGACCGGGCGCATCAGCATTGCCGCCGCCTGTGTTGGCGCGGCCCAGGCCTGTCTCGATCACTCCCTCGCCTATGCCCGCGAGCGGGAGCAATTTGGCAAGCCGATTTTTGAGTTTCAGGGCGTGCAGTTCAAGCTCAGCGACATGGCGGTGAAAATCGAAATGGCGCGCACCCTGTATCTCAAGGCGGCCTGGTTGAAGGATGAGGGCCGTCCCCACACCTTTGAAGCGGCGAGCGCCAAACTCTACGCCTCGGAAATGCTTGAGCAATGCGCCAGCGACGCGGTGCAAATACTCGGCGGCAACGGGGTGATGGAAGACTACCCGGTGGCGAGTATTTTCCGCGCCAGTAAAATCATGCAGATTGTCGAGGGCACGTCCGAGGTACAGCGCATTATTATTGGACGCTTGCTGGCCTCGGGTGCGCGTAGTTAAGCGCCTGGAGCTGAGTGCTAAAACCAAGAAAGGGGCCGGGTTTGCCAAGGCCAAACAAGATAAAGCAGCAGGTTAAGCGTCTACAAAAGGTGTCATCAATGAGTCAAAATAAAGAGCTACAAGGTCGCTCGGCAAGCGCAATAGAAGCTAAGGAAGGGCAAGGCTTAGAAACAATCACCACGGTGGTCTATGTCCTCCAGGCTCTTTCCTTTGTTATCGGACTTTCGTTTATCGCGGCGGTTATCGTCAATTACGTCAAACAGTCGGAGGTTGAAGGCACCTGGCTTGAATCCCATTTTCTTTGGCAGATACGCACCTTTTGGTACAGTGTGCTGTGGTCGATTATTGGTTTCGTTTTGGTGTTTGTTCTCGTTGGCTACCTGGTGCTTTTGGCCGATGCCATTTGGGTGCTATATCGAATTATTAAAGGCTGGATGAACTTGTCGGAAGGCAAGGCTATGTATACCTAATAAGTTGGCGGCCAAGGCTCAGAGTCGCAATAAGAAGATGCCATTACTCATATACAGTGGTTTAGATGCACGAAACGATTGATCTCGAAGCCATAGCGACCCACGAGGCAGGCCATGTACTGCTCGCGCACTATTACGGGCGCAAGGTTTACGGTGCCTATTTGCAAAGTCGGCCCGCGAGCCACAGTACTGGTGGCGAACGCAGCCATGTGCGCTTTGCCCTGACCCCATATATTCAAGACGTCCACCTCGACCTCACCAAGCTGGACGAACGCTGGCCCCTGGCGGTGCGCGAAACGCTGGTCACGACACGCATCCGTTTGGCCGGCCCACTGGCGCAATCCCTGCATCAGCAAATAGCCTATCGCGATATGGCCGGTGGTCAGGACTATCGCGATGCGCTGTCAGAACTCCTACTTCTTGAGCGCTTGCGGCTCAGCCTGCCTCAGCCCCATAGTTTGGATGTTTCGTACAAACATAAAAACATTCTCGATACGCTGGCGGAGGATATTCTCGGCCTCTTAAACGATGCTGTTTATGTGGATTATTTGCAGCGTATTGCCCAGGATTTACTGGCGAAGCAGGAGCTAAGCGCCCGCCAAATTAGCGCGATACTGGAGGCCATGCCTCGGCATCAATGGGGCTCTGAGTAAAGCGGCCTGTTTGAGAGCCTTTGTCAAAACTATGGAAATACCTTGTCGTAATTGGGTTAGAATACTTGAGCTAAAATTTATTACAAAAAATTCTAATGACAATTAATGCAGGGAAAATTATGAAATTTGATTCTTGGGTCGTCATGGTCACGGGTGCCGCTTCGGGCATTGGTCTGGGTACGGCAAAGCGCTTTATCGCTGACGGTGCCACGGTGCTGGCGGTGGATATTAATCAGGACAATCTGGCCACGGCAGCGAGTGAGTTGGGCAGCCAGTATGTGCCGCTAGTGTGTGACATCTGCAAAGTGGCTGAAATTAAAGCCCTAATGGAGAAAGTCGAAAAAGATTACGGCCGCCTCGATACGCTAGTTAATAATGCGGCCTTTGCCAACTTTCAAAGCCCCGAAAATGTCGAGGAAGAAAGCTACGATGCCGAAATGACTATCTTGATAAAAGCGCCCATTTTCTTAGTTAAGCATGGCGCTAAGTTGCTGCGCGCTGCACCCAATGGCTCGGTGATTAATATTGCCTCGGCGGCGGCGATTGTCTCCATCGACAATTACTGTCCCTACGGTGTAGGCAAAGCGGCGGTCTTGAAGTTCACCCAGGACAGTGTGATTAGCGTGCCGGGCATTCGCCACAACGTGATTCTGCCGGGTTTGATCGACACGCCTATTTTGCCGAATGTCTATGGTGAGGAAGCGTCGAAAATGCTGAAAGAAGAATTCCCAAAAATGCTGCCCTGCAAGCGTGTCGGCCAGCCCGATGATATTGCCAAAGCGGTGTGCTTTCTCGCCTCCGACGATGCGAGCTATGTCAATGGCACCTCCATGCTGGTCGATGGTGGTATGTCAAAGCTCAACCCCTTTAGTGTGATGCAAAGTTAGGTTCTCTAGGCCTTAGCCCGTCAGTAAAAAGGTGCAGATAGTTTCTGCACCTTTTTTTTAGCTTGTTTTTTGGCGGGCCAATTTTGTCCCCGCTATAGCGCTGTTACGGCCCCGGGTTTATCATGCTTCCAGCAATTATGAACGGGTCTGGTTCGCAGAGCCTATTCTCAGCATCTATTTATTACACACTTCAGGGGAAATAAAATGTCGGGAGTTTTAGAGGGAATTCGCGTGCTCGATTTTGGGCGCTATGTGGCCGGGCCGCACTGCGCCTCTCTGCTGGGTGATTTCGGTGCCGAGGTGATTCGCATTGAAAAGGTCGACGGCAGTGAAGACCGCTACGTGGCGCCGCTCAATGATGAGTACGGTGCTCACTTTATTCACAACGGCCGCAATAAGCTGGGCCTGACCCTCAACCCCACCAAGCCCGATGGCAAAGAAGTTACCCGTCGTTTAATCGAAACCGCCGACGTGGTGGTGGTCAATATGCCCTACCATGCGCTGCCGGCGATGGGCCTCGACTACGACAGCCTGAAAGCCATTAAGCCCGATATTATTCTCACCACCTGTTCGGCCTTTGGCTCGAAGGGGCCCTTCGCCGAAAAGCTCGGTTTTGACGGTGTTGCGCAAGCGATGTCGGGCAATATGTACATGACCGGTCACGAGGGTGAGCCGATGAAAAATTTTGCGCCCTACGTCGACTACAGTAGCGGCATGCTCTGCGCGCTGGGCACGGTGCTGGCACTGTACGAGCGCAAGACCAGCGGCATGGGGCAAATTGTTGAGGGCGCTTTGCTCAACACGGCGCTGACCATTACCAACCCGGTGGTGATGGAGCAGGCGGTGCTGGCACTGAACCGTGTGTCCACCGGCAGCCGTGCGCCCACCGGCGCCCCTGCCGATGCCTTTCAGACCAAAGATAACTGGGTCATGGTGCAGAGCATTGGCAATCCACTCTTCAAGCGTTGGGTCGATTTAATCGGTGAACCCGAGTGGCTGGAAGATCCGCGCTTTGCCGATGATGACTCCCGTGGTGCCAATGGCGCGGTGATTAGCGAGCGCATGAGCCGCTGGTGTGGCGAGCGCACCACGCAGCAAGTTCTCGAGCAACTCGAAGCGGCGGGCATTCCGGCAGGTGAAGTATTGTCGCCCCAGCAAGTGCTCGACCATCCACACGTTAAGGCTACGGGCATGTTGAAGGATGTGGCCATTCCCGGCATCGATAAACCGGTGCCGGTAATGGATACGCCAATCTCGCTGTCGCGTACCCCCGGTGGCATTAAAACACCACCACCGGCACTGGGTGAGCACACCGACAGTTTGTTAAAATCTTTAAATTACAGTGTCGAAGAAATCGCCGACCTGCGCAGTAAGCGGGTGGTTTAAACCCTGTTCTGCACAGGTAAACATTTAATCAAAGTTAACATAGCAAAAAATATGGGAGAAAGAATATGGCCGAACTCGATGGCAAAGTAGCAGTAATTACCGGTGGTGCCAGCGGCATTGGCGAGCGCGCCGTGCGCTTATTTATTGAAGAGGGCGCGCGGGTAGTGATCGCCGATATGCAGGTTGAACGGGGCGAAGCCCTGGCTGCCGAGCTGGGCGATGCCGCCGTATTTGCCAAGGTAGAAGTGCGCCAGGAAGCGGAAGTAAAAGCCGCGATTGATCTGGCCGTATCCCAGTGGGGCCGGCTCGACATTATCTTTAATAACGCCGGTTTTGGCGGCGTGATTGGCCCGGTTGAAGATACACCAGCCGATGAATTCGACATGACCTACGACGTACTAGTGCGCGGTGTATTTTTGGGCATGAAACACGCGGCGCCGATTATGAAAAAACAGGGAGGTGGCAGCATTATTAATACCGGCAGCATCGCCGGTTTGGCCTCGGGCTACAGCCCTCACGCCTACGCGGGTGCTAAGGCCGCCGTTATTCACATGACTAAATCGGTGGCTATGGAACTGGGCGAGCACCACATCCGCGTCAACGCCATTTGCCCCGGCTTTATCGCCACACCGCTGGCGGCCAATACTGTGGGTCGCTCCGATGAGCTAATCGAAAAAGTATTGCCCAGCTTTAGTAAAACCCAGGCGATTCCCCGCGCCGGCATTCCCGATGACATCGCGCAAATGGCCTGCTGGCTAGCGGGCGATCGCTCGACCTTTGTCACCGGTCAGGCGATGGTGGTTGACGGTGGTTTGATTGGCGGTTTGAAGTGGGAAGATCAACCCGGTTTCCAGAAAGAATATCACCCCATTAAGGTCTACCGACCCGCCGACGAAGAGTGATTTAGATCGGATAGAATTAATTTTTAAATAAGGTAAGCGAGGCAACAGCGTGGATTTTCAACTGGACGAAGAATATCGACTACTCAACGAAATGGTCAATAAATTCGTTGAAAATGAGCTGATGCCTCTTGAGGCAGCGGTGCTCGAACGCGAAGCCCTGGGCGGTAACCACGAACTGACAGATGCGGAGCTTGCCCCGCTGCACGACAAATGCCGCGAGCTGGGTTTATGGGGGCTAGATTGCCCGGCTGAAACCGGCGGTGCCGATTTGCCCGCCATTGCTCTGGTTGGCGTCAACGAGGCGCTGGGCCGTACCATCACGCCCTTTACCTTTCCGCCCGACTCGCCCAATTTACATATGTTACTGGCCACGGCCAACGAGCAGCAGAAGGCGAAATACCTCGAACCCTATGCCCGGGGTGAAACTATTTCCGCCATTGCGATTTCTGAACCGGGCGCCGGTGCCGACCCTGCGGGCATGACCACGCGGGCCGTGCGCGACGGTGATGACTGGGTGCTCAACGGGCGCAAAATTTGGATTAGCCGCATGGACAAGGCTGACTTCACCATTGTTATGGCGATTACCGATCCACAGAAAGGCTCGCGGGGAGGTATCTCCGCCTTCCTCGTCGACCGCGACACGCCAGGGCTGGAAATTGCCCGCAAAATTTTATTGATCGGCGGCCACTACAATTACGAAATTGCCTTCGATAATTGCCGCCTGCCCGCCAGCCAATTACTCGGCGTGGAAGGGCAGGGCTTTGCGCCCATGCAACTGCGTCTTATCGTGCGGCGCCTGGAAATGGGCGCCTGGTGTTTGGGAACGGCGCGTCGGGCGCTGGATATGCTCTGTGATTACGCCAATCAGCGAGAGACGTTTGGTGCGCCGCTGGCCGATCGACAGTCCATTCAATGGTGGGTTGCCGAGATAGAAACCCGCTGCCACTGCCTGCAATTAATGCTCTGGCACGCCGCCACCAAACAGGATGCCGGTGGGGATGTGCGCACCGAGGCGAGCATGATTAAACTCTACGCCACGGAGCTGGCCACCGACGCTATCGACTGGGCCATGCAAACTTACGGCGCCATGGGCATGACTAAAGAACTACCCCTGCAACTCATGGCCCAGCGGGTGCGCTTAATGCGCATTTATGAAGGGCCGAGCGAAATACACCGTTGGGTGCTTGCCCGCCAGCGTCTTAAGAAAAATGCCTAATAGTGAATAAAGCTGCCGACGATGCGGGCGACGGTAGCGAACTTATATTCGCAGACATCGCCAGGGATATTGCGGCCACAGGTTACAGCATTCTGCCCAATGCCTTACCGGCGGCTTTGCTCGACCAACTTTCAAAGCATGTGCAGACAATGTCTGGCGCCGACTTTAAAAAAGCGGGTATAGGGCGGGAGAGCGCACAGCACTTGAATCAGCTGATACGCGGTGATGAAATTTGCTGGATTAATGGCGACCACGAGGCGGGTGCCGCCTGGCTAGGGTGGCTTGAGTCACTGCAAGTGTTTCTCAATCGCCGCTTGTTTTTGGGCTTATTTTCATCCGAAAGTCACTATGCTCACTACGGGCCGGGTGATTTTTATAAAAAGCACAGCGACGCATTTAAAGGCGAGGCCAACCGTGTGCTGTCGATGGTGCTTTATTTAAATAATGAGTGGCAGAGCGAAGACGGTGGCGAGCTAGTTATTTATACGGGGTATGAAGCTCAGACGCCGCTAGCCGTGAGCCCGAGTTTTGGCACCATCGTGGTATTTTTAAGTGAAGACTTTCCCCATGAAGTTCTGCCTACCAGGCGGGATCGCTTTTCAATCGCCACCTGGTTTCGCGCCTCCTCTGCTAGTGCGCCGCGTTGATTGCGGCTGTTTTTATTACAGTTATGGCTGTCCCGTATTCAAGAATAAAGCGCACCGCGTCGCCCTGCCTGTCGATGGCGTTTAGCAATACGCGGTTTTCCAATATGTCGTTTAAAGAATAGGTGAGAGTAAGGCGTAAAATTTCATTTTAATTTTATCGAGCCAGGTGAAGTTTGCGTCGTACCAGGCGGCGTCAACAGTGATGACGTCAATGGTGGCGAGATCGTCCTGCCACATGCGTAGCGCATCGTCCACTACCGCCGTGTCGGTGGTGGCAAAGCCGAATTCGCTGGAGGTGTAATAGGCCCTGCCATCAAAGTTCCAGGAGCCCGGCATAAAGAGCTGGTCGTCGACAATAATAAATTTGGAGTGCATTTGTCGAAACGCCTCGGGCTCTGCAGCAGATTTCTTGACCCCCCATAGATAAAATTCTGCCCCGGCTTCGAGTAGATCTTGCCAATAGAACGCTGAGGCCAAATATACAATGCCGCCCCCGTCATTATTTTTATCATCGTTAGTTAAAATTCGTACGCGCACACCTCTGGCCAGGGCACCGTAAATAGCCTCGAGTAATGCTGGCGGGGGTATAAAATAAGGTGTTTCTATATCAATACTGTATTCGGCTTCAGTCAGTAATTTTTCGTACATGGCGTTAACTTGAAATACACCGGCGCCATCATTTAGTTCGGGGTCATTGTGCAAGATACGTAAATTGGCATTGGCAGAAGGGTTTTCTGTGCTTGTTTGCGGGTAAAAATGACAGCTTTCATCATCGCTTGAACAGCCGACGGAAATACTCGTTTGATGGTTAAAAGAATCGACAAAGTCTTGTTGTAGCAGCAGCGTTGCTGGGCCGCGAATAAGTAGATCCGTATCGCGCCATTTATCGACAAATTCTCCGGGGGCGGCATCGATGACCTCGGTTAAATAATCATCGCCAATATTACGGCCGCCAACGACAGACTCCAGACCATAATTGACACTATCGACAATCATCGATTTTTTGTGACTGCCGGTTAACAGGTAGGGGATGAGGTTATCTTGATCTATATTTTGTGGCACGTAGGCGACGGCGTTAATACCGAGTGAGCGCAGGCCAGCACCCATTGCCGGTGACACGTAAAGCTGCGCCAATGCGTCATAGAGGAAATTGACTTCGACATCGTCGAGGGTGGCTTTGGCTCCCAGTTGTGCGGCTGTGTCGAGTCCGGTGGTATCCTGGCTGATGGCCCAGGTGTGAATGTTGATAAACTGTTGGGCGTCCGCCATTAAATGCTGGCGCAATAAATAAACTTCATTGGCCGACTCTAGAATATCCAGCTCGTTGCCAAAGGTTGATGTGGTGTTGGTCAGGTTATCAAGCTCGGTCTCAAAGTTTTCATCGCCAATGGCGGCGAGCGTTGAGCTTGCAGAGAGAAGGCCTGAGGAAAGAGCGGTCAATATAATTGAAGCTTTAAGGTGTTTTAACGTGAACATGTAAATCCCTTTGTCTTTAGAATAAATAAGTTGTTGTATCCGTACAATCAGCTATCAATATCAGCCGTCAATGTCAGCCGTCAATGTCAGTAATAAATTGAGAAAGTAGTTGGCGTATGCTGTCTTCTTTTTGTTGGCGGCTGAGCGAAGAATCAGCTTTTATATTTTGAGTGTCATATTGAAAGTTAAGCATTATTTCCCGGTATAGCGCTTGATCGTCGAGGTCTTCGCTGGTCTGTGCGTAGTCGGGTTGTTGGTCGCCAAAAACTGCCGTGTCGAGTTGTGTAATCAATTGTTGTTTGTCAGCAGTGTTTAAGCTGGTATCGGCGTAATATAAATTACGTGTTTTTTTATAGTTGCGAATAATGTCTTTGCGCAAGCGTTCATTGCGCATCTTATCTTCAGCGGCTATTGCTGCAATGACGGTGGGTGCCTGGCTGAGCTCTTCGCGACTACGGACTGTACTTTTTTCCGAATTGTCAGGGGGTGATATTTTTTCGAGGGGGCTTTTGCCGCGTTCGATCGCCGTGGGGGTATTCGCTGCGCTACGGCTGTCTATGCCTTGTGGCTGGAGCGTGTAAAAAAATAGAAGGCTAATGAGGAGGCAGGCAATTAGGCTGATGTAGAGGAGGGTTTTTAACATGTAAACAACTATTTCGTCCTTGTTACTTCGCGCACTACCTGTGCTTGTGTTTTCTGCGAGCCGGGGGTTGGGGTGGCCGCGTTTTATTTTAAATGCCGCGGATTGTACTGTGTGCTAGAAAAAGTGCAAAGTTATTGTATGAAAGTTATTGCAATATAGCCGCAGGTCGGTGCCTGCTATCGCGCCGTAAAGTCCTATCTATCCTGGGGGCAACAAAACCGGGGCGGCGCAAGCAGCGCGCCCCTTCACAGGATTAATTTATTTTTGCACGCGGGCTTTTAGACTATCCGCGAATTGGTCTTGCCCCAGTACTTGTCTTTTAGCAGGCGTTTATAGAGTTTACCCGTGGGCAGACGCGGCAGCTGGTCGGTAAAGTCGACACTTTTCGGGCATTTATAGTGGGCGATATGGTCCCGCGCATAGGCCAGTATTTCGCTGGCCAGGGCATCGTCGCCGGCAATGCCTTTGGGCGTTTCAACCACGGCCTTAACCTCTTCGCCCATTTCCTCGTTGGGCACGCCGATAACGGCGACGTCGGCAATTTTGGGATGCATGATCAGGGCGTCTTCAATTTCCTGGGGGTAGATGTTGACGCCGCCGGAAATAATCATAAAGGTGGCGCGGTCGGTGAGGAATAAGAAGCCATCTTCGTCGACGTAGCCGATGTCACCGAGGGCACTCCAGTTAGGGTGCTCGGGGTGTTGAGCGTCTTTGGTTTTGTCGGCTTCCTTGTGATAGGTGAACGCCACTATTGGCAGCTCAAAATAGATCAAGCCGGCTTCCCCAGCGGGTAGCTCGGTGCCGTCATCAGCGCAGATATGCAGGGTGCCGAGAATGGGTTTACCAACAGAGCCGGGGTGGTCGAGCCAGTCCTGGGGGCCGCAGTGGGTGAGCCCATTGAGTTCGCTGCCGCCGTAGTATTCGTAAATAATGGGTCCCCACCAGTCGAGCATTTGTCGTTTGATGCCATCGGGGCAGGGTGCGGCTGCGTGTATTGCGACCTGGTGGGATGACAGGTCGAAGTGCTGCAGTTGTTCGGCGGGCATTTTTAACATGCGCGTAAACATGGTCGGCACCCATTGGCTGTGAGTGATGCGGTATTTCTCTATGGCCTCTAGTGCGCCGATCTCGTCGAATTTCGGCATCATAATAACAGTGCCGCCGTTGGCCTGAATGCCGGTGCAAAATGACAGTGGTGCAGAGTGGTAGAGGGGGGCTGGGGAGAGATAAACCGCATTTTCGTCAACCGCCCAGATTTTCTGTTGCAAGGTGCCGACGGCGCCGGGGTTGTCGGCGATATCGTTTTTGGGCAGGGGGCGGATAATGCCCTTGGGCCGCCCGGTGGTACCGGAGCTGTAGAGCATAAACAGACCGGCCGGTTCGGCGGCGAGCTTGTCACTGGGGTGCTGGGCAATGGCGTCTTCATAGGCCTCATAGCCAGCGACAGTGCCGTCGACCATCAGCCAGTTATGGCAGTTGGGGGCAAAAGGTTTGAGTTTGCTGGCTACCTCGGCGAGTCGTTTGGAGGTGATTAGTATTTCGGCTTCACAGTTGTCAACGATGTAAGCCGCTTCCTCGTCGGTCAGGTACTGATTGACCGTGGTTAAATACAGGCCCGAGCGCAGGGCCGCCCAGATGACCTCAAAGTAGCGCAGGTTGTTTTCCATAAAGATGGCAACATGATCGCCGGGACGCAGACCTCTGGCCCACATCAGTTGAGCCAGTTGATTGGAGCGCTCGTTCAATTGGCGATAGGTGATTGTCGCACCGCTGAGCGAATGAATGACGGCTGCTTTGTCGGGGAATTCTTCAGCCCACTTGCCTGGATACATAGCTACTCTCCCAGATCATTATTGTTAGATGTGTGGTGATAGATTTTGCTGAAAAGTCATCACACGCTTCTGCTGACTATAATGAAACTCGCTATTGAGGAATAGCCTTTTAGGAAAAAACGCTAGCAAAACTTATCCCTTGGCTCTATTTTTTTTAATAATTTTAATCAAAGCGTAGTAGTGGGTTGAGTAAGGTAGCGTTGTGAATTGAGCAGGTTTTGCCCTAAACGGGGCAGGCTTGGACATTCAGGGGGCTGAGGTTTATCCTCCTCTAATATTCAAAATTGGCAATATTAAGGTAGGCAGTATTGGGATGGGCAATGGGTTCTGAAGTGATCAAAGGGTTTAGTGGGCTCGATGTCCTGGCCCTGGGCTGGTTTACTTTTTGCTGGCTGGGTTATAGCGTTTATTCACGTAAAATGTCGCAGCGGCGCACTTCCCTGTCCAGCATTATGGCGGCACACCGGGTGGCGTGGATGGATGGCTTGTTGACGCGGGACAATCGCGTCGGTGACGCGGCCCTGCTGGGCAATTTAGAACGCAATGTCTCCTTCTTTGCCTCCTCGACTCTGCTGGTGCTCGCGGGTTTGGTGGCCGCTTTGGGTTCCGGTGATGACATCGTGGCGGTGACTGACAACCTGCCCTTTACCATGGCCGTGAGCGAGCATGGCTGGGAAACAAAACTTCTCCTCCTGGCCGCTATCTTTGTTTATGCCTTTTTTAAATTTTCCTGGTCGCTGCGCCAATACGGTTTTGCCGCTGTGCTAATAGGGCGTGCTCCCGCGCACTCTGATCTTGACGCAGAAGCTGCGCGGCAGTTTTCTACCCACGCGGCCCAGGTGATTTCTCGGGCGGCCCAGGCATTTAATTTAGGTCTGCGCGCCTACTATTTTAGTTTGGCCTACCTGCTTTGGTTCCTCAATCCGTGGATATTTATGCTGGCCTCCAGCATTGTGGTGGGCGTGCTCTATCGGCGGGAGTTTCGTTCTCGGGTTTTAAACGCCCTTAACCAGGTGGTGTAGCGATACGTTATGTTGCCGTAGCACCCAGAGATAGCTCAGATGGCTTTCGGCCTTAGCAAGGGTGCTTAAACACCATCGGCAATGGCGCTATCAAAGCCGTTATTTTTTATCGGTGGAAAGGCTAGAGCTTTGGCTCGATTGAGCTTGGCGGTGAAAATCGCTATTATGCAGCCCCTTCAAAAGGGCTTCTTGAGCCTTTACCCATTCCCTTTTTCATTTCCCCAAACACTTGCGTGTCACTGCTGCCCTGCCTTGTTGACTGAGGGTAAGCTGTCGATAAAAGTGTGCCCGGTTTGATGAAACAACTAACGCTGAGGTAGTGACTTAAATGGCAATGACCCACTCATTGGGCGAAACATGGTTCAGTAATATACGTGGCGATGTGCTGGCCGGCACCGTGGTGGCGTTGGCGCTGATCCCCGAGGCTATCGCCTTCTCGATTATCGCTGGTGTCGATCCCAAGGTGGGGCTCTATGCCTCGTTTTGTATCGCCGTGGTCAGTGCCTTTGCGGGTGGCCGACCGGGGATGATCTCAGCGGCTACCGGCGCCATGGCGCTGTTAATGGTGACGCTGGTGAAGGAGCACGGGCTGCAATATTTGATGGCGGCAACGGTATTGACCGGGGTCATACAAATCTTTGCCGGACTATTTAAGCTGGGTTCGCTGATGCGTTTTGTCTCCCGCTCTGTGGTGACCGGATTTGTAAATGCACTGGCTATCCTTATTTTTATGGCCCAGCTGCCCGAGTTAATCGATGTCACCTGGCATGTTTACGCGATGACGGCCGGTGGCCTGGGTATTATTTATCTCTTCCCTCTGGTCAATAAAACACTGCCCTCGCCGCTGATTTGTATCGTGGTGCTCACGGGTATTTCATTGTATCTGGGGCTGGATATCCGCACCGTGGGTGATATGGGCGAGCTGCCCGATACCTTGCCCATTTTCTTGATTCCCGATATCCCCCTAAACCTGCATACCCTGGAGATCATCTTTCCGGTATCGCTCACCATGGCTGCCGTGGGCTTGCTGGAGTCGATGATGACGGCAACCATCATTGATGATTTGACCGATACCGAAAGTAATAAAAACCGCGAGTGTGCCGGGCAGGGCCTGTCCAATATTAGTGCCGGATTTCTTGGCGGTATGGCGGGCTGTGCGATGATCGGTCAGTCGGTGATCAATGTTAAATCCGGTGGCCGGACGCGACTTTCAACCCTGGTGGCCGGTGTGTTTCTACTGATTTTGGTGGTTTTCCTGGATAAGTGGGTATCGGTGATTCCCATGGCCGCTCTGGTGGCGGTGATGATTATGGTCTCCATCGGTACCTTTAGCTGGGAGTCGCTGGCCAATTTGAGTAAGCACCCTTCTAGCAGTAGTGTGGTGATGCTTGCGACGGTGATCACCACCGTCTTCACTCACAATCTCGCCCTCGGTGTGGGCGTCGGCGCCGTGCTAAGCGCGCTGTTTTACGCCAATAAAGTGGGCCGCATCTTCTACGTTACGGCTGTCGATGGTGAAGACAATAATCATCGTATTTACAAAGTGGTCGGTCAGGTTTTTTATACCTCGGCGACACAGTTTACCGAGTCTTTTGATTTTAAAGAGGCCGTCGGCAAGGTGACGATAGATCTGGATCGGGCGCATTTTTGGGATCTCACCGCCATCGACGCCCTCGACAAAGTGATTATTAAACTGCGCCGTGAGGGTACGGATGTTGAGGTGATCGGCCTCAACGAAGCCAGCTCCACGCTGGTGGACAAGTTTGCCGTACACGACAAGTCTGAGGCGGTTGACAAAATGATGGGTGGTCATTGATGCTCGGCGCAGGGTCGGCTAACTTGAATGATAGCTCTGTATTGAGACACTCTCCATTAAGGAAAAGGAGTAATAATGATGAGTAATGTGATTGCCTGTATTGATGGTTCCAGCGCTGCCGGTTCTGTTTGCGATTATGCGGCGTGGGTGGCATCGCGCCTTGCGGCACCGCTGACACTGCTCCATGTGCTCGATCAATCGCGCTACCCGGTGGAGAACGACCTCAGTGGTAAGTTAGGCGTTGACGCCAGAGAGCATCTGCTCACCGAGCTGGCTGAACTCGATACCCGCCGTAACAAGCTGGCTCTGGAGCAGGGCGCGCTGATGCTCGAAGCGGCCCGCTTGCGTGCGGTTGCGGGTGGTGTGGCCGAGCCTGTGCTGCGCCAACGCCACGGGCATTTAATTGAAAGCCTGGCCGAGCTGGAGGATGACACCCGGCTACTGGTGATCGGCAAGCAGGGCGAGGAGCACAGTGATGGCACTCATGTTGGCGCTAAGCATATTGGCGATAATGTTGAACGACTGGTGCGTACCCTGCACCGGCCTATTCTTATCGCTCAAGGTGAGTTTAAACCCCCACAGGAGGTGATGCTGGCTTTTGACAGCAGCGAGACCACGCGCAAGGGCGTCGAGATGTTTGCGGCCAGCCCTTTATTTCGTGGCTTAAATGGCCATCTGGTCTCCGTCAGTAAAGACCGACAAACCCTCAGCAAAGATCTTCAGTGGGCAGAAAAAACCATCCGTGATGCCGGCCACGATATACAGTGCGCCGTGCTGGATGGTGAAATAGAGCCGGCTCTGCACCAATATCAGCAGCAGCACAATATTGATATGGTGGTGATGGGCGCTTACGGGCACTCGCGTTTGCGCGAATTCTTTGTCGGCAGCACCACTAATAATATGATTCGCAAGGCGACAGTGCCGCACTTATTACTGCGCTAGTTTTTAATACCACTTTAGCCGACGATAAATAAATAACTATAAATAAGCGGGAATAAGGTATGAGTCAGCAAAAGAAGCCACTTAAAAATCGTGTCTATAACGAATTTGTTATGGAAAGTAGCCGCTGGGATAATTTCAAACCACGGCAAGATGACATTATTATCGCCACCCCGGCGAAGTGCGGAACAACCTGGACACAGATGATTTGTGCCCTGCTAATTTTTCAAAAAACTGAATTTGAAAAACCATTGACGCAGTGCTCGCCCTGGGTGGATGTACTGACAACATCGGCTGACAAGGTGTTAAACCAATTAGAGCAGCAGACTCACCGCCGCTTTATTAAAACCCACACGCCTCTCGATGGCTTGGAATATAACGAGCAGATAAAATATATTTGTGTGGGGCGCGATCCCCGGGACGCTTTTTTATCCTTAAAAAACCATGTCGAAAATATGCGCCCCGAGGCACTGGAGACTTTGCAAAAACACGCTACCGGCGAGTGGCATCCGCCGAAACCTCCTCTCAATGACCTCTGTGAATGGTTTCGTCGTTGGATAGGTTCTAGTTGCAGTGAAGAGCCCGGCCATGAATTTCATACCGATGTTTTGTACTACGTGAATAGCTTTTGGCAGTTCAGGGAGCTGCCGAATATTCTTATGCTGCACTACAGTGACTTGAAAGCTGACCTTGAAGGTGAGATGAAGCGCATTGCAGCGTTTTTGCAAATTGATGTGGCTGATGAATTGTGGCCCGATCTAGTCGTCGCAGCGACCTTCGACAATATGAAGAGCAAAGCCGATCAGTTGGCGCCACAAGTGGGCGATGGTATCTGGAAAGACCCAGGCCAGTTTTTTAATAAAGGTGAAAGTGGCCAGTGGCGGAGTATTCTCGGCGATAAAGAGCTGAGCCTGTACCGACAGGTCATGAGCGAAAAGGTTGAACCTGAGCTGGCCAGCTGGCTAGAAAATGGCCGGCTCGGTTCTTAGTGGAAGCTGGGGAGCCTCTGAGCAAGTCATGAACTCGCATGCTGCACTTTAGAATATTCAGCTTCTACGTCGCCTAAAGCGCCTAGAGCCTGCCCCATGAGCGAAGAGAGTGCTTTGGGTGCTGTTGGTACAAGCCTTCGCAATAGCTAGCTAGAGCCTGCCCCGTGAAACGCTTTGGGTATTACGTGCGGCTTGCGCCTCGCCTCAAGCGCCTACTGTCGGTGAATCTAAACACCCTAAAGCACAGCCTACTTCGTCCAGACTTAATCAGATGCTCCTTAGCTAGCCTCTAACAACTCCACCCAATTGCCATCGGGATCTTCAATCATCGAAATAGAAACTCCTGGCCTTATTTCCGTGGGCGGCACCGGCACTTTATAGCCAGCCGTTTGGCACTCTTGCGTAACCACGGCCAGATTACTTACCGAAATAGTGAAATAGCGAAACCCGGTAGCGCCGCGAATACCGCCGGGCGCAGCCACTGCTTTCGGCTTCTTGCCATTGACGACAATTTTTAAGGTGGTGGTGCCGCACTTAAGGCGCGTCATGTGTCCGCCACCCGGCATCTGCATTTCCCCCTCCTGCGCTAGTCCGAGAGTGTCTCGGTAGAATTTGACGAGCGCCTCGGCATTGGTGGTGACAAGGCCAAGGTCGATGGACTCTTTGGTGATTTCAATGGGCATCTGACTCTCCTGCTAAATTCGGCGCCCGGTGCAGCTACAAAGCCGGGCCTATAAGCGCCAGTTAAATGGGTGTCAGAAGATATTGCCACGCTTATTAATTAGTAGCCAATCAAATAGTGTCTATTGAGAGGCGAACGGCTCAATACCCTTAAGCATTTCTTAAGAAAGGCTTGTTAGTATCACTTGAATATTCAATATTTTTATTTAAAGGAGATGAACTATGAGAAATAATATTCGATACGCGAAGAGATTTTTTAAACCTTATCTTTCAGTAGCGATACTTGGTGCAATTGCCAGCTCTCAAGTGTTCGCATACAACTTGATCGACCTCGGCGTAAATGTGGAACCCAAGGCAATGGATAACACGGGTGTCGTCGTTGGTGTCAGTAATACGGATCTGTATCCGACGAGTGCTTTTACCTGGACTTCGAATAGCGGTCTGGAGATTATAAATGGTGGCACAAGCGCGAATGCGGTGAACGATGCCGGGCAAATTGCCGGTTCGACAATTGATGGTGCTTTTATTGTCGATGGTAATTATCGTGACTGGAGTGATTATGGCGCCTTTGGAAATAACCAGTTGGGCGAAGTGGCCGGATATAGTGTGGGTGCAAATCCGTACCAACCACGGTCGCTGCCTTACAATCCCGCAATATTTAATGGCAAAAAGTGGAATGTTTTTGATATTGCCAGGTTATACCCCAGAGGTACTCGCCAGGGGGTATATGCAGACAGGTATATCCTCAATAGTATTAATGATAGTGGCTACACTGTTGGCTATAAATATCGCTATGGTCTGGCAAGTTATGCTGCAATTTTGATTGATACCAATGGGCCCGTTAACGATGTAAGTGACGTGGTCTTTTTCTCTGGAGGGCGTGCGATTGATATCAATAACAGCAATATGGTGGTAGGTACTACTAGCAGCAGCTCAAGCACGGGTGAATATGCCTACGCATTTCTTTATGACTTTAATGCCGATGCGCTATTTAACCTGGGAACCCTGCCAAGTAATGGCCCCGGTTCAGAGCCCGGCTTGACCAGCCATGCTTACGATATTAACGACTTAAATCAAGTGGTCGGCAGCTCCTGGTTGGTAACTGCGAATACGAGTCTTGTTGACCCCGCCAAATACCATGCCTTTATTTGGGAAGAAGGGCTAATGAGTGATTTGAATGATCTGGTTCAGTTGCCGACAGGCTGGATTTTAATCCGAGCAACGGCCATTAATGACCTTGGTGATATCGTCGGTGTAGGCCTGGTCGATGGAATTGAGCACGGTTTTCTATTGAGTAGCACCACGGTATCAGAGCCACCGCCCGTAGAAAATCAGCCACCTGTCGCGGTGGTCAGTGCCACTCCGACTTCTGGTAAAGCGCCTTTGGTAGTGAGTTTTGATTCGACAGGCTCAATTGACCCTGAAGGTGCTGCTCTGAATTATTCCTGGGATTTTATGGATGGAAGTTCGGGCACAAGTGCTAATCCCTCGCATGAGTTTATCCTTCCCGGTACTTATCCCGTCATTTTAACGGTCACTGACGATCAGGGTTCGCAGGCATCAAGTAGCATAAAGATCACTGTTAGAAAAAATAGGCGCAAGTAGTCTATACATCACTATTAATTGTTTTTTGAAGGCTTATTAAAGCGCGATAGGTAATGCAGGAGAAGCTCTAATCGCCGCATAACGCGGTGCTTCTCCCGGGTTATTTCCAAGGCCGTTCCTTGTCGAGATCGACTAATAATAGTAGCCACTCAAACAGTGCAATGCTGCTCTCGATAGGCTGGGCCAGTAGCAACCAAACTGGTGACCTGCCTGCTAGAATCCTTTGCCTCTACAACACAGGCTAAACAATTCTGGCGAGATACCGCTACCCAGTTAATTTACATTGAAGAAGACGATACTGCTGCTACGCTGGCACTACTGGGTAAGCCACAACAGCAGCGGATAGCCTGACCTTCCCTGAGCACAGCTTCCTACCGCTACCGCTTAACGCTCTCTATCCTCAGCGATGATGGTGCGGGTATACCTACTAGAACATCGGGGTAATAGGCTGGTAGCTGGGGTAGGGGTAGTGATAAAGTCGGCTTGAGGATGAAAGGAGGATTGCCTGCGGGTGATTCTTTCTTTTTTGCTTAGGAGTTTGTAACGTAAAAATACTGCAACTTATGACTCGACACTATAATCCACAAAACAAACTTTATTAAATAAAATTTAACCGGCAATACTACTGAGACCACAGGGGATAATTATGTTCGATTTGAAGACATTTATAGAAGACTGCAAGAAAGCAGTTCTGAGCGATCAACCCCAGAAGCAAGTCAAAACGCTCATGGAGGATGCTTTCAGTGACCCTAAGGCTCTACAGCAGGCCCTAGAGGTTGCCAGCCCAGGAAAAAGCGTAGCCCCGCTCTATTCAGATGAAAACCTGACGATATTGCGTGTCGCAACCCCCGCTAATTTTCTTAGCCCGATTCACAATCATTTGATGTGGGCAATGATCGGCATCCTCGAGGGCGAGGAGAAAAATTATCTATATCGCCGCACCAATGACGGTTTAGAGGTGGAGCAGGAGCTCGTCTTAAAGGCAGAGACAGGCATATTTAGCCTCCGTGCTGACGCTATTCACGCCATTGAAACACCACCTGGCCAGGAGATGTGCGGTCTTCACGTTTACGGTGGGAATATTTTGCAACGCTCTAGTCGCAGTGTATGGGATCCAGAAACAAAAGAAGAACTGCCCTACAACTTTGAACAACTAATGGGCTTTGCAAAAACCCTAAGCGCTGAACGGGCAGCGGCTGGATAAACACAGCCAATGCTGAGGTGAATGAAGCAGGGTGAATGCGACGAGTCAGTAGCGTCAACAGCAAACATATAAACAGCTATCGACTCGCCCCAGACTTTCGCCAGTGCCCGCCCACTAGTGATTGAATTCGCAACCCAGAAGTAGGCGACACCACGTTCTTTTGAATAATGACATGGACGCTCTCCCTTCTTCGTATCACTAACGAGGACGGCAGTGATGGACAAGGTAGTCAATAAATTAGCCCCCGGTTTTACCGGAATAAAATAACTACTAATAAGGTTTTCCCATGTTTGAAGCACGCACCGGCAAAGTACTATCAAGCGAATCCGCTGAAGCAGTTAAACTCTACCAGGATGCAGTCGATTTAATTTTAGGATCCGAATCTGGCGCCACTGAAGTTCTTGATAAAGCACTTGAACTAGATAAGAATTTCGCTTTAGCTGCCGCTGCGCGCTATTACGTGGCACAAGATGTTGGTGAGCCAGATGCTAAGGTCTATCGTGAACTTGCAGAGCGTGCTTCATTAAACGCAACTGATTGGGAGCGAGAACACGTAGATGTCCTTATTGGCTTACTTGATGAGCCTAGTGCCACCCAAGCAAAGGCAATGTCCTATATCGAAACTACACCTAATGATCTGTTAGTAATTGCCAAGCTAACGGGGATTATATTTTTCTACGGTGGGGCAACTAAACTAGAAGCCGTGCTGAATGTATTCGAGTCTGTTGAAGAAGTTTTAGGAGACGATTGGGCCTTTCTTGCACGCCTCGGATTTGCAGCGAGTGAAGCAGGGCAACACAAGCGTGGACGCGAGCTTATTGAACGTGCATTAGATCTTCGACCGCAGTCACTTTTCTCTATTCATGGCTTAGCACATATGCTGCATGATGACGGCGCTGCCGAAGAATCGGCTAAGTTATTGCAAGACTGGCTCAAGGTTCATGAGTCTGGCTCACGCGGTGGTCAAATGTATGGGCACGTTCAGTGGCACCTTGCTTTAGCCGAATTTCAAATGGGTAACCGCGATGCCGCAATGCAACGTTACCTGACGTTTTGTGCACCAGAAACGACGACATGCGGCCCTATTCTCACGCTTGCTGATTGTGGTGGTTTCCTGCTTAGGGATTATCTGCAAAGTGGCCAGACGAGCCCATTGGGAAATGAAGTGCTCAGGCATATTGATCGCGTTTTTGGAATGGTGGGTCATCCTTTCATCGCGCTACATGTGGCTGGCCTGTACGCTACCGCTGGAGACTTGGCCGGACTTAAACGATGTGAAGAAACCATTTCTGCCACACCTGTAGGGACTAATCGTGATGTTTCACTGGCTCTGGTGTCCGCACTTAGTGATTTTGTGACAGGTAACTATCAACGCTCGACGCAGACACTGGCAACAATTTCCCCAGGTGTGCGTATTGGTATAGGTGGAAGTAATGTCGAGCGAATACTTATCGACTTGATCGAAGCGAGTTGCAAAGAACGTCACTAAATACTTGGCTGTCCTGGAGGTTGTTACAATCGGTAATATAAACACCAAAATGACTAACCAAACACTTAGCATCGACGCTCGTACATCGCTTGAGTTGGTGTGACGTTAGGCGCTTAACCGGGAGCTGGGTATGACAAGTGGTATCAAAAGTTTGAAAGTAAATCTCAAACGCTGGACTTTGTTTTTGGGTGTTCTCCAGATCACAGTTGGATGCATGATTGGATTCATACCTCCATCAGCAGTGGAATGGTATCGCGGAATTGTTATGGCGCACATTGAGTTCACGGCTAATGGCATTTTGATGGTCGTGTTCGGCTTTCTTATTAGCGAATTACACCTAAATGTATTGGGTTTGAAAGTGTGGTTTACAACATTGCAGATTGGAACCTGGGCGAATGGTATGGCCGGTGTCGCAGCAGCTTTTATCGGTGCAACATCAAAACTCATGCCCTCGCTCAATGAAAAGTTTCGAGGGTGTTCAAAACTCTGTGTCAACCTAACCAGCTTACAGGCTGATGTATTTGTTTAGGCGATCTGGAAAATGAATCGCCAATTGTGACAGGGTTAAATTCCAATTCTGAACAGGGTGTGTCCAGCGTTCAGATGCTTT
>JAGPUW010000021.1 GCA_018069465.1 Gammaproteobacteria bacterium | reverse complement strand
GCGCCAAAAGGGGGTCTTTTTCACTTAATTTGTTGTGCCGATCTTCTAGATCAAAAAAACCTGGCTGCGACATATTGGTTTGATTCCTAATTTATTAGGGTTAGAATTTTATCATATATTGGCTATTTTTAGAGGTGCCCTTAATAGAAAAACACTTACTTTCAACAGATAAAATTTTGTCAATATCTTTAGCTGAACCACTAGAATCTATATCTTTCAATGAAGCTATGAACTCGTCATACAAGGCAGTAATCAATACACTAATAGATTTAAACGACTTATCAATTCTACGCTCCATTCTCTTAATTTTTTTATCATGTTCTTCAGCTTCCGCCCTGCCAGCTCTCTCCTCTAACCAAGCACGACACTTCGGATCAGAAATAAATCGCCATACAACACCAACTATTGCACCCAGTACAAGACCGCCGCCAATACTCATATCCAGCCTTTCATTAAAATCACTTTCTATTGAATTTCATAAAAATATCCCATGCAACCTACGAGGTCTGGTCTTGCAATAACATTTGTAATTACGATGCCTGAATTTCCACTTATTACAAATCGCAGACTCGAAGCCCAGACACAGCAAAACGAAAATACAAAACCTACACCTTTACAAACCAACCCAAGAGTGTCTTTCTTTCCTTTATTATGCAGCTTGAACAGTCATTGTCAGCTTATGATTCTTATAGCTCGGCTTGAAACGAAAGCCCAGGCGGAAGAGGCAGGTCATTAGCAAGTCGATGGAAAATTTTTCTATCTTACCGTTCAACAAATCGCTCACTCTCGGTTGAGTAAGCCCAATCTTCTCTGCCACCTGACTTTGCTTCCAACCATTATCCACAACAATGTCGCGAATAACTGACATCAAGTCGGCGCGAGTTTGCAGTTCGTTCGCTTCTTCCTGGTCGTCGGTAACCGCCTCGAAGATATTCTTGTACGTAATTGAAGCCATTGTGTTCTCCGCATTTGCATATCAGTGCTGATATATTGTATGCTTTACCAAACTCGCATACAAGTAGTGATATATTACGAGTTGATTTCAACCATCATCGCTTTATAGCGTCTCTTCGCTGTTCCCATTGCTTTGCGGTCTACGCCATTCGTTGTTTTGGTAAATGAGTGGAGGATGTACACAGCCCCTTTAAACTTTGCCACATATACGGTGCGGTAAGCCGGGCGGCCATTTTCTATTAACTCTATAGCACCTACACCCACACTATCCGCAATATGCTTGAATTTAGAGAATGGCTGCTTGCCTTTACAAATTTCGTTCAAGTCAGCAGCAAAGCGCTTTTGAACTGTTAACGGCAAGGCTTTAAATTCTTTTAGCGACTGCTTATTAACAAATCGAAATTCTTTCATATTGAGCCCATCACAAAGCCTCAGCCCGTGCCCTCACTCTATTTTTAACCCCTCGCCCAAGTCTAGAAAAATCATCCGCAATCACGATCAAGGCCGGAACCAAAAAGATAATCACGATACTGGCGTAGAGAATGCCAAAGGCAATGCTCACTGCCATGGGGATTAAAAAGCGCGCCTGCAGGCTGGTTTCCATGAGCATGGGCAGCAGGCCAAAACTGGTGGTCATGGTGGTTAATAATATCGGGCGAAAGCGCCGCGCCACGGCTTCGACCAGTGCTTCGGTAATATTATTCTGGCCATTTTTGCGCAGATGGTTGTAGTAGTCGACCAGCACCACGGAGTCGTTAATCACCACCCCCGACAGGGCGACCATGCCAAACAGGGAGATGAAGGAAATATCAAAACCCAGCAATAAGTGGCCGAGCAGGGAGCCAACAAAACCGAAGGGGATGGCGCTGAGAATAATCAGTGGCTGAATATAGCTGCGCAGCAGGGAGGCGAGCATCACAAACATCACCATTAGCGCGATAAACAGGTTGCCCTTTAACGATGCCATATCGTCGCGTTGGTCACGGCTGGCACCGGAGAAGTCGTAGCTCAACTCGGGGAAGACGGTCAGCAATTGCGGCAGCACATCTTTTTGCAGGGCCCCCATCACGTCGTCCGGGGTGGTGATGTTTTCTTCGACATTGGCGGTAACGGTGACGATGCGCCGCCCATCGACGCGTTCAATGCGCGAGTAACCGCGCTCTTCGCGAATCACTACGGCGGTGCGCAGATCCATCTCTTCGCCATTGGGCAGGCGCAACCGAGCGTTGTAAAGATCACTTAAATTGCGTCGCTCGGCGTGGGGGTAGCGCACCATCACTTTTAACTCATTGCGGGCGCGCTGGATGCGATGAATTTCTGCGCCGTAAAAGGCTCGGCGCAACTGGCGACCAATATCAGCGGGGGTCAGGCCGGCGGCGAGACCGGCCCGCGTTAGTTCAAATACATATTCGCGCTTGCCCAGCTCAAAACTGTCTTCGACTTCACTCACGCCTTCAATCGCTGCCAGACCCTGTTTTAACTGGGCTGCCGCCACTGCCAGGGTTTTTTCATCGCGATGAATCAACTCCAGACCGATGTCGTCACCCATGTGTACCAGATTACTGCGGAACACCAGACTTTCGACGCCGGGGATGGCCGGGGCTCGCTCCCGCCAGCGCCGCCCCAGCTCGCCCGATGAGACAGGCCGCTGGTCACCGGGCACCAGTTCCATGCGAATTTGCGCCAGATTTTCGGCGTTGGCACCGGCATTGGAGGCGCTCGGCCCACTGCGGTCGGAAGCTAGGCTGCCGACGGTAAACGAGATCGCCTCAACCAACGGTGGCGATTTGCCGTCCTCTGCGTATTGCGCATCGACCTCGGCGGCAATCGCCTCGCCCGCTTTGAGTATTTGCTCGGCATAGTTATAGGTGGTTTCAAAGGGCGTGCCGGTGGGCATTTTAAGGCTCACGGTAATGTGGTCACTGTCGATCTGGGGGAAGAAGACGAAGCGTACAAAGCCGCCCTGAAAAATCCCGACACTGATAATGATAGAGGCACAGGCCAGCGCGAGGGTGGCATAGCGGTAGTTAAGGCCGAGCCTGATACCGGGCACAATACGCCGCTGTACAAAGCCATCGAGCGCCGCCTGGGTACTATCGCGCACCTTTGCCAGCACGCCACGGCTCCAGTGGGTGGTATTGGCCAGGTGGGCGGGCAGTATATAAAAGGCCTCGATGAGCGAGATGCTGAGAATGGCGATCACCACCAGCGGCACCGGGCGCATCACCTGGGCCAGGGTGCCGGTGGACATTAACAGCGGTGCAAAGGCGGCAATGGTGGTGAGCACGCCGATGGTGACCGGGGCTTTCACCAGATGCACGCCGCGCAGCACCGCTGTGGGGTCGCCGGGGTGGGTTTGCTGCTCGTGAAAAATACTCTCGCCGGTCACAATGGCGTCATCAACAACGATGCCGATCACCACAATCAAGGCAAAGAGGGTGATCATATTCATGGTGATGCCGGTGAAAGAGACCAGCAATAATCCACCGAGAAATGAAATGGGAATACCGAGGCTGGTCCAGAAGGCCAGTTTTAAATCGAGAAATAACAGCAGACACATAAACACCAACAGATAACCGAGGATGGCGTTGCGCAGCATCAGGCTGATTCTGTCGCGCAGGATGTCGGTATTGTTGCGCCAGATTTCTATCGATAAACCCTGGGGCAGGCTGAGACCGGTTAAATACGCCTTAATGGCCTCCTCCATTTTCAGCGTGTCCTGGCTGTCACTGCGCGACACCCGCACAAACAGCGCCGCCTTGCCGTTGTAGCGATTGATCAGGCGGGTATCTTCAAAGCCATCGCGAATGGTGGCAATATCACCGAGGCGCAGCTGGGCGCCGTCACTGCGGCTGCGGATGGTAATGTTGGCAAATTCAACACCGCTGTAACGCTTGTCTTTGACGCGAATCAGAATATCGCCGGCATCGGTGCGCAGGTTGCCGCCGGGAATGTCGATGGAAAACTCGGCCACGCGGCGGGCCACATCATCCAGTGTCAGGCCGTAGTCCCGCAGAGTGGTCTCGCTGACCTCAATGGCAATTTCGTAGCGCCGCCCGCCAGCCACCTCGACCAGGCTCACCTCGGGCAAACTGAGCAGGTCGCCCTCAATGCGCTCCGCCCAATAGTGCAAGGTTTTCTCATCGACCGAGCCATAGACCGCCAGCGACATCATGCTTGAGGTCAGCTTGGTTTTGACGATGGAGGTTTCCTCCGCCTCCTGGGGCGGGAAGTCGCTGAGGCTGTCGACCTGGGTCTGTACATCGTCGAGCACCTGATTGGGATTGGCGAAGTGCTCCATCTCCACCGTCACCCTGCCGACACCCTCGGTGGCACTGGAGCTGACCCGCTTCACCCCCTCAATCCCGATCATGCCCTCCTCGACCCGGCGGGTAATACTTTCTTCAATATCGTAGGGCGTGGCGCCGGGGTAAGGCGTGACAATAGTGATGGTTTTCGGATCAATAGAGGGGAAGGTTTCTGTGATCATGCCCCGTGCGGCAATAAAACCCGCAATCATTAAAAAGGCCATGACAATATTGGCGGCCACCGGATTAGAGGCAAACCAGCCAACCAGTGTTGAATCGGAGGGCACATCCACATGCCCCGATGACGGCGCTGTTGTTTGCGGCTTGGCGGGGTCGGGCACTTTGTCAGTTTTAGCGTCAGTCATTGCTGTTGGCTGCCTTGTCTGAGCTAGCAGCGGCGCTGTTTGTCGCACCGCTGACAACCACCACCTCCGCCCCTTCGATGGCCCCACCCAGACTACTGTCGACCACCCGCGCACCGGCCATCGGCGCGACAACAATAATGTGCTCAGCCATCGTCGCAATAATCTGTGGCTCTAAACGGCGCAGTCGCTGAGCGTCATCAACAAGCCAGATAGCGCCACCCGCTTGCAAGGCCGCCAGCGGCAGAGCCCAGGTATTCGCTACCGGCGCGCCCTGCATAACCACTCGGGTCAACATGCCGGGTAGTAAATCACCATCGGCGATGGGTTTAATCACCACCTGTTGAAAGCGCGTCGCCTCATCAAGGCTGGCACCAATGCGCAAAATCTCTCCCTTGAGGCTTTGCTGGCGGTTGGATGTCAGCTCGTCAAACGTAATGGCGATATCGACCTGACCGGGCTGACTTATCCACGGCAAGTCATTTTTGGGCAGCGAGAGAATAATTTCTAGCGCCTCCTGGTTATAGAGCTGGCCGTAACTTTGCCCCGCCTGCAAGTAAGCGCCAAGCTCTAGCGAGCTGCTGATCACCCGGCCATCAAAGGGCAGACGAAATTCCGTGCGCGACAGGTTGAGTTCAGCCTGAGCCAGTCGCGCCCGCGCCGCCGCCAGTTCGGCGCGCACCTGAGCAATTTGCGGTGCCCGACTCACCAGCGGCGGCGCGGGCTGCTGAGCATTTATATCGCGCCACTCCGCAAGGGCGGCATCGGCTTCCGCCTGCTCCAGCGCCAGACCAGTCTGCGCCCCGGCAACCGCCGCCTGCTCTTTGGCCAGGTCATTGAGATAATCGCTCTGCTCAATGCGAAATAACACGGCATTGGCTTTGAAGTAACCGCCGGAATACAGGCTGTCGTCAACCCACAGCACCCGCCCAGACACCTGGGGCGTGAGACCCACGGTATTGCGCGGCGCCACCCGCCCGGTGGTGGTAATGGCCACCGCATGCTCGCCCACCTGTACCTCGACAACACTTACCGGCAAGCGCGACTCCTCCGCACTAATGTGCAGAACCTGACGGCTATTACTGAAAACCCGAGACAGCATAATGGCCCCGACGATAATAAAGAGCACCAGCAGCAGCTGCCGATTTTCTGATTTCAGTAATCTTATAATTCGCTTCACTCAGCCTTCCTTTCACGTTATTAGGGTGCAAGTAACTGACATATCACACACCCGTTCTAGCCTTTTTTAATCCAATCACCGCCCAGGGCTAAATGCAGATCGACCCGCGCGCGCCAACTCGCCCTTTGGGCAGCGAGCAAAGAGCGCTCACTATTCTGTCGCCGACGCTGGGCTTCTAGCAAGACCAGTAATGAGCTAATGCCTTGCTGATAACGCTGTTCGGCCAAAGTTTCAGCCTTGCGGGCCGCACGGGTGCCGCGCTGCAAGTGAGCAAGCTGCGCGGCGAGATAGTGCTCCTGCAGCAAGGCTGTTTCCACTTCGGCCAGTGCATTGAGCACTATCTTTGCATATTGCGCGGCCTGCTCGCGCAGCTCGGATTCACGCAGGCGAATCTGCGCCCGCAGGCGGCCACCCTCGAATAGTCGCGTGGTGATTTGCCCGGTCAGCGCGCCGAGAGCATTGTTGTTGTCGAACAAGCCGCCCCACTGGTCACTGGCAAAACCAGCATTCAGGGACAGGCTCAAGTCGGGTAGCAAGTCTGCCATCGCCACACCAACCTGGGCATTGGCGGCCATTAAGCGAAATTCATTGCCGCGAATATCCGGTCGTTGATCGAGCAAAGCAGCGGGAATATCGACAGTCACCGCGCCGGAAAGCGGCAATAGGGGGAAGTGGGTCTCGACCTTTTCCAGCGTGCCCGGACGCTGATTGAGCAGGGTATCAAGCACCAGCAGGTTTTCGCTTAACTGCCGATCCAGCACCACGAGCTGGGCCCGCGCCGAGGCGACATTCTCCTCGGCGGTATAAACACCGAGCGCCGAGGTGTTCTTCACCCCCAGCTGATAGCGCCGCTGCACGGTGTCGAGAGTACGCTGGCGGCTATCGACAATGTCCGTTTGCACGGCGAGCTCGCGCTGGGACACGGCCACCGAGGCCCGCAACTGCACCAGCTCGGCCACCAGCGTTTGCTGCAAAGCCTGATAATCCGCTGCATTGGCGAGGCTTTGATATTCCGCCGCCTCGACTGAGCGCCTCACCTTGCCAAACAGGTCGGCCTGCCAGGAGATGCCAAGGCCGACATTAATATCCGTTCGATAACTACGCTCGCTGGGCTGAATAAAATCGGGGGCAAAACTGCGGCCGCCATCAAGGCCCAAACCAATAGCGGGCCAGCGCTCGCCGCCAACGATGACCGCGCGCTCGCGGGCCTGAACGACGCGCTCGGCGGCACTGCGCAAATCAAGATTTTCAGCCAGCAGGTGACCCACCCACTGATCGAGCAAGGGGTCATTGTAGGCGCGCCACCAGTCGAGCGGTGTCGCTGGCGCGGTGCTCAGGTTCTGACTGGCGGCCCCGCGATAAGTGGCAGCGGCGGTGGCTGAGTCATCCTCTGCCAAAGTCACCGGGCGCTGATAATCCGGCCCCAGCGTGCAGGACATCTGAACCAGCGCAACGAGCAGGACAACAACACGGGCAGTAGGTAGAATCGCCGAACTCCTCAAGGTGAAGCCTCAATATAAAAACCGGGGTAAGCGCCGCAACATAGCTAGCCAGCAGCACGAATGCAAGTGACCAATCGTCGCGCCCCAGCAGGGTTCCCATAAAACATTAGACTCCACTAATATCAAGACAAACTCAAGAGATACCCAAGTTTTTACTATGGCTAAACAAAAGCAAACGAAGCTCTGCCCCTGCACTAGCGGCCTGCCCCCGGTCCAATGTTGCCAGCCGCTGTTAAACAATGAACAGCCAGCAGAAACTGCCGTCGCCTTAATGCGCAGCCGCTATAGCGCCTATACTCTGGGGGATGAAAGTTACCTGCTTCGCACCTGGCACAGCACTACGCGCCCCGCACAACTCGACTTGAACAATAATCAGCAAAACTGGCAGCGGCTTAAAATCATCGACTCGACGGCCGGGCGGGCCGATGACGACAGCGGCGAAGTGGAGTTTGTCGCCATCTATAAAATTAAGGGTCGCGCCGAGCGCCTGCACGAGCGCAGCCGCTTTGGCCGAGAAGATCAACAATGGCGCTATATTGACGGGCTTATATTGACAGAGTAATTGATGCCAATGACGACTAGCCGAAATAACAAGTATAAGCGCTGTAGAATCGACTATTCAGGTGCCCAAAACATGGACTTGGGTTTACACTGGCTGATGATGAAAGACAGGTCATCGACCGACAAAGGACGCTATGAGCACAGCCAAAACTGACATTCTCTTCACCCTCGGCGCGGCAGAGCAAGGCTCTCGCGACTGGCCCAATTATTTGCAGTATGGCTTTGAGCCAAGTGACGAACCGGCCCTGATCGAACTGCTTGGCGATAGCGGCCTGCATGAGGCAGCGGGTGACAGTAAAGAGGTGTGGGTACCACTGCACGCCTGGCGCACTCTCGGGCAACTACGCAGCGAACGCGCAATTATGCCCCTTATCGGGCTCTTTGACGCGCTCGCCAACGATGACTGGGCTCTGCAAGAATTACCCACGGTGATGGGCATGATCGGCGAGGCGGCACTTGAACCCCTCGCCCACTATTTTAACCAGCGTGAGCACGATGAGTTCGCCAGGTCCACGGCCATTGCGGGGCTCAGTGAAATTGCCCAACGCCACCCCACACTGCGCACTAAAGTGCTCGAACACTACCGGCATTACATCCAGCAGGCCGACGACTCGACACCCATCCTCAACGGTCTGCTGGTGTCCTATCTTCTCGATATGGATGCCAAAGAACTGATTGATGATGTGCGCGAGCTGTTTACCCGCCAGTGCGTGGATATCAGCTGTGCCGGCGATATAGAAGCGGTTGAAATGGCCCTGGGATTGCGCCTCGAACGCTCCACACCCAAGCCCAATCTTTACGAAAATGCTGACCTTGAACTCCCCGACCCCACGCCCCTAGTCCGCCCAAACGGCAACGACCTTGTCGAGTTGCTTGACTACTACCTCGACCACCACGGCGGCGACCACGCTATTTTTGGGGCCTCCGAACTCGATGGTTATTTCGCCGCACTGGCCTGCGCACCGCAGATGATTTTGCCCTCACTGTGGCTGCCTGCACTTTGGGGCGGTGAAGAACACAGCCCCCACTGGGAGTCCACGGAGGATTTTCAGGAATTTAACGAGCTGATCATGTCCTTTTATAACGATGTTATGGAAGACATGAATACAAACCAGTACCAGGCGATGTACATGGTCGGCGACGCCGGAGGGCGGCAGTACACCCTCGTTGACGACTGGTGTGAAGGTTTTTTGCGTGGCATCAACCTTTGGGGGCCGATCTCCCCCGCCGATACTATGGCCTTAGAAGCGGCCCTTAAACCGATTCGTCTATTCGCGACAGAGGATGGTTTTGGCCAACTGGCAGAGCTCGATGACGAACAGATCGAGCAGCGACAACAGACCATAGAGCCCGCCGTGCGCCAGTTGTTCCTACACTTTTTTGAGCGCCGTAAAGATCCAGGTCAAAGCGTGCTACGCGCCAGGCCACAAGCGGGAAGAAATGATCCCTGCCCCTGTGGCAGCGGCAAGAAATATAAGAAGTGCTGCTTGCACTAAGTTACTTGTACTAAGAATAAAAGCCAGACGCTATATTAGAAACACCCGGCTTTTATCTATTACGCCGGCGAACTATTAATAACGTGCACATCGCGTTGCGGGAAGGGGATAGTAATGTTGTTATCATCCAGCGCGATTTTCATTTGCTCGTTAATATCGAAAAACACATCCCAGTAAAACTCCGGCTTGCACTGGGGTCGCACAGCAAGGTTGACCGAACTATCGGCCATTTCAGATACACCGACAAAGGGCGCAGGGTCTGACAACACTTTTTCATGTTGCGCCATCACCGCCATTATCACCGACTTAGCTTTGCCAATATCAGCGTTATAGGCAATACCAATACTCAGATCGACGCGAATCACCCCCTCCGCCGTATAGTTAACAATCGGCCCATTGGAGACAACCCCATTGGGAATAACGACCTGTTTATTTTGCGGGGCAATAATAATCGTGTTGAAAATCTGCACTTCTTTTACCACACCCAACTGGCCCTGGCTTTCAATTAAATCGCCCACTTTGTAGGGCTTAAACACCATAATTAAAACACCGCCGGCAAAATTGGCCAGACTGCCCTGCAGGGCCAGGCCAATCGCCAAACCGGCCGCACCTAAAATGGCAATAAACGAGGTTGTCGCGATACCAATCATCGAGGCAACCGACACGAACAACAGCACTTTTAATGACCAGGACGTGAGGCTATTCAAAAAGGGAATTAAGGTCTGATCGACTTTCGATCTTTCCATCGATGCAGTCAGTACTTTACCAATGACCCTGATAATCCACAGACCAACGATTAAGGTAATAATGGCTAGCGCCAACTTGGGCGCGTATTCCAGCCCCAGCTCGTAACCCTTCATATAAAGACTTTCCATTTGTGTCACTGCCTTGTCCACGTCTTCCATTTCACTTCCCTCAAATTAATGATTTGAATAAGTCCACTTAATCGCGCGCTGATTGCCACACTTAACATTCTACGCCACATGACTGGGGTTTATACAGCGTTTAAATTATCGATACATAAAAATAAGCCTCTCGTTATCTGGCGCTCTTATTAAAAGATTCGGCTAAAAAAACCTGCCTTGTACACCTCACCTGCGCTGTCTACACTGAACCGCCATTAACATTAAACGGATACGGAGAGAGCATGTCAGCGCCCCTACCCCTGGAGGGAATTAAAGTCGTCGAAATCGGCCAAAATGTTGCCGCCCCTTTTGGCGCGATGATCCTCGCCGACTTCGGTGCCAGCGTACTCAAAATTGAATCCCTGCAGGGCGACGATGCGCGACACTACGGGGCTAAAGTGGGCGACCACTCCTCCATTGTTTTTGAAGCGTTTAATCGTAATAAAGAAGCCATTAGTTTGGATTTATCGCAAGCATCCGAGCGCCAGTGGCTGCGAGACTTTATTGTTGAAAATGCCGATGTCTGTATTCAAAGCCTGCGCCCCGGTAAAGCCGACGAGTTGGGGCTGGGTGCGGTCGACCTCCTCGCTTTGGCACCGCAACTTATCTATTGCAATATTGGCGCTTACGGCAGCGAGGGGCCACTGAATAAAATGCCCGGCTACGACCCGATGATTCAGGCATTTAGCGGCATTATGAGTGTCACCGGGGAAGCCGACCGGGCACCGTCGCGGGTCGGCGTGCCACTGGTCGATCTCGGCACGGGCATGTGGCTGTGCATTGGTGTTTTATCGGCACTCAATCAGCGCCACCAAAGCGGCAAGGGAGGCGTGGTCGATGTGTCATTACTCGAAACTGCGCTGGCCTGGATGACCGTTCAATTTGGCCTACACGGCGCGACCGGCAAAGTGCCCAAGCGTGCGGGCTCGGGTATTAGTGGCATCGCACCGAATAAAGCGTTTGCTACGGCCGATGGCCAAATTATGATTACCGCGCTGAATAACAAGTTATTTTTCGCCCTTGCCGATGTTCTCGGGCACCCAGAATGGAAGGACGACCCGCAGCTGGGCAAAGCGCGCGCCCGTGGTAAATACTGCGATCGGGTAAATGACCTCGTGCAACAGGCGCTGCTGGCTCGCGGCCGCGATCAATGGGTCGAGCTGTTGCGCGAGGCTGGCGTGCCCTGTTCGCCGATACAAAATGCCGCAGAAGTGCTTGAGCACGCACAAACCCAGGCCACGGGGATGATTGATGCCAGCGGTGATTTACCCACGGTGTTATCGGCGCTGAGCTTTAATGGCCAAAGGCCTGGCATGCGCAGCAATGCCCCAACCCATGGGCAGCACAACGCCAAATATTTACCCGAATAATGACCGTGTTTGGAGCTCAAACATACTACTGCCAGTCAATCCCATACCCATCGCCAATACGACCCTCGGCGTATCTAAAAAACCACCGTTAAACAACCTCTGATCGGAAAAGTCGAACGGAAATCTGTATGAATATCAAAAAAACATAACTAGCAGCTATAATACTGGCTTCATCAACTACTCAGGTACGAAAAAAAGCATGGTGACTTTGACCACCACCACTCCCCGCCATTCATTCATCAAACATTTTATGCAGTGCAGCCTCCTGCTTATTGGCAGTGCTCTCTACCCCGTACTGAGCCACGGTGCATCCGATGGCAACCTGTCAATGGGCATGCTCTCGGCAACCAAACAGCTCAGCGACACTCACACCCTGTTTCTGGGGGCCGGCACCCTGGTGGAAAACTTCAAAGGGGATCTAGGGGTTATCGGTGTGCTCGGCAAGGTCAACAAAGCTGTCACCTGGCGCGTCGCCTATTTTGCTTACAGCCCCAAGGTAAAGGGCGACCAACGCCGCTATGACAACCGGCTGCGGGGAGCATTAACCTATAAACACGATTTTAACGACTGGCGCTTTTTCCATCGCTCACGCCTTGAGTACCGCCATGGCGATATTCCCTCTGGCTATCGCTACCGACCGACCTTTAATGTCTCCCACCCACTAACGGTTGCCGATAAAACGCTCAGACCCTTTATCGAGTACGAACCGTTTTATGATTTCAAAAAACACACCCACAGCCTGTCGCTCTACACACTTGGCTCTGTCATCCCCGTGGGCAAACGTATGACGTTAATCCTCGCCTATTTCCACATACATAATATCGAGGCCGGCACCCACACGGATGGCCCCCAGGTGATGCTCAATATTCGCCTGTGAATAGGCTCGGCCAAAATGCTCAGTACAGCCCCGATGTGGCGCAGTAAGCAGGTGTCTGCCCAAGCTACTTACTGCGCCAAATATCGAGCGTCTTACTTGTTGATATTCAGCGACTTGGCTACTATACGCGCCCCTGTCTACTATCCAGTCTGGTAGCTTTATGTCTCTATTTGATTTTGCCGATGGCCGCGAAGGTTACTACGGCGATTACGGCGGTACATTTTTACCCGAAATTCTCGCCACTACGGTTGAAGAATTGCGCCTTTGCTTTCGCAGCTGCAAGGAAGACCCCGCTTTCTGGGCCGAATTTGTCGAGCTCATGCGTACCTATTCGGGCCGACCGACACCGGTCTCCTATCTCGAGAATCTGTCGAATAAGCTGGGCGGCGCACGCATCTTCGTCAAACGCGAAGACCTGAACCACACCGGTTCACACAAAATCAACAACGTCATGGGCCAGGGCTTAATCTGCAAACGCCTCGGTAAAAAGCGCGTGATCGCCGAAACCGGTGCCGGCCAACACGGCTTTGCCACGGCGACCATGGCCGCTCGCTTTGGTTTTGACTGCAAAATTTACATGGGTGCGGTCGATGTTGCCCGCCAACGGCCGAATGTTTTCTGGATGGAAAACCTCGGCGCCGAAGTCATCGCCGTACAAGATGGCCAGCGCACGCTGAAAGATGCCATCAACGAGTGCCTGCGCGATTGGGTGACCAATATGGGCGACACTCACTATGTGCTGGGCACCGCCTGCGGCCCCCACCCCTTCCCCGAAATGGTTAGCTTCTTTCAGGCCATTATCGGCAAAGAAGCGCGCCAGCAAATCGTTCAGGAAGCGGGCAAATTACCCGACCGCGTGTACGCCTGTGTTGGCGGCGGCTCCAATGCCATCGGTATTTTCCAGGGCTTTATGGATGACAATGTCGAATTAATCGGCGTTGAAGCCGGCGGCCACGGCCCCGGTTCCGGTCTACACGCTGCACGACTGGCTTACAACGACGCATCGGTGGGCGTGGCTCAGGGCTTCAAAACCTACTTTCTACAAAATGACGACGGCAATATGTTGGAGACCCACTCCATTGCCGCCGGGCTAGACTACATTGGCATCAACCCCATTCTCAGCGATCTGTGGGAAAAAGATCGCGTGCGCTTTGAAGCGGCCACCGATGAAATGGTTCGTGACACACTGAAATTAGTGATGCGCACCGAAGGTCTGATTCCCGCTCTGGAAAGCACCCACGCCTTTGCCCTCGCCGTTGCCGAAGCACCAAAAATGGGTAAAGACGAGGTGATTCTGATTAATCAGTCCGGTCGTGGTGACAAAGATATATTCACCGTCGCCGACACCATTGAAGACGACCACTGGAAACAGTTTATTAAAGACAAGGCAGTAGAATATGGTGCTTGAGCAATATCTACGAGACCGCCTGCAGCACAAAGACCTGCTGCTAATGACCCACGTTGTCTGCGGCTACCCCTCCTTTGAGGACAACTGGCGCGAGCTGGAAATCATGGCTGATTTCGGCGTCGATATGGTGGAGCTACAGTTCCCCTTTTCAGAACCCTCCGCCGATGGCCCACTGTTTGTAAAAGCTAATCAGCAGGCGGTCGCCGATGGTGTACGTCCGGCAGATTGCTTTGAGTTCATGAAAAAAGTCAGCGATCACTTCCCCTTTAAAGTGCTGATGATGGGCTACTACAACACTGCGTTTAAAATGGGACACGCCTCGTTTATCAAGCGGCTGAGTGCTGCCGGTGGCTGTGGTTACATCCTGCCCGACCTGCCCGTCGAGGAAGCGGGTGAATTGCACCAGCTGTCGCAGTCAAAAGAACTGGCGCCCATCGTACTGATGACGCCCACCAATACCGATGCCCGCCTGAAAATTCTCGGTGCGGCAGCAGAGGGCTTTATTTACGCAGTGGCCCGCAAAGGTGTAACCGGCGGGCAAACCGAGATGGGCGATGACCTGAAAGCCTTTATCAGCCACTGCCGCGCCCATTCTAATCTGCCCATCGCCGTGGGCTTTGGTGTCAGCCAGAAAGCTGATCTCGACTTTCTGCGCGGCAAAGCCGATATCGCGATCATCGGCACCGCTGCATTAAAAGCCTGGGAAGACGGTGGTGAAGATACTTTGCGGGCTTTCTTTTCAGGATTGCTGGACTAATTTTACCGCTAAGCTCCAGAGTCAGCGGTACTGTAGTTGAGACCAACGGTAAGCGCCTTTTTTTTGCTGAGACCCAAAGCACAGAAGCAGCGCCTGGTAAGCTGGGGAAATTGCCCTAAGTCCACAACTGGACTACAGTTATACCGCTAAGTTGTACAACGACTAGCGGTATTTCACCGCATAGACAGACAGAGGCCACTTGCTGGCCGGGAGCAAACGTCTTGGACGTTCAAAATATTGGCGGCGCCACAAATAGAGGCGCCCAACAGGGGGCTACTAGCGTTGCTGGTGCCATTGGCTCAGACCACAAAGTTGCGCCCGGTAATTCATCCAGCGCATCTGCAAATGACAGTCAAGTGACCCTGAGCACAACCAGCCCGGGGGATGCACAAAGAATTCTCAACCAACAGCTACAGTCAGCGCTGAGCAAGGTTCAGGAGACGACTAACCCCTCTCGGCTCAATACTCTAGACACCAATAGCGGTTCTCCCAGCCAGGTTGCCGGGCAAACCCTCAGCACTATCCAACGTGGTCTGGCCGATATCAGTAGCACGGCGGGCAGCGAAGAGCAGAGCGAATTTTTGAACGATGCCTCTCAGGGTGTGCGCAACGGTTTTGCTGAAACGCGAGATATCCTTTCTAACATCAGCGCTCGCGTGGACGAAGTACGCGCCAATATTGATGCGACGGAAGAGCTCGTGCAACGCGGTGTCGAAAGCATCCGCGATGATCTCGCCGCCGACTCTAAACCCGCCAACGGCACACCTGCTGACAAACTAGTCAGCTAGAGCAAGTGCTTCAGCTACCGCCTGACAACTAATTTCCCCGTCATAAGTATTCAAACCCTGGGCAAAGCCCGGGTCGTCATCTAAAGCAGCCAGACCTCTATCCGCTAACTTCAAAATGTAGGGCAATGTCGCTCGGGTCAGAGCCATTGTTGACAGCCGCGGATATGCACCCGGCATATTCGTCACCCCATAGTGAATAACACCGTGCTTTTCATAGACCGGATCATCGTGTGTGGTGGCGCGCATGGTCTCGATACAACCACCCTGGTCGATACTGACATCGACGATTACCGAGCCCGGCTGCATTTGCCTGACCATGGCCTCACTCACTAAATGAGGGGCACGACCACCACGCTGTAGTACAGCACCGATCAGGAGGTCCGTATCCTCTAGTTCAGCGGCAATATTATCGGCGCTAGACAGCACGAAATGGAGCTCGCTTGAAACAAAGGCATGCAACTCATCTAGCCGTTCGGGGTGACGCCCACACAGGTAAACCTCGGCACCGAGACTATCGGCAACCCGAGCGGCATGTAAACCCACCACGCCATCACCAACAATCACGACCTTGCCAAAGCGCTCATCAAACAGCTTTGCAAGCAGCATGCCTTTACCATTGTTAAAACGGGCGAGATAGTAGTTCCCAATGGTCACCGCCATGCTGCCAGCGACGGCACTCATCGGCGCCAGAAGAGGTAGGCCGCCGCTGGCATCCTCTACGGTCTCGTAGGCGATTGCCGTGGTGAGACTGGCGAGTAAAGCCTTTGTTAACGCGGGCGCCGCACCCGCCAAATGAAAGTAAGTGAACACTATTTGCTGCTTCAGATAGCAGTATTCGCTGGCCTGAGGCTCCTTCACCTTTAAAATTAAATCACTTGCCCACGCCTGAGCTGTTGAGACAACCTGACCCCCAGCCCGCTGATAGTCCTGATCGCTAAAACCTGAACCAAGGCCCGCACCCTGCTCGACCACTACCTGATGCTTATTCTCCACCAAAGCCAATGTGCCTTGCGGTGTTAAAGCCACACGATTCTCACGGACTTTAGTTTCTTTGATCACCCCAATTCGCATCACGCCCTCCCTAACAATCATCAATGTAATCGGTTTAGTCTATAGCAAGATTAAGCTAAGTTGACGCACTTACCTAATAGGTAAAACAGATCACACCGCGCTACACGTTTTACTTCCGTGCTACTGTTCAACAGCCATCCACTGACTCTCGGGATGCGGAAATTTTTGGAGTTTTACAATGAACGGGCTCTTCACTACCTTCCTGCTGGGCGCTAGCTTTTTACTCGGCGCCTGCGCAGGCAATTCCCAACAAGCCTCTGGCGGGGTCATTATCGACACCAAAGGCGTTAATATGTCGGCTTATTATCAAGATTTGCACGAATGTCGAAACTACGCATCACAGGTTAACACCGGCGCCCAGATCGCTGGGAAAACGATCACTGGAGCTGTGATCGGCGGCGCTGTCGGGGCCATTACGGGTAACAGTGACACGGCCAAGCGAGCGGCCGGCGTTGGCGGCTTACTCGGTGCCGTCAAAGGCTCGAGCCAGGCTGGCAGAGAAAAACAGCGGGTAATAAGAAATTGCCTGAAGGGCAGGGGCTACCGAGTACTCAACTAAAAGTGCTTTAGCCAGCACTCACTTCAGCTGCAAAATCGCCTTTCATACTACCCAACATAAGATCGAGATCACCGTAAGCTTCTTTAAAGGCGCCTTGAATACGTTCGTGGGGGTGATCAAAAAAGTGCCCATGATCTTGCACATATTCCATGTGCTCCCGCCCCGCCTTATCGAAGGGGTGCATCATTGAATCATCACGACCATTAAAGCCTAAAGCCTCAATACCCACTTTCTCGCACAATTCGAGATTAAAAGCCGGCGTTGATTTCACCCACTTGTCCAGTAAATACATCTCCACGTAGCCGTGGTACATAAACAGATCGTTGCCGGCCATTGCCGCTTTTAATTTGGCTGAGCAAAGATGGTTTCTCACATCGGCATAACCAATGCGGGCGGGGATACCCGCCGCACGAGCACAGGCGGTCAGCAGAATAGCCTTGGGGATACAAAAGGCTGCCTTTTGCGTAGCAATATGGCTGGCGGTAAAATTAGCCGCAGCCATATCCATTGAGTAGGGGTCGTAGCGCAAGCCGTCGCGTACCGCATAGTACAAAGCCACGGCGCGCTCTATTGGCGTTGGGCCAGCACCCTCTAATGCCTGGTCAGTAAACTTTTTAACCGCAGGGTGATCGGCATCGATAAAGACACCGGGGTGGAGGTATTCACTAACGGCGATTGGCTGGTTTTGATCTTTGGCCAAGTTTTGATCTTTGGACGGCGCCGGGTTTTCGTGCGACTCTTGATTGTCGTGCATAAGACATCCCAATAAAATATTACAGCGTGGCAGCCCACGCTTTATTTAGCTTTTTAAGCCGGAAGTTGTGCGCTTTTCTCTTCGAGGCGCACTCTTAAATAGTTAGCCAGTCCAGCGCAGTCAATCAGAGTAACCAGTTTACTTCGACTGGGCTGAGCCATGTTGAGCACGGTATTGAAGTAATCAATATTCACCCGGGGGTTTGGCCGCTCTAGCAGCGCGGCACCGTCACCCACACTAATGTCACCGGCCTCGAGCACGCGATAATACCAACCGGTGATACGCTCGTGCTCAATAAATTCAGACAAATCATTGTGCTCGAATTTGGTATTAATTTTCCAGCAGGGGCGACGAGGCTCAGACACCTGTACCAGCACCGCACCAAAACGGTAGATATCGCCAATGCACACCGTCGCCTCAGCCATTTCTCCAATACTAATGTTTTCACCCATAGAACCCGGCACAGCCACACCGTCGAGGTCGGGGTAGGCCGCAACAATTCGCCGGTAACTGGCTAGCGAGTATTGATGCAGGGCTTTATCGGGGCCACCGTGGTAGCGCTTATCGACTTGCACATCACCTTTAATACCCAGCTCATCAACGGCAACCTGACTCACCGGCTTTTTAAAAATGCCCGTGGCTTCATTGCCAGGCTGAAGAATTTGCGACTGACCGCAGTATAAACCCTGAATGTGCATACCCATCTCTTTTCTGTCTGAGGATAATAAGGCTGCGGTGATACTAAAAGGGCGAAATTAAAACCACCCGGAGACATCACTCGCGGCTATTTTCAGGCAAAAAAAACGGGGCTACAAGCCCCGTTTTTTAATGCAATAACAAACTGGCGAATTACTCGGCAGCAGGCTCTGCAGCTGGTGCTTTAGGCGCCAAACCACCCTCTGCCTCCGACACTTCTTTCATCGACAGCTTAATGCGGCCACGAGCATCGACGTCGAGGACTTTAACCTTGATTTCCTGGCCTTCTGAGATGTAGTCAGTGACCTTTTCGACACGCTCCTGAGCGATTTGCGAGATATGTACCAGACCGTCGGTGCCAGGCATGATGGTGACAAAGGCACCAAAGTCGACAACGCGGGCAACCTTGCCATCGTAGATACGACCCACTTCAGCCTCGGCAGTAATCTCTTCAATACGGAAGATAGCGTCCTTCAAACCGTCACGGTCATCACTGTAGATGCGAATGCTGCCATCGTCTTCAATGTCGATAGTGGCACCGGTTTCTTCGGTGAGCATACGAATAGTCGCGCCACCTTTACCGATCACGTCGCGAATCTTGTCCGGATCGATTTTCAGCGTGTGGTAACGCGGCGCTGATTCAGCAACGTCGTCGCGACTCTGCTCAAGGGTCTTGTTCATTTCACCAAGGATATGCAAACGGGCTGCCAGTGCCTGCGTCAGCGCCTCCTGCATGATTTCTTCAGTGATACCCTCGATCTTGATATCCATTTGCAGGGCGGTAATACCAGCAGCACTACCCGCGACTTTAAAGTCCATGTCACCGAGGTGATCTTCATCGCCAAGAATATCGGTCAGTACAGCAAAGCCTTCAGTTTCTTTCACCAGACCCATGGCGATACCGGCAACAGGTGTCTTAATAGGTACACCAGCATCCATCAGCGCCAGGCTGGCACCACAAACCGAAGCCATAGAACTTGAACCATTAGATTCAGTGATCTCAGAAACCACGCGAATGGTGTAGGGGAAGTCATCACCGTTGGGCAATACTGCGGCAATACCGCGACGGGCAAGACGACCATGACCAGTCTCGCGACGGCTGGTACCACCCATACGACCCGCTTCACCCACCGAGTAGGGAGGGAAGTTGTAGTGCAGCATAAAGGGATCGCGTTTCATTCCTTCGAGGGCATCAATATTCTGTGCATCGCGCAGCGAACCCAGAGTCGCAGTGACGATGGCCTGGGTTTCTCCACGAGTAAACAAAGAGGAACCGTGCACCTTAGGCAAAATGCCAACATCGACGGCGATGGGACGAACCGTGGTGCTGTTGCGACCATCGATACGCGCTTCGCCACGAATGATGCGACCGCGAACAATTTTCTTCTCACACTTCTTGAAGGTTTCGCGAACATCGTCCACGGCAACACCGTTTTCGTCACTGACCAGCTGAGTAACAGCTGCATCACGAATTTCGCTGAGTCGAGCAGTGCGCTCTTGCTTATCAGTAATTTGATAAGCCGCTTCAACATCGGCACCAACAGCAGTGTTGAGCGCAGCTGTTAATTCAACATTTTCTGGCGCTGCCTGCCAATCCCATGCGGGCTTGCCAGCTTCGCTAACCAACTCTTCGATAGCCTGGATAACCGCCTGCATTTCCTGGTGAGCGTACAGTACGCCGCCCAGCATTAAATCTTCAGACAATTCTTTGGCTTGAGACTCAACCATCAGCACCGCGTCTTTTGTGCCCGCGACAACCATGTCGAGATCAGAAGTAGCCAGATCAGAATAGTTGGGGTTGAGGATATAACCGTCTTCGTCGTTGTAGCCGACGCGCGCTGCACCGATTGGGCCGCTGAAAGGCACACCGGAAATAGCCAGCGCCGCAGAGGCGCCAATCAATGAAGCAATATCAGGATCGACATCTTTGTTGGCCGACATAACAGTCAGCACGACCTGCACTTCGTTTTTAAATCCATCGGGAAATAAAGGACGAATCGGGCGGTCGATTAAACGACAGGTGAGTGTTTCTTTCTCATTGGGACGACCTTCTCGCTTGAAAAATCCGCCGGGGATTTTGCCAGCCGCGTAGGCTTTTTCCTGATAGTTAACGGTCAGCGGAAAAAAGTCCTGACCGGGCTTGGCTTCTTTTCTGGCAACAACGGTACACAACACCATGGTGTCGTCCATGCTGCACATCACCGCACCAGTGGCCTGACGGGCGATACGACCAGTTTCCAGCGTTATCGTGTGCTTGCCATATTGAAATGATTTGCTTACGGGATTCACTATTTTCACCTATATAGAAATGCTAACGGCCCCGTCGGGGCCGTTAGTGGAATTAATTATCGACGTAATCCAAGCTTCGCAATGAGCTTTGTGTAACGTTCAACATTTTTACTTTTCAGGTAATCCAGCAGCTTGCGACGCTGGTTAACCATGCGGATCAAACCACGACGCGAGTGGTGGTCCTTTTTGTTGCCAGTAAAGTGGCTCTGTAGTTTGTTAATGTTCGCGGTCAACAATGCCACCTGCACTTCGGGAGAACCAGTGTCCCCTGCTGCCTGCGCATTATCTGTAACAATTGCTGCTTTCTCTTCTGCACTTAATGCCATTTTACTTTCTCCAATATGCACATTATTCAGGCCTATCCACGCATATTTATAGATAGCCTATTACGCTGGATCATTCCAGCTAACGATTACAAGCGCCCCAAGACAAACCGACAATATCGTCAAAACAACTGCAGCGGCTAGGGTGCGCTTGCCACCAAACGACGCGGCTTAACACGCCCGTCGTCCAATACTTCACCGACGCCCAAAAAACCGCCATCGGTATGAAAGATGCGCACTATATCGCCTTCTTCTGACTGGCGATAGACCTCGGGGCTCATCACTGCCTGGCCCTGGCGAAAATACCACGCCATGCTTTCGGTCAGCTCCACAGCGAGGGCATCACTGACCGCCGCATCGAGGGGCTTGAGGAGAAAATCGAGGTCTTCACCACGCTTGCCCTCGCGCAAAGCTTCCAGTTGTTCCAGTGTAATTGACTCTTCTTCACGGAAGGGTCCTGCCACGGTACGATGCAGGCGAGTAACATGGGCACCACAGGCCACAGCCTTGCCGAGGTCTTCGGCCAGAGTGCGAATATACGTGCCCTTACTACAGCTGATTTCTACATCGAGCTCAGCTTTTTCGCCGCCGCGAAAGGCCAATATTTTATAGCTGTATATAGTCGCCGCTCGCGGTTGGCGCTCAACGGTTATGCCCTGGCGCGCCAATTTATATAGCGGCTGGCCCTGATGCTTGAGGGCTGAATACATGGAGGGAATTTGTTCGATCTCACCACGGAAAGCTTCAACGGCCTGCTCTAGCTGAGCTTGCGTTAGGGCAGAGGCATCAGTGGTACTGACGATTTCGCCATCAGAATCACCCGTTTCAGTGGCCACGCCAAAACAAAACGTACTTTGGTAGGTTTTATCGGCCTCAAGCAAGAACTGAGTAAACTTGGTTGCCTCACCCAAACAGATCGGCAACACGCCGGTGGCCAGTGGATCAAGACTGCCGGTATGCCCCGCTTTGGCGGCATAAAACAAGTACTTAACCTGCTGCAGAGCATCGTTAGAGGTGATGCCCTGGGGCTTATTGAGTATCAATATGCCATCGACAGGTCTGCCGCGCGGACGCTGCTGTCGCCGCCGGGCCACTACTCGTCCTCCGACTGATTGTCGTGGTGCCTGTCGGCGGCCAGTGCGGTGTCGATAAGAGCTGACAATTCCTGGCCACGACGACCACTGTCATCGTAGATAAACTTTAAACTGGGGACTATTCTCAATTGCATGCGCTTGGCCAACTTGGTGCGCAGAAAACCAGAGGCGCCATTGAGCACTTTAACACCGGCGTGGCGCTCAGCGTCTTCGCGCGCTTCAACGTAGTTGACATGCACTTTTGCCGCAGCCAAATCACGGCTGACATCAACCCCTGTAATGTTGACGAAATTGACACGGGGGTCGCCCATCTCTTCGCGTATTAAAACCGCTAACTCGCGCTGCAAAGCATCAGCAACGCGCTCGGCACGGGTAAATTCTCTCGGCACTATTCAGTGGCCTCTTGTCTGAACGAGCACACCTATTACAGGCTGCGCTCAATTTCCTTCACATCGAAAACTTCGATCTGATCACCGGGTTTCACGTCAGTGTAGTCTTTAACGCCGATGCCGCATTCAGTACCGCTGCGCACGTCATTGACATCATCTTTAAAGCGACGCAGAGATTCCAGTTCACCCTCGTAGATAACAACACTGTCACGCAGTACGCGAATCGGCTTATTGCGGTAAATAGTACCCTCAGTAACGATGGAGCCGGCAATTTGACCAAACTTCGGTGAACTGAAGACTTCTTTCACTTCGGCAATACCGACAATTTCCTCGCGAATTTCGGGGTCGAGCATGCCCGACAAGGCATCTTTAATATCATCGAGCAGATTGTAGATAACGCTGTAGTAGCGAATCTCAATACCTTCCGCTTCGGCGAGACGGCGCCCAGATACTTCGGCCCGAACGTTAAAGCCAACGACTACAGCACCCGAGGTCGCCGCTAAATTGATATCCGACTCGGTCAAACCACCGATGCCGAAGTTGATGACATTGACGGCAACCTCATCGTTGCCTATCTCAGCGAGTGAGCTGAGAATTGCTTCAAGGGAACCGCGTACGTCAGCCTTAACCAGTACCGGGAGGATTTTCTTTTCTGTGCCCTCAAAACCGGCAAACATATTTTCAAGCTTATTGGCTTTTTGGCGCGCAACGCGATCATCCCGCTCTTTTTGCTGTCGAGCCTGGGCCACTTCTTTTGCTTTGCGCTCGTCACTAACCACGGCGAAATCGTCACCGGCATTGGGTGGTATATCAAGGCCGAGAATTTCAACCGGAATAGAAGGTCCCGCTTCGAGAATAGCCTTACCCGCCTCGTCGCTCATGGCGCGAATTTTACCGACACTACCACCGGCCAGCAGGTAATCACCCTTACGCAGGGTACCGGCCTGAACCAGTGCCGTGGCAACCACACCGCGACCTTTTGCGACGCGGGATTCAACAATGACACCACGGGCAACACCGTCAGTTGGCGCACTCAGTTCAAGCAGCTCAGCTTGTAACAAAACAGCCTCTAGCAGAGTATCGATACCTTCACCGGTATGAGCGGAAACCTTAACAAACTGCGTATCTCCACCCCACTCTTCGGGAATGACATCTTTGGCCGCCAGTTCGCTCGTGACGCGCTCGGGATCAGCGCCCTCTTTATCCATTTTGTTGATCGCAACAATGATCGGCACACCGGCAGCCTTAGCATGCAAAATGGCCTCTTCGGTTTGCGGCATCACACCGTCATCGGCAGCGACGATCAGAATCACCACATCGGTCGATTTAGCACCGCGGGCGCGCATGGCGGTAAACGCCGCGTGTCCGGGGGTATCGAGAAAGGTGACCATGCCGTGCGGCGTGTCAACGTGGTAGGCACCGATGTGCTGAGTGATACCACCCGCTTCGCCAGAGGCAACACGGGACTCGCGAATATAATCAAGCAATGATGTTTTACCGTGATCGACATGACCCATCACGGTGACTACAGGGGCGCGCGCCTCTTCTGCAGAGGCCTGCACAGCCTGCATCATCTCGCGCAGCTCGTCCTCGACACCGTCGGACATAACGACGGGCCTATGACCCAGCTCTTCTGTAATCAACGCCGCTGTATCGTGATCGATACTGTCATTGATGGTCAACATAGTGCCCATCTTCATCAGTGCTTTGATGACGACGTTGGCCTTGAGTGCCATTTTAGAAGCCAGTTCGGAAACCACAATCGTGTCGCCAATTTCTACTTCGTGGACAACTTTATCTGTTGGCTTCTGAAAGACGTGAACATTTTTAACTTTAACAGCGGGACTCGATGAGCGCAGAGGCCCCTTTCTTCGAGCTTCGGCCCGGTCGAGCCCAGCTTCTTTAATCAGATCTTCTGGGCGTTTCTTGCGCGATCCTTTGAGTGTCTTTTTGCGCTTGGTCTTTTTCTCTTCTTCTTCAGCAGGTTTTTCCCGCACGCGACCCAGGCGCGCCAGCGGGCTTTCGGTTTTAGCCTCGCCCGCAGGCTTAGCTTTTGCCACTCGCTCGGCTTCGAGGCGCGCCTTCGCGTCCTCTTCTTCCTGCGCTTTATCCAGCTTGCGCTGCTCGAGCTCTTGCTTGGCAATCTTTTCGCGCTCTTTGCGCGCCAAAATAGAGGCAATGCGTTTCGCTTCAACGTCGTCAACTAAACGCGAGGGCGTATGTAGAGGGCGTCTCGGCGCCGCCGGCTTGCCGACCACGGCTTCGACAGGTGCCTCGGGCTCAGTGACGACTTCAGATTCGGCCGCAGCTTCAGGTTCGGCGACGACTTCTGGCTCGACAGCTATCTCAGGCTCGGGCTCAGCTTCAGTAACGGGCTCTGGCTCAACAACTTCTGGAGCGACTTCTTCTGGTGCAACTTCGGCAAGCACTTCAGGCACTGGCGTCTCAGAAATCTCGGCTTCTGGCTCAAGCTCTGCTGAAACAAGTGACTCAGCCACTGTTTCAGGCTCTGCTACAACCTCTTCTGCATCTTTCTTAATATAGGTGCGTTTTTTCCGCACCTCAACATTGACCGACTTGCGACCGGCACCTGCTTTCAAAGTACCAACCGTTTTTCTGCGCAGGGTGATTTTCTTCGGGGCACTGCCCTTCTCACCGTGCAGGCCTTTCAGGTAGACCAGCAAAGTCTGCTTTTCTTCGTCCGAAACCACAGCATCGGGCAAGGTTTGCGGCAGGCCCGCTTCTTTCATCTGTGTCAACAAACGTTCAACTGATGCACCTACTACACCGGCGAGTTCACTTACAGTAACTTCAGCCATTGTTCTTCCTCGGTATTTTGTCTTGAGCCATTGCCGGTCCTTTGATCAACCTGCATCTTCCTCAAACCACGGCGCTCGGGCCGTCATAATTAACTCGGCAGCTCGCTCGGCATCAACGCCCAAATCCAGCAACTCGTCAACGGCCTGCTCAGCCAGGTCTTCCATGGTAATAATGCCATTGGCCGCCAGCGTGCAGGCCAGTGTTTGATCCATACCTTCCATAGCCAGCAGGTCTTCTGCCGGGGCCGCAGTGGCCAATTCTTCTTCGTGAACCAGGGCACTAGTGAGCAGCGCATCTTTTGCTCGCGCGCGCAATTCTTCGGCAATTTCTTCATCAAAGCCGTCAATCGACAGCAGTTCTTCCAGTGGCACATAGGCCACTTCCTCGACAGAAGTGAAACCCTCTTCAACCAAAATGGTGGCAACGTCTTCTTCAACGTCCAGCTTGGCCATAAAGCTTTCAATGATGCCACCCGCTTCGTCGTACTGCTTGGCCTCGATGTCTTCCGTGGTCATGACGTTAATGTCCCAACCTGTCAGCTCGGAGGCAAGACGCACATTCTGACCACCGCGGCCAATGGCCTGGGCCAAATTTTCTGCAGCGACGGCCACGTCCATGGTATTTGTTTCTTCGTAGACGATGATGGACTCGACTTCAGCGGGCGCCATGGCATTAATGACCAGCTGCGCGGGGTTGTCATCCCAGAGTACGATGTCAACGCGCTCACCACCGAGTTCGTTTGAAACGGCCTGCACCCGTGCACCGCGCATGCCGACACAAGCGCCAATGGGATCCATACGGCCATCATTGGTTTTCACCGCAATTTTTGCCCGCGCACCGTTGGTGTCTCTGGATGCTGCACGAATTTCGATAACCTGCTCGGAGATCTCCGGCACTTCAATTTGGAAAAGTTTAACCAGCATTTCGGTACAGGAGCGGCTGAGCAGCAGCTGGGGGCCACGACCTTCGGAGCGGATGGCAAACAAGATTGCGCGAACCCGATCATTGATGCGGAAAACTTCACGCCCCACCAGTTCTTCGCGGGACAACAGGCCTTCAGCGTTATTACCCAGATCGACGATAATATGTTCGCGGGTGACTTTCTTCACGGTGCCGCTAACCAACTCACCAACCCGGCCTTCATAGCGCGCCGCAACTAACTCACGCTCGGCATCCCGCACTTTCTGCACGATCACCTGCTTCGCCGCCTGAGCCGCAATGCGACCAAACTTTACATTTTCGACCTTCTCTTCGAAGGTATCACCAGCGACGAGCTTGGTATCTTTTTCGTGAGCCTCTTCCAGGGTGAACTGGGTACCGAGCTCTGCCAGAGTCTCGTCATCGACCACATGCCACCAGCGAAAGGTTTCGTAATCACCGCTGTCACGGTCAATCACCACGCGAACATGAGATTCTTCGTCATAGCGTTTTTTGGTTGCCATCGCCAGGGCTTCTTCCATCGCTTCGAAGATAACTTCTTTCGACACGCCCTTTTCATTTGATACCGCTTCAGCGACTAGAAATATTTCTTTGTTCATCTGTCAGCCTCTCCTGCCCCGGCTTAGAATTGGGGCACAACCTTCGCTTTCTCGATACTCTCAAACGGAAACAGGTATTCTTGGTCATCGACGACAAGAACGACATCTTCAGCTTCCACACCTTTTAGCAAGCCTCTGAACTTACGCTGGCCCTCAAAGGGGAAACGCAGCTGCAAGTCGATATGCTCACCCGCTAATTTTTCATACTGGGCAAACGTATACAGGGGACGGTCAAGACCGGGCGAAGATACTTCGAGGGTATATTCACCACCGATCGGATCTTCAACATCAAACACACTGCCAAGTTGGCGGCTAATGCGCTGGCAGTCGACAATATCAACGCCGTCGGCTTTATCTATATAGACGCGTAATACACTGCGCTGGCCCGCCCGAAAGTATTCGACACCCCAGAACTCACAATCCAACGCCTGCACTACAGGCTCAATCAGCGCTTGTAAAGCGTCTTGCCCCAAGGCCATTTGCTTACCTTCGTTAGTAGCTCAACCGACCTACGTTGCCTTACGACAACTCCAATAACAAAAAGCCCCTGTAAACAGGGGCTTCGCGTGCTACGCCACTCAGGCGTAGAATTTGGTAGCGGGGGCAGGATTCGAACCTACGACCTTCGGGTTATGAGCCCGACGAGCTACCAGACTGCTCCACCCCGCAACAAAAACTTTTACATCAGCACTAACTCTGCTAGCCCCTTCGATGCCCCAACTTACGATCCTGGTAAAATCGTCCGTTTCAGGGGCCGCGAATTATATGGCTCTAGCATACAAGCGTCAAGGCTTTTCGAGACCATCTACAAACATCAAACTTAAAACATAAAACCCTCGATACATTGACAGTACCGAGGGCTTAATATGGTGCCCAAGGCCGGACTTGAACCGGCACGGCTTACGCCACTACCCCCTCAAGATAGCGTGTCTACCAATTCCACCACTTGGGCAAAAACTTACTAACAAGACCTCAAAAAAATCTGGAGAAACAGCGCCCGAGGAAGGCTACTACTCCGCTGCCGGCTCTGCCGGCAAAACCAGATCACTTGAAGGTTCTTCCAGCACTGGCAAATCGAGAACCTCGACCTCCGCAGACTGGCTTTCAAGCACAGGGATCGCATTGTCATCTTCAACAAAGGGCACCTGCGCCTCTAATAATTCTATTGCGGGCAGCACTTGCTCATCAATACCCGCCGAGTTTTTTGCAATCACCGCCAAACCAAAGCTGGTAGCAAAAAACAAAGTGGCTAATATAGCCGTGGTTTTACTAAAGAAGTTCCATGTTCCCGCACTGCCAAACAGGGTTTGCGAAGCTCCGGAGCCAAAGGAGGCGCCTGCGTCAGCACCCTTGCCCTGCTGCAACAAAATCATACCGATAATGGCAAAGGCTGTCAGCAAGTGGACAACGAGTATTACTTTTTCCATTACGTTTCCGCCATTTGACAAATTGTCATAAATTGCTCTGCCTGCAGCGCTGCGCCGCCAACCAAAGCACCATCAATATCGTGCTGCTCAAATAACTGAGCTGCGTTTTCTGCGTTGACACTACCGCCATAAAGCAGGCGCACAGTGTTTGCCTTCTCACCCAGTCGCGCCCGAATAAATGCCAGAATCTCCTGAGCCTGCGCCGGACTAGCCACTTCTCCAGTGCCAATGGCCCACACCGGCTCATAGGCAACCACTGCCGAAGTTAGCGCATCCAGACCCGCCGCTTCAACAACCGCGTCTATTTGTTCTGCTATCACTTCAAGGGTTCTATCCGCCTGACGTTCAGCAAGTGTCTCACCAACACATAATATCGGTGTCAGTCCCTCGCCCTGCGCTGCCAAAAACTTAGCAGCCACCTGACTTGAGGTCTCACCAAAACAGGCGCGACGCTCAGAATGGCCAACCAGCACATAAGTACAGCTAAATTCAGCGAGCATAGCGGCCGACACATCACCCGTGTAGGCACCCTGCTCAAACTGACTAACATCTTGCGCACCAAGACCAACACTACTTCCGCCAAGGGCCGAGGCCACATCGGCGAGGAAAACATGGGGCGGACAGACTGCGCACTCAACGCGCCCGTCACCTGCACTGAAGTGTCTGGCAATATTATCAGCCAGCTCAATTGAGCTGTGCCGTGAGCCATTCATCTTCCAGTTACCGACAATCAAAGGCCTACGCATTATTCTCCGCACACCTCGATCATCCACTGTGTCCCTCTGAAAACGGCGGCCATGTTAACCAAGTTACGGCACTTATACAAGATTTCTCGCAGCTTTGTATTTTTTCGACTCAACTGACCAGATCGGAGACGGTTGCGGCGATCTGGTGAACCAGCTCATGAACCAGGCTGCCATCGTCACCTTCAACCATCACCCTCACCACAGGCTCAGTGCCGGAGGCGCGCAATAACACCCGACCATTGCCCGCCAGTTTTTTCTCGGCACTTAAAATTGCTTTTTGGACAGCCTCATTAGAATCGAGATCGACCGGGTTTTTAATCGTCACATTGATCATCGTCTGGGGTAGTTTATGGTAGCCGCTGCATAGCTCAGCCAAGGACTTCCCGCCTTCAACCATGGCGCGAACCACTTGCAGGGCTGCAACGACGCCGTCGCCAGTGGTAGATATGTCACCACAGATAATATGACCTGAATTTTCGCCACCCAGTTCCCACTGGTTTTTCTTCATCGTTTCGATGACATAGCGATCCCCCACCTTGGCGCGAGCAAAGGGCACATCCAGCTCAGCCAGAGCTTTTTCAAGGCCAAAATTGCTCATCAAAGTACCGGCCACACCCGAGCACGGGAAACCATTGGCCCGGCGAAACATGGCGATAATGTAAAGCAGCTCATCACCATCGACGATGCCGCCATTGGCATCGACGAACAACACCCTGTCACCATCACCGTCAAGGGCCACACCGATATCGGCACCCGTCTCCAACACCTTCTGGCGCAGTAGCTCGGGATTGGTCGAACCACACTGGTAGTTGATATTCAGGCCGTCGGGCTCGGTGCCTATTTCTACCACCTCCGCGCCGAGCTCGCGAAATACATCGGGGGCAACGTGATAGGTTGCCCCGTTTGCACAATCAACCACCACCGTGAGCCCAGAAAAGCTAAAACCGGAGGGCAAGGTGCCTTTGCAAAATTCGATGTAGCGGCCCGCTGCATCTCGAATACGCGTGGCGCGACCCAGCTCATTAGAGCCCGAGGTGACAATACCCTGTTGTAAATAGCTCTCTATTTCTAGCTCTATTTCATCGGGTAGCTTGTAGCCATCGCCACCAAAAAACTTGATGCCGTTATCTTGATAAGCATTGTGCGAGGCGCTAATAACAATGCCCGCCTGGGCGCGAAAGGTGCGACTCAAATAGGCAATAGCCGGGGTCGGCATTGGCCCCAGCAGGCCGACATCGACACCGGCGGCGATAATACCCGCCTCCAGCGCCGACTCAAACATATAGCCGGAGACCCGGGTATCCTTGCCAACAAGGATCAGGTTGCGACCCTTGTTCGACTTGGCAAACACCTTGCCTGCAGCCCAACCTAATTTAAGAACAAAATCGACGGTAATCGGATGCTCACCTACGCAACCGCGAATACCATCGGTGCCGAAAAACTGTTTTTTCATAATATTGACTTCTCCATTTGCAGCCAGAGACAGGGTCGGTTCGATACGACCAACAACCGCCCTTCACTCAGGCTGTAGCGCCTCCAACATTTTCAAACTATCCACAGTCGCGGCCACATCATGAACCCGAATAATACCGACACCCGACTGGGCAGCCAAGACAGCCAATGCCGCACTGCCATAAACACGTTGCTCCACCGGCTTATCCAGTATGGCGCCGATTAATGACTTGCGAGAGACACCGACCATCACCGGCAGGCCCTCCGCAACGAAAGCGGGCAATGCTCTAAATAAGGATAAATTTTGCTCCAGGGTTTTGCCAAAACCAAAACCCGGGTCGAGCACCAGGCGGGAACGCGCGATACCCGCCTCACCACAGGCCTCAATTCGCTCTCGCAAAAAAGCCGTGACTTGCGCAACGACGTCGCGGTAGCGGGGATTACCCTGCATCACCTGCGGCTCGCCAAGCGTGTGCATCAGACATATCGGCAAACTGCTTGCCGCTGCCGCCGCCAAGGCCCCTGGTCGACATAATGCGCGAACATCGTTGAGCATGGCAGCACCGCCACTGGCAGCTTCGACCATTAACTCAGGGCTACTTGTATCAACGGAGAGGGGAATATCAAAGCGCCCACGAAGGGCTTCAAGCACCGGCAGCACTCTGGCCAACTCCGTAGCCAGCTCCACCTTATCGGCACCCGGGCGGGTTGACTCGCCGCCAATATCCAGCAGGTCGGCGCCCTCATCGATGAGTTGCTGAGCGCGATACAAAACCGCGTCGAGATCAAGCTGATCTCCGCGGTATAAATCGCCACCATCAGAAAACGAGTCCGGCGTCAGATTGACAATGCCCATCACCAGGGGCCGGCTCCGCTGGGCGATACTTGCCATCAAACAAGTCATATCATTAAACAGCCTGCACCATTAAAAAAGCCACCGAATATAGGCTACTCGGTGGCTTGTCAGCGAACAGAGGATTATTAACTATCCTCTACAGGACCGCCAATATTAGTGCTCGGCTTATCGCTGGCGTCGGTCTCTACACCCGTGTCGGCATCGCCTGCAGGGTGGTCGAAGTCGTGCCAGTCGCGAGGCGGCCGCACCTTGCGACGCGCCATTAAGTCATCGACCTGCTCGGCGTCGAGGGTCTCATAATCCATCAGTGCCGCCTTCATGGCATGGAGGACATCTACATTATCCTTGAGCAGGGTTTCCGCTCGCGCATAGTTGGCATCGACAATGGCGCGTACTTCCTCATCAATTTGCTGGGAGACCGCACCGGAAAAGTTTTTGCCGCCCTGACCCGGCATCGCCGACTCTTCGTTACCGTAGAGGATGGGGCCTAGTTTTTCGGTCAAGCCCCAGCGAGTCACCATACTGCGCGCCAATTGACTGGCTCGCTCAATATCGTTAGAGGCACCCGTCGTCACACCATCGAGGCCGTGGATCATCTCCTCCGCTATACGCCCGCCGTAGAGGCTACACAACTGCCCTTCTAGCTTGCGCTTGCTATAGCTGTATTGATCTTCTTTGGGCAGAAACTGAGTAACACCCAGGGCGCGACCACGGGGAATAATACTGACCTTGTGCACGGGGTCATGCTCGGGCACCAGGCGCCCAACAATAGCGTGGCCCGCCTCGTGATAGGCCGTATTGGCCTTCTCTTCTTCCGACATCACCATGGAGCGCCGCTCGGCACCCATGAGGATTTTGTCACGGGCATGCTCGAACTCCTCCATCGTTACCAAACGACGATTGCTACGTGCGGCGAAAAGAGCCGCTTCGTTAATCAGGTTCGCCAAGTCAGCACCGGAAAAACCAGGCGTGCCCCGAGCGAGAACACCCAGGTCAATCTTGTCATCGAGAGGCACTTTGCGCACATGCACTTTAAGGATTTGTTCACGACCGCGGATATCGGGCAGACCCACATAAATCTGTCGATCGAAACGACCGGGGCGCAGCAGGGCCTTATCGAGCACGTCGGGGCGGTTAGACGCCGCAATAACAATCACACCGTCGTTGGCCTCAAAGCCGTCCATCTCAACCAGCAACTGGTTCAGGGTTTGCTCGCGCTCATCGTTACCACCGCCGATACCACCACCACGGGTACGACCCACCGCATCAATTTCGTCGATAAAGATAATGCAGGGCGCCTGTTTCTTCGCCTGTTCGAACATATCTCGCACTCGCGAGGCACCGACACCAACAAACATTTCAACAAAGTCAGAACCGGAGATGGAGAAAAAGGGAACCTTGGCCTCACCGGCAATGGCCTTGGCCAGCAAGGTTTTACCGGTACCGGGAGGACCCGACATCAGCACACCACGGGGTATACGCCCACCAAGGCTCTGAAATTTCGAGGGATCGCGAAGGAATTCAACCAGCTCGCTGACTTCTTCCTTGGCTTCATCGACACCGGCCACATCGGCAAAAGTTGTCTTAATCTGATCTTCACTCAAGAGTTTGGCCTTACTCTTGCCAAATGACATTGGCCCACCGCGACCGCCACCCGCGCCACCCTGCATCTGGCGCATAAAGAACATAAAGATAAGGACAATCAACAAGATGGGGAAGGCGGCCATTAATAGCTGCATCCAAACACTGGGCTTTTGCGGTTCGCGGCCCTCTATGTTGACACTGTGATTGAGCAGGTCGTTCATCAAACCACTGTCGTAGACATCGGGGCGCACGGTGCGAAAGCGCGTGCCGTCGTGGTGCTCGCCCTCAATAATCAGCCCCTCAATGACGACACTGCGCACGCGATCAGTCTGCACTTCGTCGACGAAGTTGGTATAGCTAATACTGTTCGGCGTCGGGCCCTCCTTGAAATTCTGGAAAATCGACAGCAGTATCGCCGCAATGATTACCCACAAAATAAGATTTTTAGCCATCTCGTTCAAGCAACTACCCTCGCATCAGCTCAGTGCCGATTTTTAAGTACCAATTAATTGATCACTGTCTTTTCAAAATTGAGTATAACCCGCTTTTGGACAACGCGCCGAAAGCGCTCAAACATCGCCCCGAAAACCTCGCGCCAGACAATAGACTTCACTGGAACGCGCCCGCGAGGCGTCCGGCTTCTTAATAGCGACGCTGCTGAAATCCACACGCAGATCGCGCACCAGGGCATCAAAACCCTCACCCTGAAAAACCTTGGCCAGAAAAACGCCACCAGGGCACAACACTTGTCGCGCAAAATCCACTGCCAACTCCACCAGATACATCGCGCGTGGTTGGTCAACGGCCTTCATACCACTCATATTGGGTGCCATATCGGAAATTACAAGGTCCACTGCGCGATCATCCAGCGTTTGCAGGATGGCACTGAACACCTCATCGTCGGTAAAATCACCCTGCACGAAGTCGACGCCTGCAATAGCATCCATATTGAGAATATCCGAAGCGACCACACGGCCACTGTCGCCGACCTTGGCGATGGAAACTTGCGACCAGCCACCCGGCGCCGCACCCAGATCCACCACCGTCATGCCCGGCTTTAAAAGGCCTGCACTTTTATCAATTTCGAGCAATTTATAGCTCGCCCGCGAGCGATAGCCATCCTTCCTCGAACGCTGCACATACTCATCGCTCTCGTGTTCTTTGAGCCATGCTTTACTGGTTTTCGATTTAGCCATAGGGAAGATTACTGAATTCCGTTACAATTTACTGCCGAAGAGAAGACCCATTCTATGACACTTTCCAACGACGACAAAAAACACTTGCGCGGCATCGGTCACAAACTCAACCCGGTTGTCACCATCGCCAGTAAGGGCTTAACGGATAGCGTAGCGGCTGAACTCGATCGCGCCCTCGATGACCACGAGCTGATCAAAGTACGACTCAGTGTCGGTGATCGCGATGCCAAAAAAGTGACCATTGATGAAACCTGCAAGCGACTCAAGGCAGAGTTGGTACAAACCATTGGCCACGTTATTCTGCTCCACAGAAAAGCGGCCAAGCCAAACCCCAAACTTTCGAATTTACTGCGCCCACAACAATAGCAGCCGCCATGACTTTACAAGCCTTTACCCAGCGGCTCATCTAGCCCCATACATCGACAAGCCTGTCGTCGACAGGGCGCACCAGTTCAATTAATCACTCCATAAAAAAATACCCGCGTCTTACAACGCGGGTATTTTTTTATCAATCTAATGACAGGTGATCCAGCTAGAGACCACCTGTCGGCGCTAAGTACTGCTTAGAACTGATAAGTCAGCCGCAGCGAAAGATCATCGGAGTGATCGAAGGGCTGCAAACTACTGCTACGCCTGCCGTCAATAAAGTTGGCAAACATCTCAATAGTCCAATCGGCACTGGGCTTATAGCGCACCCCTGGCTGGATCATGTGACCGCCTTCCATATCGTAGAGCACAGACAGATCAACACGCCAGATCAAACCGGGGAAGGGCTGCTGGAACGCAAACACCAGGCCGTCCCAACCGTGATCCTGCTCACCGCCACCCGGGCGTTTATGCGTTGAACCACCGAGACCACTTAAATGACGCTCAAGCAAGTCAGTCTCTTTTCGGTGCATCCACTGGAAGACAAAGAAGGTCGCGGGAAAGGCATCACTAAAGCGATGGTATTTCTCCAATACCAGACTCGTCAGCAACTCATCTTCTTCTTTAAACTCCTGGCGAAGATTATTGGTGAACTTTTTGTCCGGTGTATAGGACGCTTCAAAGCGCACCACCAACTGGTCCATAAAGGTATCGGGCTCGGCGTAGAAAATGTAGTTAAAGCCAAAACCAAAAACATTTTCCGAGGCATAGTGGGCGTCTAAATTACCGCTCAAGCTATTCAAGCGTTCGCCAGAGACGGGATCGTTGATTGGCGTGGCAAAAAACAGCTCGAGGAAATCAACCGTGTTAACACCACCATTTGGACCACCGCCCTCGATAGTAGTAATAATATCGCCGTTTGCATCAGGCACAAGCCCCAGGCTCTGGGTAAACTGAGCAATCCAGTCCCAGTCGCCAACCAGACCATTGATCAAGTCTGTGCCATCGGAACCCGATATTGCGGACAGATAAGACCATTCGTCGGGGTTGGTAGTACCAATGCCACCCGCTTCAAAAATGAAGGGCTGGGTTTCAAAGCCACAAAAAGCTTTGCTAGCTGCCGGAACATTGGGATCCGCACAAACGGCGGCGGGAACGAGCTCCTGCCCACCTGCACCGAGATCAAATATCGGATTGGCATTGTGCTGACTGATGGCAAAAAATTGCACACCCAAATTGCCGATCTGGCCGCGCAAGCGAATACCGGCATTGATATTATCCTGAACGCGATCATAGGCTTCTTCGTAATTCTGATTGAAGCCGTTGGTAATGATGTTGTAGGGCGAGTAATTATTCGGCAATACTGTGGGCTGGAACATTTGCGCGTAGACTTCAATCTCCCAATCCTGGGCAAAGGTCATACTGGCGCGAATGGCTGGCGCGGCGAGACGCTCATCGGCATATTCTTCTGCACCGAAGTCGAAAATGAAGTGGCGGCGATAATCGAGGCCATTGGCCTGATCGGCAACACGGAAGAACAACGACTCACCCCAGGCGATTTGCTGCTGACCAATGCGCACCCAGTACGGCCCTTTGGCCCAGTCCAGATAGAAGGACGGCAGGTCGACCATGTAGTTATTGTCGCTCATGGACAAATAAGTGGCTTCGTTGCCGTGCACTTCCATATTGAAGTGATTGACCCGGCCGCCCTCACCGTCGATAAAGGCACTGTCATCAACGCCATCAAAAACATCAGGCTGATAGTAGCCGCGAATTCGCATAAAGCCCGACAGGTTATTGGTTAGATTAACCTTAACGTCGATCTCAGCCTTAGTGGCAAATACATTCCAGTCGTTATCCGCCGACTTGTCAACTTTATGGTTTAGCTGCGTACCCAAAGGAATACCGAACTTTTGGCCTCTGGAATAATAGCTTTTACCGTTGTACTTACTACCACCCCGGTTATTTTCATTTTCTGCACTATTGATTTTATAAGCCATTTCCTGGCGAATAAAACCCGATACCGAAACATCAAATGCCTCTGCAACCGGCGCCAGCAAAGGCGCAGCCGCAAGGGCAAGTGCTGGCAAGCCAGCTCCCCTCTTTAAGAACTTCATACCCAACTCCAAATAGAAATTTATAATTTGCATGCTATAAGCGAGTAGGCGACAAAATTCGCGCCCAAATACCTCGCAGCGACCCAGAAGGGTCACAATATGGCGTTATAAATAACTACCGGCTGGGCTTCACGCGGCGGGACGCCGCGCTAGCACCTCATTAGATTTTATTGAAAGGAAAAACTATTTGATATTGACGATGCGACCCGAGTGGCCGACCATCACAACACTATCTTCACCTGCATCACCAGCCGTACCGTCGACGGCTTGATACCACTGCACTGCGACGTCGCCTTCGGTAACCAGCTCCCAGTTGAGCCCATCATCACTGCTGCGCAACAGGGTTCTAATGCCTGTAACAATCACCTGACTGCCCGAGGACCAAACATCGAGTAAGTTTTCTTTGGTGGGTACGGGCATAATGTTCCAGCTTAAACCGCCATCGAGGGTTTTGATAACCTTGCCGTCCTGGCCGACCGCAAAGCCGGTGGTAGCATCTCGAAAATGCAGTGCAAAAAGTGAGGTATCACCTTTATTGACCACATCCCAGGTTTCACCCTGGTCGACGGAGCGCAAAACCAGATCAAACTCACCGACCAGGGTGATAACACCCTCGGGCGACACGCTGACATCATAGACATGGGGCTCATAGAAATCGTTGAGAATCGCTTCCCAATCAAAACTCAATGGCGCCCAGGTAAGGCCCGCATCGATAGATTTCAGTACCGTACCAAAACCACCGACAACAACTGCAAGACCTGATTCGTTTGCACTAACCGACAAAAGTCGCTGATCGGTACCTGAGTCAACCTTAACCCAGTCACCATCGCCGGCTTTGCGCATAATCAAACCTGTCTGACCAACGACCAGGGAGGCTTGCTGCAGACAACTAACGCCCAAAAAAGCATTGGCAACTTTGGCCGAGCCATCCTGCCAGCTCTTGCCTGCATCGCCTGTTGTTAACACAGTACCCGCAAGACCAACCGCGAGACCAGACTCGCCGACGAAGCAAACATCGTAAAGCGCATCGTGAACAATGCCCTGATGCGCAACACTCAGTGTGCCCTCGGCGCTTGTTTCACTAGCCTGGACACCCGCTGTAAAACAGCCGGCGCACAGTGCAGCGCTTAGTATTGATTGACGTAATAACTTAAAATTAAACACATGCACTCCAGTCTAGTTTTGTTGATCAGCTACCAAGTCGACGAATAGCCTGAATGGTCAGGTACTTGTCGTAGGCGTCTTCGGTATTAAACGCCGTCTTGAGGCCACCTTTGATCGTTTGCGCGTGGTTAAAGCGCGAAAAGCGGTTAGTCTGCACATCGTGGGCGTGCACATAAGACCAGGACCACTCAGGATTGCCCTTGGCATCAAGATTGGCCAGATCACCCTTCTTCTGCTGGGTAAAACCGGTTTCAAAGGAGCGCCACAATTCACCGCGTCGGTCGAAGGTCACATAGCCAATGTTGGCCATGTTGCGCACATCGATCCACGCGCGCTTTTTACTGACCGGTGCACGGGGAAAGCCG
>JAGPUW010000048.1 GCA_018069465.1 Gammaproteobacteria bacterium | reverse complement strand
GATCAAAAAAACCTGGCTGCGACATATTGGTTTGATTCCTAATTTATTAGGGTTAGAATTTTATCATATATTGGCTATTTTTAGAGGTGCCCTTAAATGATATTGAGCGTAGCGAGGAGACTTTCCGGTTACTGGCTGGGTCTGATCTTCATAAAGAGTACGCGCTAGATCAGCTTAATAAAAACGTGCTTCTAGCGAATATGTCGAGGAAAAAACTCGAACAAAATGCAATAACTCTTTTGCGGAAGGCGAAAAATGACCTAGAGGAAGGCGGATCAAACACATTGTATTTGGCCCTAGGCATGTTGCGTTGGAAGGAAACTCCAGAAGATGATCGCACCTACCGTGCGCCACTAATATTAGTACCGGCTGAGCTAACAAGAAGTAGTGCCAGGGCTCCAGTTAAGGTGCGTCAATTGCCAGATGAAAGCCCCATTTTTAATATGACGCTGATTGAGTTCCTGTACACGGAGCACAGTATAGATCTTAATCAATTTCGCGAATCGTTACCTGAAGATGAGTCTGGCATTGATGTGAATCTTATCTGGAGTACAGTCCGGGCCGCGATAGCGGAACAGCCAGGCTTTGAGGTCTCAGAAGATTTGGTGCTAGCTTCTTTTTCTTTTGCAAAATATTTAATGTGGAAGGACCTTAAAGATCGGATTGACGATCTAAAGGAAAACCCTTTTGTTAAACACTTAGTTGATCATCCCCAGGATGCATATGTTCAGGACGCGAGTTTTGTATTGCGTGATGAAGTAGACGAAAAGATCGATCCAGAAAAGATATTTACTCCCCTTAACTGTGATAGTTCACAGTTAGTAGCCGTAGAAGCCTCGGGAAGGAAGCAGGATTTTGTGCTGGAAGGGCCGCCTGGTACAGGGAAGTCAGAAACAATAGCAAATATCATATGCCATAACTTGGCTCTCGGCAGAAAAGTATTATTTGTAGCTGAGAAAATGGCCGCGCTAAATGTGGTTTACCGACGGATGGAAAAAGTCGGACTCGATCATTTGTGTTTAGAATTGCACAGTAATAAAGCGAATAAAAAAGCTGTTCTTGAGCAGCTAAGAGTCGCGTCCGATAGCCGCGATGAGGCACAGAGTGCTGGCTGGATTGATTCTGTTAGGGCGTTAAAAAATAAGCGTGATCGCCTTAACAGTTTTGTCCAAGCCTTACATAAGGAATCTATTTTAGGATTGTCCGCACGTGATGCTATAGCTCGAGATGTTCTTTATCAAGGCAAGCATTCGTTATCCTTAACGTGGCCATTGGGCATTGAGTCGGCTCCTGTTAATTCCGCTGAAAAGCTGGATAAAATGCTTGAGGCTGTCAAGTTATCCGCGCTAGCGTATAACGATATATCTCATCTTAATCCTGCCCAGTTCCGAATTCTCAAGGCTAGAAGTTGGTCTAATGCTTGGCAAAGCCAAGTAGTTGATTGTCTAAGTCGTTATAAATCGATTCTCAATGAGCTCTATCCTAGTGCCGCGATGCTGGCATCAAATTTCAATGTTGACCTGAAAGAAAACACAATAGCTAATATTGTGCGTGTAAACTCTTTGGCGGAGTTGATTTCATCTGCTGAATCTAACCCCCTAAGCTACCTCGTTGCCAAGGGTGCTAGGAAGTTATTAGACAGCCTCGAAGAATTGAGCGCAACAAAGCGCGAGTTTGATCAGACCCTTAATATTATTGGACATAATATTTCACCAGAAATTCTGGCCAATAGCCCAGTTTCTGAATGGGTAGATATTTATGATGGAGCTAAAAAAAGCTGGTTAAAAAGATTCTTCGTAAGAATAAAGATTAATTCTGCAGCTAAAAAGTTGGGTTATGAAAAATTCAAAGATATGGATGTGTTATCTGATATAGAAAGGGCGGCTCATTTACAAGAGACAATAGTGCCACTAGCAACTCCGTTTGAAGAAGATAGAATATGGGAAGGATGGGATACAACTGCTGATAGCTTAAGTGCAGCAGTTGTCAGGGGGGGCGCTGCTCATAAGGCACTGACAGAAGTTATAGGCTTGACCGATGATCTTTCTATAGTCCTTGGAGCAGTTAAAACTAAGCTTATTGGCGGACGTGATTTTCTTGATAGCTCGAAAGTTGTTGCCCTAAAAAATAAATTCAAACAGTGTTGGGACGCATATATTGCTGTAGTTGACGAAGCCAAAAAGCTGGAGCTGGAATTTGATGAAGGCTCTTCCCTTGAAGTTGTTAATCCTGCAATTGATGAGCTAATCGCTGGTGCCTCAAAATTCAAAGCGTGGAGTGAGTGGCTTGCAGCAAAAGAATTGATTGGTGCTTATCAGCTCGACAAGTTAGCGCAAGGGCTTGAAGCCCGAACTATTTTGCCTGATGACGCAGAGGATCAAGCGTTAACAGCCGTTTGCCGCTGGATCGCTCCGCAGTTAATTGACGAAAGTGATGATTTACGCCAGTTTAAGGCGTCAAACCACGAGCAATTGATCCGTGATTTCAGAAAACTTGATGCCAAGGTTGCGGAAACTACCAGTGATTATGTGGCAGCCATCGCTGCGCAATCAGTTCCTGACCCTTTTGCTAAAGATAGCCCCAAAGAGTTTGGCGTATTAGCGAGGGAGCTTCAGAAGAAAACCCGCCACAAGCCTGTGCGTTCTTTATTCAATGAGATGGGGAGTCATTTATTGGATCTGTGCCCTTGTATGATGATGTCGCCTCTATCTGTTGCGCAATTTCTCCCTTCTGATTTTAGTGGATTTGATTTGGTGGTCTTTGATGAGGCTTCTCAAATGACTACCTGGGATTCAGTCGGAGCTATCGCGAGAGGCAAGAATGTTATTGTTGTGGGCGACCCTAAACAGATGCCACCGACCAGTTTCTTTAGTGGTGCCGTTGATGTTGATGATCCTGACGAAGATGACCTAGAATCAATTCTTGACCAGGCGCTAGCTGCACGTTTACCTCATCTTAGGTTAAAAGGACACTATCGAAGTAGACATGAAACCTTGATCGCATTCTCGAATAGTAAATATTACGAAAACTCTCTGGTTACTTATCCTTCTTCAGATACCAAGGACTCTGCGGTTACCCTACACCAAGTGGATGGAGTTTATGCAAAGGGTAAGGGGCGTAATAACCCGATTGAGGCGGCGGCCGTGGTTAAAGAGATCGTCAAACGTCTTACTGACTCAGCACGTAGCCATCAAAGTATTGGGGTGGTAACTCTGAATACAGAGCAGCAGCGAACAGTAGAGGACTTGCTAGATGACGCACGTAGAAAACATCCGCAGATAGAACACTATTTTAAGTCTACAGATACCTACGATGGGGTTTTTGTAAAAAACCTTGAATCTGTACAGGGTGATGAGCGTGACATCATTATTTTAAGCTTGGGTTATGGGCCGACAGAGGCAGGCGGTAGTACCATGAGTATGAACTTTGGTCCGCTAAATAAGTCAGGGGGCGAGCGAAGATTAAATGTGGCCATAACCCGGGCGACAACCGAAGTGTTGGTATTTTCAAGTTTTAATTCTTCCATGATCGATTTAAGTCGTACTTCAGCACTGGCAGTCGAGCATCTTAAACACTACTTGGAGTTTGCGGAAAAAGGGCCGATTGCCTTGGCTGAGCAATCCACTGCGGCTTATGGAGTAGATCAATTTGATAGTGATTTTGAACAAGCTGTAGCTTGGGCTTTGCGAGAGAAAGGATGGAAGGTTCAGACCCAAATAGGGGTCAGTAAGTTCAGGGTTGATCTTGGGGTAACCCATCCAGACCACCCAGGTGTCTATTTGGCTGGGGTTGAGTGTGATGGTGCCACTTATCATGGATCACCATCGGCCAGGGATCGGGATCGTGTGCGCCATTTGATTTTAGAGAATCTTGGGTGGCGGTTAGTCCGTCTATGGTCCACCGACTATTTTCAAGACCCTGAAGAAGCAATAGCAAAGATTGATCGTCGCCTGAATGAGATTCTTGAGGAGGATCGGAATAAAGCCAAATTGAAGCAAAAGGATGAAGATAATCAGGTAGTGTTGTCAGATATTTCGGGTGTCTGCGGTGACATCAGCAATAGCAGTCCCGAGGTTATCACTATGGATGTTAAAGTCGAGAAAATTTCAGATAGTGAAATATCTGCTGAGTATGATAGTTCTCGGTATTTTGATGACAACTACAAGGCAACTCTAATTGATATTGCTAAGAGTATTCTTGCCGAAAAAAACGGTATCACGCTTCATGAGTTGGTGTTGGATATAGCTAATCTTCACGGATTATCTCGAACAAGTAAAAAGCAACTCCAACATATTGTCACTTTGATAAAACCTTGGGCTGGGTTGAAACAGGATGGTGTTCATAAACCTGTTGTTTGGTCTAGTCCTGAAGACATTGTCGATGAGATGCCTTGGAGGGGGCTTGATCCCTGGGGTGATGTTCGTGATTGGAGTGATATTCCTTACCCAGAATCTAAAGCCTTAGCTCGATTAGCATTACAGGAATTTCCTAATGACCCCGTTAATTATATATGTAATGTTTTCGAGTTAAAGCGACGCCATGAAAAAACGCTCGAACAGTTTCAGTGCTGGGTGGATGAGATAAAGCTGACTTTAAAATAGGTTTGAAAGCAGGGGTATACTTGAAGGTAATGAAATTATTTTAAAGTACCAGCTTGCCAATAACACCCCTGAGCAAGCCATGTTGGGTGATTTCCCCAAAGCCATAGATGACGCGATACTCGATAGTAATGCTGCCCAGCAGGATCAAATGTTACAGCTCTTGTCTGATCCGGCTAAAGCACAAGCCTTCTCGCGGATAGTGTTAGCTCTGTTGTGTGGTGAAGCGGAGTAGAAGAGGGTGGAGCGTTAGGAGGTTAGTGTTGCTGTAAGAGATGAGCACTAGGTAGCAGGTTTGTGCCACGGTGTTGATCATTTCTTTACGGGGTAATGGCTCTTTTGATAGCGTCTTCTGTCGTAAGGCTTACCCCTAGCAGACAGACAAAAGGCAACCCCATGTATTCACAGCAGCTACAGCGTTGAGCGATCGGCAATTTAAGGTTCCAACAAAGCCCTTCCAGGGAGCTATCAGACTGGCCTATAAACTTGAGGGCCCCGGGGCTAGTGATACGTCAAGTTCCCCAGAACGTAATCAGCTGATTCTAGAGCTACTCGGCGTTACCCCAGCGGATGCAGAGAAGCTCTACGGTAGCAAGGATGCTGTTCCTGATAGTTCGGGTATAGAGCTGGTGCCTAAAAGAGTCCATAAATTAAAAAAACCTTCAGGTGAGCCCCCAGACGAGCAGACTGACGAATGCCCACCCTCGAACCCTGCGGACAAAAAATCATCAGCCGAATGTACCGAGAAAAAAGCGGATGACCTGAGCGAAACTGGAGATTCAATTCCTGAAGTTTCTGATGAAATTTCTACTAGCAAGCTGGTCAGTAAAGAATTTTTATCCTGGTTTAGGGATATGTGGGGGTGGCATTTACAGCATACAGAGGATAACTGTTGGGTTTCCTCAGAGACTATCGAGTGGTCAGAAGAGCCAGCTGAGGGTGGTGGCAGACAATTCTCATGTGTTGGTACGGAGGCCTTGCACCAAAAGCTTCTCGGGATACTGCGGCAGGAAGATGATGACTATCAGACTGTACTGGTTGGGTTTCCTTTGCCCACGAATCCGGAAGGTCTGTGTGAAAATTACACCTGGTACTTTTTAGAATCTAGTCACGATATAGAGTTTGGTCAGGACTCGGCTGTTGCTGTACTCATTGCACTGCAGTTGTTAAATGAGGGTGGGTACAATGCGAAGATGCAAGACATTGTCGAAAATACCCAATTAAGTGATTATTTTTATTCATTACCTCGCCAGGACGGCAAGAATGAGGCTTTCATTTTTGTTTCAGGGGAGGTGGAAATGGGTGCTTGTGCGGGTGAAGAAGGCGACCTTGTGGAGGGAGAGCTTTTTAGAGTCAGATCAAGGGAGGGTAACAACACTCACGCTGTAAAAAAGTTATACACCGATACTGTAAAAAGGAAGGAAGATATTCACCATGTTGCGTTCAATCTGGCTTTTATGGCCGGTCAAACCAATGGGCTTATTTTTGAATTAAAGCTACCTAAGTTGAAACTGGGTGAAGGCGAAGGCGAAGGCGAAGATGAAGGCACCTCGCCGCCGCCCGATATCAGCGTGTACGCTCCCCGGTTTTGGACACAGGCAATCACACCAACAAAAGGAACTATTAAGGCCGGTGCTTGGGGCCTTTATGCTAGGGAGGACTTTGCCAAGGCCTACAATAAGGCTAGGGATCCCGATAATACTGAGCCTATCTATTGCTATGATCTTATCTTGCCAGATCACCACTAGATGCATGCGGGATTGCCCCCGCATGCATGCAGCTCTAATCATGACCGGGATGGTAAGGTAGTAAGGTCACCACCGGGTTCTTGTTTTTAACCCGAGTTACTTCAATTAACCCCGCATCTTCAAGAGCCTTCAGCGCCCGCCTTTTGGCATCCGGGTTGACACCAAATTGGGCGAGCAGGCTATTGCCTAAACGTATCGTGCCATTCTGAGACAAGCTCGCCCTAAACCAGATAGCCAAGGACAAGTGCAGCGACTTCCCGGGGAGTTCCGCTGCTGCTGATATCCATGGCAAGGGTATAGGCCCCCGCAGGAAGGCTTCTCCAGTAGACTTGGTGGGAATAGCCGTTTTGGACAGGGCCGTGTTACCCCTTGCTGGCAGCTGTTGAATATCCTCCAGACTAAAATCAGTCATCTTGCTCACCCTGGGCTGTGACCAAAGGCAGAACGGTGTCCCACATCAGCTGCCCGCGAGGGTCTGCATAGCGCTCTGGGTAAGAAAAGACCTCAACATCTGAACGCAAAGTAAACCCACTCAGTACCAGTTCACTCGCACGGGCCATGTGCTGCTGCATCTGCTCAACCGTCTCCTCTAGACTATTCAGCGGTACTTCAATCAGGACAGCATCATGGACAGGTGCGCAAATCTTAATGCCCGCCTCAGTGCCATAGATACAGGCCAGACGCAACATCTCAGCTCCATTGGCCTGCATCAAAAAGTTCTGCAGAGACCGCCAGTTTGCTTTGGGCTTGACCTGGAGTCTCCAGCCGAAGACCGTTTCAAGCTTGCTATACAGCGCGGCATAATCCAGTACGTCCTCGATCCACCCCCAAAACCCCTTGTACGTCCGGCGATGGAGATCAAGTAAGTTTTGAGCTTGAGCCGCAGTCTGTCCTGTGCGCTGGGCTAGTGATTCCGCCCCCATGCCGTACTGTACTGCCAGGACGCACTCCTTAAAGAGAGCACGGGCATTCGGATGCGTGGCCTTAGTGGCTTCTGGCGGAATGGACTTGGCCTGCTTGGCAAACTCTAGATAGGGGTCGCCCGAAGAGTAGGCGGCCTGCATTTTGAGATCACCCGAAAGGGCAGCCGCAATACCAAACTCCTGCTGGCTCCAGTCTATATAGACTAGGGCATAGCCTGGAGGTGCTTTTATAAAACCGCGCATCCAGGTCGCATTGCCAAAGAGAGCTGCCCGACTACTGGGTTGATTGCGGCCCGTGATAGAGCTGAAGGGCGACAGCATGTACCGGTTGCGGTCGTCAGGCCCAATGCTCGGGCCCGCACTCTTTAACTTCGACAAGCTGGAACGCAGAGCCCGCAGGGGTGCGAGCCCCGGGTGCCTTTTCGCCATCTCCTTAAAAACCTCTTGGGTGAGCTCCAGAGAACCCGAGGCTAGAGTCGGCCAGATAATGCCCCGCTCTGCTAAGTATTGAGCAAAGCGATCCTTCTTGAAAACAGAGCCCTCATAGACGCCGTAGTCCACGTCCACAGCGGCAATCAATTGGGCTCGTATCTGGGGCCAGCACTCCAGTGTCCGGGCTAAAAGGGGAGCATCCACAGGAATACCGTTATGCTCTATACAAGCCACTGCTTTCATATAGCGACCCCGTAGCAAGGCGTGCTTCCAATCGGCAGTATCCATTATCCTGGGCAGTAGCTGCTCTAGAGCCACCACATCCGTTTCACAGTAGTCGAGAATGGCTTGCTGCTCCTCGGTCGTCCACGGCCCTCCCGTCAAGATTAGATCCCTCATGCGGGCCTTCTCTACGGCCTCCACACTGTGACCGAGGCCAAAGTGGTTCTTTGCGTCGAGCAAGCCGGATGGGCATTTCCCCGCACTGCTGTTGGTCAGATTGCGGTATTCAGCAAAGAGGTCAATGACATTGACAGGCAGGGCCCAGCCTAACGCCAAGTGGCAGGAGAACTCTGCACTGGCATAGTAGGCAATAAACAGGGAGTCCTCCCCGATATCATAGGGGGGCTCGTTCAGCCCCTCCACCTGATCGAGCCACAGTTTAATCTTACGTTGAGAATGGAGCTCCCGAGCTACCAGACAAACAGGGACTGGCCGCCCCCCCGGGGCGGCTATGTACTCAAAATCAACAAGCCAAACTTGCTTGAACGCATCTATGGAGAGAGATTTCATACCAGCCCCCTTAAGCGACGAACGACGGGGTGATTGACGGAGTCTATAAACCTATCGGCGAAGGCCTCTTGAATAAGGGCCTCTAGATTAAAGGGCTCGGGCCACTCGGGGTCGTCCTCGATCCCGGTCGCCACGGAGTTCAGATATGACTTCCCCACCGCCTGCATCTTGACCCAATTCCACTGGGCGAGCTCAGCTGCCTCCATAGATGAGACATGCCAACCCATGGGAGGGCAGCCCTCAGGTGGCAGTTTGAGCGCCCAGATCGAGACTAAACCATAGCGGTCAATGACAGGTACCAGGATAACCGGACGGCTCTGGTCACGGATCTGGGCCTCAATCTTCGAGGCTATGAGGAAGACTTCCCCAGTCGCTTCTAGCTCAATTACACGCGCGTGGATCCAGGTCTTCCTATCCGGATGGGTTCGGAAAAAATCCTGCTTGGACGGCTTCCGTACTTTCACTTTCTTGGGTTGCTTGGTGATGCCCGCTTTTTTGCCAAAGTTTTGGTCAACGCGAATGCTTTCGAGACTGAAGCTGCCCGCTGATTTTTCTACTGCTGTAGTGATAGTCTTTGCGTTGTTCGACTTCTTTGGTGTACTCATATTAACCTCTTCATTTCAGAGCTTCCGGAAGTGGAATCCCTAGACGAATAGTGGCAGAGGAAAAAAAGACCTCTCCTTTCCCACGTGTTTTTCCAGAAGTCTTAGAGGTGCATTTTTTGAGTAATATCTAGAGGCGGAATTAGACGCTTACACTGGAATAGCAGCGTTAAATGAAATGTATGGCTGAGCAGGTCGAGTGATTTTGTGTGTTAGGGCGAAAAAAAAATAATGGGGAGCAAGCCGGATCGCCCATTATTTGCACTTTTTCTTGAAAAGCAGCAACTATCGACCAGTGCTAAAAGGAAAGGAGATATTGGGTGCCAAGAGCAGTAATAAGCGCTTGTGAATTGGGGAGAGAGATTGTTGGGGGAGAGGTATAACTGGGGGGGCACTATCTTTCTTTTTGGGGGATTAAACCTTCTGCTTTCCTTGTCTCCTATATATTAATAATACCAATAATAAATAATATAGGACGGGGCCGCACCAGCGCGTGACTAATCACGCACCAGCGCGGGAGTAGTCACGCACCTCCGCGTGAGTGTCCCGCACCAGCGCGTGAGTCAGGCAGAGTAGGGGCGTAGACAGGGCATTTCCGACATAAATGACACCAGCATAAACAGGGCACGCAAGCTTATCCCGAGTCTCTCTGTCGCAATGTTTCTGGCACGTTAGGCCCAAACCCTTAGTCCAGGCATCCCAAAGCATAAGCCACACCCTCTGACACTCTAGTAGCGGTCTGGGAGCGCCGATCCTGCGACAGGTGAGCATAGCGCTGAGACATACGCGAACTGGAATGCCCGAGAGTGGCCTGCACGTCATATAAGCTGCCACCACCATTAACAATCAAGCTAGCCGTGGTGTGCCGTAGATCATGCAAGCGAAAGGCCACCTCTATCCCCGCTGACTGAATAATCCGCTTAAAGGCCTTAATGGGATTGCACAAGGGCTTACCCACTACCTGTCCTGGGAAACAATAGGCATTACCCGGCATTCTCTCCAAGCCCTGTAACAGCGCTACAGCCATAGGATTCAACAACACATAGCGTGACTTCCCGGCTTTAGTCTCAGGCAGATACCAAGACGGGTGCTGAGCCTCTAGATCTATATGCTGCCACTGCGCTGATAAACCCTCAGCCCTACGTACCCCTGTCAGTAACAGAAACTTAATGTAGTTAGCCGCATAGTAATTAGCATCCTCATCCGCTGCCTGAAACAAACGCCGTATCTCCTCGGGAGCCAGGAACCGTTGCCGTTGATTATTCTCCTTGAACTTACTGATGCCCGTTACTGGGTTCTTCACAACAAAGCCCCACAACACCGCTAGGGCAAAGACCCGATGCAACAAAGAGAAATGTCGATTACAGGTTGCCGGGGCCAAGGTACTACTCAAATGGTTCAAATAGCCCTGCACTGACACTAAAGTAATCTGCCCCAACTTCTGCTGCCCAAACACAGGCAAGATATGATGCGTTAACTTAGAAGCATCCGTATGGGCACTGCGCTTATTGGCTCTGGCATGAGGCAAGTAGTGCTCCTCAATAAACTCTGCAAAAGTGACAGCCAGTTTGACCTGCTCCCTAGCAGCCTTAGGATCAACGTCCTGAGCGATATCCGCCTTGTGGTGATTAGCTCTACGCCGGGCCTCTACAACACTCAGAGCACCATAGGGCCCCAGAGCCAGGGCTTTCTTATGACCGTGGAAGGTATAGCGCAATAGAAACTTCTTAGTGCCCGTCTTGCCAATTAACAGCTTTAGGCCCGGCACCTGCACATCACTGTATTCGGCTTCTGTTGCTTTGGCAGATATGGGATTGGCAGGCAGCTGCTCAATGGCTTTCTGGGTAAAGGTAAAACGACTGGGATGCGGCATAGTGGCTCCGTTGATAGTTAATAGCTGATAAGTAATGGGAAGGGGCTAACAGGTAAGTGAATACAAGAACAAAAGAAAAGGGATGCAGGGATCGAACTCCCCGGCATAGCTATGCAAATGACAGCCAATGCTTAAACACCCCTATAAAGAGTTGTTGGCTAAAGTTGAAACTTTTTTTTTGCAGATTCAGGTTTTTACAATCCTTGGCCCCCAACCACCCCGTACTTACTCAGCAAATCCATGGGGCAGTTGGGGCAAGGCTTTATGGAAACATCAGGACTTTGGCATCCACCTAGTCCCAGCTCTCCGGTGCATGTCCGGTCTCCGTCGTCTTTATGCGGTGAGAGCTGAGACCAATTGGCAGAGCTACTTAATCAAACAGCTGAGACTAGGTGACTGCCTATTGTTAAATGAAACCCACCTGCTTAATCCAATAGCTCCACAGTCAGGGTAAAGACCTTCATCTCCACATAGGCCAGAAAGTTGGCTTGCCAGAGAGAGAACAGTTCCCCTCCAGCACTAGCGGGATGGACTGCCCCCATTTGTTCAAAGTCCCCCTGGATGAAATTGAAATCCAACTCCTTAGCCAGTTCGGCCATATCTCCTCTGCCGTAATAAGCAAAGTCCGTGATGTATTGGATAACACCGTCTTCAATGTGTATCTCCACAGGATGGAACCCGCCTGTTGTTGCGGAGTAACCAGGGTCACGGTAGTTCAGAATAATACTGTCACTGGTATGGCGCTCTAGCTCTACGTTCAAGAGCTGTACCAGTGCGGCTGAGACGGGGTAAGGGCAGGACGAACAGACAAGCTTTTGCATAACAACGCTCCATAATGGTGACTACTTAGCCTTGCGGCGGGGTGAGGTTTTCTTGGTAGTGGTAGGGTCAGGCTCAGAAGAAACAGCAGCATCAGCTTCCAACTCTGTTTCTTCTGCACCCGGTGTAATAGCCGCAGAGACCTCTTGCTGAGTTTTACTTTTAGCGGCACCTTGCTTTAACCACTTCTCAGACCAAGCGCTAAAACTCACTACACCGAGCTGCAACACATGCTGCTTGTCTGCGGCCTTAGCTATCAGACCTTCTTCCCGTAGAACTGCAGCCAGGAAGCCAGCGTTGTTCTGGGATTTGCTAATAAAGGCCGGTACTAAGGTCGGTGCAGTAAAGCTACCGTCACTCTGAATAACAGACGCTAAACACGTTTGTATGGCAGTTAACGGCACCCACTCTTTACTGAAATAGCCCCCCGACTGATTGCTCACCACACGGAGATACAGCTCAGTAGCGGCAGGTGAATAGCCCACTTGGTAATCCAGTCCACCCTTAGCCCTGTCACTGAGCTTGGGACAAGTGGCGCGATGAAGAATCAGAAGATCAGGCTCTTCCTGGGGGCTAGGCTTGCTGACCTTTTGTTTAATGGGTTTAGCAGTAGATGCAGAAGAATCGGCTGTATTAATAGGCGTCTCTGCAGTGCTAGACGTTGGCTCTGTTACGTTTGCTGTAGACATAGAAATTCCTTCCTCAGTGAGGATCTTGGCTTGTATAAAAAGAATGAATAAAAGGGATAAATAAAGTGCCCAGAACGGGCGGGTAAAACTGATCTGAATTGAACTGTATCGAGATGCACTAGCTGATCTGAAAGGGGAGGGCTATAGACTTACTGGCCATTCAAAAAACAAGTGACGGCTCAGACTCTCTTCCTAAAGGCACGAATAACTAAAGCCATACCCTTTAGTAGAAAGAACAGCATCAAGCCGATACCAACCAGTAATAGTGGCCACTCGAATAGCGCAATGGTGCTCTCAATAGGCTGGGACACTTGCTCCACGACTGTCTTCTCATCCAGTAGAACCTGAGCACTAAAGCCACCGACCACCATGACAGCAGCCCACCAGACGAACACTGGCATTGTTGTCTCCTTGTTGGGTATTAAACAAAACAGCGCCATCCCCAACGCGAATAACGTTAAGGATGGCGCTGCGGTATTCCCTGTTGGATGGCAATAAATGGATAGCCAAGCACTGGGCTGTAGAACGAACTACAAGTTTTTTATATATGTTTAGGCCTTGGCTTTATTCAGGCTGGCAGCTTGAGCGACGCCGGATTATAAGAATATATGATACCAATGGACTATCGGGCAGCACTCAGTAGCCCTTAGCCACTATAGCCAACAACCCTTGATCCCAATCCACTAGCTCAACCCATTAGCCCCTGTGCCTCACCGCGCCGGGCTTTTTTGTGGGCAGGAAAAAACATCAAAACACCAACTCTCTACAGACAAGCAGACCAACAAAGGAAGGCCCCGTATGCAAATCAGAGACGCCTGGCCCCTAGGCACCTTGAGTATTAATGAGACAGTAGCAACCCAGCTGGAGACCTGCCTGTTAGAACCCTTTGCCACTGAAAATGAGGCTAAACAATTCTGGAGTGATACCGCTACCCAGTTAATTCACATTGAAGAAGACGATACTGCTGCCACACTCGCACTACTGGGTAAGCCCCTACAGCAGCGGCTAGCTAATAGCTTGACCTACCCTGAGCACAGCTTTCTACTGGCCTACCCCTACCGTTTAACTTTGTCGATTCTCAGTGATGATGGTGCGGGGGTTTACCTGCTGGAACATCGGGGGAATGGGCTGGTGGCTGGCTTGCGGGAAGTGATAAAGTCAGCTTGATGATGAAAGAGAGGATTGCCTGCGGGTGATTCTTTTTTTTTTTGGATTATAGAGCCCGAAGCGTTTTGATCCAGGAAGTGAGAGTTTAAGATGGGTGCCAGTGCTAAGCTGTGCTAACTGGCTGGGGAGTATCATCCATGGCGCTTACCCCTTAACTGTTATTATATACAGATTAGTGAGGGTCAGGAATACGCCAGCTTCCCAGTATCAGCGTTCCGACTTTCACTTTGAGAGAGAGATGAAAATGCAGTAAGGCCTTGATAAATCAGGTTAAGTTACCGTTTCTTTGTTATCAAGTAATTGTGATAGTGAGAAAGGCGATAGTCGGAAAAGGTCTTCTGAATAAACTGTTAGCTTTACAATAAAATTTAAGAGAGTGCAATATGTCGGAAACAGGGAATATTGAAGAGCTTGCTAAATTAGTATCAAACGATATCTTCAAATGGTTTAAATGGAAGACATGCGCACTAAAGGATACTGATTGGGAATGTGTAATAGAAAGCCATAATAAGAGAACACACCCTGCGGATGTCGTTTTTTATTATGATGACCCCTATTCAGGCAATGTTATTTATGTAAATACTGACCTTAAAAGCTATAAGAAAGGAAGTATTAGTTCTACGAGTATATCTAAAGCCCTCAGTTCTTTGGTAATTTCAATAGAGTGTGCGAATTTAAGCCAAGACTGGCAAACAAAATATTTAATAAATGATATAGGCTTCGATTGCGTAATTGGAATGTTGTTTATCTACAATCATGACGACGAATTTGATAAAGACCTTATAGAGGTGATAGATAGCATTGATTTTGAAAAAATAAATACTCCAGAAAATGTAAAGCTTCTATTACTCGACCCCCAGAAGATTCGTACATTGGTTAATGTGGTTGTTGATATGAAAGGTCTTGTTGCCGACAATCTCCTTCCAAGAACCGAATACACCTTCTTTTACCCTGATTTAGTTATGGCCAAAAGGCATGGGGAAGAGTGGAGTCAGCCGGCTTCAATTGAAGCTCTTACTTCTCCATGGCTTATTATTAAACACAGAGCAACTGATGATATTGAAGAGGGGTTCGTTATTTATTACCACAAAAGTGGTGATACGGTAGACGAGTTTGTATACTTAATTGATGCAATGTCACATTACCAAATGCTTTTAAGTAATAAGCCAATACGAATCAGATTTACAAACCCAGGAACACATTCCGCTAACAATTTCAATAAAGCTAAAATTGAATACCTTAAGGTGTGGGGGGCAGATGAGGCTAGGGAAACTCAACTGAATAGAATAGATGCCAAAAGAATTTCTAAAGTCGCATCAAACTTTTGTCCAATGGAAATAGGAATGAGAGATCATGCGGGATAAATCTGGCCCATCAATATATATTCCATCAGATAAAAACATATTTGATGCATTGCAACACAAAAAAATTGGACATTCAGAGGTTTTAAGGTTTTTAAGAAATCGAGGGATTATTGTATCTCAAAGTTTAGACAAAGGTGATCTGTCAAAAATAATCGCTGGGCTTACGTTTGATTATAATGATTACATCCATGTCACTAAGCTATTGGAAAACCCAAACCGAAAAGAAAAAACCACACGGACGACGCTAAAAGTCACTTCCAGCAACGAGCAATTGGCGGAGGCATGTCAAAAAATATCTAAACCGGAAGCTGGTGATGAGTCGTACAAGGTTGTTAAAAAAGAGGATTCAACGATATTGGTTGTGACTTATACTGATGTTGATTTTACAAAAACTGAGCTTCGGCAAAGAACTTTGAAAAAGTGCGAGGTGGAATTACATGCGGTGGGTGATGAGGTTACAGTCCGAATGCCTGCTAATAAGAAGGGAAAAGAAATATCGGAGAGGGTTAAAGATTCATTGTCCAGTATTATTGGTACGGAGCTTAGAGAAGAAGTTATTTCATTGGAAAGTATCACTCAGGCAGAGGCTAGGAGTCTTTTTTTTGACGAGCTAATTAAGTCAATCCCAGGATACGTATTAGACGATGTTTCTAGCGTTGATGTTTATCATGAGATAGATAATCTTGAGGGAGATGAGGAGGATGATGAAGGCGGCTCGACAAATTTTGCTGGATTCATAAGAAAGGCCGCCTTGGCAGGTGGTAGCGTATTGGAGTCCGCTGAATTTAATCAGCTTCATTCTCGTGGTTTTTTTATATCTAGAATTATCTGGACAGTAGTTGATACTCTTCCAGGAGGAGATAAAGTGGAGCTGGAAGCTCAATTTGGTAGACCATCTTCGTGCACGGATTTTAAGTACCTTGTAAGGGGTATATATAACTACAATGAACGAACACAAGAGCACAATGTAACTAAGAGGACTCCAAGCAGGGTTGAAACTGGAGAATTTAATAGAAAATTGGAAAAAGCCGCAAAGAGTTGTTTTGATGAAATTATGAAAACCTACATTGGCACAGAAGATGAAAACGATTAGATGGATAAAGGTAAGGTGGCCTTTGCCACTTATTGAGGTATCAAAGCGTTTGCTCTCAAATCAATATAATGAGAACGTGGGACGAGGCTTTATATTAACTTCTAGCGGGAAACACAGAGTATCAGGAAAATTTGTTGAAAAACTTACTGAGCCAACTCTAATAGTAGATCCTTTTGGCAATGAGATAGAGTCACATATCACAACTTATTACGTATCAAGATTTTCATTTGACAGCTCATCCGCACTGATGGAGCTTGAATCTCCCCCAAGATCAATAAGAAAGCTAATTTCAGAGTTGCACTCAATTGTTGGTTTGGGTTTTGAGTTGTCTGACGTAAAAGTGAACCCCTTGGTCTGGCTTCAAGAATTGGAAGCTTTACATTCGCCTGTGTTAGTTCGGCATATATCTTCGTCAGAAATTTTCGTTCCAAAAAATGGGCTTGCGAAAATAAGTGTTTCGGGGGAAAAAGACATTAGAGATGAGTTCGCAAGATTAGTTGGGGAAAAAGCACATGTAATTGACCTGGTTAAATTTAGCGGAGTATTTAATCAGTGTAATATATCAGCTAAAATTTCAAAGTCTGGAACCATAAATTATAGTGGGCATGTCTACGATGGGTTCAAAGAAGATATTAAAGACTGTTTGGAGCGTAGTATTCTAGAAGGAAGCTAACAAGCGGCTCACGCAGACGGGCGTTACAAGCCTAAGTAAACCCTGCCCTCAATCAGTAGACACCCTGTATAGGTTAGATAGCCTATACAGGGTGTCCCTAATTTCATGTAAAGGGCCAAACACTCAGCTCAGCAAAGGCCAGTCCTCCCGTCCCGTATAATCGCCGCTATAACTAGACTATAGAGCTAACTCCTCCACGCTAACGTCCTGGCACAGTCAAAACGTAGCGTAAGCGCCAAACCAACTACAGGGTTGCAAAAACCTCAGTAATTTCCAAGCGCCAAGGCAGCAACCTTTCAATGTCGTCAACCGTCTCGACGTTGGGCAGCCGGGTGAACACTTCTTTCAGGTAATCGTAGGGATTTAAG
>JAGPUW010000043.1 GCA_018069465.1 Gammaproteobacteria bacterium | reverse complement strand
CGTTTGCGGGCACCCATTTGTTCGAACAAGGCATCAACACCTTTTTCTCGTAATGCAGCCAACAGAAAATAAGTCCCAAAAAAGGCATCTCCTAAGACGCAATCGCCTGTATTGAAACTGTCCAGAACACTGCGAAGTAAGGCCTGCTCGTCAGAACCTTTGCCGCTAAAAGGCGATATGGCGGCATTGACGATGGCCCCGCTCGATAAGCAGATGACGCCCAGTACACGGCACAGTGGAAAACCCAGCCCCGGCTTTTGGCTGCGTTGTTGTGGGTATTTGGCTTGATTGTCCCGGGTGTCGGGCATGCTGACACTGGTGCCATCGATTAAATGGACGCGCCTGCCTTGCCATCGCCATGCTTGCGGTAGTTGACTGTCGATCAACTGCGCCGAATGGCGCACTAAGGCCGACACCATTGATAACGGTAGGCGTTGCCTGGCTCGACAATACCCACCTGTCGCGGTACTCATCCTCGGTAGCCCGCCAATCAGGCGTTTCACTGCTGCATCGTTCACCGCTTTCTGGCAAGAACGATCCTCGCTGAGAGCTTGTGCTAAAAACATAGAGAGGGTTTCTGTGGGCGGAAATTGCCTTTCGCGATGCTCTGGCAGTAACGCTTCTACCGTCGAGAGCAATTCAGGGCCAGTGAGCAGATTAAAGAAACTATAGGCATCACTCTGTTTAGCCCGTTGTTGGATTCGTTGTTGTCTCTGGCGCGCGAGTTTGTTACTAATAGACATTAGGGCAGGCTCTCGATGATGGTGATTTGTTTTGTCGCAATCAGCCTATCATTGATCCTGCCTTTTCTTTATTACTTTCAATGCCTTATGCTTAAGTAAGTGCCATTCAGTCCAGAACCGGCTTTGGTTTACAGGTAAAGAAAAGCCGGGTAAATATTTGAAATTTAATGCGTTAACGCCAATCTGCTTCGTATCTATACCGGCACTCGTCGCAGCTCATGAAGCGGGGTATATTGCTTCGCTGTAGTTCATGAATCAAGGTATTTACAGCCGCTGTCATTAGTGGACGAAATGTACCGCTCACGCCCCGATATAAACACATAAAGCATACAATTAAATCAATTAACCATCATATAGCACGCAATTAAATACAAATACGACAGTATTATACATTAAAAAATATTTAATCATTTCAATATCAGCATAATATATTTTACAACATATCTTTATAAATGTAATATATTACAAAGCATACGGTAATCAAACATTACAACCCTTACGTATATAAATATGAACAAACCAAAGCCTGACGACATCAACGCCCTCCCCCTGTTGGAAAGACTCGATACTGAAGCGTTGCTGCATGAAATACACCAGCGATTATCCACGGCACAAAAAAAAGCCTCCATGGCAGCACAATCCGTAGACTTTTCTCCCATTGAAGAGGCGGGGCAGCGCATACGGGCTGAACGCAAAAAACAGAGACTTACTCTGAATGAACTTTGTGATCTCTCGGGCATTGCCTATGCCACGCTGAACAAGATTGAACAGGGGCACTCTAGCGCCCGATTAGACAGCCTCGGCAATGTCGCTCACGCTTTAGGCATGAAGCTGTGGATCGGATGACACCATGGTAAAAAAAACAGCGCGTATAGCCCAGGTTTTCTATCACCAGCAACTGGCAGGCAGGCTTATCGAAACCAGTGACGGCTTTGAGTTCACCTATGATGACGATTATTTAGCAGGCGGAACACCCATTGCCTTCAACTACCCCCTACAGGTAGCGCCCTACAAACATACTCGCCTGCCCGGTTTTTTCGAGAATTTGGTGTCCGAGGGGTGGCTACGCAAACTACAGTCACAGCAACAAAAAATCGACGAGAATGACCGCTTTGGTTTACTACTGATGAACGGACGCGATTTAGTGGGCGCTGTCACCATCGTTTCCGACGAAAAAGATAACGCATAATGAGCATTGAATACTGCAAAGTAAGTTTAAAAAAGCTGAGCGGGAAACAAAGTAAACCCGGATACAACAACAATGCGTTAAAGGCGCTGTTTGGTAGCACCAAAGTTAAACCGTGCCTACCGTTTTCACGCTCTGAATTTTTCCAACGCAGCAGACAAAACGTTCAGGGCATGTCGATTTCGGGGGTTCAGCAGAAGCTATCATTAAAGAAAAATGAACAGCATGAGCTAATAGCAACAGTCGAAGGCGGCGAATACATACTCAAGCCAAGCCCCGAAACCTACCCCAATGCCGCTGAAAATGAACATGCCGCCATGCAGGTCAGCCGTCTCATGGGGATCGATACTGCCCAGTGTGGACTGGTGACCTTTGACGGCGGTGAGCTAGCGTATATCACCAAACGATTCGACCGGCTTGACGACGGCAGTAAGCTACATCAAGAAGACCTAATGCAATGCTTCGATTTGCCCAGCGACGACAAATACAACAAGACCTATGAAGAAGCTGGCAAATTGATCGGTGAAGTGACTAACGGAAAACAGAGTGTTGTATTGGATTTCGTTCGGCGGGTGATTCTCGCCTACGCTACCGGTAATGACGACCTGCATTTGAAGAACGTCAGTGTTCAGAGACGCACTGATAACACCAGCCGTTTTTACGACAAGCTAAGCCCCAGCTACGACTGTTTATTTTGCGATGCGTTTAGAACGGACGAACCGGGGATGGGGCAATTGGCACTGGGGCTGCTGTATGACCCAGATGATGGCGATGAAGAATTCACCGATATGCACAACTGCTACGGCTACTACACCGGCTATGACTTCCTGGAATTGGGACGACGGCTGGGTTTACCGGAGAAACCTATTCGCGCCTTCATTGCCAAACTCAAAACCAATGAAAAAAAGATCGCCGACATGATCAATCACAGCTATATGCCGGACGACATGAAAACACGCGCAATCAAGTTGGTAGAATCCCACACCAAAGCCCTACAGGTCGTCGATGCCAGTGAGCAGTGATATAATTAGGGCATTATTTTTTAACAACTTGAACAATACTCAAGCAACAGAGCATTTTCTAGAAAAACCTTAATATCATATTGTTGAAACGATTTAGCGTGCGATTAAAAACACCTAAATCGAACCCAGAAGAGTCAAGTCCTCTCCTGGGCACCCTTTCAATGGCCCTTTTCACCACCTGTGACGCAGGCGTTACAGCTCTATGTGCTTCGTTTTATATCACGGTAAAAATTTTCGTGGGAGCCAAGTGCGATTAACTCAAGGATTAGGGTCCCATCATCAAAACTGTATCCCAGTAATGTCAGCTGCTTGTTCATCTTAAATTTATATACTCGTAAAAAAGTCAAATTCCCTTTCTTCTGTTCGCCAAGTGTAGGCTTTTCCATTAATGCCTTAACGGCTAAATCCAGCTCTTTTTTTTGGTTCGGCTTAAGCTTCTTCACCGCCTTTTCGAAAGTAGGTGTTTGTAAAACGCCAGTAGCTTTAGCCAAAATTGTAGCTCTCCAGTTTCCCCGCTTCTCGCTCAGCTGTGGCTACAATAACCTGTCTTACAAATTCATAAGGCAAATCGGGGTTGTCTTCCATCATCTCACCAATTTTTGCCCAGTGTTCAATTTGCTTGGGTGGGGTGCGGTTAAGAGCTTTAGCCATGATAGTAGCTTTTTCAACAAGCTCTTGGTCCAATCGTATGCTGGTGGTGGCCACCTTACTCTCCTCAGTGTCATATAGCCTCAATTGTAGCAATGCGCCACAAACCGAGCAAATTGTAACAAGACGCTGTTGTCGGACTGTTTTTCCCGCTAACGCTCCACACCAACCGCAAAGCACGACGTTAAGTAAACGAGATCTATTGCAACCTGTCGAATCTGCTGACCTGCAGTGCGAAAGGTGCTCAATACCTTAGAAGAGTAGCCCGTCAGTATGTGTGGACGATACGCCAAGCATGTTGAAGTGATGCACACCTGGAGTCATGTTCTGAGCGATTGGCCAACAGAGGTGGAAACGGGTCCAATATAGCCTCAGTCAAATAGTTCCTGTCATGATTCGGCACGCTGGGGTTGGCTCCGCCCTAGTTGCATGAGGTTAGCTCGAAATACCCCACCTTCAACGCACGCATGGAAACGGCAGTCAAAAAGCTTGCATTCGCGGTGTGCGGGCAACTGGTGAGCGCTGACTGGCTCCCGCCCTGGGCTATTACGAATGGAAAACAGAACTAGGCAACAAACAGTCTTATTTCGCCAGTCTGACAAGACTCCCGCTTCCTGCACGATCATCCATTGCCTCCGATACAGGTCTCGCTGGCTTACATCCCTGAATGCCTGTCATATTGAGCTCGAAGCAAGCGGAGCGGTGGATTGAGGCCTCCGCGATACAGGCGTTTGATTGGGCATTTTTAGACCGACAGCTTGGCCAGGGTGTTTATCCGCTAACAAGTGATCAAACTCGGGGCGGCAATGTCTATAGGTTCAAGCCCAAATTACTGAGCCTTATTGCCCAGCCCTGGTGGCGTTAATCTTTAAATATATCGACTAATGGATTTACTAAGGGAGTTTGAATTTTTACAAAAAGGATATTATGACGTAACGCTTTGATTTTATTGGTGCCCGGAGCCGGAATCGAACCGGCACGGCCGTGAAGCCGCAAGATTTTAAGTTATTTGCGTTACTCTTTGCTGTTTTTTTATATTCTTTTAATAACAGATAGTTACATCACTTTTAAAGCATCGCCTCTTTGAAGAAGCTTGCCATGTAGGCACGTTATTTGAAATAATGCTCCGACACCTTGCCTACATTCGCATACAAATAACCATTTCTACCTACAAATAATAGGTTAAAGAGAAGATGCCTCATATTCGAATATCAAATTCTCGTGTAGGCAGTATACAGCCTCCACAACCAAAACCTGATGGCAAACCCGTTCACACCTTCTACCGCGATGACATATTGCAAGGCTTTGGGCTACGCGTCACCAGTAACGGCTCGAAGTCTTATTTCATTGAAAAACGAGTCAACGGTAAGAACAAGCGCATTACCATTGGCCGTCATGGCCAAATCACCCCAGAGCAAGCTCGCAAGCAAGCCCAAAAACTGTTGGGTGAAATCACGTTTGGCGCTGACCCTATCGCCGAACGGCGCGACAAGCGTATAAAGACCGTTACACTTAAAGAGGCTTACCAGGATTACCTGTTAGCACGCAAAGACCTTAAGCCCAATACCTTGAGTGATTACAAAAGCTGTATTGAAGGCAAGTTAGGGGACTGGCTGGACAAGCCGTTAACCGACATCAGCAAAGACATGGTGGAACAGCGACACCGAAAACTAGGTAAAGGTAGTCCTGCTCGCGCCAACAACACCATGCGCGTATTACGCGCTTTGTTTAACTTCGCCATTGAACAATATGAAGACCAGAACAACAAACCAATCATCACAATAAACCCGGTGAATCGTCTCAGTAAAAATCGAGCCTGGTATACAGTAAAGCGCCGACAAACCCTATTAACCCCCAGCCAGCTAAAACCATGGTATGAAGCCACCTTATGGCTCAATCATGAAACCACACGAGACTACTTGCATTTTTTGTTATTGACTGGCTTACGCCGCTCAGAGGCAAGTCGAATGACATGGGATGACGTGGACTTCAATGAGCGCTCTTTCATCATCCCAGATACCAAAAACAAAGAACCTCACCGGCTACCAATGTCTGATTTTTTGGAAGATCTTCTTCGACGGCGCGCCCTTCACGCAGAAAAGATATGGGTATTCCCCTCTCCCATCGCCAAGGGCCCACTAAAAGAGCCACGAACTTCACTAACCCGCATGACCGAGCGGACGGGCATTGAGTTTACGCTCCATGACTTAAGGCGAACCTTTATCACCATCGCAGAAAGTCTCGACATCCCGGCCTATGCGCTCAAACGCCTCCTCAATCACAAATTTTCAAATGACGTGACCGCCGGGTATATTGTTCCTAGCATGGAGCGCCTACGTAGACCTATGCAGCAAATAACAGACTACATCGAAGGACAGTTTGAAAATGGGTAACTTTACTGATGAGGAGCTTGAACAGCTAGGTGTCGTTCTGCCAAATTACTGCCGATCACTTTGCACAAAAGCGCTATACCTTTCCATAAACAACTTGGGAGAAGGAACGAAGGAAGAGTTTTTCAGCAATATCCTTGCCTTTTGTGAACTCCTTAAACTCGATGTTTCCCCTTTAAAAACAAATGAAATCAACGATTGGGCATCAGCCATTCAACCTATATCTCAATTATTTAAGAACCCAACTAAAGCAGAAGAATTTCTCGGCTTTGCAAATACATTAATACCGGATGACCATCCTATCCGAAAACTTGACGCATACCAGTCAACCGATTGCTCACCAAAAGCTTTTTATGCTGCTGCCATTTTCGCCCTAATAATAATGATGTCTGCTACTGAAAAGAAAATGAAAAGCGACGGGGCCTCCGATGAGGATGTAATGCGCCGGCTTGATGCTTGGTCAGAGCATGTAAGACTTTTTCATGAACAACTGCTCTACTTTGATTCAGAACTAGAAAACATTAAGAACAACCAGGCAAAACGGAAAGCGGCTAAAAAATCCAATGCCGGACACACCGAATTGCATAAGAAGTTTTTTGCCTACTACGCGAAAAACAGTCAGGTTTGGAGCAAAGCTGAATCCGCTAGGCGATTTTACCGGGAACTCAACGACGGTGATCAGAAGCTATACTCTAGCGAACAGCACGCTAAGCGCCAACTCACGGAAGCACTCAGAAAACATCTAAAAAACCAATAACTACGAGCGCATGCACTCGTAGTACGAACGCAAGCGCTCGGTCTATTCCTCAGAACACCCTATAAAGCAAGCTATGCACTGTTCGAAATAACAGGAGATAGCCAATGCAAGCCGTACTACTTAACACAAAACAAGCTGCAAATTATCTGGGCGTTAGTGCCGCCTTTCTAGAACGAGACCGCTGGGCAGGCGCTCGGATCCAGTTCGTCAAGTTAGGTACCCGGTCGATCCGGTACCGACAGCAAGACCTCGACGATTTCATCGAGCAACAAATCCGGTGTTCCACGTCGGCAGATACGGCCTGATGAGCGATACCACCGATAGAGACGACCCGTTTGAAGCTATAGGTTATCAGCGGCATTCTAAAGGGCAGGTAAACAAGCCCTTAAAGGCTAACCCAAAATCAACCAGGCAGCACAAGGAGGTCGCCCTGAAGAAACCAGGGGCAATCCCAGAAGCTTCCCCGGAAGTAGCAGCCCCTCAAAGGCACATTGAATACAAACTACAAATGGAAGAAGCCCTTATAAGGGTAAAACCCACAACCGCCTGCCATGAGTGTGGCGGGGCTTTAGGTTCATTTACCGAACGCACACCCGCCGGAAGAACCCAATTATTCCGGTTCTGTACCGGTTGCGGGGTAGTGGTTAGCGAATACCCTCGCCGTGGTAAATAGCGGTTCAGAACCTAGCGTTTTCAGCTTTTTGGCTCCAGGTGAACCGGCCGAAAGCCTAAAATGGCGCTCGACAAGGATCAATCGGGTTCGGTGGTATTCCAAACAGCTTTGGCAACATTGGTTGAGCATTTTCGAGGACAGTGGATATGTCAAAGCCAACCTTTGGCTAGACAGTACCTACGAAAGAATGAAGCTCGGCCATACCGGCTTGTTTATCGACGCGGGTGACGAAGAAATAAAAGAGTACGCCATTGCCAAAACTCGACTCATCGCACTCAACACCAGAGATACAGCCCGACGCCTTGACCCTAAAACAGCGGTATGGACAATTAAAACCCTGTTTGAACAAACCGGCTTGCCCTTCCCTTTAAAGGATCGCTTCAGGGAAGACGACTACGACCTTCAGAAAGTCGTAGCGGCGGTCGCTCGTATCGAAGATCCGCGCTGGCTTGCCCGTCAACTGAGAAAGAAAGCGTCAAGAGAGCTTGAGGCCATTTGCCGGGAGTTGGGCATGGTACAGCGCCACAAGGCGGCCTACCTTTCAGAATTCACGTTTAAGCGCCACTTGATTCGACAATGCTCAAACCGAAAACTATTAGAAAAACTGGTGGCGACGAATGAGCTTGGCCAGCAATACACTTTGGCCGAACTCTCCGACCTGGGCATTTCAAACCCTGCAATACGTAGAACCGAACTGATGGTTCGATTACGCGGTTTAGAAACCTGGGCAGAAAACGACTCTCGCACCTGGGCGCCCTGGTTTTTAACACTCACCACACCGTCTAAGTATCACCCCATTAGCAGCAAGGGTGGGCGACCCCGAATCAATCCGAAATTTAACGGCTCCACTCCGGCCGATGCACAAGCGTATTTGAACAAGATTTGGCAACGCGCCCGCGCTGAACTCAGTCGCCAGAAAATCGAATACTTTGGCTTTAGGGTGGCGGAACCCCATCACGACGGCACCCCTCATTGGCACTTGCTTCTATTCGTTGCCAAGGAGCAACAAGCATCTTTCTTAAAGATCATGCGCGCCTATGCCTTGGCAGAAGACGGCGATGAGCTTGGCGCACAAAAGCACCGCTTTGAAGCTGTACGAATAGACCCCGAAAAAGGCAGCGCCACAGGGTACGTGGCCAAGTACATATCAAAGAACGTAGATGGCTATAAGGTCGATATTGATAATGAAACGGGTAATGCGGCGTCTTTATCTGCTATGCGGGCTAGCGCCTGGGCAAGTGTTTGGGGCATACGCCAATTCCAGCAAATCGGCGGGCCACCGGTAACACCTTGGCGCGAACTTCGGCGGTCGAGGGATATAAGCAATCAATTACCAAGCGAACTCAACATTGAAGAAGAACACCACCTGGCAATACATCAGGCCGCCGATGAAGGCGACTGGGCTCTTTATGTTGAACTCATGGGCGGTGGTGTTTGTAAACGTACTAATCGGCCCTTAAGGGCCGATTATTTGTAAGCGCCAATTCAACCACACCCTAGTCACCTTGATACCCGATGCTTATGCTCTTGGCTTTAATCAGGAGCAATGACATGCGCAGATCAAAACAAGATTGGCTCGACCTTTTTCAAGAGTTTAAGGCTAGCGGCCTCAAT
>JAGPUW010000012.1 GCA_018069465.1 Gammaproteobacteria bacterium | reverse complement strand
CAAAACGACAAAACGACAAAACGAATAACGATCCCGAATCTGATATTCTAATTCGTCATCGGACAAATTATATAAATGCTGAAGTACCAGAATTTTAAACATCAGCACGACATCGTACGGCTTTCGTCCGGCGTTACTTTTTCGGGGTAGCTCTCGAATCTTATTCAGTGTATGCCTGAAATTTTCCCAATCGATCAGATGATTAAGCGCCAAAAGCGGGTCTTTTTCACTTAATTTGTTGTGCCGATCTTCTAGATCAAAAAAACCTGGCTGCGACATATTGGTTTGATTCCTAATTTATTAGGGTTAGAATTTTATCATATATTGGCTATTTTTAGAGGTGCCCTTAAATACAAAAAACAACTTTCTTTTGATCTCAACATAATCTTACCCAACTACTTATATTAAATTACGATACAAGCTATTAGGTTTCACTTAACAGACAAGCCATGGATTCGCTGTGAGTGACAACAAGCCAGCTTCAAATAAAAAATGTCATGGCCCTCTTTACCCGCAATCACATGATTAAGAGTAAGAGCCTTGCACAAAGTTAATGATACGATATATCATGTCTTACCTGGCAGCAAGAAATAAACCCTTGCGAATATATCTCGCTACTTTGACTGCAGTTGTCAAGCGACTTTTGGTGTTGATAAATACAGAAAGAAAGAGACAGAAGCTTTTAGGAATTGAACAGCTACACAGCTATAACAGGAAAGATCAATGAATTACGAAATGAAGAGAACAAGTATTTTTCTCGCTCTATTAAGTCTATCAGGGTTAAGCCATGCCTTTTCAGGACAAGTCATCGACGATAACGGTAACCCTGTCGCCAAAGCCCGTGTCGAGATTATCGGCACTCGAAAAGATATAACCACCGACACCAATGGCCACTTTGTAGTGAAAATTGTCACCGATGCCGTTGATGAAATTCATATCGAAGCAAAAGGCTACGGCCACCGCATTTTACATTTGCACGGCCAACAAGCCGCACCGCTCACCATAACGCTGCAACGCTCAGTGATTGAGCAAATCGATGTCATCGGTCTTCCCCTGCACGCGTCAACAATTGAATCTGCGCTGCCTATTACTGTTATCAGTGGTGATGAGCTTCGCAACAAGCAGGCCAGCACACTGGGTGAAACACTCAAAAATGAAGTCGGTGTTCACTCCAGCTATTTCGGCCCTGTCGCCAGCAGCCCGATTATTCGCGGCCTTGATGGCCCCAGAGTACTGATCACCCAAAATGGTTTAGATGTTAGCGATGCCTCCAGAGTGGGCCCGGATCATGTCGTGGCTACTGAGGCTAGTACTGCAGAGCAAATCGAGATTCTGCGCGGCCCAGCCACACTGTTTTACGGCTCAGGTGCCATTGGCGGTGTTGTCAATATTGTTGATGATCGTGTGCCTCGCTCCAGTGAAGCTAAAGGTGACTTTTCTGTTGCCCATAATACTGTCGCCAATGAAGACGAAGTGTCACTGGCCTACACCGGCGGAAATGATTCTATCGCCGTGCACATAGATGGTTTTTGGCGCGATGGTAGCAACTACAAAATCCCTGGAATTGCAGAATTAGAAACGGATGAGGAACACGAAGCGGAAGGCCACAACGATCACCGCAAAGGCGTGCTGGAAAACAGTGCGGCCAAGAGCGAGGGCTTTAACGTCGGTGCCAGCTGGTTGCTTGACAATGGTTTTATTGGTTTATCCTATGGACGCCTTGATCGGCTTAATGGTGTCCCTGGTCATGCCCATGAAGAAGATGAAGGAGCGCACGAAGAAGAGCATGAGGAAGAGGAAGTTGTACTCTCGGACTTAAGCCAAGATCGCTGGCAACTGATTAGCGAGCTGTCCCTTGATAACGAGTATCTAAGCGGCCTCAATACTCGTATTGGCTATACCGATTACGAGCATATCGAGTTTGAAAGTGGCGAAACTGGCACCGTGTTTCGAAATGAAACCTTGCAGGCAAAAATGGATTTTCTGCATCAGGAATTCAGCGGTTGGCGAGGTGCGTTATCTATAGAAGGAAAAACCACTGACTTTGAGGCCGTAGGCGATGAGGCCTTCACGCCACCCTCAACTACGGATACCTTTGCCCTAGCGCTGGTGGAAGAAAAGCACACCGGAAATATCCTGTGGCAACTGGGTGCCCGGATAGAAAAAGTATCACTTAAGGCAGATGCAATTGAATGGGAGGAGGGCCACCACGACGACGCAGAAGAAGAGGAGCACGGGCACGCATTGCTGCATTTTGACGACCTGGATTACACGCCTTTCAGTGTGTCCGCCGGATTGGTGTGGGACTTTAGCCCCGGTTACAACATCGGCGTCGCTCTTACTCATTCACAGCGAGCACCCACGGCGTCAGAATTGTTTTCCGCTGGGCCACATATTGGTACGGGTAGCTACGAAGTCGGCGCCCTCTTTACGCTGCACGAGGAAGAAGACGGCGCACACCTGGATTACACCGGCAAAGCCGACAAGGAAGTCTCCAACAATATTGACCTCAGTCTGCGCAAACATGAAGGTGATGTCGGTTTTGTCATCAATGTGTTTTACAACCAGGTCAGCGATTTTTACTACCAGCGCAATACCGGCTATACCAGCGAGGCATTGTTTGACCATGAAGAAGAAGCCGAAGCGCATAATCATGGCGGTGATTTACCTGTCTATATCTTTGAACAGACCGACGCTACGTTCTATGGCCTTGAAGCCGAGGTAGTCTGGCAATTCGCCACGCCCTTTAAGCTCACGGTATGGGGCGACAGCATTCGAGCCAAACTGGACGATGGCGGCAATTTACCCCGCATCCCTCCCTTCCGTTTGGGCAGTCAACTTAATTACCGACACAGTGGCTGGAACGGGCAAGTGGGCGTAACGCATTATTTTGAGCAGGACGATATCGACGCATTCGAAACGAATACCGACAGTTATACGCTCATGGATGCACAGCTGGCTTATACCTTTTTCGGCAGCTCAGGCGACCTCACCATATTCGCCAAAGGTACCAATCTGACCGATGAAGAGGCCCGCGTTCACTCTTCATTTCTAAAAGACCGAGCACCTTTGCCCGGCAGAGGATTCAGTGTCGGCATACGCAGTATGTTCTAAACAACGAATGATAGATAAAATGAGTTCAACCGTTATGACGCAATTTATCCAAAACATAGCCGTAATATTATTAACCCTCGCTATAAACACATTAGCGTTTGGCAACGAACCCAAAGGGGAAATACACTCAGAACATAAGGGCTCACTGAGCCCGCATGTTCACGGTAATGCGGAATTACACATTGTACTTGATGCGAGCCAACTGTCTTTGGCGTTGCACTCACCAGCGATGAACCTGCTCGGCTTTGAGCACAATGCCAACAGCCCCGAGCAACAAGCGATGGTGGAAAGCACGCGTATCAATCTGAAGAACACCAATGCACTCTTTCTCCTCAATGGTGGAGGCTGCACGCTGAATCAGCAGTCCACAGATTTTTCCGCCATCCTAAAAACCGATGTAAATGTGCGAGCTGATAATAAGCAGGGCTCACACGAAGATCACGATTTAGACAACGACTCCCACAGGGATATAGAGGCTAGCTATCAATACACCTGTACAAAACCGGACAAGCTACGCTCAATCACTGTCGCCCTACATGAAGTTTTTACGAGTATTGCATCCCTGCAGATACAATGGATTGTTCACAGCCGACAAGGCGCAGCTACTCTGAACCATGAGCACAACGAAATCCATTTCAGGTAACCCCTATGAGCAAAATTAGCAAAGCCCTCGATCACGCTGAAAAACACTGCAAGGTCAGCGGTACGCGCCTGACAGAAAAGCGCAAACACGTTCTGACCGGCTTGCTTAAGTCCCAAAAAGCCTTATCAGCCTATGAATTAGCCGATTTTTACCGGAATGAGTTCAATGAATCCGTTCCACCCATGTCGGTCTACCGGATTTTGGCGTTTTTAGAAAGCGAAAACCTGGTGCATAAGCTGCATTTGGCCAATAAGTATGTGGCCTGTTCTCACATCAGTTGCGACCATGCTCACGAAGTACCGCAGTTCCTGATCTGCGATGAATGTAGCGCTGTAAAGGAGATTGGTATTAAAAAAACACTGATTGATACTCTGAAACGTAATGTTGCGCAAGCAGGTTATCTACTGAAGAGTCCGCAATTGGAATTACATTGTTTATGTCAGGATTGCGCTAAGCAGCCGGCCTAAACAGTTTCAAAAGTGACAACTCAAAGCCATTACAAGCCAAAGGAAGTAGCATGAAATCCATACCCATCAATATCGACAAGGTCGCCATCAGCCTTTCCCTCATTTGCACCGTGCATTGCCTGCTGCTCCCCCTCGCCTTCGTCCTATTGCCTGCGCTGGCCGCAAATACTTTTGCAGACGAGCGCCTCCACCAATGGATGTTGCTCGCGGTGCTACCCACAAGTCTGATCGCATTGACAATGGGATGCCGACAGCACCTGAAATTTAGCGTTATGGCAATGGGGCTGACAGGACTCTGCATATTGACCCTGGCAACTTTCATGGGTCATGACCTGCTCGGGGAAACAGGGGAGAAGATCGCAATATTAATGGGCGCATCACTTATCGCCCTCGGCCATTTGCGGAACCACACATTATGTAAACGCCTCCAGTGTGGCTGTGAAGCTCACTGAACCGAGGAGCGGAATAACCATGATCAACGATTTTTTTCTCCCCTTTGAAAAACACGAGCACGGGGAGCGGCATCCACTATCCGGTGTTATTGAAAACCTTGCCTATAACGATAAGGGACTTATCCCCGTCATCGCACAGGATCATTGCAGCCGCGATGTGTTAATGATGGCATGGATGAATCGGAAAGCTATTGAACTAACACTTGCCAGCGGCAACATGACCTACTGGTCTCGTTCAAGGTCCCAACTATGGTGCAAAGGCGAAACCAGCGGCCACCACCAGCGCCTGAAATCTATGCAGATCGACTGCGACGGTGACACCCTACTGTGTGATGTTCAGCAGCTTGGGGCTGCCTGCCATACTGGTCGCCCGAATTGCTTCTATCTCAAAGTGGATGCCGTGCAGCAAGCGGTTTTTATCGATGGGAATAAAAGCTGAAAATGCCCTGCACATTAATAAAAAATGCCCGATTAGTGAATGAGGGGCGCGTGATCGAGGCGGATTTACGCATCAAGGATCAACGAATAGATAAAATCGAGAAATGTATAAACGCACAGCCGCAGGACACTATTGTCGAAGCAGGTGGATACCATCTACTTCCCGGAATGATTGACGATCAAGTTCATTTTCGCGAGCCAGGCCTTACCCACAAAGGAACAATTGCCAGCGAATCCCGAGCTGCTGTTGCTGGCGGTATCACCAGCTATATGGAAATGCCGAATGTCAATCCGGCCACAACAACCATTAAGGCACTCGACCAAAAATACGCCATTGCCGCTGAACGATCCTATGCCAACTATGGGTTCTACCTGGGAGCAACCGAAGAAAATCTCGAACAAATTAAGCGACTCGATCCTAAAAAGCACTGTGGTGTAAAAGTGTTTATGGGCGCATCAACCGGTGATTTATTGGTTGAAGCTCCTCAGGCACTTGATGCCATTTTTCGTGAATCTCCTGTGCTTATCGTTACTCATTGCGAAAACGGCCCGGTTATTCACAAAAATCGAGAAGCACTCCTTCGCTCAAAAACAGTGCTGGCTATTGAAGACCATCCCAAACTCAGAGATACCAATGCCTGCTTTGCTTCTTCTTCCTATGCCGTGGGCTTGGCCAAACAGCACGGCAGCCAATTGCATGTATTGCATATCACCACTGAAAAAGAATTGAGTTTATTTGAACCTGGCCCCATAGAAAAAAAACCTATTACGGCCGAAGCCTGTGTTCACCATTTATGGTTTAGCGACCAAGACTACGTACGTTTGGGCAATTTAATTAAGTGCAACCCATCGATAAAAAGCCAGAGTGACCGGGACGCGCTGATTAATGCACTGCACACCAACCAAATCGACATTATTGCAACAGATCATGCGCCCCATACCTTGGCAGAAAAGAAGGTCGATTATGATCAAGCCCCCGCCGGGTTGCCACTGGTACAGCATGCACTATTAAGTTTATTGGAGCATGTGAAACATGGGCGGCTCAGCCTAACCCAGATCGTTGAAAAAACCGCGCACAATCCAGCACTAAGGTATGCCATCACTGAACGCGGGTTTATCCGCGAGGGTTATTATGCGGATTTGGTTCTTATCGACAGCCAATCATCCACAACTGTAACGCACGAGAATAGTTTATATCTCTGTGGTTGGACTCCCTTTGCAGGACAAGTGTTTTCTTCACAAATTAATAGCACCTGGGTAAATGGTCAGAGGGTTTTTAGCAGTGATGGTAAATTCTCTGGAAAATTATTTGCCAGACCACTTGCCTTTGCTCGATAAGCATCAACTGTTTAAGCCTGTATCAATCATCTTTATATTCAAAAGGACATTAAATGCAAGCAGTCAAAGTGTTACCTGATATTGCCAAGACCCGCACTGAAACCGCTAATTACCCCTTGCAGTGGGTAGGCATGGAAAATATTGCCGTTCCACTCACCCTTAATGTCGGTGGTGGAAAACAGCAGTCGGTTACTGCAAAAGCCAATGTCTATGTCAGCCTTGATGAGGCAACCGAAAAAGGCATTCATATGTCACGCTTGCATGCCATTCTCAATCAGCTTGCCACCCAGGTTTGCGACAAAGCTGGTCTCGACTTGCTACTGAAAAATATGGTTACCTCTCAAGAAGGAATCAGCCGAAACGCAAAGCTTGATCTAACATTTGACTTGCTACTGCCAAAGACATCGCTACTCAGCAACGAAACGGGGTATCAAACCTACCCTATCGAAATACAGAGCGAATTGTTATACGACAAGCACGATTACGGACTGAAACTAACCATTCCCTATTCAAGTACTTGCCCTTGTTCAGCAGCACTGTCGCGCCAATTAGTTGCCAACGCCATAGACAATGAGTTTTCAACGTCGAGTATTGATAAACAGGCACTGCTGTCATGGGCGCATACGGCTACGGTCGCCACACCGCATAGTCAGCGCTCTTATGCCTACTTGCATTTATCGCTGGGCAATCACCACTGGCCGCCTCTTCCATCACTTATTATGCAGATTGAAGAAGCCATTGGCACACCTGTACAAACTATGGTTAAACGCACGGATGAGCAGGAGTTTGCCCGCTTAAATGCTAATAATCTGATGTTCTGCGAGGATGCCGCGCGAAATATCAAAGCTTTGCTAGAGCAATCAGCATGGATTAAAGACTACAGGTTTAAAGTGGAGCATCAAGAAAGCCTGCATGCCCACAATGCCGTAGTGATCGACCAAAAATATAACCCGTAATGAGATAACAATTTAATGCCTAATGGAATTAAAACACTCAAGCAAGAACAGGCAAAAAATATTGAATCCCGTTGTAGCAACACAAATTGCTGCACTCCACCAATACCCATTGCACGCACAGAACCAAAAGTTGGGCGAAATGACCCTTGTCCATGCGGCAACGGTCGTAAATTTAAAAAGTGTTGTGGACAGTGTCTATAGCAATGCCTTAAACAGCTAGCATGATTACACGACTCAATAATTTCTCAAACTTTATGGCCAGCAACAACGCATTAAAACTCTACCATGGTTCAAGCAAGCCCAAACCTTATTACAAAACAACTAAATTCATAAACAAGGAATATCTATGTTACGAAAGAATCCAAACGGCCACATACCTAGAGTTGCGGAAAGTGCTTTCATAGACCCTACCGCGATTATCTGTGGAAAAGTAATCGTTCAGGACAATGTGTTCATTGGCCCCTATGCCGTTATTCGTGCCGACGAAGTTGATGAATCAGGCGAGATGGAACCTATAACAATTAAACGTGATACCAACATTCAAGATGGCGTAGTTATCCATTCAAAATCAGGTGCAGCAGTGTCCATTGGTGAACGCACATCCATTGCTCATCGCTCTATCGTTCATGGCCCTTGCTCGGTGGGGGACGACGTGTTTATTGGTTTTAACAGCGTGGTTTTTCAAACCAGCATCGGCAACGGCTGTGTTATCAGACACAACAGCGTCATTGATGGCATGGATTTACCTCAAAACTTTCATGTTCCGCCAATGACCAACATTGGCCCCGGTTTTGATCTTAATGCCATTGAGAAGGTACCACCAGAATACGCCAGCTTTTCTGAATCGGTGGTCAGTGCCAATCATGAACTCGTCCAAGGGTATAAAAGGTTGGCCAATGAACTCCGATAAACAAGCGATTCTGTCAGTACCCACCAATATTATCACCGGGTTTCTGGGCGTCGGTAAAACAACCGCCATTTTGCATCTACTCAAGCAAAAACCCGCCGATGAGCGCTGGGCAGTATTGGTCAATGAATTTGGCGAAGTGGGTATTGACGGAAGCCTGTTCTATGGAACAAATAAAGAAGATCAAGGTATTTATATACGAGAGGTGCCCGGTGGCTGTATGTGTTGCGCTGCAGGTTTACCGATGCAGGTAGCACTAAATATGTTGCTCGCCCGTGCCAGACCACAGCGTTTGTTGATTGAACCAACGGGGCTTGGTCACCCCAAAGAAGTGCTGGATGCACTACGCGCCGAGCACTACCGCAGTGTTCTCGACCTACGCGCGACTCTCACTTTGGTTGATGCGCGGAAAGTGCAGATCGAACGCTACACTGACCATGATACCTTTAACCAACAACTGGAAATCGCCGATGTCATTGTCGCCAACAAAGCCGACCAATACCAATCCAACGATTTTCCCGCGCTACTGGAATACCTTGAAAACAAGCAGTGGCTGAACAATAAACCAGTGCATCAGCTCAGCATGGGGCAGCTCCAACCAGCATGGCTGCAGCCCCCCTCAAACTACGACGGGCATAATCATAATCATCCTATAACCGAATCAATAGAGAGCTCCTTTAGTAGCAACCCTGAGCTCCCCCCCTGTGGATACCTTAGCATCAACAATCAAGGAGAAGGGTTGCACAGTCAGGGCTGGATATTCAAACCGACATTTATCTTTAATCGAAATAAACTGTATGAAATATTGACGGGTATTAACGCCGAACGCGTTAAGGGCGTATTTATTACCGACCAAGGCGTTATCGCTTACAACAAGGCGGACAACGTACTGACGGAAATCGAGATTGATGATGCTATGGACAGCCGCATTGAATGCATTGCCATGACTAATGAGCCGCTCAATGACCTTGAACAGAATTTTTTATCTTGTTTAAACCATTAGAGGCCTTTGCACGAGAGATGATTTTGATTTCAGGCAAGGCAAAAAAGCGCGCAGAGAGGAAATTTACACGTGTAAATGACCGATTGAGCACTTTTTTAACGCAGCATGGGAGCAAAATGGCTCTCGTGCAAAGGTCTCCATTAATGGTAGGAAATCCCTAGGGCATATACGGCTGTATGGAATCAACCACAATAGAATAGGCTGACGTCGTCGTATCGTTTTCAGTTAAGGAGGTTTTAAGCACGCCGGTAATCCAAAAAGGATCGTAAAGCGCTTTGAGTTTAAAACCTTTTGGGTACGACGCATAAATAATTTGATTGGGCGGTGGTGGCGGCACATGAATACAGGCACCAAAATAAGGAACCAGAAAAAATCGAGTGATCGCTTGGTCACCATCAAGTTCTAAGGGCACAATAAAACCCGGAATTCGCACAGACTGATTATTAAATTCCGCGACCACACGAGTCGATTCCAACGCCTGCTGATAACGGTTATCAGCGGCAGCGGCAATTGCGCTTTGCACCTGATTGCCAATCTGATCTTCGACTGAACCATCGATAATGTCATCAAGAAAATCCGGCGGATTCATAATTGCGCCCAGATCATCTTCCGGCATCAATTCAGGCCATTCGATGGTTCGGTACTTCTCCGCAGTTTTATTTGAAACCCTGTTTACGTCAACAGGTTTAACTTCACTGGAAATATCGGCTGTAACGGATGAGACGATACTGTCATCGCCTCGCGCTTCAGAGAAACTGGCGGTCATAACAATCCCACACAGCAGCATCAATAAGCCTGTGCAAGTCCTTAATTTATGGGTGAATAATAGCAAGCCGAATCCTCATAGTACTTTGCAAGCGATGCTATCGAAAAAATTTATGATATGATATATCACAAATTTATGCCAATATAAAATTATCTAGAGGTAAGCTTGGGTGACAGTATCGATACACAACTTACAATTCGCCTATGGCCGAGCAAACGATAACCCTATACTCAAAATTCCCGAATGGTCAGTAACAACAGGTGAGCATATTTTTCTCCACGGCCCCTCCGGTTCGGGGAAATCCACTCTGCTAAATCTGTTGGCCGGCATTCTAGCCGCAACGGAGGGTAGTATTAACATACTCGATCAGTCGCTTGATCGGATGTCAGGTCGCCAAAGAGATAAATTTCGCGCCCACCATATCGGTTTTGTTTTCCAGCAATTCAACCTTATTCACTATCTCTCAGTATTAGACAATATCCGTCTCGCCAACCATTTCTCTGGCTTCCCCTTCCGTAAAAATACCGATTCACAAGCGAAAGAATTGCTCCGGGCGCTGGGTATTAATGCAGCTTTACATCACCAACCTGCCTCTTCTCTGAGCATAGGACAGCAGCAACGTGTCGCTATCGCCCGTTCACTGATTAATACACCGGAACTATTGATCGTCGACGAGCCAACCTCCGCGCTGGACAGCCAGAACCGTGACGCATTTATGACTTTACTTATGGAGATCGTAAGGCAACACAATATAACGCTGATTTTCGTTAGCCATGACCAATCACTTGCCAGGTACTTTTCGCGAACAGTTTCCTTGCAGGCAATCAATACAGCTGGGGGTCATCACTGATGTTTATCCGCTTAGCTTGGCACAGTTTATTGAGCCGTAAGGGATCAGTCGTACTGACATTTCTGGCTATATCAGTCAGCATTTTTGTGCTTCTAGGTATCGAGCATATTCGTCAGCAGGCCAAATTCAGCTTTAGCAATACCGTATCTGGCGTCGACCTGATTGTGGGTGCCCGCACGGGTGACATCAACCTTTTGCTCTACGCCGTATTCCAGCTTGGCAATGCGACCAACAACATCGCATGGGCAAGCTATCGGGAAGTCGCTGAAAAACAGGAGGTCGCCTGGACGATACCCCTATCGCTCGGCGACTCACACAAGGGCTACCGAGTGATGGGGACGACAAGCGACTACTTCAAATACTTTCGCTATGGCCAGATACAGGCGCTGAGATTCACTCAAGGCAAGGCCTTCGCCTCAGTTTTTGATGTGGTCCTAGGTGCCGATGTAGCGCGTAAATTAAACTATCAATTAGATGACCACCTGGTGCTTGCCCACGGCGTGGCCAGCACCAGCTTCAGTCAGCACGACGACAAACCGTTTCGCGTTGTCGGCATCCTTAAACCTACCGGCACACCTGTCGATCAGACAGTACATGTCAGTTTACGCGGTATCGAAGCCATACACATTGACTGGCAGAACGGCGTAAAAACGCCCGGACACGCCATAGCACCCGATGATGTAGAGCATTACGACCTTACCCCAAAAACCATTACCGCTTTTATGGTAGGGCTGAAGTCAAAAATGGCAACCTTCCGCGTACAACGGGCGATTAACAACTACCAACCAGAGCCATTGTTGGCCATCCTGCCTGGCGTCACGTTAACCCAGCTGTGGCAAATGATGGCGATAATGGAAAATACCCTCATGCTAGTATCAGCGCTGGTATTACTCGCCTCCTTACTGGGATTAAGTGCTATGTTGCTGACATCCATTCGGGAGAGGCAACGGGAAATTGCCATCATGCGCTCACTGGGGGCATCTCCATCGTTCTTATTTTTATTAATTCAAACTGAAGCTCTACTGATAACGCTAGCAAGCTCTGTATTTGCACTATCACTGCTATTCATATGCTTACTATCTCTTCGCGGCTTTCTCACCGACAACTTTAACCTTTCTATTAGCGCCAACGTTTTCGATAAAAATATTATGTATCTACTTCTGGTCATTGTAGTAAGTGCAATGGTAACCAGTCTGATTCCCGCAATATCCGCTTATTCGACGGCGTTACAGAAAAGGCTGAATAATGGCTAGCTAAATTCTTGACATTCACTCATCATTATTTATGTACATAATCTTGCGTAACAAGTACATCACAGTAAGAGCGTTAACATTGCCCAGACTTTTCAGTTTGTGGCCTCGAGTAATGCCCAGCTAGGCTTCGTCACTCAGGCCCAAGTTCTCGCCCTGGCAGAGAGCAAACGCGGCTCCACCTGCCTAGTGCCAAAAGCGATGCACAGCCCCATTCAACAAATGGCGGTGCTGTTAAAGCCGGGCCATAATAATAGTGCGAGTGAGGCTTTTCTTAAATTCCTGCAAAGCACAAAGACGCAGGCACTAATTCGCGCCCGTGGTTATCGGTAATAAAAGCCAGGTAAAAATCATCGCTCGGCGTGAAGCACACCGCTATCGCACAGGGCCTGTATTTGGGCATCGCTATAGCCAAGATCAGCTTGCAGCACGGCTCTATTATCCTCCCCTCGAAAAGACGTCCACAGCTCTGGCAGCTTGGGTAGCTCTGAGGATTTAATCGGAAAGCCGGGAATAATAACGCCATCTTCGATGACTTTATCCTTCACTTTGCGCACCATTTCCCGCTCCACAAAGTGGGGGTGGCCAATGGTATCGGCAACCGATAACACTGGCGCGCAGGGCACGCGGAACTCGGCCAGAATATCAAGAATAGTGGCATCGCAATCCTGCCTTGCCATCCACGCCTCAACCAGCGCCACCAGCTCTAGGCGATGCTTTGCACGGCCGCGCATATCGGCAAAACGGGAGTCTTCGATAAGCTCGGGCTGGCCCATTGCGCGGGGCAAACTCGGCCACTGTAGCTCACCGGCAAGAATCGCAATCCAGCCCTCCGCCCCTTTAAACACGCCATAGGGCGCTAAACCCTGATGATGGGCACCACAGCGCCTGGGCTGGTAGTCAACCTTGGCATTGGCGCATAACTCAACGTTGGCTTCGTGCATATGATAGAGGGCGTCAACCATGGCCACGTCGATATTTTGACCCCGGCCGGTGCGCTCACGGTGGTAGAGGGCATAACCGAGAAAACCAAAACCGTGAACCCCGGCATTCACATCGGCGATGGCCATATTGACGAACTGCGGCGGCCCATCGGGCTCGCCGGTCATATGCATCAAACCGGAAAAGGCCTGGGCAATAAGATCAAAACCCACCCGGTCAGACAGCGGCCCAGTGCGCCCAAAGGCCGATATCGACAGGAATATTAATTTCGGGTGAATGGCACTCAGGGTGTCGTAATCCAGCTGGCGCTTTGTCATCACTCCCGGGCCGTAATTTTCCACAACAATATCGACGGTTTTAACCAGCTCGTGCAAAACCTCAATAGTTTCGGGTTTGGAAAAATCGACACAAAGGCTTTTCTTACCGCGATTATGCTGCACGTAATAGGCACTGCGGCGCTGCTTAAAAACAGGAATGCTGCGCGAGGGATCACCACCGGGCGACTGTTCGACTTTAATAATTTCCGCACCCAACTCCGCCATCATTCGCGTCACCGTAGGCCCGGCAACATACTGGGTAAAGTCGAGGACGCGAACGCCCTCAAGCATGGGTTTAACATCACTTGTCTGTGTCATTTAAAGCTCCTTGGCAAAGCTTATTGTCGACAAGGCAGCAACCTATCCCTTCATTTGTTAATGAAGGGATAGGTTTTAAAGCAGTAGGCTTTTTCGACAACAAGCTATTTATTATTATTTGTTGGCCTCACTACAAGGGTTTGGCTACTCCCCCAAACTCTCTCGATAACCGGCATATTTGGGATTGGCAATGGCCAGCTTGTCCTGCAAAGTGCTGCGCACATGGCTCATTACCACATCCCGCTGCTCATCGAGCTTACCGCTACGGATACCCGCACACAGCTCGCCATTGAGGTCATCGAGCAGGGCCGCTTCGCTTGACCCCTCACCCTGGCGACCGAGCAAAGCTTGCAAGCCCTCAAGCTCGGCACTATTTGCCTGTTCACCCTTGGCTAACTCACGCTGCACGATACTGAGAATATTGGCTGCGACCCGGCATTTATAAATACTGGCACCACTTAACTGTGGCAATACGTCTTTGCGCAGAAAGGCTTCCACCCCGCCCAGCAGTTCTTCGGCACTGGCTCTATCTTGTGGCATGTTTACGCCTCCTCAATCAGTTTTAACAGGTCGATTTCGTTTTCGCAGGCGCGGCGGCCAATGGCCATGTGCTCGAAAGAGTTGATCAGCCCGGACAAGTGTTTATAGGCCTGAAACATGCAAATAATGCCCCATTTAAGAGTGCCCAGCACTTCCCAGAAGTGCACGACCTTGGGATCGACCTTGCGGCCACCGGCATCTTCATAGCCGGCGAACAGGTCTTCGCGCTGGCCAAAACCACCCACCGGATTATTGTGCTGACCAAAGCGCCAGGCGCGCACGCAGAGCCAGCCGAGGTCTTCCATACCGTCGCCAACGTGGCCGAGTTCCCAGTCGAGTACGGCGCGAATCCCTTCGGGGCCGACGACAAAGTTACCGTTGCGAAAGTCGCCATGCACTAAACCCGAGGGCGCATCTTTGGGCATATTTTGTTCAAGCCAGCGAAAGGTCAGTTCAAAAGCTGGGTGATATTCCGGTCGGGCAATCGCGGTGTTGTCGCGATAAAATTCGCTAATGCCGTCGAGTAATTCACGGTAGTAGGCAATTAAAGGCTGCACTGGCATTTGCACCAAATTCCCTGGCAAGGTGGCGGGGTCGACCGCATGCAAACCGGCGAGTATTTCACCGCACTGGCGAGCCATTGTAAGGCGCGCGCCGGCATAAGCCTCTTCACGCAGAATACGCGGCGCCAGCACTTCACCTTCGATGCGGTCCATCACATAGCAACCGCCGAGGGCGTGGTCTTCGGGCAGGGCAAAGTGGACTTTCGCGACTAAACCGCCGGCATCAGACACTACGCGCTGTAATTCGGCCTCGGTAGTGCGGTCAAGAGAATAGGTGGTTTTTCCGCCACGCCAGCCCTCTTCTCCCGAGCTTCCGGTATTACCGGGGTCGCGGCGTAGAATTAAACCGGTGCTGCTGCCATCATTTCCCACCCAGTCAAAAGACCAGGTTTCACGGGAGGCACCACCGGACATTTTTTCGATATTCGCCGCTTCGCCCGCTGAAAAATAGCGCGAGGCCTCTTCACTCAATAGCCCGGCGACGTCGCCATCACTCAGTCCTGGGCTACTATCGTCTGTTACTGCACCCTTACTCATGACATCCTTTTTCATGATGAGATGCCATTCGGTTTGCCATCAATAATTTGGTCGAGATATTCCGACAGTCCGTAACCCACCATGCCATTGCAGCGATATTCGGTCATGCCTTCGGTAATGCGCGTCATCAACTCGGTACCGTCATCCAAAGTGCGGCGATTGCGCAGGGGGATGAGCGACATCACCCGACCCTCAATTTCATATTCTGCGTGATCGGTTTTGGCCCAGGCTTTTAAAGAGGTCTGATAATAATTTTCATCCCACTCAGTTTCGATGCTCGCCTCGCGAATCAAATCGTAGCGCCCCTCATTGAGCACCATGCCGCCGATCAGTTTAGTGCCGTCACCGAGGGTTTTATTGAGGCACATAATGGCGAAGTCTTCGCTAAAGTTCATCGGCAACCAGCGATAGAACTGCACGTTTTGCCAGTAGCGCGGCCCCCAACTGTGGTCGCGCAGGCCGAGACCATTAATCGTGTAGGTCTTGTCACCGACAACAATTTTGCCAGTACCGGCGATGTGCTGCTCGTAATGGCCGAGATAAAAACCGGCATTGGGATTGTTTTCCAGTGGCGAGCCATCGGCATTCACCGGCTCGCCGCCGTACATAGGCGATACACCGCGATAACTTAGCTCTACGCTGCAAGGTAATTTAGGATTGTTTTTAAAAGCTGTACTGGGGTCAATCATGTCACCGGGATTTTTCATTAACAGGGCTTCGCCACTGTATTTAACCCTTAACTTTTTGTAGGGTTCGTCGATAATAAATTCCATACCCCCGGCTTTGAAGGCATCGTTATTATCAATTTTCGCTCGCTGAAACATAAAGGCGACTGAACCATCGGGCAGGTAAATACAGGTGGTCATTTCCGCATTGCCTTCATTGGCGCGGTTGCCGATGCGGAACCAGCCGCCGACTTTGCCTTTGGGGTCGTAAACATTGAAGTACATGCTTTCGTTAAAATTCACTTCACTACCCAGGGGGTGCATGTATTCATCTTCAGGGTTTAGCTTTAAATAGGCGCCTTCGGGTAATTCCATTGACATTCTCCAGAATTATTAATGATTAAATGGATAATATGTTTCTATGGCTTTCATTAAAAAGTTTTCATTCTTATGTGAAGATGAGTTCAAGGTCGGGCAAATTGTTGGCCACATCGAGATAGTCTCGACCTTGTCTTAAGGCTTCAACAACAATCTCTAAAGGCTCGGGCCAGATCTCCGGCAAGTCAGCTTCGCCCTCAATAATAATCGGGAAGGCCAGTTTTTCTTGTGGTGGACAAAACTGCGCCGCCACACCGGGCTTATTGCCCCGCGGATCAATGCGATACCAGGCGTGTTTTTTAAGATAAACAGCCACTAAACCATGGAGGCAAAAAGGCGGCACACTGTGGTCTATCGTTAGCCGCTGGTAGCACAAACCGGCTGGAATTGAATTTGCCCTTAGCAGCGCAACCAACAAATGGCTTTTAGCGTAGCAATAGCCGGTGCCATGCTGCAGCACCTGGGAGGCACTGCAGGTCACCGGGTTGCGTTTGTAATCCAGGCTGTGTTTTATTTCATCGCGCACAAAGTTAAAACAGGCTTGCGCTATCGCCTCATCACCGTCGCACTCATTGGCCAGCTCCACTGCTTTGGCCAACACTGCCGGCTGTTGCCAATCAATAATAGCGCTGGCATCTAAATACTTATTCATTTATTTAATTGCACACACTTCATTCAGGCGTAGCGACTACCCGCCGCTGCTCCCGCCGGAAAGGCCCTGGCAATTTCTGCCAACTCACTGGCCGATAAAGCAACATCAACAGCGCCAATATTGCTGTCTAAATTTTTAATGCGCCGCGTACCGGGGATGGGCATTACCTGCTCACCTTGGGCCAACAGCCAGGCCAGTGCCAACTGGGCGGGCGCGCAGTTTTTATCGGCGGCCATTTGCTTAACCTTGTCGGCCAGTTTCAGGTTTTGCTCTATATTACCTGCTTGAAAACGCGGGTTGGACTTGCGGAAATCTTTGTCTGTCATGTCCGCCGTATCGCTAATGGTGCCTGTCAAAAAGCCTCTACCCAAGGGGCTATAGGGCACGAAGGCGATATTCAGTTCTTTGCAGACCGGCAAGACTTCGGCCTCGGGGTCGCGAGTCCACAGGGAGTATTCGCTCTGCAGCGCGGCGATGGGGTGCACGGCACTGGCGCGACGGATCAATGCCGGATTGGCCGATGCTTCGGACAAGCCCAAAAAGCGCACTTTGCCCGCAGCCACTAGCTCGGCCATGGCACCGACGGTTTCCTCGATCGGCACATTGGGGTCGACCCGGTGCTGGTAATAAAGATCAATGCAATCGATGCCGAGGCGTTTGAGACTGGCATCGCAGGCAGATTTAACATACTCGGGGCGTCCGTCGATTTGTATTTCGAGACCGCCCTCCGGTTTTAAGCGCGCACCGGCAATGCCAAACTTAGTGGCGATAAAAGCCTGGTCACGGCGGTCGGCAATGGCGCGACCAATGAGGCTTTCGTTGTGGCCCTTGCCATAGACGTCGGAGGTATCGAGAAAATTTAAGCCCGCCGCCAGGGCGTGATGCAAGGTGGCGATAGACTCGCCCTCATCCGCAGGGCCGTAGAAATCTGACATGCCCATGCAGCCCAGGCCGATGGCTGAAACCTTCGCGCCGCTGCTACCCAGTGTTCTGTATTTCATCATCCACTCCCCTGTTATTTTTTTAGAAGGGTTTTAATTACTGACAAACATTTTATGATCGCCCATGGCAATACACCCGAGGTGTCACAGTCTATGCCGTGGCGCCTCGGGTTTAAAGATAGGACTACAAGTCGATAGCGGTTTGCTGGTCGGCCTTTTTCAGCGCATCGCATTGATCCGCCCAGTCGTAACCGGCAAGAATGCGCTGAAAGCGATTCTCAACCCAGCTACGCAAACCGGGGTCGGTGAAGATATAGGGCTGGTCGTCGATAATGGCTTCCAGCACCTGCTCGCCCACCACATCGGGATTGAGACCCTTTTTCAGCATGGCGACCATTTGCTCAGATTTTTTATCGGTCGAACCACCGTAGTCATCACCACGGTTGCGGGCAGAGGTGCCGAGGTTGGTATTGACCACACCGGGGCAAAGTACAGAGACACCGATATTGTCTTCGGTGTGCTCGGCCATCGCCGTTTCAGATATCGCCACTACCGCATATTTGGAGGCGTTATAGGCGCTGAGTTCTTTCCAGCTGAACATACCCGCCATCGACGCGGTATTGACCACATGACCGCCTTCGCCGTGCTTTTCAATCAGTGGCATAAAGGCCTGTAGGCCCCAGACCACACCCCACATGTTGACATCGACAGTCCAGCGCCAGTTTTTCTCGCTGGTGCCCTCAGCACTACCGCTGGCGCCAACGCCGGCGTTATTGACGCAAACGTGGACTTTGCCGAAGGCATCGACAGTGGCCTGTGCGGCGGAAAAAACCGAATCGCGGTCGGTCACATCAACCACGACTCCGGCGACATCGCGACCCTGGGCCTTCAACTCGGCCACGGCTGTGTCGAGTGGCTCTTTTTGAATATCACCGAGCATGACTTTCATGCCGGCGGCTGAAAATGCGCGCGCCATGCCCAGACCCATGCCACTAGCGGCACCGGTAATAAAGGCGACTTTACCTTGAACGTCTTTCATAATTTTCCCCTGTAATTATTTGTTTTGCAGTCAAACTGCCGCTCTTTACGAGGTAAGCAGTTGTGACCGATCAGCATATTTTGCCGAATCAATATATAGCATTGCAGGGCCATATGGGTAGCAAAATGCGCGCTAACAAGCGGGTTATGGTCACCACCCCTGGCCTATTAATGGGCTTCGAGGAAGCCACTTTGACTTCGCTGCAATTGATTTCAAACAGTAAAACCCCAATAAAACCCCGGTCTATTAATAAGAATCGTTTGCATTTGGCCCATGTACGGGCGACACTAGGGCCTGCTGACACCCCGGCGCAAACAACTAGCTAGCTAACTATAAAGCTCAGGGTGGACACCAATTCAGGGAGTATGTAGATGAGTATTTTGCAACTGGCTCAACGTTTCGGCTTTGCCACAGCGACAAAAGTGGCCAAAAAAGTCTGTGCTTACGCAGAAGATGCCACTCTTGCCGATCTCAAGCCAGGGCAGCCCGCTCAGGTTCTGGGCTTTCAAAATGCCGAACACCCCTCGGCCCAGCGCTTAATGCAGCTGGGTATGATTAAGGGCGAGCTGATCGAATTACTGCGCTCTGCTCCCGGCGGTGACCCTATCGAGTATCGGGTCATGGGTTATAACCTGTCTCTGCGTCGCGCCGAAGCGGCTGAAATCCTCGTCGAAAACCACCTGGGTTAATGCCTCAACACGCCAATGACCCCCACCAAGCCTAGTGACCTGATCGCCTCCGACAAAAACCAAAACAAACAAGCCGTGATTGCCGTTGTCGGCAACCCCAACACCGGTAAAAGCACCCTCTTCAACCTGCTCACTGGGATGCGACAAAAAGTCGCCAACTACCCCGGGGTTACCGTCGAGAAACGCATTGGCGAGCTGACTATTGGCGAGCGCCGCTTTCAGCTTATCGACCTGCCAGGCACGTATTCTCTCGCCGCTCACTCCCCCGATGAACGCGCCGCCATCGACGTGCTGCTGGGCCGCATTGGCGACATGCCAGCCCCCGATGCAGTGCTGGTGGTGGTTGATGCCACCAATATTAAACGCAACCTGTTTGTCGCCACCGAAGTGCTCGAGCTGGGTATCCCGGTGGTTATCGCCCTCAATATGGTCGACATTGCCGAGTCACAACATATCAGCATCGACGTTGCGGCTCTCGCCACTCGGCTCAACACCGTGGTCATACCGACGATAGCAGCAGCCACGCGGCATGAAAATCTCGAGCCACTCAAAGCGGCACTGGCCACAGCTGTCGATAAAACGAGCCCCAAGCCCTGGGCACTTTTAGAGGATGTGAAACAGGCGGCCGCCGCACTCGCGACAGAACTTGCCACTGAGTGCGCAGCGCAGACACCGCCCTCGCCTCAACAGCCAGCGGCCTACGAAGTGCAACGCGCCCTGATTGATAAAGGCGGCGAAGCCGAAAAGCGCCTGGTCGATATTTTTGGCAGCAACTTGTCTCGGCGCTTACAGCTGCTGCGCGACAAGCTCACCAGCGGGCAAACACTCGCCGAGCGAGACGCCAACGAACGCTACGCCTATATCGCAAAAATACTCGACGGTATTGTCCAGGTTCCGGCCGGCAATCAGCAACGCAGCTTGACAGAGCGCATCGATCAAATCGTCAGCCACCCCATCATCGGCAGCCTGCTCTTTGTGCTGGTGATGGCGACGGTGTTTCAGGCCGTCTTTTCCTGGGCGACACCGCTGATGGATCTAATTGATGGCACCGCAGGCTGGGTGACGGATCAGGTTTACGCCACCTTGCCCGAGGGCGCGATTGCCAGCCTGCTGGCCGATGGCGTGGTCGCTGGAGTCGGCAGTGTGGTTATTTTTCTGCCGCAAATTCTGATTTTATTTGCCTTTATTATCGTCCTCGAAGACTCCGGCTACATGGCTCGCGCGGCCTTTTTAATGGATCGTTCGATGCGCTGGTGCGGCCTGTCGGGTCACTCTTTCGTGCCCATGTTGTCGAGCTTCGCCTGCGCCGTACCGGCGATCATGGGCACCCGGGTGATCCCCGATACCCGCGACCGCATCGCCACGATTATGGCTGCACCCTTTATGACCTGCTCGGCACGGCTGCCCGTTTACGCCCTGTTGATCGCCGCTTTTATACCCCGACAGCACTACTTTTACGGACTGGTTAATCTCCAGGGCCTGGTCTTGCTGGGCCTCTATTTACTCGGCATCGTCGGCGGCGTACTCACTGCTTTCTTACTCAAACGCACGATTCTACGCGGCTCGGCGCCCACCTTTTTGATGGAGCTGCCGCCCTATCGCACACCCAATATCAAGTCGGTACTGGTGCGCCTCATCGAGCGGGCCAAGGCCTTTTTAGTGCGCGCAGGCACGGTGATTTTCTTCGTTTCGGTGGTCGTCTGGAGCCTCGCCTACTTCCCCCGCTCAGAGATTCTCGCCGCCGAGTTTGAGCGCCAGAAGCTGGCCGTTGAAGCCAGCGTGCAAATTGAAGCCGCACGCGAGCAGGCCATTCTAGTACTTGAAAATGAACTGGCTGCGGCGCAAATGGAGCAAAGCCTGCTCGGGCGCATGGGCAAAACCATTGCCCCGGTATTTAAACCCCTGGGCTGGGACTGGAAACTTTCCGCCGCCGTGATCGCCTCCTTCCCCGCTCGCGAAGTGGTGATCGCCGTGCTCGGCACCACCTATGCCGTTGGCAGCGATGTCGATGAAGAGGACGAAGGCCTGAGGGAGCGCGTGCGCAACGCCGCCTGGCCCGACGGTAAAAAAGTCTTCACCCCCGGTATCGCCCTGGGCTTAATGGTGTTTTACGCCCTCTGCCTGCAATGCGCCGCCACGGTGGTCATTATTTATCGCGAAACCAACTCCTGGCGCTGGCCCGCCTTCGCCTGGGTGTATATGACCGGGCTGGGCTATCTCGGCGCCCTCGCCTGTGCGCAGCTAGGCTAAAGGAAAGGATAAAGATGAGTAGCCAGCAGCAGGAATGGATCGCCCTCGCCGCCGTCATCCTGATTGCGGGGATCTCCATTTTTCGCTGGTGGCAGCGACGCAAACGTGGTGACTCCGGCTGCTCCCACTGCGAAAAGTCCTGTTCTAGCCCCGAAACGACATCCAGAAAACTCGATTAAACCAGGCAAACCCACTTCATACAGCTATTGTTTCTCTGTTGCCAAAAAATAATAAAAGGCCAGAGATGAATAAAAACCCCCATAATTACATCTAAGTATTCAAGCAATAGCTAACGAAAACTGCCCAAACCACCGGTGCTTTAGCTGACAATAAATTAGGATTAGACTAAACAATAATAAAAAGCACCAGGAGTTAGTCGGCTACTGACTCTCTGCTGAATAATAAATTAACAGGATGTTACCTTGGAATCATTCGATCATATTTTCACCTGGCTCACTCAACATGAAACGACCCTCAGTGCCACTGCTGCGATAGTGGTTATAGCTGGCATGCTGCTCTCACCTGTCGGGGCGGGCTACGCAACTTGCTTTCTCGAAATGGCGATTCAAAAAACGACAACTCTCCCATCGCAAACACTGAATCAGTAACGCCATCATTACAAAGTATTGAACCAAACCCAGCTGTTGCTCAGGGTTTTTTCAACACCCCACCGCCGCTGATTACCGATAAACTCTCCATCGCGGTGCTGCCCTTCATCAATATGTCGAAGGACGAAGACCAAGAATTTTTCGCCGATGGTATGACCGAAGACATTATTACCGGACTGTCCTGCGATAGCCGCTTGTTTGTGAAGGCGACGTTGAAAGTATGGAACCGGAGAAACAGCTGCTGCTACAGCGCTATGAAACAAATGCGGGGCCTGCGATGGCCAAGCTCCAGCAGTTTCTGCAAGAGGCGGGTTAATTTCCCTCGCCATTAAATGACAGGTCGTTCACCGAAGTTATTGAGGAAATATCATGATTAAAGAGCCAGAATTTCAATACATCCAATCTAACGGCGTCACCCTGCGCACCGTAGTCAAAGGCGAAGGGCCACTGGTGATTCTGCTCCACGGCTTCCCTGAATTCTGGCATTTGTGGCGGCATCAAATCGACCCCATTGTCGCGGCGGGCTATAAAGTAGCGGTACCCGACCAACGCGGTTATGCGGGCAGTGACGCGCCACAAGCCATCGAGGATTACGATATTCTCCACCTTGCGGGTGATGTGGTGGGTATTGCTGATGCCCAGGGTTATGACGATTTTATTCTTATCGGTCAGGACTGGGGTTGTATCGTTGCCTGGAACACAGCACTGCTGTATCCAGATCGTGTTAGCGCGGTGATGGGTTTATCGGTGCCATATTGGGGTCGCCCCGACGTGCCGGACACATTGATCAATCCCCCCGGACTCGATGGTAAATACTGGTATATCCGTAATTTTCAGGAGCCTGGTGCCGAACTAGGTTTGGACGCATATCCAGAGGCTTCGTTGCGTATGACTTATTACGTGCTTTCCGCCGACAGTCCACCGGGGTCATGGATGTCACAGGTCGGCTATCCGGCTGATGCCAGTATGGCGGAAATATATAATGTACCCGCCGAATTACCCCAGTGGTTGAGCCAGGAAGATCTGGATTATCACGTCGCACAATTTAAAAAGAATGGCTTTCGCGGTGGGGTGAACTGGTATCGCAATATCGAACGCAACTGGGCGCTGACCCCGCAACTGGCCGATGCCAAGTTTACCCAACCCGCTCACTTTATCGCCGGCGCCGAAGATGACGTCTTACTCTATGTACCCAACTGGGCCGAGCTTATGCCCGCTCACTTTGAAGACTTGCGCCGTGTCAAACTCATCGAAGGCGCTGGCCACTGGTTAATGCTGGAAAAACCTCAGGCAGTCACCGATGAAATATTGTTGTTTTTGAACAACGTTTCCTGACTTTTCACGATTTATTATTATTTTTACGCCTGGTTAAGAAACTACCGTTCAGCCATTTGGCAATACCATAAACCCTGGGACGCTCGCCACGAGTTTGAGGATAACGAAAACCTCCACCGCTACCCCGTCCCTAGGAGTCTGTCGGGCTTAGGTGATCGTAGCGAGGGAAAGGGCGATTTGAGACAGATTTTTCGATTATTTGAGGCGAATAGCGAGCTATTTAACGAGACTAAGCGAGAAATCTGGCCAAACTCGGCTTTTCCGCAGTAGATTAACCCTAAGTCCGACAGGCTCCTAGCTGCGTCAACAAGCTTTGCCGCAGCTTTAAACAGGGCAAGATTTTCTTGTGCTGGTCTCCAAAACCGTGGACTATCGAGTCAATAATATCCAGCCATGACTGGACATTTTTTCTGACATCAATCAGCCGACTTAACATATGAGTACATACAACGAGCACGCCGAGTGCGGCAGCTTACCCCGCTATTTAAAACAGCTCGGCGACGAGCTGGAGCGCTTCCTGCGCTTCGACCACGGCGACGCCATGGATGAACCCGAGCTGTGGCAAAACGCGCTGCGCGGCCCACTGCCAGAACAGGGCACGGGCATTGGCCCGGTGATGGACACTATCAGCCGCTACCTAATACCCAATGGTTCGAAAATCCCCCACCCTGGCTTCAGCTCGTTTATCACCACCGGCCCAACCACACTTGGCGCGTTGACCAGCTTCGCCGCGAGCATTGCCGCACCTCAGCGGCTGGGGCTCACCGCCTTTCAGTTTTTGGAAGAACAATCCCTGCAATGGCTGGGTGAGTTGCTCTCCCTGCCGCCACATATGAAAGGCATTTACAGCAGCGGTGGCTCGGTGGCAAATTTACTGGCACTGGGTGCGGCACGACAATGGGCCTTTGAGCAAATTGGCATCGACCCCGCGCTAGACGGCGTATCCAAGCCGGCGCGCATTTACGCGACCGCGTCGAGCCACCACACCATTCACCGCTCTGCCGCCGTGCTGGGCCTGGGGCGCAATGCCGTGGTGGCTGTAAAAGAAGATCGCGACGGACGCATGTGTGCCGACGATCTACAGCGCCAACTGGTAAAAGATGCCAGCCGCCACCACCTGCCCATTGCCATCGTGGCCACGGCTGGCACCACCGGCGCGGGTGCTATCGATCCCCTGCGCCAACTGGGGGACATCGCCCGCGCGCACAAAATTTGGTTTCATGTCGATGGCGCCTATGGCCTGCCGGGCATTCTCGACCCCCAGGTCACCGCCCTGTATGACGGCCTTGAGCTGGCCGACTCTGTGGTCATCGACCCCCACAAATGGCTCGGCGCGCCCATTGGTATCGGCACCACTTTTGTGCGCGACCGCGACATTTTGCATCGCGCCTTCACCCAGGGTGCGGCGGACTATTTGGAGGGCACCATCAGCGACGAGCAAGCACAAAGCTCCCTCGACGGGCTGGGTATTCCCTATGCCGATTTTGGCGTCGAGCTATCCTCACCGCCTCGCGGCGCCGTCGTCTGGGCGCTGATAAAAGAAATTGGCAAAGCCGGTATGCGCGAACGCGTCTGTCGCCACAATGCCATGGCGCGGCGAATTGCCGAGCGAGCTCGCGCCCATCCCAAGCTCGAATTAGTGCGCGAGCCGACATTGTCGATCTGCTGTTTCCGCTATGTCAGCGCTAACATAGAAGACTTAAATGCTTTCAATCGCCGCATTCATCGCCAGCTATTGCGCAATGGCGAAAATATGCCGAGCACCACACTGATTGATGGCGCACTGGTGATCCGCCCCTGCTTTATCGGCGCACGCACCCTGGAACATCACGCCGAAGCGCTGGTAGATGAAGTGCTGGCTATTGGCGAACGATTAAACAAGCACTGAGCTACTCTTGCCGAAGTGAACTGCCCTTCAAGCTATAAAGTTTTATGGATTATATTTACAGGCGGAAAGAGACAAGTACTTGAGGCCAAGAAAGCTGGTGATGTGCCAGCTTTCTTGATTTTGCAGGATCAAACTTTTGCTAGTTTCACCTCGGCCTGAATAGCTTCAGGCATAAAAGACGGCTCCCTATCATGTTCCGGCATTCTCGCAAATAGCGCCTTGAGCAAGTATTTGGGTTTGAGCAGCGATTCTGGCGGCTCCACCAAGCCAAGAACCTTTATAAACGCCACGCCAAACTCGTCATCAGTAGCAGACAAGGCAAAAAACTTTCGATTTAACCACTTGGCCAGACCATAGCCTCGTGGTCGCTCACCGCGAGTTTGTGGATAGCGGAAATCTTCCACAGTAGTGCCATCCCAGGCGGCATCAACCAATTTAGCAGCACCTTTAAAAAACGGCTGGGCCACTTTATCTAAACCGCCGCTTTCAAGGCATTGTTGTAAACAGGCATGCAGATGCTCTGCCTCTTTAGCTGCCACGGTCATACCCTGCCCGTAAACCGGGTTAAAGCTACACATAGCATCGCCCAGCACCACGAGCCTTTTAGGGAAGTCCTGTAAACGTTCATAGTGGCGGCGCAAATAAGAGGCATAGCGATACACCTTCGCCTCACCCAGGGGCTGGAGATCTTTTATTACGTCATAAACACTCGAATACGGCAGCTCTTTCATATAAGCCACAAACCCCGGCCAATCGGTCGGCGCATAATCTTTATGACAGCCCGTCGCGGCCACTAAATAACGACCACCCTCTTTATAAAAAATACCGCCTATACGCGTGTCCTCAGGAATAGCCTTCTGGGTGACGCACAGCATGCTCCAGTCTCGCTCATTACCCGGCGGCTCGGCGACCTCGAAGGTCACATAGCCCACATAGCCCACATCGACACCAACATTGCTGCGTTCTGGCGAAGCAAACCCCATCGCCTTAATCCAACTAGAGGCTTTGGAATTACGACCGCTAACATCGGCGACAAAATCTGCCGCAATAGTCTCACCGTTTTGTTCGAGAGTAAGCCCGGTCACTGAGGTTTTCGAATCATCGTAGGTATAGCCGCTAACGGCAGTGGCAACACGTGAATCGATATTGGCAATAGCCACCGTGTGTTTGCGAGCCATGGCTTCCAAAAGCGGGCGCGACATAACATACGTCCCCATGCCACTCGCTATGCGCGGCGTCCACCGACCGCCAATAGACACCCTCCAGTTAAGCGTGGGGTCGCCATATTCTGCGCCAGCGGCAACCAGATCATCATGAATATCAGGGAAATACTTACGCATTACATCAGCGCCACCCGCCATCAAGACATGAGCATGACTACCCTGTGGCACACCCTTGCGCGGTACGGCTTCATCGGGCGGGGTGTCGGCCTCAAAAATAGTGACGCGCTCAAAATAATCGGACAGCACCCGCGCTGTTAATAAGCCGACCATACTGCCGCCGATAACGACGGCGTGTTCGCCGAGTCGACATTGTGTAGTAGCCTTATTTTCAGCAAGGTTATCTGACATGATCCGCTTCCTTATTATTTTTTTAATCCATCGTAGTCGTACTTGCCATTAATTACAAAGCTCAACAAATGCCTTGACATCGCCAATATTTGCATCAGGGCTAATAAGGCCGGGACTCTGTTAATAGCAAGGTGGAAATACTTTCATTACTTTTTAAAAGCAGATTTTTTTGTTACTGCACGGGGAAAAAACGTTTTAGTTTTTGTGCAGAGGTACGCTTAATTGACTCAATAATTTGAACACGCACTAGCGCATTGCTAATACCGAGTTTTTCGAGATCAGCTTCTAACAAAGATTTAATCTCATTGGTATCGACCCTGTAATTTCCCGCTATAAGAAGATCAACATCAGCGCCGTTGGGTGTTTGTCTTACCTGATATTCCAAAATACCCAGCCGCTGCTCAAGAACGTGCCTAAACAGATGGACATGAACCCGGGTTTTACCGGCATAAATAAAATGCTCATCAAGACGGCCATCCACAAGTGATGCTGCGCGGAAGTTTGAGCCGCACACGGCGGGACGATCATAAATAGTCAGCTGGTCGGTGAATTCATAACGAATGAGAGGAATAGTTGTATTGTAGAGATTGGTGATCAGCAGTTTGGCCGCTTTTTGTCCTAGTAAAATCGCCTCTCCATTTTCGTCAAGGGCTTCAATAATAAGGCCATCATCTGAAAGAAGGTGGCCCTCTTCAAAGCCAGAACTCAAGCCAATAGTGCCAAACTCAATCGAACCCCAGTTTGAAGCAACAGAACAAGCCCAAATTTCTTTGGCGCAGCAATATCAACTGGGCTAGGCGTTTCACTGGTGAGCGATATGCTTTCCGGAGAAATATTGAGCAGCCCGTCTTCCTGAGCCTGAATGAGGTGACGTAAATACGACGAATAAATAGTCAGTGCCTTGGGTTGCAGCTTATTAAGCTTTGCTGCAATTTCAACCATTGGCTCGGTCACAGCCATTGCATGTTCTGAGGTAAAACCCGGTAATAATGGCGGTATAACACTGGTTGCGTGGGCGGCACCGGGCGCTGCGGCAATAAAGACCAAAGGTTTATGCGCGCGCTCCATTCCCTGATGCATGGCCAGGCGCTGACTCATGCGTAATATCTGAGCAGCAAATTCAGCGGCAGCTTTAGGCTTATAAACCTGCATGGCTCTGTGGCCAGACGAACCACCCGAGGCGAGAATACAATAGCTGCCATCAGTATAAAAATTACCCGCCTTAAAGTGCCCATCGCACCAGGCCTTTGTCACTTTTGGATCCGTTGAAATGTCGTCGAAATTAGCCTGCACATCTTCTTTCGTCATCGTCGCAAGCGCACTGAGATCGTCCGGCGAAATACTGTTTAAGTCGATGCCCTTAAGTTTTTCATGGTGCCATTTAGAGTGAGTGTCGGCGTGATTAAGCATATTTGTCAAAGCCTGCTGGCGATGCTCATTCAGTTTTTTCTTAGTCCAGCCAACCGCATTAATACGCTCTTTAATAATGGAGCCGAGTTCAGCTTGAAAGTCTTTTTTATAGTCATCAAATGCTGACATTCCTTTGCTCTCCTTTTCTTATTTGATAGAAACATCACTTACGCTCCAGGCGGGAGAATTTGAATACTACTCCTGATTGGAGTATTGTCAGCACTATGAAAAAATTGACTAGCACATCCTATGTTCTCCTCGGGCAACTGGCTGCACAATCCTGGTCTGCTTATGATTTAACTAAGCACCTGAAACGCTCTAATTTACGCGACTTCTGGCCCCGAGCAGAAAGCCATATTTATGATGAGATTAAAAACCTGGTTGCCCATGATTTTTCTACTGTCGAAGATAAGGCAATTGGCAAGCGACAGCGCTCGGTTTATTCCATCACCCGAAAAGGACGAAGTGCACTTAAGAAATGGGTAGCTGAACCTGCCAGAGGAAGAATTGTTGAGTGGGAGCAATTAATAAAAATTAGTTATGCCGATTACGGGTCAAAAGACGACCTTCTTCAGCAGATTTCAGATATTAGAAAAGATATTATTTCGAGAGTTCAAGGCGATGTAGATCTACTCGATGCTACCCCAGCACTGGGCAAAACCTTTCCCCACAGATTGCATATTGGCACCTTAAACAGTGCACTGATAATACCCCAGCTTGAGGCCATACTCGATTGGACTGATTGGGTAGAGGCCGAAATAGCGAGCTGGCCCAATACCCGGCAATCCGTCGAAAGTGATGAGACAATCTCAAATCACCTGCCGACGACGATAGCGAGTATGAAAAAAATCATTAGCCGGTATGATTAGCGAGTGATACACGCAACCGGTAAGCGATTAAGTAGAAATTATAATTAAGCACATTTTCAGCTTAAGGAAAATATTTTCGCGTTTTATTGGCGAACATCACCAAAGACAACATAACAGGCACTTCAACCAGTACGCCCACAACGGTGGCGAGTGCAGCACCCGAATTCAGACCAAATAAACTGATGGCCACGGCGACAGCCAGTTCGAAGAAATTCGATGTGCCGATCAATGCAGCAGGTGCCGCAGTGTTAAAAGGCACGCGCCACAGGTAGGCCCAGCAATAAGCTATGGCAAAAATTCCGTAACTTTGAATAAGGAGTGGCACGGCGATAAGCGCAATAATCAGCGGCCTGTCGATGATGGTCTGCGCCTGAAATCCGAACAACAAAACCACAGTCGCCAATAGGCCCATCATCGAGAACGGTTTCAGCTTCCCTGTAAAGCCAGCAATACTTTCATTATCGCCAGATTTGTCCAGCAGTTTGCGGGTAATGTAGCCAGCCGCAAGAGGGATAAGGACATAAAGCACGACGGAAAGTAGTAGCGTTTCCCAGGGAACAACAATATTAGTGACGCCTAACAAAAATGCCGCAAGCGGTGCAAAGGCAAAGACCATGATGATGTCGTTAATTGAAACCTGGACCAATGTGTAGTTTGCGTCACCACGAACTAGCTGACTCCAGACAAAAACCATAGCGGTGCAGGGTGCGACACCCAGTAAAATCATTCCCGCTATATATTCTTTGGCAGTTTCAGGCTCTACAAAGCCGACAAAAACATGCTCAAAGAAAAGAATACTCAGGGCTGCCATAGTGAACGGTTTGACGAGCCAGTTCACGACCAAGGTAATACAAAGGCCCTGTGGTTTTTTGCCGATATCTTTTAATGAAGCAAAATCGATATTCACCATCATTGGATAAATCATCACCCAGATAAAAAGGGCGACGATTAAATTCACGCTGGCATACTCGATACCAGCGACGCGTTGAAAAATATTAGGCAGAACGACACCGAGCCCCACACCAGCAATGATGCATAAAGCCACCCACAGAGAAAGGTAGCGTTCGAACAAACTCATCGGCGAACTATTTTTAGCAGTCATTCTCTTTCCGTATTAATCCGTACTTCAGAATACGTGAAACCGCCGATTAAAAAAATGCGGGCTTATTATAAGCGGGGGCTTATTCACTGTACTGTCAAACGCGTTGGAATGTTTATCTTGATAAAATCAAATCTATTCTGGCATATGGGGCGGATCGAAATCTGTTTGATCCAAAGCTTTTGACGGAGCATTTTTAGCCGCGTCTTTGACAATACTAAGCCGAGTGCTTATCGCCAGGGCATGCTCTTGCTCTTCTTCGGCAAACTGCTCCGCCAGTGTTTTCACCTCAGGGTTGGCGGTGCATTTTGCAATATTGCGGTAAAAGGATTCCGCGCTCTGCTCGACTTCCAGAGCAGTGAGCAGGGCATCTTCTACACTCATCAAATAATGGACTCGTCCATTGTGGAATATTTCTGGTGATTCATCATCGGGCCAGAAATATTCCCACGCTTTAAAACGTGGCAATGGCTCGCCCTGCCCTGCTAGCGTAGATCGCCCTTCTGCCCTGGCAAACTCTCGAATATTAGCGGCATGGGTTTCGCTGTATGCGGCTAGCTCCATTAAGAGTTGATAAAGCACTCTGTTGTTGTGTACTGCCATCGTTTCTGCCAGCTCGTGGAGACGATCTGCCGCCTCCTGTTCGAGGGCAATACTGTGGGCCAGAAAGACCCCTTTATTCTCATAAAGTGACGAGCTATCGTCGTAAAAGGCAGCGCTCATATTTCGAAGCCTTTTCGTAAGTTCACTGGCTGCGTGGTGTGATGCTCTACTGGCCATATTGGCCTTGGATTTTGATAAAAAATGCCTTTCGCCAAACCGTCATCCGCATGTAAAAAGGCGGCGGCCTGAACGGGGTCATTGGTGCTGACGTCTTCCAGATGAACACTTTGCTTCCACTGCACTTGCTCGGGGCAAAAGGTAGGGCACTGGCTCAAGACATGGACAAAGGCAAAACCCGGATGCTCAACCGCTTCAAACAAGATGCGCGCTAAACCGTTTGGGTCACCCGAATATCCACGCGCGATAAAACTCGCACCCGCCGCCAGAGCGATGGCACAGGGCTGAAAAGGTCTGACCTCTGGGCCGTGGGGTGTTAGCTTACTGTGCTCCCAGTTTTCCGGCGTAGTCGGCGAAGCCTGCCCCTTGGTCATGCCATAAACTTCGTTATCCATTACCACATAAACAATATTTACATTGCGTCGACAGGCGTGCAGAAAATGGTTGCCACCGATGGAAAATCCATCGCCATCACCACCCATGGCAATAACATTTAAATCGGGGCGAGCCACTTTCAAACCGGCGGCCACAGGTAATGCGCGGCCGTGGACACCGTGAAATCCATAGCTGTTTATATACGCGGGCAAACGAGAAGAGCAGCCAATGCCGGAAACCAGCACTGCATTTTCCGGTGCTTGCTCCAGTGCCGCAAAAGCTTTGGTGATGGCATTGAGTACGGCGAAGTGCCCGCAACCTGGACACCAAATCGGCTTAATGCCAGATTTATATTCCTTAGCTTTCATTGTGGGCCTTCATCATTCTTAGATTCAAATATGAGGGCCTCAACTTGAGCCACTATTTCAACCGGTGTAAATAAGGTGGGACCGGAGCGGCAATACTGTTTGAAATCCAGGTGCTTAAAATCCAGGTGTTTGACACTAAAAGGCTCAGCATTTACATTCTGCAGATCAAAGGATCGCAAGTAATGGGCAAATTGCCCCTGCTGGTTTTGCTCTATCACCAAAGTCTTTTCTGCTTGCTGCATAGCTTGTTGAATTTTCTGCAGCGGTAATGGCGATAACAAGCGAACACCCATCACGGCTATTTCTATGCCCTTTTTCCTCAATTGCGCCTGTGCTTCCAGTGACACCTGGTACAAAGAACCCCAGCAAATTAATAAAATAGCGCCCTGTCCTTGTAGCTCCGCCCAATGATCAGTGTCAACCAGGCTGTCTAGCTTACGCAGGCGTTTCGCTAATTGTTGTTGGTGATCCCCCGCTTTGGGTGATGGAATTGCCGCCGCGTTGTGCTCTAGGCCATCGGCGGTAAACATGCCGCCGGGCTGACCGGGTAGAGCGAGCGGCGATATACCGGAGTCTGTATCAAGGTAGCGAAAATAACGCGACTGTTGAGGCCCGTCCGGTGACTCATCGGCCATCTGAGCTTGATTTATATGAGCCTCATTTATATGCGCACTAAAATCTGTCTTCGCCAATGGCGGCATAATTTGTGATGACTGGCCTAAGAACTGGTCCGACAAGAGAATCACCAGGGTTTGTCGTTCGCTGGCAATTTGCGTGGCCCACCCAGCCGTAAAGTGGCAATCTGCCACCGACAGCGCACTGAGTACCACGTGCGGGGCATCGCCATGCAGGCCATAAACCGCGAGATTAAAGTCACTCTGCTCGCTCTTTGTTGGAATACCGGTAGAGGGCCCGCCCCGCATGACGTCGACCACTACCAGGGGCGTCTCGCTGGCAACCGCAAGACCCATGGCCTCAGTCATTAAGGCCAGGCCGGGGCCTGAGGTTGCGGTCATTGCTGGCACGCCACCAAAGCCAGCACCAATGGCCATATTGACGGCTGCAAGCTCATCTTCGGCCTGCACCAAATGGCCACCGACTGTTTCTATCTGCCCGGCAATCCATTCCAGCACATCGGAAGCGGGGGTAATGGGGTAGGCTGCGACAAAACGGATACCGGCCTCCAAAGCACCCAGGCCGATCAGTTGATTGCCGTTTGCCAGCCATAACTTTTCGCTGTTAAGCGTTTTAGCGGAAGAGGGCGTTACCGCTTGAAGGGGGGCTTGAAGGGGGGCTTGAAGGGGTATGGTTTGATCGTGCGACAGCTTAAGCCCCAGACTCGCCACGGCGACTGCCAGCTCCACGGTTGCCTGCTCATGCGCCTTCAGGCGGTGTCGGACGGCCGCTTCAATGACCTCGGGCTGACAGCCAAGCCAGCTCGCCACATAAGCCAACAAAACGATATTGCTGTGGTTTGAGCCTAAGGATTTAGCAAGGCCGAGAAAGTCCAGTGTCAGGGTTTGCCGGGGCTCGGGTAAATTCGGCGGACGCTCGCCGGCTTGTAGGTCTTGAATTAAAACAGTGTTTTCGGTCAAGGGAATTTCATCGGCAAAGCGTTGAAAATTATTCCAGTCGAGCACCATTAACAGCTCAAGATCACTACCGAGGTTGGCGACAACTTCCGAACCCAAACGAACGATGGCCGCTGATTCACCACCCCGTATTTGAGGGCCAAAGGTTTTACGCAGCATGCCGTATAAACCCTGTTTTGCCGCCGCCCAGAGCAGCATTTCCCCCAACGCCACTACGCCAGTGCCGCCGGAACCTACCATGGCAAGGGTCAAGCTAGACATTTAGTTTCTGCACTCCCTAATGTCGACTGAACAGTGGCGACTGACAGTGGCGGCTAAACAATGCCGCCCAAACAGTGCCGACTGAACCGTAGCTACTGAGTGATCTCTACTGAATAGCATCGACTGACAAACAAAGACATGACATTAGCACTTCCCACGACCCTATAGCCACAGCTCGGTAAACACCTCTGCGCAAGCGACTGTGCGTTTGATATCGACAAGCATTGAGGTTGCCCCGGTCTACTGAGTGCTCACCAGGGCGTCTGGGCTGGCGGTGTCTCCGGGTTTCTCGGCGCTGCAAACCAAAGCATGATGGGGCCAAAAATAGTTAGACCCACGGCAACCATCAGCATCCATTCATAGCCACCCGACCAGTCGTACAAGGCCCCACCCAGCCAGGAACCCATGGCACCGCCCATCGCCGAGAACATCGACAGGGTGCCAAAAATACTCGGGAAGCGCGGCCCCGCGAAGAGATCACGGGCAACGGCGGGAATAATCGGCGCATTTACCGAATAGCCCACGCCCACTAAAAGCGCGAAAGCAAAGGGCATCAATAAACCCGGCACCGTGCCCACCAGAGCCAGTGCGCCAATGGAAAACAATACACAAACCAGGCCGCCAGTAAAAGCCAGCTCGCGACCGATACGGTCAGACAAAGCGCCCCACATCATTTTGCCGGGGATGCTGGTAACACCAATAATGCCGACAATAATCGAGCCCATCGTCTTCGCCACACCGTGATCCACCATAAAGGCGAACTGGTGCATGATCAGTAACTGCGAGAGACAACCACCGGCAAAAAAGGCCAGCACTGCAAAGCGAAAACTGCGTGAGCGCACCGCTGTTGCTACCGTCCAGTCATTGGCGGGAGTAACAGGGGCAGCGGGCTCAGTGGCGTCGTTTGCGCCCTTATCCTGGCCCTTGCTAACAGGTGCCTGTGCAAGGGGGGGCTCACGCAAAATAAACAAAGCCGCAGGGAAAATAAACAATATCACCAGCGCCGCCAAGACCTGAAAAGCCAGACGCCAGTCGTAGTTTTCTATCAGCACATTACACAGCGGCACAATGGTAAAAATACCCACACCGATACCAGCGGTAACAAAACCCAGCGCCGTGCCGACTTTATCGGGGAACCATTTTTCAGTCAGAATCACCGAGGGCACCCAGCCACAAGCCGCCAGACCGAGCGCACTGATCACCCCAAAAGACAGATAGAGCTGCCACCACTGATTCACCTGTGAGGTCAACAGTAGCCCGATAGCCATAATGACTGAACCCGTCATCATCAGTCGCCGAGGGCCAAAAACCTCCACCAGCCGACCGGCAAAGGGGCCAAACAGTCCGTGACTAAGAATAAACACCGACATCGCCCCGGCAGTGACGGAGCGCGACCAGCCGAAGTGATCAATTAACGCCACCAGAAAAACCGCATAGGAATACCAGATGCCATAAAGTAAACCCAGGCTCAAAAACAGCGTGGCAATAACAATCAAACCATGGCGCGTGGAACGAGCTTCGCTCAAGTATGACTCCGGCTTTGGGGTGGCAACTAAAATGCAGACGGCCGCTTGATTAGCGCGGCCGTGGGAGGGTGTTGCCGTCATTATACGTCAGGCAAGAAACCACAGGCGGACAACATCGCCAGCCAACACGGCTTTTTTTGGTTCAGGCCTTATCCACACACCAATTTGGCGCGGGCTGGAATATGACGTAACTTCAGGGTCAAGCCGACAGCTAACTATTTTTACCGATAGTTAGCTCTTTTTATAGACGGCGCCGCGATGGGCAACCTTAACAATCAAAATAATGAGCGCGTTATCCTGAATTTCATAGACTATGCGATACATACCCTGCCTTATTCTGTATCTCTCCTGGCCTGAGAGTTTACTGCAACCCTCCGCCCTCGGATCTTCACAGAGGGAATCTATGCGCTTGAGTATTCGTTTCACATCCTGGTTGGGAATATCACGGAGATCTTTTGCAACGGACTTCTTGAACGCAAGGCTATAGCTTGCCATGTTTCCCCAGGTCTTTTAACAACTCGTCGTAACTTAATGTCGGCTCATCAGCCCTTTCCTCGAAGGCGCCTAAATCTTCCTGATCCTCCCTAAGAGCAAGTCGAACCGCCTCATTCACCACTTCTGAAACAGAGATATGCGCATTCGCTGCCTTCATTCTCAAGGCATGATGAATCTCTGGCTCGAAGTAAACCGTTGATCTTTTTGATAATTCACTCATGGTTAACGCCTCCTAAACACGATCTTAGCACCATAACGTTATAACGTCTTAACCGACGACAACTTAGGCTTGAATTCATCCGCACAGCACCGTATTAAGGTCAAATCCATTATTGATTAGAATGAGCCCGCCACAATATGCCCATGCCTGGCAGTCCCTATTACCACACCTCCCCCACCATTTTTACCCTTTGCTCTAAGCGCCAATCCAGCTAAGCTTGCCAGCATCAAACTGCGGATAAAACACGTTATGCAAATATGGGTCGATGCCGATGCCTGCCCTCGGGTGATTAAAGATATTCTCTATCGCGCTGCCAAACGGGCCGAGGTCTTGATCCTCTTTGTCGCCAATCAATCCTTGAGTTTACCAAAATCACCCTGGCTGAAGTCGGTACAGGTGCCCGGTGGCTTTGATGTGGCCGACGATTATATTGTTGCCCATCTCGATAGTGGCGACCTGGTGATTACCGCCGATATCCCGCTGGCGGCAGAGGCCATTGAAAAAGGGGCAGAGTGCATTAACCCACGGGGCGAGCACTACACCAAAGCCAATATTAAGCAGCGCCTAACCATGCGCAACTTAATGGAAGAGTTGCGTTCAACGGGGGAAGTGAGCGGCGGCCCCGCCACTTTCAACCAGAAGGATAGACAGGCATTTGCCAATGTCCTGGACAGACTGCTGGCGAAGGCTGCAAAGGGGCTTTAACTCACTGTTAATGCGCACAATTTACTGTGATACAAAGCCGACAATAAATAGACTAAAGCCCTTGACCTGCGTATAATCTCGCGCCCCTGTGGGGCAGCTCTTGCTTCTGCCCCCTCTTGCTCCAACTCTTGGGCACTTCCTTATGTCAGCATCCGATGCAAAGCCAGACGCCAATTCACCAGCCAGTCAGGACGCTAGCCCCGCTAGCGGCGACACCAAACCTGAAGAAGTGACTTTCTCCTCGCTCAACTTATCTGCAGCGGTGCTAAAAGCCGTTGAAGAGCTGGGTTACGAACAGCCTTCCGCCATTCAGGCCCAGGCCATTCCCCTGCTGTTGGGCGGCGGCAATCTGCTCGGCACTGCGCAAACCGGCACTGGCAAAACGGCTGCTTTCGCCCTGCCCTTGCTCAGCAAATTAAAAACCAGCCAGCGCAAGCCGCAAATTTTGGTACTGGCGCCCACCCGCGAGCTGGCGATACAGGTGGCCGAGGCTTTTCAAACGTATGCCCGCTACATGAAGGGCTTTCACGTGCTGCCCGTTTACGGTGGCCAGGATATTCGCGGCCAGTTGCGCGCCCTGAGTCGCGGTGCCGATGTTGTCGTGGGCACCCCCGGTCGTTTGATCGACCACATTAACCGTCGCACTCTCGATTTAAGCGAGCTGAAAGCCGTGGTGCTCGACGAAGCCGACGAAATGCTGCGCATGGGTTTTATCGACGATATTGAAACCATTCTCAGCAAAACGCCGAAAGATGCCCAGCGCGCACTGTTTTCGGCCACCATGCCGGCACCCATTCGCCGTGTCGCCAACACCTATTTGGGCGATGCCCAGGTGGTGCGCATTACCAATAAAACCAGCACCGTTGAAAAGATTGATCAAAAATACCTGATCGTCAACAGCCATCAAAAGCTCGATGCCTTGACGCGCATTCTTGAAGTCGAAGACTTTGGCGGCATCATTATTTTTGTGCGCACCAAATCATCGACTGTCGACCTCGCCGAGAAACTCCAGGCCAGGGGCTACGCCGCATCAGCATTGAATGGGGATCTCAACCAAGCCTTGCGCGAGCAGACCATCAACAAGTTGAAAAAAGGTGTGCTGGATATTATTGTCGCCACCGATGTCGCCGCTCGCGGCCTCGACGTCGAGCGCATTAGCCACGTTATTAACTACGACATTCCCAACGACAACGAATCCTATGTGCACCGCATTGGCCGCACCGGACGCGCCGGACGTGAAGGCAAGGCGATTTTGTTTGTCGCACCGAAAGAGCGTCGCATGCTGCGCTCTATTGAAAAAACCACGCGCCAGCCCCTCGCTGCAATGGACATACCCAGTGGTGAGGAAATTAGCGGCCAGCGCATCCAGCGCTTTCAGGACAAGGTACTCGAAACCCTGCAAAAGCAGGACCTCAGCACCTTCCGCGACTTACTGGAAAAAATCGCCCACGAGAACGAGCTCGACATGGGTAATATCGCCGCCGCCCTCGCCTGGCAGGCACAGCAAAAAACCCCCCTCTACCCTTCAATTAAAGCGATTACTGCGCCGACAGAGAAGCACAAGGGGCGTTTAAAAAATACCGAGAAAAACAAACGTCCCCAACGCGATGCCGACAGCGACAGCCGCGACACTCCCCGCCGTGATAAGGCCCCGCGCAAGCCGAGCCCCAAGGGCAGCAGCGATAAGGCCATCTCCCAACTGCGTCAGCACCCCGATGTTGAACTGGTGCGCTATCGCATTGATGTCGGTAACAACCACGGCGCATCACCCGGTGATATCGTCGGTGCGATGATTAATGAAGCCGGTATTGAGAGCGAATTTATCGGCCACATTGATATGCAGGACGAGCACAGCACCGTCGACCTGCCGGAGGGCATGCCGAAGGAAATCTTCCAGCACCTCAAGCGCGTCAGGGTGCGCCAGCAAGCGATGAACATTGAGCAAGTGAGTAACATTGGCGATCAAAACCGCGATAAGCTGGTGCTCAAGCGCACCAATAAAAAACGTCCAAAGATTGATGGTGCCGGAAAAAAGCGCGGTGACAAAAAGCCACGCGCACCCAAACCTGAAGATTTCAGCTAAACGAGCACGGCGCAGGTTAATTGCTAGCCACCGCACTTAAAGCTTAAAATGAAATGCCTGATCAGCCAGTGGGGATCAGGCATTTTTTTAGAACCACCCTTTCAAACAATCAATAATTGGAGCACAAGCATGAGCATGAGCACCGTCTTGACGAATTCAAACATTATCGCCCAACGCTTTGGCCCCATTCTTGGGCGCATATTGTTCGCGGCGCTTTTTATTCCCGCTGGTGTACACAAAATAATTGGCTTCTCCACCGTCTCCGGCTACATGACGAGCAAAGGCCTACCCATGGTCGACGTGCTATTGGTACTGACTATTATTATCGAACTCGGCGGCGGCATTATGTTACTGCTGGGCTGGCATGCACGCCTGGCGGCCTTGACCATTGCCCTCTTCCTAATTCCCGTCACGGTAATTTTCCATCCCTACTGGAATATCGAAGACGCCCAACAGATGATGACTCAGCAGCACATGTTTATGAAAAACATGGCTATTATCGGCGGCCTGTTGTGCATGACCGGTTTGGGTTCTGGCAAGTTTAGCCTCAAGGCCGCCAAATTTTCTTAAGCCCTGGCCGACATCGACAGACAAGATCGCGGGGCTTCATGCCCCGCTGAAAGGCCACTGGCAATAGACAGTCATTAACGAGCCTATTGGCGAGCGATAAACAAAACCCCGATTAAATCCTAAGATTCCAGCATTTCTCTCAAGCCTTCCTCTCAGCCCCTGTCCCCATACCTTCTCTTTTAGCCATTGCTATTAGCACAGCACAGCCTATGCCTGCAGTGTTAGTATTCTGTGCTTATCGATTGCCCCAACGAGCGCCAATTAACACACAGCAAAACCCAGGGACCCATTAATGAAAAAACAGCTTTGCGCCCTAAGCACCTTATTTGGCAGCCTTCTCTGCCTATTATTAATCAGCGGCTGCGACAGTGAGACCCGCGACGACACACGCAAGCCATCGGGTCTCGCCCTGCAGGGGATGGATGTGAATGTTCGCCCCCAGGATGATTTTTTCGCCTACGCCAATGGTCGCTGGATGCGCGAAACGAAAATACCCAACGACAAATCATCCTGGGGTTCATTCAGTATTCTCCATGAAAAAAGCCTCGATCAGTTGCAGCTTATTATTCAGCAAGCCGCCGACAACGATAGCGGCGACACGGCCCAGCAAGCCATTGGCAACTACTACAAAGCCTTTCTCGATACCGAGGCCATTATCAACCTCGACCTGGCACCGCTGGCTACCGAGTTAGTGTTAATCGAAGTGATGGACACCCACGCCGATGTCGCCACCTTCTTTGCCCGTAGCAACGCAAGCGGCATCGATTCACCGCTGAATTTCTGGGTGGATCAAGATGCCAAGGATTCCACAAAGTACATTGTCTACCTCACCCAATCGGGTCTCGGCCTGCCCGACCGGGATTATTATTTTGATGAAAGCGAACGGGGACAGGAGATACTCCAAAAATACCGTCGCTATATTGAGCAGTTAATGAGCCTGGCCAAGGCCCAGGTCAGCGCTCAGACAGTCGACAATATTATTGCCATCGAAACCGCGCTGGCCACAGCACAATGGACGAAAGTAGAAAACCGCGATAGCGACAAAACCTATAACAAACTCAGCACTGGCGCACTGCAGCAGTTGTTACCCGACTACCACCTCGACGTCTTTCTCGACGGGCTGGGCATTGGTGGACAGAGCGAAGTTATTGTCCGCCAGCCGACGTATGCGCAGGCTCTGAATCGTATTTTCACCGAAATCACTATCGAGCAATGGCAGGATTACCTGCGTTTTAAAGTACTCAATGCCTACGCGGCCTATTTGCCGGAGGCTTACGAGCAGCTCAGTTTTGACTTTTACCAACGCACCTTAAGCGGTCAGCCCGAGCAGCAGCCCCGCTGGAAGCGAGCCGTTAACAGTATTAATAGCAATATCGGCGAACTTCTCGGCCAGCTTTATGTTGCCAAGCATTTCCCCCCCGAAGCCAAGGCGCGCATGCTTGAACTGGTCGATCAGTTAATTGCTGCCTATCGCGTTTCAATCGGCGAACTGGAGTGGATGAGTCCGGCCACCCGTACCAAAGCGCTGGAAAAACTCGCCAGCTTTACGCCAAAAATTGGCTACCCCGATAAATGGAAAGATTATTCCAGCCTTGAAATAAAAGCTGATGAGCTGATCGGCAATATTCGCCGCGCCAATCAATTTAACCAGCAATTACAAATTGCCAAACTCGGCAAACCCGTGGACCGCAGCGAATGGTTTATGGCCCCGCAAAAGGTTAACGCCTATTACAACCCGGGCATGAACGAAATCGTCTTTCCCGCCGCCATTTTACAGCCGCCCTTTTTCGATATTAATGCCGACGACGCGGTCAATTACGGAGGCATCGGCGGTGTGATCGGCCATGAGATTGGCCACGGCTTTGACGACCAGGGCAGTAAATATACCGGCGAGGGCAATCTGGAAAACTGGTGGACCGATACCGATCGCCAGCATTTTGAACAGCGCACCCTTAACTTAATTAAGCAGTATGCCGCTTACGAGCCACTACCCGGCCTACCCATTAACGGTGAACTCACCCTCGGTGAAAATATCGGCGACCTCGGTGGTCTGAGCATTGCCTTAAAAGCCTACGAGCTATCGTTGCAGGGTAAGCCAGCACCGATGATGGGCAAGTTCAGCGGAGAACAGCGAGTGTTTCTCGGCTGGGCACAGGCCTGGCGCGTTAAACGCCGACCCGAGCTGACCGAGCGTCTGATCAAAACTGACCCTCACTCGCCGCCCGAGTTTCGGGTTAATGGCGTGGTGCCGAATATCGATGCCTTTTATTCAGCCTTCGATGTGAAAGAAGGGGACAAGCTGTATCTGCCACCGGCGCAACGGGTTAGAATCTGGTAGCCAGGGATGAGCCAATATCATTAACAGGGAATGTGTATCTGCAATACCAACAAAACCTACTAGTTTTTTACCACAGTCAATCATAGAGGATGACGAATGAAGCACGCGTATATAAAAAAAATAGCACAAACCCTTGTCGGCTCGTCACTGCTTTTCGGAGCGGCCACCTTTGCCGATGAGCTTTGCACGAACGGCTATGCAGTTCCCGTGAAAGGCACCATTATCAATAATGGCCAGGCACCCGATGCAGGCTTTAGTACCCTGGGCGTGGTAAAGCTCAGGGTTGGGAAAAGGCCCCATGTTCTGGCACGGATGAAATGTGGCATTGTTGGCGTCAGCGCCGCAACCGAAGCCGAGCCCTTCGCCTTCACCCATACCCTGAGTTGCAATGACGATAATGCAGTTTACCTTGGGGCTGAATTAGGCCTGCAAAATGCGCACTCACAATTAACTCTGGACACTCACGGTGATTTAACGGTTGAGGGAAGTTGTGCGCCGATAACTAACGGCATCTATGGCTCATTTATCGAATATTCAAGCCCCTCGCCTGACAATACCGGGCGCGGCCTGTTTACCGGTGTCACCGAAGGTGAACTTACTATCGAGGGCGACATCAACTGCCTCGGCTCTATCGACATGAGCTTTGAGGGCTATGTTTGCCTGATACCCCAATAAGTTAAAAATTTTTAGCCATAAAAAAACCCGCTGTAAAAGCGGGTTTTTTTATGTGTATTGAATCAGTCACCGGCTATGGCAAACCATCAAACTCCACGCCTTCTTTCTCGGTCGGCATTAGGTCTTCACGGTCAATATTCATGGTCAGCAAAATATTGGCCGCCACATAAATAGAGGAATAAGTACCGACAAATACGCCGACAATTAAGGCTATTGAAAAATTGTGGATCAACTCACCGCCAACAACAAACAAAGCCAGTAATACCAGCAGGGTCGTTAGGGAAGTAATAATAGTGCGACCCAGAGTTTGCGTCAGCGATTCATTAATCACCTCGCTGGCATCGGCAACACGCAGCAAGCGGAAGTTCTCGCGAATACGATCAGACACAACGATGGTGTCATTCAATGAATAGCCAATCACTGCCAGCACAGCTGCCAGTACGGTGAGATCAAACTCAATATTAAACAGCGAAAAGAAACCGAGGGTAAGAATAACGTCGTGTACCAGGGCACAAACAGCGGCAATGGAGAATTTATACTGAAAGCGAATCGCCACGTAGAGCATCACCACGGCCAGGGCTGCGAGCATACCCAGGCCGCCATCATCACGTAATTCTTCACCGATTTGCGGACCGACGAATTCAATGCGACGCAGCTCAACCCCCGGATTGGCCACCTTGAGTACCGCCATCACCTGGTCGGACAAGCCCGCCTCGGGCTGGCCCTGCAGGCGAATCAGCACATCGCTTTCCGTGCCAAAGTGCACCACTACCGGGTTTTTAAAGCCGCCCTGCTCCAGTGCCGAGCGCACCTGTTCCAACTCAGCGGCCTGCTGATAACCCACTTCAATCTGCGTGCCCCCGGTAAAGTCCAGGCCGAGTACCAAACCCTTGGTTGCCAGAGAGGCGATTGCCACCACCAGCAGCACTATTGAGCCTATCGCTGCCAGGCGACGGCGCCCCATAAAATTGTAAATAACCTGTTCGCTCATATTCGCGTTCCAGTTGTCTTGATTTCTAAAAAAACTATATCCAAAGTTTTTCGACTTTACGACCACCATAGACCAGATTGGCCAGCGCCCTTGTGCCCATAATGGCGGTAAACATAGACGTTAAAATACCCAGTGACAGCGTCACTGCAAAACCCTGAACCGGGCCAGAGCCGACGGCGTAAAGAATAACGGCAACGATCAAAGTGGTGATATTGGCATCGACAATGGAGACAAAGGCGCGGTCGTAACCGGCGTTAATCGCCCCCTGTATCGTCTCGCCATTTTTTAACTCTTCACGAATACGGGAGAAAATCAGTACGTTGGCATCCACTGCCATTCCCACCGTCAACACGATACCGGCAATACCCGGCAGGGTCAGCGTGGCACCCAGCAACGACATGGCCGCAACCAGTAGCACCAGGTTTAAACCCAGCGCCAGGTTGGCAAAGAGGCCAAAGACGCGGTAGTAAAGCAGCATAAACACGACGACCACCGCCATACCGATCTGTACTGATTGAATACCAATAGAGATATTCTCGGCACCCAGTGAAGGGCCAATGGTGCGCTCTTCAACAAAATACATGGGCGCAGCCAGGGCTCCTGCCCGTAGCAACAGGGCCAGTTCGGAGGCTTCCGCAGGGTTGTCGAGACCCGTGACGCGAAACTGCACACCCAGGGCGCTTTGAATGGTGGCTAGACTAATAATACTTTTTTCAACGTAGGGCACGGCGACGGAGACTTCTTCACCCGCCTCATTGCGTTGCTTCTCTAGCCGCGCTTTCGACTCGATAAACAACACGCCCAGGCTGCGCTTGATGTTGTTACGCGTGGCGTAGTGCATGTCGCGGCCACCGCTGGCGTCGAGCGTAATGTCGACCTGGGACATGCCATTTTCGTCATAGCCCAAAGCCGCATTAGTGACACTGTCGCCGCTGATGACGACTTTCTTTTCCAGCCAGGCCGTGCGCCCACGCTCAGACTCACTGCGAAAGATAAACTCTTCGCGGCCAACAATTTGCCCCGGCTTCGCTTCGAGGCGGAATTCCAGATTGGCTGTTTTACCAATAATACGCTTCGCTTCGGCGGTGTCCTGCACCCCGGGCAATTCGACGATAATACGATCTCGCCCCTGGCGTTGCACAATCGGTTCCGAAACGCCCAGCTCATTCACCCGCTTGCGCAGCGTAGTGATGTTTTGCGAGACAGCGTATTCTTCTTTCTCTTTTACGGCGGCGGTAGACATGGTGGCGCTCACCACAAACAAGCTGCCATCCTGACTTTCCGCCGGCAGCAAGTCGCGAAACTCTTTGCGAATCAGCGAAGTCGCCTGATCTTGCCACTCTGCTTTGGTAAAGGTGAAGCTCAGAACCTGGTCTTTAAGACTGGCCGATTTGTAGCGAATACGCGCTTCACGCAGGGCGGCTTTGGCCTCACTCAAACGAGTGTCGAGGTGGGTGTTAATCACTGCTGTGGTGTCGACCTGCAACAAGAAGTGCACACCACCACTGAGGTCAAGACCGAGCTTCATCGGTGCGCCACCAAGATCGGCCAGCCATTCGGGCGTGTTTGAGGCGAGGTTCAGGGCAACGACATAATCGAGGCCGAGTGCTTCTTGCACAACACTCTTGGCGGCCAGTTGTTGCTCGGCATCACGCAGGCGAATCAGTATACTTTTGCCGTCAACCAGCTCACCAAAATAGGCGATTTGTGCTGCATCCAGCGCAGCCATTGCCTGCTGCATAAGACTCTCGTCCATGACCATGGAGCCACTTTGCCCCGACAACTGAATTGCCGGGTCGGGGGCATAGCGGTTGGGCAGTGCATAGATAAAGCCAGCAATGACCACCAGTAAAATGAGTAAATACTTCCAGAGCGGGTAACGGTTCATTAATTTTCGCTTTATTGATCCCTGTAACGGTGGCGCATTATAAGGCAATTAATGACCTTGCCCACCTCTCACAACAAAATTCAGCTCGCTGGCCCACCACCATCCTGCTGGCGATAAAATTCTTCGGCAAATTCATCGAGGCGGTGGGCCTCAATGGCGGCGCGAATATCACTCATCAGGTTTTGGTAATACCGTAAATTGTGGATGGTATTGAGCTGGGCACCGAGTATTTCTTTGCACTTGTCGAGGTGGTGCAAATAGGCTCGGCTAAAATTCTCGCAGGTGTAACAGTCGCAATTGGCATCCAATGGTCCCGTGTCGTGGCGGTGAGTGGCATTGCGTATTTTTATCACACCGGTACTGGTAAACAGATGACCGTTTCGCGCATTGCGGGTTGGCATCACGCAGTCGAACATATCGATGCCCCGGCGTACGGCTTCGAGAATATCCCCCGGTTTGCCAACGCCCATTAAATAGTGGGGCTTGTCGACGGGCATTTCGCTCGACAGACAATCGAGCACGCGCAGCATATCGTCCTTCGGTTCACCCACCGACAAACCGCCAATGGCGTAGCCGTCAAAGCCGATCTGCTTTAAACCCGCGATCGATTCGTGACGCAGTGACTCGTGCATACCGCCCTGCACAATGCCGAACAAGGCTGCTGGATTATCGCCGTGGCCATCTTTACTGCGCTGCGCCCAGCGCATCGACAACTCCATAGAGGTGCGGGCCTCGGTTTCAGTCGCCGGATAGGGCGTGCATTCGTCAAACACCATCACCACATCGGCACCGAGATCGCGCTGCACTTGCATCGATTTTTCCGGGTCGAGAAAAACCTTACTACCGTCGATGGGCGAGCGGAAGGAAACGCCAGCCTCGGTGATTTTACGCATCGCGCCCAGGCTAAAAACTTGAAAGCCGCCGGAGTCGGTGAGAATCGGCCCCTGCCATTGCATAAAATCGTGCAGGTCGCCGTGGGCTTTAATCACCTCGGTACCGGGGCGCAGCATTAAATGAAAGGTGTTGCCGAGAACCATATCGGCGCCAATGGCCTCGATGTCCCGTGGCAGCATGCCCTTGACCGTGCCGTAGGTGCCGACCGGCATAAAGGCGGGGGTCTCGACGACGCCACGGGGGAAAATCAAGCGGCCGCGGCGGGCATCGCCATGGCGAGTGGTGTCGGTGGTATCGAGTTCAAATTTCATAGGGCTTTTTTCATTTCAAACTTTTCATTGTAAATTGCTATTTTAACTGCCCAGTTTAAAGAAGGGTGGTCAATTAAGATGGCGGCTTATCGGCATTGGGCTTGCGCGTTATTAACATCGCATCGCCGTAACTAAAAAAGCGATAACGCTGCTCGACGGCCTCCCGGTAAGCTTGCATAACACCTTTATAACCGGCAAATGCCGAGACCAGCATTAACAATGTCGACTCCGGCAAATGGAAGTTGGTGATCAAGGCATCGACCATTTTAAATTCATAACCGGGGTAAATAAAAATATCGGTTTCACCCTGCAGGGGCTGCATCGTGCCACTGGCACCCGCCGTTTCAAGACAGCGCACACTGGTGGTGCCCACGGCGATCACTCGCTTGCCCGCAGCGCGGGTTGCCTCGACCTGCGCACAAAGCTCGGCATTGACCTCTAAGGTCTCGGAGTGCATTTTGTGCTCGAAGATATTGTCAACGCGCACCGGCTGAAAAGTGCCAGCGCCAACGTGGAGGGTGCTAAAACCTGCGTTAACCCCCTTTGCCTCCAAGCGGGCCAATAACGCGCTGTCAAAATGCAGGCCCGCCGTTGGTGCCGCCACCGCACCGGGGCGCTGGGCGTACACCGTTTGGTAACGCTCTTTATCGCTCACCGTGTCGGCTCTATCAATATAGGGCGGCAGGGGCATATGGCCGACCTGCTCAAGTACCTCGGCAACCGTGGCAGTGCGATCAAACTCCAGAACAAACAAAGCGCCATCACGCACCACCATCCGCGCCTTAAAACCGCCATCGAGCAAAATATCACTACCCGGCTTAGGCGATTTACTAGCCCGCACATGAGCCAGCACCCGCTGCTCGCTAAGCACCCGCTCGACCAGTATTTCCACTGCCCCGCCACTGGCCTTGCGACCAAACAGGCGCGCCGGAATCACCCGCGTATCGTTAAACACCATCAAATCTCCCGGCTCGATAAAATCGATAAAATCGGGGAATTGTCGATGTTGAAGCTCACCCGTAGGCCCATCGAGCACCAACAGGCGACTCCCCGAGCGCTCGGCGGCGGGTTGGCGGGCGATCAATTCATCGGGCAGAGTGTAGTGAAATTGCTGACGGCGCATAGGCTTTAGACGTGTGTTCCGGGGTCGATCTGACAAGCGCGCAAGCCTAACGGAAAACGCCGCCCTGCGCCAACGCAATACCGTGCTTGAACCACACATGATTGGCGAAAAAAGCCGCCTTTCAGCGATGAGTTTCGGTTGACCCCGGCCAAGCCGCTGCTATAATCCCCGGCCTGCGCTGTTGAGTGCAGTCTTTTCGATAATTCGAAAGCTACCAAATGTAAAAGATATCTCTCTGTGCCGGAGTGGTGGAATTGGTAGACACGACGGATTCAAAATCCGTTGCTAGCAATAGCGTGCCGGTTCAAGTCCGGCCTCCGGTACCATTTTAAAACCAAGACTTACTCAAGCCACATACGTCTTTTCTTTCTTGCTAAAAAAAGCGCAATGTTATTGTGCTCAAGTGGACGCACCACTTATCTCAACCCATACATTTCTTAAATTTTTGAGCCGCAGTGGCAACGAGTTGTTGCAGCGACGTTAATGAGAGGCTACCTGCTTCAAAGTCTGATTTCATTAGCTGATTAACATCATTCGTGACCTTTACAATATCCCCCCCATTGGCTACTGGCTTAACGGAAGCCTCCCTGTAATTGCTGGGGTAGTGCTCAATGGCCTCAAGCTGGCAGCTAGCCATTTTTTCTGCCCATACACTAGCTTCACTTTTGAGGTCAGCTTTTGCAATACCCCCATTAGCTGCTAATAATTGCTGTTCAATCATTGGTGTCACTTGAGAAATGTAGCTCTGCTTATATCTATCGTTTAGTGCTGATTCAGCAGAAACCGCAGACGCTATAAAGCCTGCTGACAAGCAAACAACAACCATTCTATTAAAAAATAACATTCCCATCCCATCGTTTTGAATATAATATTTAGCATTACATCGGTGCTTTACACGGATCGCAGTGCAACAAATCTGCGTGCAAAAGAGCTTATCGATAATGTATTAGTTAACGGTGTTTTACATACAAGCAAGCCACATAAAATAAACCCTAAACAAGCAGGAGAACCTCAATAAAACACTGTACTAATTAGCCTGGATAAACTAATTATTGTCGCTATAAATATTTTCCAACAACATTACTATCCACCACAATCAGTACTAAACCCTGCTAATAGTTAGCACTACAACCCATAAGCAAGCGCTATTCAATCCGCAGAGTTAATAGCAAAAATTAACCGAATTAACACTGGCCATCTGAAAGATAAACACTCTTTTACCCTAACAAAATAATATGACACTTTAAAAACCACGCCAACGTCCTTACCACACTGAAGTGGACCCCAACACCAAACAAACTTTTAGTGTGTAAAATTGCAGGTCGAAACATCAAAAGGCCAGATTGAACGATGATACTGCAAGAGCGACTAGACATTGAGCTACCTATCATCCAGGCACCTATGGCTGGGGTACAGGACAGCACTCTCGCCATCGCCGTGTCCAAGGCCGGCGGTCTGGGTTCACTGCCCTGCGCTATGCTCAATAAGGACGATTTGCTGCGGGAACTGGCAACGCTGCATGCGCAAACTAACAAGCCTTTTAACCTTAATTTCTTTTGTCATACGCCTCCACCACCCCAGCCCGAGCAGGAGGCGGCCTGGCGCAAAGTACTCACGCCTTATTATCAGGAGTTTGGACTCGATATAAACGCCATAGTAAAGGGGCTGGAACGCAGGCCTTTTAGCACTGAAACTGCGGATCTAATCGAAGCATTTAAACCCGCAGTTGTGAGCTTTCACTTTGGCCTGCCGGAGAAAAGGTTATTGGCGCGGGTAAAAAGTTGGGGCAGTAAAATTATTGCCTCCGCCACCACCGTTGAGGAGGCGCTGTTTCTTGAGGCCGCAGGCGTCGATGCCATTATCGCCCAGGGCTTGGAGGCCGGTGGCCACCGAGGTAATTTTTTAAGTGATGATCTCGATAAACAGCTGGGGACATTTGCCCTGATACCGCAAATCGTCAAGGCCGTAAAATTGCCGGTGATCGCCGCTGGCGGTATTGTCGATACTAAAACTGTGGCGGCGGCGATGGCGCTGGGCGCGGCTGGTGTTCAGGCGGGGACGGCTTATTTACTCTGCCCCGAAAGTACGACCAGTGCATTGCATCGAGCGGCATTAACAAAAGATAGCGCCCGGCATACAACACTGACAAATATTTTTTCAGGGCGAGCGGCACGGGGTATCGTCAATCGGGCGATCAGTGAGCTCGGGCCTATCAACCCTTCGGCACCTGTATTTCCGCTGGCCAGCACAGCCATCGCATCCCTGCGCACTGCGGCGGAAAAACAGGGCCGGGCAAATTTTAGCCCTTTGTGGTGCGGTCAAAACGCCAGTGGCTGCAAAGAAACTTCAGCGGCCGAACTGACCCGCTCACTCACCGCTGGGCTTTAAACCCTCATTCAACAATCCAGTGCACCGCTTTACAGTTAAAAGTTATCTGGACTTTAGCAAGTCATGCACATAACGCACGGGTATTGCATAACTAATACCCGAGGGCTTTTCCAGCACGGTCTCCTTGGCACCCTTGACGAAAACACTGTTGATAACCCCAACCACCTGCCCGGTGTGGCGATCATAGACCGGGCTACCACTATTACCGGGGTAAGCCGTGGCATCGAGTTGGTACACATCAAAAGGGTTGCGCATGCGTTTCATCTGCGCCGCGGTAATACTGCGCGAGGACGCTGAGGGTATGACAATGGGTGTAATGGCAGAAATAATACCTTTGTGAGTGACCGGATAAAGGCCCAGCACCATGCCGATGGGGAAGCCCGTGAAGGCAATATCAGAGCCCTCGCGTATAAACGCCGCGTCACCCAGGCGCATAGCCGGCAAGGAGCCGTCGATAATTTCGAGTAAAGCCAGATCGTGGTCTCTATCTTTACGCAGCACTTTCACCACCATTGCCCTGCCAGATTTTCCTCGGCCCACGAAGATGGCCAGGCTCTCCTTATTTTCTCGATCCAGCTTTTCGGGCAGCACGTGATAATTGGTGATGACCTGGCGGCCGTTGCCGACCACGAAACCTGTACCTCGAAAATCAATCGCCGGCTTATGGCTGCCACGAACGGGACGAACCGTGCCAATGCCCACCACACTGGGGCGCAGGCCATCAATAACATCGGCCAGCTCTGCAGCATTGCCAAGCGACGAGAAGACAACAAGGACGGTATAAAAGGCTATCCCTAACCAGGATTTCATGGTGTAACTCTCACGATGTTGTGTCACTGCCACTTGAAATAGGCAGTGATGAGGAAGTCGCGCCCCAATAGCAAGCTTGAAATACGACAATAAAGCCAACACTTTAACAAAAGCACAGATCTCTGTGGGTATAACACCCGCTACCCACATAGCAAAGGTATAATCTCGCCCTTCTTCAAGCATTAATAAAACGCAAGCATACTACCGACATAAGGATTTGCAGCAACATGCCCTCGCACTATCCCGCCGACAGCAACATTTTTTTCAGGTTTCAATAAGATGAAAATATCCGTATTTGGTACCGGCTATGTCGGTCTGGTCACCGGGGCCTGCCTCGCCGAGGTCGGTCACGATGTGATTTGCATGGACATCGACCAAAGTAAAATTGACCAGCTCAACAATGGCATCCTGCCTATTTGGGAAGCCGGGCTGGAAGACATTGTGCAACGCAACCGCGAGGACGGCCGCCTGCGTTTTACCAGCGACGCAGACCTGGTTGTCGCCCACGGCCTGATCCAGCTAATCGCCGTCGGCACCCCTCCCGACGAAGATGGCTCAGCCGATTTACAATATGTACTCGCCGTGGCCAAAACCATCGCCGAGCGAATGACGGAACAGCGCATTATTGTCGACAAATCCACCGTGCCGGTCGGTACGGCCGACAAGGTCAAGGCGCAAATACAGGCTACCCTGCAAGAGCGTAACCAAGACATTCCCTTCGCAGTCGTATCCAACCCCGAGTTTCTTAAAGAAGGGGCTGCAGTTAGCGACTTTATGAAACCCGACCGCATCATTATCGGCACTGATTCGCCAGCAGCTGAAGAGCTGCTACGCGAGCTCTACGAACCCTTTAACCGCCAGCAAGAACGCACGGTGTTTATGGACATTCGCTCTGCTGAACTCACCAAATATGCCGCCAACGCCATGCTCGCCACCAAAATCAGCTTTATGAATGAGCTGTCAAATATGGCGGAATTACTGGGTGCCGATATAGAAGCAGTGCGCAAAGGCATGGGTTCCGACCCCCGTATTGGCTACCACTTTATTTACCCGGGCTGTGGCTATGGCGGCTCCTGCTTCCCCAAAGATGTCAAAGCACTATCCAAAACAGCCGAGCAACTGGGCTACAATGCCGAGCTGTTAATGTCTGTCGACAAGGTGAACGAGAGGCAAAAAACCCGGCTATTCAGCAAGCTCGCCCACGCTTTTGGCGGCGCTGAACAACTCAAAGGTAAAACCATCGCCCTCTGGGGCTTGTCCTTCAAACCCAATACCGACGATATGCGCGAAGCACCGAGCCGCACCCTAATGGAGGCACTATGGCAAGCCGGTGCCAAAGTACAGGCTTTCGACCCAGTCGCCATGGCAGAAACACAGCGAATTTATACCGACAATGAAAGCTTGCGGCTCTGTGACGATAAGTACTCAACATTAAATGACTGCGATGCCCTGGTGATTTGCACGGAGTGGCAGCAGTTTCGCGCCCCCGATTTTGATGAGATAGCACTGCGCCTGAACAATAAAATCATTATTGACGGCCGCAACCTCTACTCACCGGAACGACTCGAAAAAGATGATTGGGCTTACTACGCTATTGGTCGTGGCAGGTCTTAATCGACAATTAGAGATAAAGAAATAGATGAAAATATTAATTACTGGCACCGCAGGTTTTATCGGTTCTCATCTCGCGCTTAAATTACTGGCGCGGGGCGATGAAGTTGTGGGCCTCGATAACATCAATGATTATTACGACCAGCGGGTAAAGTACGGCCGGTTAGAGCGCGCCGGCATTACCCAGAGCGATATCGCCTACAACCATTGCGTGGGTAGTAGTAAGCACCCCAACTACCAGTTTATTAAACTCAATCTTGAAGACACTGAAAACCTCAACACACTGTTTGCAGAGCAGCAATTTGACGCAGTTTGCAACCTCGCTGCACAAGCCGGTGTGCGTTACAGCCTGACCAATCCCCAAGCCTATATCAGCAGTAATATTGTCGGCTTTTGCAACATTCTTGAAGGCTGCCGCCATAATGGTGTTAAAAAACTCAGTTACGCCAGCAGCTCATCGGTTTACGGCTTGAACGAAGCACAGCCATTTTCAACCTCGGCCAATGTCGACCACCCCATTAGCCTCTATGCCGCCAGTAAAAAATCCAACGAATTGATGGCCCACACCTACTCTCATCTCTATCAACTACCCACGACGGGGCTGCGATTTTTCACGGTGTACGGCCCCTGGGGCAGGCCCGACATGGCTTTGTACCTATTCACAAAAGCCATACTGGAAGGCAAACCGATCGATGTTTTCAACCACGGTGAAATGCAACGCGACTTCACCTACATCGACGACATTGTTGAGGGTATTACACGCGTTATCGACAATCCGCCCAAGGGTAATCCCACCTGGGATGGCATGACCCCCGACCCATCAAGCTCACCCGCGCCCTACAAAATTTATAATATTGGCAATAATAATCCAGTGCGACTAATGGACTTTATCGGCGCACTTGAAAGCAAATTGGGAAAAACAGCTAAAAAGAATATGTTACCTCTGCAGGCTGGAGATGTCCCCAGCACCTATGCCGATGTCAGCGACCTTATCACCGACCTCGACTACCAACCGCAAACTTCCATACAGGAAGGTATTAACCGCTTCGTCGATTGGTATACCGAATTTTTTGATTGTTAAAAAGTGGGCCTTTCTGAAGTGTTGCGAATTTAAAGGTCAGAGAGTACCCCCCCCTAAAAGCCGCCGTGAATCGCCCCGGGATTGTCGAAGCTAATTTTATTTGAATCATGCAACTTTGCTCGACTCGATTTGCTGATAATACTGCATTTCAAATTTAGCGGGTGGTCGATCACCTACCGGTTGCAGTAATCGGCGATTGTTGCAACCACTCTATCCACGTTAATGTGGCTATCTCCACATCGCCCAGGCCACACCAGGTTCCGTGCTTATGAATGACCTAACCTTCTTCAGCGAGTCGACCGGTGTGCGAATCTACATATATTGACTGCCTCGATCATTATGATGAATAACACCTAGCGGCTTGCCTGTAAGCGTCTCGCCATCTACATCTAATAATACTGCTTTGCCTGCGGCATCATTCGTGTTTTTCATCAGGAGACAACACGATGGCCAAAGCGACAGCAAAACAAACCTATTGGTCTGAACACCTTGTGCAAGCCGAAGCCTTCAGCGGATCTTTGGCTGAGTATGCTCAAGCACAGAACATCCCCGTACAAACCCTATATCGCTGGCGCCATTATTTTAAAGACTTGCCCGCCGCCGATCCCAACACCCAGCCATTATTTACCCAGGTTCTCACTGCTCCGGTGAGCGCTGTTTGCATCACACTGCAGATGAGCAATATCCAGCTGCAGTTTACTCGACTGCCAGACCCCCAATGGTTGGCTCAGTTGATGGCGGCGAGTTGTGCGCCATGATGCGCCCCAATCCAGAGCTCTCGAAGGTCTATTTATGCCTTGAACCTGTCGACTTCAGAAAGGCCATACAGGGGCTCTCATTGTTGGTCGAACAGGCGCTTGAACTGAATCCGTTTGAGCCTACTTTATTTGTTTTTATCAATCGCCGCCGCGATAAAATAAAAATCCTTTATTCGGCAATTGCTCCTGCATTGCTCTACCTCCTGCATCCCTGCAGTCGTGGGAAAAAAACGGCTTCTGCCTCTGGTATAAACGCCTGGAGAAGCAGCGCTTCAAGTGGCCAGTCGATCATACGGGTGCAACCCTCACGCTCACGGGTGAAGAGTTAAACTGGCTCCTTGATGGTTTTGATTTATGGCGCAATAAACCCCACAACTCCCTGCATTTTAGCTCCGTCGGCTAGTGCTTGTGCGGTATAATTAGCACCATGCCTTCAGCCCTTAAATCCCTCCCTGACGACCCCGCCAAGCTCAAAACACTGCTGATAAAAGAGCGCTCTGCCAGTGAAAAACGCGAGGACCAACTCAAGCAACAAATCCATGCGCTTCTCGAAGCCCTGCGTCTGGAAAAACACCGTCTGTACGGCAAAAGCAGTGAGAAATGCCCCGACCAATCGGAGTTGTTTGACGAAGCCGACAGCCTTGTCGATGAGCTGGAAGGGGTCGATGAAGAACCGGCGCCGGCCACGCCGGCCAAAAAAACCCAGCGCCCGGTACGCAAGCCCTTACCCGTAGGACTTCCCCGCGTGCGTCGCGTCATTGAACTGGGCGAAGCAGACCGGCAGTGTGCCTGTGGCTGCACCCTGGTTGAAATTGGCGAGGACATCAGCGAGCAAGTGGACATCATCCCCGCCCGGGTCCAGGTGATCCAGCATGTTCGCAAAAAATACGCCTGCAAGGCGTGTGATGAGACCCTTAAAATAGCGCCGACAGCGGATGTGTTGCTGCCCAAAGCGCTGGCATCCGCCAACACCATGGCCTACGTCATCACCTCAAAGTATGCCGATGGCCTGCCCCTGTATCGCTTGAGCGGCATACTGAGTCGTTATGGTATCGAGTTATCCCGGCAAACCCTGTCAGAATCAGTGCTGAAGGTGGCCGAAAAACTTATGCCACTAACAGAGCACCTCAAACAACAGCTGATCAATAGCTCCGTTTTGTTTATGGACGAAACACGGGTGCAAGTGCTCAATGAACCGGGCAAGACACCCGAAAGCTATTCGTATATGTGGGTACAGCGCGGCGGCCCACCCGGCAAACCGATTGTGCAATTCCACTACGATCCGGGGCGCTCAACAGACACCGCAAAACGTTTACTCAACGGTTTTGCGGGCACGCTTATGAGTGATGGCTACAAACCCTATCGTGCCGTGGCCAAAGACAATGGCCTAACGCACCTGTGCTGCTGGGCACACAGCCGTCGCAAGTTTATAGAGGCGCAAAAGGCCCAGCCGAAAGGCAAGACTGGCAAAGCTGACGTAGCCGTGAATTTTATCGGAAAACTGTATGGCGTGGAACGACAAACGAAGGATAGCGATGGGGCTACCCGGCATCGCACCCGGCAACAGATTGGCGTGCCCGTACTGAATCAGTTCCACACCTGGCTGCTCAAGAGTCAACAGCAAGTGCCGCCAAAAACGGCCTTGGGAAAAGCGGTGAATTACACCTTGGAATATTGGTCGGAACTAAGCCGATATACGGACAATAGTGCGTGGCCCATTGACAACAACCCCGCTGAGAATGCCATCAGACCCTTCGTGATAGGCAGAAAAAACTGGCTGTTTAGCAGCAGTCAACGCGGTGCTAAGGCCAGTGCCAGCTTATACAGTCTAATCGAAACCGCTAAAGCCAATGGCAAAGAACCGTATCATTATCTGAGCTGGTTATTTGAAAAACTGCCGGGGGCTGATAACGAAAACATTGAAGCACTCATGCCGTGGAATAGGTAGTGTTCATAATTCTGTGTCATTTCTTTAAACTAAGAAAAAGAGATGACTATGACTACACCCACATTCGATATGGAATCTGCCCTCAAGGCACTACGTGAAGGTAAAGATCTTACCGGCAAAGACGGCATTCTTACCCCTCTGATCAAGCAACTCACCGAAGCCGCTATGCAAGCGGAACTGGATGAACATCTGGCCTCAGAGACGCAATCTAATCGCAAGAATGGTAGTACCCGCAAGACGATGAAAAGCCCTGTGGGCAACTTTGAACTCAACTCACCAAGAGACCGCGCCGGTAGCTTTGAGCCACAGATCGTCAAAAAACATCAAACCCAGCTCACCGATGGTAAGCGCCAATTCAACCACACCCTAGTCACCTTGATACCCGATGCTTATGCTCTTGGCTTTAATCAGGAGCAATGACATGCGCAGATCAAAACAAGATTGGCTCGACCTTTTTCAAGAGTTTAAGGCTAGCGGCCTCAA
>JAGPUW010000032.1 GCA_018069465.1 Gammaproteobacteria bacterium | reverse complement strand
AAATTATGCGCGGATTATAACAATTAAATCCCTTAATGTATCCACTACACATATCAAATATATTTCTAATTTAGCTAAAATATATTTGGCAACACCTACCGTTAATTATTAAGAGAATCAATCTTTAATAATGATAACAATATTAGGTATCAGAGAGGATTTGAACCTCCGACCACCAGCATCCCATGCTGGTTTATTTATACTCTAAGCAATTGATATTAAACATATATAGTTATTAATTGTCTAACTTTTTACAGTAAACAGCTTCTTTATTAATCAATGGCTTGCAAGGCATGGTTAGACACTTTATGTACAAAGCAACATCTATTCAAGGTGCCCTTCAATATCAACACTTTCATGAAGAATACGGATGATGCCAATGTCATCACCTAACTGTTTATACACTATTAAGTGGCTTTGAAAATGATGTATTCGCACAGGTGGTTGGAACTCAGTACGTTCACGGCAGAGAAAAGGATTTTCTACTAATAAGAGAAAGGCCGTCTCTATATCATCAATGTACTTGATTGCCTGATTATCACCCCAAGTTTTAGCCGTATATTCCCAAACACTCTCTAAGTCTAACTCTGCCTCAGGGTAAAGCCTGAACGTCGCCACGTTATGATTTATTTTGCATACGCCGTGTAAAAGCCTCTTTATTAAATTCCTTAGGTTTACCGCTTTTAAGGCCTTTGGTTATAGCGTCTTGCAAAACTTCAAGGCTTTTAGCACGTTGCTTGTCCTTACGTATCAAATCACGTACATAGTCGCTATTATTAGCGTATTCACCCTCCTCGGTACGTTCAATCACCCAGTCACGCATTTGGTCTGGTAGAGATATATTCATTGTCGCCATCAGTATTACCTATCACTTTGTTGAATTCACAATATGGCATTTTTTGGCAATCTTTGTCAATGCTTCGATTGGTCACCCCTAATTTACTAAATATTTTCTTGACCAATGAGATTCAGACTCGATTGATTCATCATTCTATATAAACCGTAAGAGATAACTTACTAGAATTAAATGCCAAACTGACTGGGCCTTGATTTATTAGAGGCTTCTCGTAATCGCCCTACCCTCAATTCAAAGGTAAAATAAAAGATCAAATTTTATTGTTTTTTAAGATCACGATAAAAGTTTTCATGCGAGCCTAACGCTAATAAAGTCAGTTCCGACTTCTTTTCAACAAACCGATAAGCAATCAAATTTTGTTGGCTTTTAAACTTATATTTGTAAACTTGAACCCCTGCAAGGTCGCCTATTTTTAGCTCACCTATTGCCGGCTCTTTAATAACCAATTTAATGGCAGCATCTAAGGCTTGCTTTTCTGCTGGATGCAGTTTTTTTACTCTACGGCTAAAAATACCGCTCTGTTTAACAATCATCCAAATTTATAATCGCTGACATTGTCAGCTTCAACTTCTTGAATGCCCGTTAACGTGTCTTTAATAAAACCTAAAGGTAAATCTGGGTTTTCATCTGCTAATTTGCCGATTCTAGCCCAGTATTCTATTTGCCGTGGTGCACTTCTATGCTGCGCGTTACCGTGTATTGCCGCATCTGTTACCAATTCATCAGATAGTTTGATTGCTTTAGCCATAATAGAACCTTTAACACATGTTGAAAGGTTATCATTTTAGACTATAGGTTTTAATTTGCAACCTTTTGCACAGGTCTTTTATGCCTTTATGAATTTGGATAAAACCACCCTAAACCACTTTTGATTTCGGCCCACGCTTTACTTGCCTCACTCGCCGCCCCGTTAATTCAGCAATGGCGTCTTTAAAGTAATCATTACCTAAGACCAAGCCTTTTTGTAGCGACCCTCGAATATCATCCACCACTCGGCTATCAATATGCGCATCAAACAAGCCACGATAATTAGCCTCTCGACTAACAGCATCAACGCCTAAGTTTAAATATAAAGGGTGGGGACTACACAATTTACTCTCTACCCCTAAAGCGTTCGCATGATAACTCGACCACCTATAATCAGCAGGGTGCTTCACCATCATCGCCCTCACTGGGTTAAGCTCGATATACCGATAACAATAGAACAGGTATTCATTTTCTTGCACTAAACACGATTTAAAGCGCCCCTCCCATAAGGTGCCCGTACGACGATAAGTATAATTAAAATCACGCACATAATGCCGCCCCACGTATTGCATCATTTTAGACACCGCATTAGCCTCATAAGGCGTGGCCAGCAGGTGGACATGGTTTGTCATAAACACCCATGCATGGACATCAACGCTGTATAGCTTAGAGGCTTTCAGCAACCAAGATGCATACGCTGCGAAGTCTTCATCACCTGCAAAGCAGGGCTGGCGGTTATTACCACGCTGAATAATGTGTTGTGGAATGCCCACCGGGCATAGTCGGGGTAAGCGAGCCATCGTGTTCCTCCTTGAACAAAATGTCTTATTGAATCAAACAATAATATAACGGATATCAGGCGTATGGGGAGTTTTTACTCTGACCCCAAATATCGACCCCAAATATCCTGACCCCAAATATCGTTGATCTTAAATTCTATACCCATGGGTTTGTTTAAAACTGATGGTTTCAAAATTAAACTTCAAGGGCGACACATCACGCCCATTAACAAAAACTTTTTCCATACTAAAAGAGAATTTTGATTCAGGATAAACTGGAGGGATAGGGTATTTGAGAGCAAAACACTTGGGTTCTTCTGGAACAACCTTTATTACTTGGTTTGCAATATCCTCCATTAGTGAATGACTCTTAATAATACGACAACGAACCCTCTTTTTATCAATTAAATATGCTTTTTTGGCGGGTGTTTGGGTTGGCATAACTTTAGCAGAGGACCATTCAGAGGGTGACACGCTTGTACCATCTTCTAAATTAATTTTTAATGACGACAACTCCATAGTGAGAATATCCTGAGTAGAATATGCAGATATAACAACGATAAAGTAATCTAGCTTTTCGACCCATTTAGAGTAACCAATTTTTTCTTTATAATATGTCGATACAAATTGGCCCTTTTGAATTAGGTCTGGCGATCTAGCATTAACAGTTAATGATGTTTCTTTCACATATCTATTTTTGGGCATAACGTCCAAAACCACACCCTCTAACACATTTTGACCAGAAGTTGCCGCTACTATGCTTGAAACAAACAC
>JAGPUW010000034.1 GCA_018069465.1 Gammaproteobacteria bacterium | reverse complement strand
CAGTACTATCGCCTACACCCCGACCACCAAGGTCGAAACCCTGAGCTATCCGGCGAGAATCGCTACTGCCAACCATCCCGCGGTGCCCGGCTTTACCGTCGGCTTTGTCTACGACACAGAAGATCGCCTGCAAAGCATGACCGATCCTCTGGGCACCACCACCAATAGCTATAACAGCCGCAATCAACTGACCGGCCATACCGACCCCCATGGCCACCAGGTGCAATACGCTTACGATGTTGCAGGCAACCTCAGCCAACTCACCTATCCCGATGGTAGAACCCTGAGCTACAGCTACGATAGCCTTAACCGCATCGACAACGTCAGCATCGACTGGCTCATCAGAAGTGCTACCCCAAGCTACGATGACGCCGGTCGCCTGGAAAATATCAGCCACTTCAATGGCACCCAGACCGGCTACGGCTATGACAATGCCGACCGCCTCACCGACCTGAATCACACCCGCAATGGCAGCACCACCCTGGTCGATTACCACTTTGTGCTCGATGCCAACGGCAACCGCACTCAGGCCACCATCGTCAACGAAGTCATTCTGCCCGAGCAACTGAGTAACGCCAGCCAGAGCCAAAGCTACAATGCCCAGAAAAACCGCCTGCTCTCAGCAACAAGCAATGACACTAAAAACTACAGCTACGACAATGAAGGGCAAACCCAAACCGTCACCGGACAAAACACCAACAATAGCTATGTCTTTGATGGCGCCCATCGCCTGACCGGCTACACCACCGCCAGCCAGACCAACAGCTACCAATACGACGGTATCGGCAACAGACTGAGCGCCACCCGAAACGGCCAAACCACCCAATACATCTACGATGCAGTGGGCAATCTACTCGCCGAAGCCAATAGCAGTGGCACCCTCACCCGCTACTACATCCACGGCTTAGGATTAATGGCCTTTGTGGGTGCACAGACCAGCCAGCTTTACGTTTACCACCACGATGCCACCGGGCATACCGTCGCCATCACCGATATTAACCAAAACGTCGTCAATAAATACGCCTACGACCCCTATGGCAAGTTGATGGCCAAACAAGAGCAAGTGAACCAGCCCTTTACCTACGTCGGCCAATACGGGGTAATGACAGAAGCGGAAGACACCGACCTTTACTACATGCGGGCCAGATACTACGATGCCCAAATAGGCCGCTTTATCAGTGAAGACCCGATTGGCATGGCAGGGGGGATTAACCTGTATGCGTATGTGGGGGGGAATCCGGTTATGTTGGTGGATCCGAGTGGGTTATATGCAGGCTATGGAAATGGCCTATACAGTAACTATTACGCGACGAAAAGAGCGGCGGAAGCGGCGGATCGAGATGATCATGCAAAACTATCAGCTCAGATTGGTGATGCCTTGACGATCGCGACCCCGTTTTCAGGCGCATTGGCACCTAGTATCGGTGGCATGGCAACAGCGTTTACAGCACTTTCAATGGCTCTGTCTCCATCCAAAAACATGAAGACTGGATTAGCATCAATAATTGTTGGAGAGGCTACGTCATTTGCTCTAAAAAAGGTTAAAGGGCCACTTGAGCTAACGGATGCCGCTATAAGTGCTGCGTCAGGGCTTGTGCAAACGCCTATAGCCATAATGAATATTGCAAATGGTGTATCTGATACGGCTGCTTCTGGCGGCACGGGGTTGCCAGGTAGCGGTGTTAAGTCAGGAGGTAAGCCGAAAGGATGGTAAATAACCTGTGAAAAATATTTTACTTGTTCTTGGTTTATTACTTTGCTTAGCGTCACTTTCAACCATGTTCTGGGGAAGTATTGAAGTGTACGGCTCAATTGGGAGTGCAAGATTTACCATCATACTTGCGGTAATAGCTGCTGGCTGGCCTTTTTTTCAATATGTGTTTGATCAGCCTATGCAGCTGGGCTTGATAAGTGCGCCTGTTGATTGTACCGGCTGTAGGATAATTGTTTTATGTCTTTCCATCGCTCTTCTTTCGTTGCCTTTATTGGTGGCGCTTGGTGTTTATGACTGATTTTTAGGCAAAATGGGGTCAAGGTAAGTTGACCAACAGATTGAGGTTTGGTTAGGACACCCATTGTAAGCGCTCATCTGCAAAATCCCACGGCCTACAGCTGTGAGGGCTATGAGGCGGCTTAGAATGGGTGTCCCAGCAGTTTCCAGCAGTTTACGCTCCTGCCTGAAGCGCTGATCAACGCCACACACAGCCAAAGCTACAATGCCCAGAAAAACCGTTTGCTCTCAGCAACAAGCACCGACACTAAAAACTACAGCTACGACAACGAAGGACAAACCCAAACTGTCACCGGACAAAACACCAGCAATAGCTACATCTTCGATGGTGCCCATCGTCTGACCGGCTACAACAGCAACGGGCAAAGCAACAGCTATCAATACGATGGCATCGGCAACAGATTGAGCGCCACCCGAAATGGCACAACGACTCAATACATCTACGATGCAGTCGGCAATCTACTCGCCGAAGCCAATAGCAGTGGCACCATTACCCGCTACTACATCCACGGCTTAGGATTAATGGCCTTTGTCGATGCGCAGACCAGCCAGCTTTACGTTTACCACCACGATGCCACCGGCCACACCGTTGCCATCACCGACAATAACCAAACCGTCGTCAATAAATATGCCTACGACCCCTATGGCAAACTACTGGCCAAACAAGAACAGATCACCCAACCCTTTACCTACGTCGGCCAATACGGGGTGATGACAGAAGCGGAAGACAGCGACCTTTACTACATGCGAGCCAGATACTACGATGCCCAAATAGGCCGCTTTATCAGTGAAGACCCGATTGGTATGGCGGGGGGGATTAACCTCTATGCGTATGTGGGGGGGAATCCGATGATGTGGGTGGACCCTAGTGGGTTTGGGAAAATTGGGTTGCTGATAAGGACAGTAAAAGGCGGCTGGCAAAACGTAACGTCTAGTCAGGCTCGCCGGAGGCTGGCACAAGGTGGTGATGTAAAGGTTATTGGTAATGGAGCGAGCAAGAAAGCGAAGCAACTTGCTAAAGAAAAATTTGGACAGAAAACTGTTCGGCACGATGCCCATACATCCGGACAAATACCGCATTATCAACATAAAAATGGCGGTCGAGGTCATGTGTTTTATGGCAAATCAAGGATAGTGATTCCAGGGGCTGCTATTGGGGCTTCATTATTTGGCGAAGATAGTTGGGCCGCAGAAATCGTTAATTTCTTTAATCCGTTAAGTGATCTGCAGGATGTATCTGACTTGGTTTCTGGTAGTCAATCCTCCACCTCTGGGAAATAAAATATTATGTCGCAAGTTCATAGGCTTATGGATTTCAGGGAGCCCAGAGAAGAAATATGGGAAGAAATTAAAAGCTACTTGTCTCAAATGGTGCCTAATGAAATGGGTGCGTGTGAAGATGAATTCAATAACGAAGAGTCAGCCATCAGTACTCTTGAAGAATGTTTATGTGAGGTGAAGACCGCTATAAGAAAGGACTACAGCGAAAATATACTTGAAGAGGATAGTGCTCCATGGTTGTTTTCATATGTTGTTGAAAAATATAGTGATTCAGAGATCAACATACTTACTAAACTTTTATCTAAAACAAAGCTAAATGAAGGCGATATTTTATATGGAATAGCAATTAGACGAAGCTCTAAGGGTGGGTACATGGTTTCATCTGATTATGACAGACTTGATTGATTTAGCTGGGAAGTATTAGCGGTTTAGTTAGGACACCCATTGTGAGCGCTCATCGACAGCGACTACATAGATATTGGTTATGATGCCAGTATATCTGCAACTAAAGGGGCGGCAACTGTAACGGACGTTGTTTGGAACGAGAACAATCGATCTAACAGGAGCAGTAATTCATTTAGTAGGAATAAATAAAGCTGCCAATGAGCACTCGCCTTAAGGTCTTAGTCGCTATCCTAGTCGTTAGTTATATAGCCATGGAAGTGTTTATCCAACCAGGTTTTGATAGCCGAGACTTATTATTTAGCTTTATATTTTGCGCTGCAATGGTTGGTGCTATCTATTGGCGGGCGAAGGCAGAAAAAAAGAGCATAAGTGGCGGTTCGTTATTAGTTCAGTCTGCTATGGCATCAATTGCTTGTTCCGTAGCGCTCTTCATATTATTACAAGTCGTCTTACTATTTTTGGGATTGGATTTTATTGACTTGGTTAGTGCAGAGTTAATGCCGTTGCTAATATTAATAACTTCGGCCTTGTTTTACCCCGTATGCCGGAGGAATCTCAAACAATAACCGGAAACGTATCAAGCTATGGGGGGCACGATACTTAATTGTTTGACGAAACCGCATGAGGGTGTTCAAAACTCTGTGTCAACCTAACCAGCTTACAGGCTGATGTATTTGTTTAGGCGATCTGGAAAATGAATCGCCAATTGTGACAGGGTTAAATTCCAATTCTGAACAGGGTGTGTCCAGCGTTCAGATGCTTT
>JAGPUW010000024.1 GCA_018069465.1 Gammaproteobacteria bacterium | reverse complement strand
CAGTACTATCGCCTACACCCCGACCACCAAGGTCGAAACCCTGAGCTATCCGGCGAGAATCGCTACTGCCAACCATCCCGCGGTGCCCGGCTTTACCGTCGGCTTTGTCTACGACACAGAAGATCGCCTGCAAAGCATGACGGATCCTCTGGGCACCACCATCAATGGCTATAACAGCCTCAATCAGATGACCGCAATGGCCACCAGTTCCCCCACGCGCATCACCGCTGCCAAAGAGGGAGGTTCCTAGGCTAGCGGCCTTATCGTCAGTGCCATGCAGAAAATGCATTATTAATTTCTTATGATAAGGCGAGAATATTTGAATTTAAAAACTTCAGGCAAACAAAAGACATTGGTGATTGTTAATTTTTATTATCGAAGTTAAAAATTAACATCCCCGGTTACCGACTGGGCGACCGATCAATTGCGCAACCAATTCGCCCCCTGTATCTAAGCAGCCAGGTTTTTGATACCTATGGCGGCCAGCAGCTCGACAGCGTTAGCGACTCAAGGGGCCGAGCCCTTGCCTGTAGCTACCTATAGCTGATAGTCGTCTTGCAACGCGGCGGAGAAAGGGTAATTCTACGGTTGCATTCACCCGGCGAAATCACCATAATCCGCACCGCTATGGTGGCCCTTGTCGGTCCCCCCGCAATGAACATCTGTAAACTCCGCCAGGCCCGGAAGGGAGCAACGGTAGCAGAGAATTCGTGTGCTGGGGTGTGGCTGATGAGGGTCGCCACCCAATCCCTCTTTCCTTTGCCCGCCACCTGGGCAGGCTGCTCAGCTCCCAAGTCGAAACATTAGTTGAAACCCAAGTTGAGATATGAGCCGAGACGTAAGCCGAGAAAGTTTTAGCCGGGCGCTTCAATAATTATCTCTGTAGCGGCATCGATCTGCTTGAATAAGCTACCCGAAATTCCCCATCTCCGTATAATGCTCGCTTTCGATTTACCGTATTCTATCGAGGCAAATAAACGATGAGCTATCAGGTGCTGGCCCGCAAATGGCGTCCGCGTACCTTTGCCGAAATGGCGGGGCAGGAGCATGTGCTGCAGGCGCTGATTAATGCCCTCGACAATGACCGCTTGCACCACGCCTATTTGTTTACAGGCACCCGGGGTGTGGGCAAAACAACTATCGCTCGCATCCTCGCCAAGTGTTTGAATTGTGAAGAGGGTGTTAGCTCGATCCCCTGTGGTAAATGTAGTGCCTGTACCGAGATTGCCGCTGGTCGCTTCATCGATTTGATTGAAGTGGATGCGGCCTCGCGCACCAAGGTCGAAGACACCCGCGAGCTGCTCGATAACGTGCAGTACATGCCCAGCCACGGGCGCTTCAAGGTCTACCTGATCGATGAAGTGCACATGCTCTCGACCCACAGTTTTAATGCCCTGCTTAAAACCCTCGAAGAACCACCGGCCCACGTTAAGTTTTTACTGGCGACCACTGATCCACAAAAGCTGCCGGTGACAATTTTATCGCGCTGCCTGCAGTTTAATTTGAAAAACCTCAGCCCCGAGCGCATTGTCGAGCACCTCAGTTTTGTACTCGGTGAAGAAAAAGTGCCCTGCGAAGAGGCCGCGCTATGGGCGCTGGCCCGCGCTGCCGACGGCAGTATGCGCGATGCCCTGAGTCTCACCGATCAGGCCATTGCGCACGGCGGCGGCAAGCTCAGCGAGACCGAGTTGAGCACCATGCTCGGCAGTATTGATCGCAGCTGGATTATCGCCATTTGCCAGGCTCTCGCCGAGCGAGATAGCGCGCAGGTACTGGCGCAAGTGGGCCTGTTGGCCGAGCATGCTCCCGACTTTGGGGCGGCGCTGAGTGAAATGCTCTCGGTGTGGCATCGCGTCGCCATCGCCCAGGTAGTGCCCGAGGCGGCGGATAATAGTCTCGGTGATCAGCAGATGATTACCAGCCTGGCCACCGGGCTCAGTCGTGAAGAAGTACAGCTGTACTACCAGATTTGCCTGCTCGGCAAGCGCGACTTAGCGCTGGCAGCCGACCCGCGCAGTGGTTTTGAAATGGTGATGTTGCGTCTGTTGGCATTTCAACCGGCGCCGCAAGTGGGGATGAAGCCGCTGCCAATAGCAGCAGAGCCTTCTCCAGCGCAGTCAGTAGTCCCGCCAGTACCCAAGTCAGAAGCACCAGCGTTAAACCCTGCGCCAGCCCAGAGCACTGCGCCGATAAATGTCGATACGGCCCCCGCTGGGGAGGTGGCTGAATCTGTAAAAAAGCCTGAAGCGCTGGACGTGGCGGCGCAAGCGTTGCCAGCGACCCCAGCATTCGAGCCTGTGCCTGCAGAAGCTGTGCCTCCTTTCGAGGCAAGAACAGGCGAGGCCATGACAGGTGTGGCGTCTGAGCAAAAAGCTCAGCCAGTTCTTAAGCCCGAGACTGCTCCAGAAGCTGATTTGGCGCCGCAGAATGAGGTGCCGCAACTTGTTGAGGTGCCACAGCGTGTTGAGGTGCCACAGCTAATTGAAAAGCCAAAGGCTGACTCGCCAACTTTTCAGCCTCGCGCCACTCGCCAGTCTGGTGAGGTAGAGCCCAGCGAGAACCCAGCGCCAGCTATTCCAGCACCGGTTAATGAGCCGGCAATGACAGCCGCTAGCCGAGCCCCCGTGGCAGCGCCAACGACACCGCCAGCCCGGCAAGCCGCTGAGCCCGCAGCGGTGCTTAGACCGAACACCACAAATAGCCAGCCTGCCATCGCGCAGGTCAGCGATTTTCCGCTAAGCAGTTTCAATAATGAGCGCTGGCTGGCCTTGTGTCATGCGCTGCCTATTTCAGGCTTGCTGGCGACCGTGGCGGCAAACTCTGTGCTAGAGGAAAATGACGGCCAGCGGCTGCTGTTCCGTCTGGAGAAAGGCCACGATGCGGTCTATGATCCGGCCTATCAACAGCGCCTTGCGGATGCCCTTGGCGAGTATTTTCGCCAGCCCCTGGTGGTTGAGATTGTCATCGGTCAGGTCACTGCTGAAACCCCCTATCTCTACCGTTTGCGCAAGCGCGCAGAGCGCCAGGCCCTGGCCGTGCAAACCCTGCGTGATGACCCCGTGGCCAAAGCCCTGGTGCAGCGTTTTGACGCCACTCTGTGCGAAATCAGTGTGGTGGCGATTGACGAAAGCGCGAATTGAACGTTGCGAACAGTTAAAAAGCGTCCACTCGCACAGGGCGCTACAGGCAACCATGAGTTGCATTAATTAATCGAGGACGAAGCGATGAAGCTAGATGACATGATGAAGCAGGCCCAGGAAATGCAGGGCAAAATGCAAAAGCTGCAGGAAGAAGTGCAAAATACCGAGGTCAAAGGTGAGTCCGGAGCCGGCATGGTTGAGGTGCTAATGACGGGTCGTCACGATGTACGCAAAGTCACTATCGACCCCAGCCTGTTGAGTGAAGATAAAGAAATCATCGAAGACCTTCTCGCCGCTGCCGTGAATGATGCCGTGCGCAAAATAGAGGCGAAAAGCAGCGACATTATGGGCAACCTCACCGCTGGTATGGGCTTGCCCGCCGGCTTTAAAATGCCCTTTTAATGCGCGTGTTATTTTTATCACACAGTGTTTTCACTCAGGGCTCTGATTGATGTTCGGCCCGGTGATTGACGAGCTGATTGACGCTTTGCGTTGTTTGCCCGGCGTCGGCCCTAAATCGGCGCAGCGCATGGCCCTGCATTTGCTCGACAAAGACCCCCGCGCAGCCGGTCGTTTATCGACCTCCATTCAGCAAGCGGTTGAACGCGTGGGCCGCTGCCAGCTTTGCCGCATGTTAACCGAAGCCTCGGTTTGTGAAATCTGCGCCAATAAGGGACGCCAGCCCGACTTACTGTGTGTGCTTGAAACGCCGGCCGACCTGTTTGCCATTGAGCAGAGTGGCTCCTATCGGGGGCGTTATTTTGTGCTGTTCGGGCACCTGTCACCGATCGATGGCATCGGCCCCGAGGCCATCGGCATCGACCAGTTGCTACAGCGTCTGAGCGATGAAAATATTAAAGAGCTGATTCTGGCGACTAACCTGACTGTAGAAGGGGAGGCCACAGCCCACTATATTGGCAGCCACGCGCAAGCGTTGGGCGTGGGTGTTTCCCGCATCGCCCACGGTGTACCCTTGGGTGGTGAGCTTGAATATGTCGACGGCGGTACATTGAGTCACGCCTTTACTAGCCGCACTTTAATCTAGACACTTTGATCTAAGCACTTAATTTAAGCACTTTCGTTCAGCACATTTAAAGACACCATAAACCCCATCCACAACTAATTTTGAGCAGGCTATTTTGAGCAGCGAATATTCCCCCCCCATTATGATCACCGATAGCGCAGCGCTGGAAAAAGCGGCGCAGCGCTGGCAGGAAATCGACGTTATCGCACTGGATACAGAGTTTATCCGCACCGATACCTTTTACCCGATACTGGCTTTAATACAGCTCTGCGATGGTGAAACCACCTGGCTTGTCGACCCACTGGCGCTACCCAAACCACAGGGGTTGATCGACTTGCTGGCCAACCCCAATGTGGTCAAAGTACTGCATTCGTGTTCCGAAGATTTGGAAACACTGTCCCACAGTCTTGGCCAATTGCCCGATCCTTTATTCGATACACAAACCGCAGCGGCCTACTGCGGGCTGGGTTTTTCCGTCGGTTATCGCGGCGTGGTGAAAACACTGGCGGGCGTCGAATTGGATAAACACGAGACCCGCTCCGACTGGTTGCAGCGCCCACTGAGCGCCTCACAACTTAGCTATGCGGCAGAAGATGTGCATTACTTATTGCCTGTCTACGAGTCCCTGCTTGCCAGCCTCAATAGCCAGCAACGCCTGAGCTGGGTGGAAGATGAAATGCTCGGCAAGCTGGCAAATTCACGCCGCGCTGTGCCGCCAGAAACGTACTACACCCGTGTTAAAGGTGCGTGGAAACTCGATAGACGGGGGCTGGCTATTTTGCAGGCCCTGAGCACCTGGCGCGAAGGCGTGGCGCGGCAGGACAATCGTCCCCGTGGGCGCATTATTGCCGATAAAGATTTACTCACCCTTTCATTTTTAAAGCCGCCTTTGAGCATGACCCAGCTGCAAGCTGCCAATACTCTCCACCCCCGCGAGTTGCGTTTATACGGCGAGAAAGTGTTATCTGTGTTTGCCGACATTGCAGGCGGCGATGACAAAGACTTTCCGCCACTTTTGCCCAAGGCCATACCGCGTGAACACGGCTCGATGTTGAAATCGTGCCGCCAGTTGGTGGTCTCTGCAGCGCAAGAGCTTGATCTGGCACCAGAGGTGCTGGCGCGTAAAGTCGACCTCGAATTTCTGGTGCGCTCCATTGCCTATGGTGATGTGCAGCTGCCGGAGGTGCTGGCCAGTGGTTGGCGCTTTGAGGCCGTTGGTGAGGCACTGCTAAGCCATGCCAGTGAGTTACAGGCCGCTGCGTCAGGCGAGTGAAAAGTGAGCGAGTGATAAAGAAGAGTTGATATGACTGTACTGTGCAAAATTTATAAAAGCGCCAACAAAAGTGACTGCTATCTTTATGTACCTTTTGAGAAAGATCTTGAGGCTGTGCCCGAGGCCCTGCTAAAGCAGCTCGGCAAGCTCGAGCCGGCAATGACGCTGAAGTTAACACCCGAGCGCAAATTGGCACAGGCGGATATCAAAGAGGTGCTGGCCCAGCTCGATGAGCAGGGCTACTACCTGCAAATGGCATCGACCAGCGATGAATACATGCAGATTGTTCGCGCGCGCAACGAGAGGCTTTAATGGCCGAGTTGGCGCCGGATTTTTGGAAAAACCGCCCGCTGGAGGATCTCAATCCCCAGGAGTGGGAGGCGTTGTGCGACGGCTGTGGCCGCTGCTGTCTGGTCAAACTCGAAGACTTCGATAGCGATGAAGTTTATTTTACCAGCATCGCCTGTGAGCTGCTCGATACCGAAACCTGCCGCTGCCAGAATTACAGCCAGCGCTTTAAGAAAATCGAAGACTGCATACAGCTGAGTGCCGATAAAGTGGAAAGTATTAACTGGCTGCCAGCGACCTGTGCTTATCGTCTGCGTCACGAGGGCGAACCCTTGCCGCAGTGGCATCCGCTGGTGTCGGGCAGTCCCGAGTCGGTGCGCGAGGCGGGTATATCCGTCAGTGGGCGGGTGACCTCCGAAGCCCACGTTCACCCGGACAGTATTGAAGAGCACATTGTTTACTGGGTCGATTGACTGGGGCGTTTGGTTTGGGTGCCGATAGCCGCCTGCGCGAATAAAAGAGACAATCGAACAGAACCGACAAAAGAGCAAATTATGTATACACCGGAAAACTATTTTTGGGGCTGTTTCGGCTACGTGCTAGGGGTGTTGATGGCCACGCCATTTATCTGGTGGGCGACGCAGCGTTTGCCCTGGTACCCCCTCAGAGCTTTTTTGCGCATGCTGAGCCTGGCAGTGTTGCTGACCCCGGCCTTTCCCTATGCGGGCATGAGCTATCTTGCCCCCGCCTGGGCGACGGCGGCCTTTGAACTTATCCGCCCAACCATGGAGCACGGTGTGCGCCGCGTGTTGATGCCCATCGGTTTTAGTTTTGCCCTGCTCTATGCCTTAAACCTCTGTGTTTGGCAGTTGCGCAAAGCGCGTGCAGAAAAGCAGGCAGGGGCGAGTGGCAGCGCAGGTGGTGACGAAAATGGCGCGCAAGAAGACAGTGTTGTCCCCTCTTAAAGCGTTCCTTTAAACAGAGGGCTAAACAGACATGCAAACAGGTTTTATTAATGTACACCGTGCATACCTTTGCGCAGCAGTGGCGATAGCAATAACAAAAACACCGCAGTGGCCATCGCAAACCAGCCGACATTACTGTACACATCCATTGTTTTCGCTAGCGCACTAGCCTGATCGAGTACCGCTCCGTCCACGGTTTGACTACTGGTCAGCTGGGCGATTTTACTGGCGATAAAGTTGGCGCCAGCAGAGGCGAGAAACCACACGCCCATCATCATGCCGACAATGCGCGGCACACTCAGCTTGGTAATCATCGACAGGCCAACCGGTGACAGGCAGAGCTCGCCCGTGGTGTGGAGCAGGTAAATTAGCACCAGCCAGATCATGCCCACGCCCTGGCCCTCGTTGGCGAATTGGGCGCCGAAGGCCAGCACCAGAAAACCAAGGCCGACCTGGAACAGGGCGAGGGCAAACTTCACCGGTGTCGAGGGTTCGCGCCCTCTGGCGGCGAGGCGAGTCCAGAGAATGGAAAACACCGGCGCCAGCAGGAAGATAAAAAAGGCGTTGAAGGATTGAAACACCGATGCCGGCAGTTCATAGCCAAAGAGCACGCGATCGACGGCGCGGTCGGCAAAGAGATTCAAGGATGAACCGGCCTGTTCAAACAGCGCCCAGAACAGCACTGAAAAAAGGATGAGGGTGGCGGCGACAAAGAGACGATGACGCTCCGTGGGCTCACACTTGAGAAAGGCGTAGCAGAGGATGACTAGCAGCATCAAACCGCCAAAACCACTCAGGGCCTGGCCAACCAGCGCCTGATGTTGCACCAGCTGCCAGATGGCGAAGACGCCGGCCAAAGCGCCCAGATAGATAAATTGCTCGCGGCTGATGCCGGCAAAAACGGGGGTCTTTAGCTGTGCGCTGGCAGGGGGTTCCGCCTTGCCCTGCAGGTGTTGCTGACCCCTGAGAAAGACTGCCAGACCGAGCAGCATGCCGATACCCGCCAGCCCAAAACCGTACTTCCAGCCGTAGGTTTGGCCGAGCCAGCCGCACAGCAGGGAGGACGAAAAGGCGCCGATATTGATGCCCATATAAAACAGCGTAAAGCCGCTGTCACGGCGTGGGTCGTCGAGGCTATATAGAGCGCCGACCACGGTGGAAATGTTGGCTTTGAGAAAGCCGACACCGCAGATAATAAAGGCGAGGGAGAGATAAAAGATTTGCAGGTAGAAGGGGTCGCGGCTGACACCGCTGGCAGAATCAAGCGCGACAGGCCCCTCTATCGCCATACCAAAGTGTCCAAACACCAACAAAATGGCGCCAAAAGTGACCGCTTTGCGAGAGCCTAAATAACGGTCTGCCAGCACGCCACCAATCACCGGCGTAACGTAGACCAGTGCCGAGTAAGCGCCGTAAATAAGGTAGGCCTTCTCATCGCTAAACAGGAAGTGTTGAGTGAGGTAGAAGATCAGCAGGGCGCGCATGCCGTAGTAGGAAAAGCGCTCCCACATCTCCGTCATAAAGCAGACATATAAGCCTTTGGGGTGACCGAAGAAAGTGCTGTCTGTGGCGCTGTTGGAGTGGGCAGTTGCGGGCATTGGGTGTGGTCCGAGGTGTTTAGGGTTTAGCCAAAGAGCTGAATGACAGCATATTAGCAGTGATAATTAGCCGGTCATAGGTAGGGCTAGCGGGGTGACAGGCGCGGTGAGCAGGCTCAGTTTTCTTTCTTCTGCAAGGGGGGGATGGCATCAATGCTGATGAATCGCTAGAATGACCGGCTTGCTTACAAACTTAAAAACCACACTTAGCATTCGAACACATTATTTTAATAAAGGGGAATACAATGCAATTTACCGGGACTGAGCGCTATGTAGCGACCGGCGATCTTCAAATGGCCGTTAACGCAGCCGTGACTTTAGAGCGACCGCTGTTGATTAAGGGCGAGCCGGGCACGGGTAAAACCATGCTCGCAGAAGAGGTGGCCAGTGCCCTGGGCATGCCACTCATATCCTGGCACGTAAAATCGACCACCAAGGCCCAGCAGGGTTTGTACGACTACGACGCGGTATCCCGTTTGCGCGATTCCCAGTTGGGTAATGATGACGTGCAAGACATCAACAACTACATTAGAAAAGGTAAGTTGTGGGAGGCCTTCACCGCCGACGAACAAGTGGTATTGCTGATTGATGAAATCGACAAGGCCGATATTGAATTCCCCAATGACTTGCTGCTCGAGCTCGATAAAATGGAATTCCACGTTTACGAAACCGGTGAGCGTGTTGTCGCTAAACGACGCCCCATTGTGATCATCACCAGTAACAACGAAAAAGAATTGCCCGATGCCTTCTTGCGTCGCTGCTTCTTCCACTTCATCAATTTCCCCAGCCGTGAAACCATGATGGAAATTGTTGATGTTCACTATCCCAACATCACTAAAGATCTGGTCGATGAAGCCCTCGATATTTTCTTCGATGTGCGCAAAATTCCCGGTCTCAAAAAGAAGCCTTCTACCTCAGAGCTGGTCGACTGGTTGAAGCTGTTAATGTCGGATCAAATTCCCGATGGCATTCTCAAGCAGCGCGACGCCACCAAAGCGATTCCACCACTCTATGGCGCCTTGTTGAAGAATGAGCAAGACGTTCACTTGCTTGAGCGACTGGCCTTTATGACCCGAAGGGATGCCAAGTAATGTTACTCAACTTTTTTTTCGCACTGCGCAAGGGTGGCCTGCCGGTATCGATTAATGAGTTGCTGACCCTGCTAGAAACCCTGAAGCAGCGTATCGCCTTTGCCGACATGGAAGATTTTTATTATTTATCCCGTGCCTGTCTGGTAAAGGACGAACGCAATTACGATAAATTTGATCGCGCTTTTTCACTGTATTTTAAGGAGCTCGACACCCTTGAAGATTTTCTTGAAGCGCTGATTCCTGAAGACTGGTTGCGCTCGGAGTTTGAAAAGTCTTTAACGGATGAAGAGAAAGCGGAGATCGAAAGTCTAGGTGGCCTTGAAAAGCTGATTGAAGCTTTTAAAGAGCGGCTCAAAGAGCAAGAGGGTAAGCACGAAGGCGGCAACAAATGGATCGGTACTGGGGGCACGTCCCCCTTTGGTAACGACGGCTTCAACCCCGAGGGCATTCGTGTCGGCGGTGAGGGCAAGCAAAAGAAAGCCCTCAAAGTTTGGGAGAAGCGGGAGTTCAGCAACCTCGATGACTCCGTCGAACTCGGTACGCGCAATATTAAAGTGGCCCTGCGTCGTCTGCGCAAGTTCACCCGCGTCGGCCTTGAGGAAGAACTCGACCTTGACGACACCATTCGCTCCACTGCAAAAAATGCGGGTCTGCTCGATATTAAAATGGTTGCCGAAAAGAAAAACGCTGTAAAAGTGTTAATTTTCTTTGATGCCGGTGGCTCAATGGACCCCTATGTAAAGATTTGTGAAGAGTTGTTTTCTGCTGCTAAAACAGAGTTTAAGCACCTGGAATATTATTATTTTCACAATATGCTTTACGACTTTGTGTGGCGCGATAACTTTCGTCGCTTTCAGGAAAAGACAGAAACTTATGATCTGCTGCGCACCTACGGCTCAGATTATAAAATTATTTTTGTCGGTGACGCCTCGATGTCACCCTATGAAATTGAAAGCCCGGGTGGCAGCGTCGAGTACTACAACAAAGAATCCGGTGCGGAATGGCTGGAGCGTGTTACCGACTCCTGGGATCGCGTGGTTTGGTTAAACCCGGTGCGCGAAGACTATTGGGAGCACACGCCCTCTATTCAGCGGGTGCGCCAGTTGGTCGACAATCGCATGTTTCCCTTAACACTGGGTGGCCTCGAAGAGGGCATGGCGCTCTTAACCAAATAGGCTATTAACTAAGCAGGGTAACAGTGGTATCAGCAGTAACTGGCGTCGATAAAGAGGCGCTGCGTAAAGCGATTCGCGGGTGCATGAGCCGGGATCGCTTTCGCTTTTCTCGTCAGCTTAAAAACATTGAGCAGCGCAGTCGTCAAGGTAAGCTTGTCGACCACGACCTGTCGCGCTTAACAACTGAAGCGCTGGCCTCCCAAGCGCTGGTCGAAAAGCGTCGCCAGCTGGTTTCACCCTTAAGCTTTCCCGAAGAATTGCCCGTCAGCGCGCGACGGGATGAAATTTCTGCGGCCATAGCGGCCAACCAGCTAGTGATTATTGCCGGTGAAACTGGTTCCGGTAAAACCACACAATTACCGAAAATTTGTCTGGAGCTGGGGCGTGGTGTTGAGGGACTTATCGGTCACACCCAGCCCCGGCGCATTGCCGCACGCACGGTGGCCCAGCGCATTGCCGAAGAAGTGAATACACCACTCGGTGAGGTGGTCGGCTATCAGGTGCGTTTTCAGGATCACAGCAACGACAACACCCTCGTCAAGCTAATGACAGACGGCATTCTGCTGGCCGAAACTCAACGCGACCGCTACCTGAATCGTTACGACACGCTGATTATTGACGAGGCCCACGAGCGTAGTCTCAACATTGATTTCCTGCTCGGCTACCTGAAGCAAATTCTCCCCAAACGCCCCGACTTAAAAGTCATTATTACCTCGGCGACCATCGACGTTGAGCGCTTTTCAAAGCACTTTAATGACGCCCCGGTGATTGAAGTGTCAGGCCGCACCTGGCCGGTGGACATTCATTATCGCCCCCTGGGGGAAGATGAGGAGCTGGCCAGTGGTATTGCCAATACCGTAGAGGACCTGCTTGCTTTGCCCAAGCGGGGAGATGTGCTGGTCTTCCTCAGCGGTGAGCGGGAAATTCGCGAGGCGGCAAAAGAGTTGCGCCAGCGCGATATTCCCCACCTCGACGTGCTGCCACTTTATGCGCGCTTGAGCCTTGCCGAGCAAACCAAGGTTTTTAAAGCCCATCGCGGTACCCGGGTCGTGCTGGCCACTAATGTTGCGGAAACGTCACTCACCGTGCCGGGTATTCGCTATGTGATCGACAGCGGTTATGCGCGCATTAGTCGCTACAGCTATCGCACGAAAGTGCAACGCCTACCCATCGAGGCTGTATCACAAGCCAGTGCCAATCAGCGCTCGGGTCGCTGTGGGCGGGTGAGCGAAGGTGTTTGCGTGCGCCTCTACAGCGAGCAGGACTACCTGCAACGCCCCGAATTTACCGACCCCGAAATCGTACGCACTAATTTGGCAGCGGTTATTCTGCAAATGATGCGTTTGGGTATCGGCTCTGTCCGTGACTTTCCTTTTATTGAGCCGCCCGATAGCCGCTTAATTAACGACGGCTTTTTATTGCTGAAAGAACTAGATGCCGTCGATGGCCAGGAGCGATTAACCGCTTCGGGCAAGCCTTTATCGCAGTTTCCCGTCGACCCGCGCATGGGGCGAATGCTGTTGGCCGCAGCGGGAGAGGGCAGCTTAAAAGAAGTGTTGATTATCGTCGCCATGCTGAGTATTCAGGACCCCCGCGAGCGCCCGGCCGATAAGCGCCAGGCCGCCGATGAGAAGCATCGCCAGTGGCTCGATAAAGATTCGGACTTTATTAGTATTTTAAATCTGTGGCAGCATTTTGAAGAGCAGCGTCAGGCATTGACGCGCAATCAGTTTGCCAAATATTGTAAAAAATCTTTTGTCTCCTATTTGCGCATGGTCGAGTGGCGCGACCTGCACCACCAGTTGCACACCGCCTGCCGTGACCTTGGCCTGGAATATAAAAAGCAGCCTGCTGACAATGACAGTATTCACCGGGCGCTGTTAAGCGGCTTGCTGAGCCATATTGGGTTTCGTCACGAGGGCCGCGAGTATCTTGGTACGCGCAATCGCAAGTTTCATGTTTTCCCCGGCTCGGGTTTGGCTAAAAAGCCACCGAAATGGGTGATGGCGGTTGAGCTACTCGAAACGACGCGCCTTTTTGCCCATCACTGCGCCAGTTTTAATGAGGAGTGGCTGCCGACACTGGCCGCCCATCTGGTGAAAAAAAGCCACAGTGAAGCCCACTATCACGCGGCCCGAGGCCAGGTGATGGCCTATGAAAAACAGACCCTCTATGGCTTGACCATTGTCGAGCGCCAACAAGTTGAATTTGGCAAGATCGATGCTAAACAGTCGCGAGAAGTGTTTATTCAGTCGGCTTTGGTTGAAGGCCTTTATGGCAACAGTCGCGCCGGCGGGCGGCGAGGCAGCAGTAACAAAAAAGTCGCTTTTTTTGCCCACAACACGGCCATTCTCAAAGATCTGCATGAGCTCGAAGACCGTTTACGTCGGCGCGATATTCTTGCCGACGAGTCTGCTCTGCAAGTCTTTTACGACGAAATTGTGCCTGCGGAGGTTATTGGCCTCGCCAGTTTTGAACGCTGGCGCAAGGGGGCCGAGCAGAGCGAGCCGCGGCTTCTCTATGTCAGTCGTGAGCAGCTGACACAGAATCAGCCACTGGAAAGTGAAGAGGCGCAATTTCCCAAAACTTTGAGCTGGGCCGATCACGATTATCAACTGCACTATCTCTTTGAACCGGGTAACGAGCAGGATGGTGTCAGTGTCGATTTGTCGGTTGAGCACCTCAATCAAGTACCCCGCTACCGTTTTGACTGGCTGGTGCCGGGGCTGTTACGAGAAAAGTGCATTGCCTTATTGAAGGGTTTGCCCAAGCAGTGGCGCAAGCACTTTGTACCGGTGCCATCTTTTGTCGACAAAGTGTTGCCGTTGTTGGCGCCGGATAATCGCCCTTTGCACGAGGGTTTGGCGACACAATTAAAGCGCCTCAATGGTGTGGATGTGCCCCTCGATTGCTGGGCACCCGATAAACTTGAAGCCTTTTATCGGATGAATTTCCGGCTTTTCGACGAGCGCGGCAAGGTGTTGGAAAGCTTGCGCGATCTGGAGCTACTGAAAGCCAAGTATCGCGACCGGGTGCAGGCAACTATCCGTCAGGGCGATAACAGTGCTGGTCTGGAGAAGTCGGGGCTCACCGAGTGGGATTTCGGCGAGCTCCCCGCGTTGAGCATTATCAAAAAAGATAAGCATGAAATTCGCGCTTATCCGGCACTCAATGACGACGCTGACAGCGTGTCACTGCGAATGTATGACACCCCAGAACTGGCCGAAAATAAAACCAGGGCGGCGCTGGTGCGTTTGGCGATACTTGAAAACGCGACGTCTACAAAGTATTTACGCAAAGCCTTGTTAAAAGGTCAGGACCTGCAATTGAAAGCAGCGCTCTTGCCAGACCGTAAAACCTTGAGCGAAGATATTATTTTTGCCGCCTTTAGTGCCGCTTGTTTTGCCGGGCAGGCGATACCCCGTGATCAACAAAGTTTTGCCACCCGTGTCGAACAGGGTAAGAGCAATATCGTCACCATTGCCAATGAGCTGGAGTCTTTGCTGCTTAAGCAAGCGGCAAGCTTAAAGAGCCTTTACGCGCTATTGGGGGAGAATGAAGGGCGTTTCCCGCTAGTGGTTAACGATGTGCGGGCGCAACTGGCGGCACTTTATAGCGCAGGCTTTGTCAGCCAAACGGCCCTGCACTGGCTGCGGCAGTATCCACGCTACGCTCAGGCGGCACTGGTGCGACTGGATAAGCGTATTGGTGATGGTGAGAGGGACGCTGCTGCGATGGCTGAAATTGCCGGTTTTTGGCGTGAGTGGCAGGCATTACAGGCCGAGGCGCAGGAGTATCCAGAGGAGATTCTCAACGAGCTACAAGCTTTCCGCCACATGATTGAAGAATATCGTGTATCTTCCTTTGCACAGCAATTGAAAACCATTGCGCCGGTATCGGGCAAGCGCCTGCAAAAACAGTTGGCGAAAATAAAGGCGGCATTGCACAACAGCTAATGGGGTCTTTGTTCGCACACTTAAATAAGCTGTTGTAAGTTGTTTGTTGCTTGGCAGGGACTGGCGCAATGGTTTTCATCGCTGTTATAAATTTTCCGTTTTACGGAAACTAAGTGCCCAGTGCTCGGTCATATATTGCAGCTTGCAAGGAGACAGAGGCGGGCCAAAAAACATCAATGTTGTTAGTAATGTTATCGGCAATATTGAAATAACAGTCTATTTTAGGAGATATACAAATGTCTAAACAAACAATCAAACCTATCGCCGCCGCAGTTGGTGCAGCATTTATGGTATCGCTTGCCCTTTCGCCAGTGGCTTCTGCTGCTAGCAACCCCTTTCAGCTGAGCGAGCTGACAAGTGGCTACGAAGTCGCCTCCAAAGATGCCGAAGGCAAATGCGGTGAAGGCAAGTGCGGTGAAGGTAAGGCCAAAGCAAAGGCTGAAGGTAAATGTGGCGAAGGCAAGTGCGGTGAAGGTAAGGCCAAAGCTGCAGCCGAAGGTAAATGTGGTGAAGGCAAAGGTAAAGCCAAAGCTGAAGGCAAATGCGGTGAAGGGAAGTGCGGCGGTAAGTCGTAACGCGTTATGACCAACAAATATCCAGTGACAGGGGCGGGGCTGGGCCTACGGCGCAGCTTGTTAGAAGGGCTTTCGAGCGCTGATGATACTGTCGATTTTATGGAAGTGGCCCCTGAAAACTGGATAAATGTCGGGGGTCGTTTCGGCCGCCAGTTGCGCGAATACACCGAGCGCTACCCCTTGCTATGCCACGGTTTGTCCCTGTCGATAGCCGGCCCCGGCGAGCTCGACTGGGAGCTATTAAAAAATATTAAGCAGTTTATGCGCGACCATCAGGTGCGCTGTTATTCCGAACATCTCAGTTATTGTAGTGATGATGGCCATCTCTACGATCTACTGCCGATTCCCTTTACGGGTGATGCGGTGAGGTTTGTCGCCAATAGAATTCGTCAGGTACAGGACTTTTTAGAACAGCCCCTGGCCATCGAAAACATTTCCTATTACGCGGCGCCGCAGCAAGAATTGAGTGAAATTGATTTTATTTGCGCGGTGCTGGAAGAGGCCGATTGTGATTTGCTGCTCGATGTAAACAATATTTACGTCAACAGTATTAATCATGGCTACGATGCGGACGCTTATCTTGCCGCGTTACCGGGCGATAGAATCGCCTATGGTCATATTGCTGGCCACTTTGTCGAGGCTGAAGATTTACTGATTGATACCCACGGTGCCGATGTTATTGATCCGGTTTGGCGCTTGTTAGATAGCGCCTATCAACACTTTGGCGTTTTCCCCACCCTGCTTGAGCGGGATTTTAATTTGCCGCCGATCAATGAGCTACTGGCGGAAGTTAGCACCATAAAATCTCGACAAAAAGACGCTGCTAGCGCCTTGCAGGCAAGTGTCGACAGCGCTCAGCCCGAGCTACACGTTTAGCGGTTTTATTTCTATGGCTAACTTAAATGTGAGTAGTGGCGACGGTGGCGAGCAGTCCTTTCAAGCGGGTCAGCTGGCCTTTGCGGCCCATTTGCGCGACCCTGCCGTAAATCCAGCCCCGCTCGATATCGAAGATCGGCGTCTGGCGATTTATCGAGACCTTATCTACAACAATATTGAAGCTTTTTTAACAGGTGGTTTCCCGGTTTTACGCAGCTTAATGAGCGATGATAACTGGCACCGGCTAGTGCGGGGTTTTGTGAAAGACCACCGCTGTCACACGCCTTATTTTCTCGAAATCAGTCAGGAATTCCTGCTTTATTTACGTGAGGGTAAGGCCTGTATCCCCGCAGATTTACCCTTTATTGTTGAATTGACCCACTATGAATGGGTTGAGCTGGCCCTCGATGTATCACCCGAAGAGCTTCCCGAACAAGGGCTGCTCTCAGCTCAAGCGGATGCTTTACTCGATGCCAGCCTGCAGATTTCTCCTCTGGCCTGGCGTCTCAATTACAGTTATCCGGTACACAAAATCAGCCTTCAGTTCCAACCTCTAGAGGCACCCGAGCAGCCAACGTCGCTGGTGGTTTATCGCGGCCCCGATGAGAAAATACACTTCTTTGAAAGTAATGCGGTCACCATGCGCTTGCTGCAATTGCTCGAAAATGGCCAACTAAGTGGGCGCCAGGCTTTAGGGCAAGTGGCTCTTGAGTTGGCGCACCCAGAACCTGAAACCCTTGTTGCGATGGGTGAAAGCATCATTCAGCAGTTACTGGATCTGTCTATTCTCTACAAGGCTTAGGCCTTCGTCACGAAACTGTCATAAAAAAGAAAGATTCCTGTCACATTGAATTCCCACAATACGCCCAGTTCAAAGCAGAGGTCTAAGGCTTCTATTACTAGCGTAATTGTCCAATTCAAGAGGGGACTATGATGAGAAAAACCACTTTGGCCGTAGCTGTTGCATCGGCGCTGGCACTTCCTGTTTCTGCCTATGCAGTCGGCCCAATCGACGGTAGTGTTTACGGTAAGGTAAATATCAGTGTTGTTAACGATGACAATGGCACCGATGACCAAATGGAATTGAACAGCAATGCCTCGCGCATTGGTGTTAAAGGTAAGGCAAAATTGACGGATACGCTTTATGTTATCTATAAGGCTGAGTACGAATCTTTTTGGGACGATGGTGATAGTGGTAGTAGTAAAGGCAACGATACTTTTGAGCAGCGCAATATTATTGGCGGTTTAAAAGGCGACTTCGGTACTATCTGGGGTGGTAAGCACGATACCCCGACTAAACTGGCGCAGAAGAAAATTGATCTGTTCAACGATCTCGAAGGCGATATCAAGCATGTGATGGCCGGCGAGACTCGCGCCTCCAACATCGTCAACTACACCACACCTAACTTCAGCGGCTTTTCTGCTTCTATCGCGACTATCTTCGGTGAAGATCGTAGTGACAATGACAAAGATGGTTTCTTCGATAGCTACTCAGCGCTGGCGCAATATGAAGCTGACGGCATGTATGTCGCGGTCGCTCTCGATGAAAATGTTAAGTCGGGTAGCTCGACTCAAGGCCTTGGTAAAGAATACGTCAACATCGTTCGCGTCGTTGGTCAACTCCCCATCGGCCCCGTGACATTGGGTGCGCTGTGGCAAAATGCCGAAGAAGGCGATAGTGCTGCCACCGGTGCTAAGCTGGACGAGGATAGCTGGCATGTGAGCGCCAAGTGGAAAGTAGGTAACGGCTACACGCTGAAGGCCCAGTACACCGAGTCAGATGATGATGAGTCTGACAACGATGCCGACTTGATGTCCCTCGGTCTCGATAAGAAGCTGGGTAAGAAAACCAAGCTCTTTGCTTTTTACACGCAGCTCGATGAAAGTACTGCGAGTGATAAAGAAGACTGGATTGGTGTTGGTCTCGAGCACAAGTTCTAAGCTCGACTGCTGATATGTAGCACTTTCGGGTGTTGTGTTTAACAGCCGGGGATTGCAAAATTCCCGGCTGTTTTATTTTGTATGATTACTTAATTTGTCGATAAAGGTGTTTAGCCCATGAGAGTTTTTGTCATTACTACACTGCTAACTTGCGTTTTCTATCCAATAAACCTGTTGGCAGCGAGTGAGGCCAAGGATGGTGCTAAAGCAAATCCCAGTTGCGAGGAAAGTGTTGATGCGGCTGACGATATGAATTTTGTCGACAACATTATTGAATGTAATGAAGAGGCGGTCATTATTTACGATCAGCAATCCCGACAAAAATTTCTGACCCGCAAGGCCCTACCGCTTAAAACCTATGAAAATCAGCAGCGCGATGGAGCGAACTCTCATATCGTTGAAGAGCCGGTCCACTTGCCGGGCACAACCTTCATCATCCGTGCTGCCTATAAACTCAATGCTCCCCAGCAAGCCCTGGCCCCCCTGCATCAACAAATGGCCACCTATTGCCCACGCGGCTGGGAGCTGGATCGACAGTGGAGCCAGCCCGTAGCCGCTGACTATTATCTACACTTTGAGTTTACCTGTGCCGATTTAGCCGAATGAACGCAGCAAGACGCGCTTGTGTCGATTACTACAGTCATGAGTAAGGGTCACACAGAGTGATGTCCCATCGTGATTGAACTGTCAAAACCTCGCTTTAGCGGGGTTTTTTTATGCCTGCTTTTGACCTGAGAAAGGTGCAGTTATTAGCAACTATCATCCAGCACCAAGTTTGACTAGAATGTGCCACAGTTTAAACTTACAGACATATTCAATCAGGTGGTGGTGCGGTAAATGTTGGGGGAAATGCGTGTGCTGAAAGGCTTGTTGTTGCTTGCTTTGTTGTTGCCGGGGATAGTGGTGGCGGGTGCCGACCCGACAGACCCCCTTGAGGGCTATAACCGTGCAATGTTTTCTTTCAACGATAAGGCCGATCGCTGGGTGCTAAAGCCGGTTGCTAAGGGCTATCGCGCTGTCACTCCCGACCCTGTTGAGCGCGGCGTGTCGCGGATGTTCTCCAATCTTGGTGAAGTGTTGAACATCGTCAATGACCTATTGCAGGGCAAAGTCGGGCAGGCCGGTAACGATGGCGGCCGGCTGTTGATTAACTCAACTATCGGCCTCGCCGGCTTTTTTGATGTAGCACGGCATGCGGGCCTCCTAAAATCGGATGGCGAAGACTTTGGTCAGACTTTTGGCGTCTGGGGGCTTGGCGAGGGTGCTTATGTGGTCTTACCCTTTCTTGGGCCTAGTACTTTGAGAGATGCACCGGGGCTTTTACTTGATGGTGTTTTCCAGCCCATTGGCGAGATAGACCACGTGCCGACCCGCAATCAAATTTACGGCGTTCAGGTAGTCTCCGGTAGAGCCGATTTACTGGAAGCCGAAAAATTGATTAAAGGTGATAGATACACCTTTATTAGAGATGTTTATTTGCAGCGCCGACAGTTTTTAGTTAATGATGGTGAAGTTGAAGATGACTTTGGCGATGACGACTATAATTAGTGGTATTCAGTGACTGCCTCAGGTGGTCAGTAACAGAGGTATCGAGGTGCCAAATAGCCGCGCCCTAATTGTTTCCTCAAATATTGTGCGCAGGAAACAGTGGCAAGAGGATCTGCAGTCGGGAGATTGGCAGGTGTATTGCGTTGAAAGTCGAGATGAGGCTCTTGTCGCCATCCCGGACTTCCTTCCGGTATTGATGTTGCTTGATGTTTTGTCAGATGAGCATGCGAGCGAAATTGACGAGCACTTTGCCCAGCGCTGTCGGGACTCGGGTTTAGCCGTTATTGTCATCTTCGCCGATCCGACACCTGACGATATTGCCGTAAGCTTTCGCCGTGGCGCCATTGACGTCCTGATAGAACCCTTTGATCGAGATGAGCTATTTCGGGCGATTTCCCGAGCTGGAGAATTCAAAGATCTTTATCAGGAGAATATGGGCTATCGAGGCCAGCTGGAGCGGGCCAATAAAGAGTTGCAAGATAGCCTGAACACCCTGCGCATGGACCAAATGGCTGGCCGCCAGGTACAGCTCAACTTACTACCCCACGGCCCTCTCACCCAGGGTGAATACACGGTCTCCCACCAAATTGTCCCCTCGCTTTTTCTCAGTGGCGATTTTGTCGGTTACTCCGTCGCCTTCGATCGGTTTTTACTTTTTTACGTGGCCGACGTTTCGGGCCATGGTGCCTCTTCAGCCTTCGTTACTATCATGCTCAGTTATATTATTCGCCAAATCATCCGTCGGCATATCAATGAGGGTGAACCCGCAGCGCTGCTGAGTGCGCCTGAAGGGCTGGTAGAACATGTGAACCGGCATATTATGGCTCTTGATCTCGACAAACACCTGACGATTTTTGCCGGTTCTATCGATACTGAGCGCCATGTACTACGCTATGTCATGGGCGCACAATTGCCTTTGCCGATAGTGATTACTGAAGATAGCGTGGCATTTTTGCCGGGTAAGGGTAAACCGGTTGGTTTGTTTGAAGAAGCCAGCTGGTCAGTTTCGGAAATGGAACTCCCCGAGAATTTTACCTTGCTCGTCGTCTCGGATGGTCTATTAGACTGTGTCAGTGGTGACTCAATGGAAGAGAAAGAGCAGTTGATATTAGCGGCCTGTGAGCGTGTTGGCCCGGCGGGCGGGCACGATGCCATCTGTCGGGAGTTGGGTATCGATAACATTGAAAAGGCACCGGATGATGTCTCGGTGATGACGGTAGTTAGGCAGCATGGATAAAGGTAAAATTTTTGTTGGCGAGACCAATGGCAACTACCTGATTAGAATGAGGGGTGATGTCAGAGTCACCCTGTGTGCCTCACTTAATCACTACGTGGAAAGCATATTTGGCAACCGCAATGTAAAAAGTGTGTTGGTTGACCTGTTTGAAACAGACGGTGTCGACAGCACAACTCTGGGCTTGCTGACCAAGCTCGCATTATTATGTCAGCGTCACTATGCCATTGTGCCGCTACTATTCTGCGATAACCCCGGTATTTTAAAGACCCTGGAAGCCATGTCTCTGGATGAGCTGTTTACGATCATCCGCCAGGCCCCAACGGGGGATGATACAGCCGGGCAGCTGCAAGAATTACTCTGTGATAAAAGTGATGAAGCCGAAGCTCGGCGCAGTGTGCTAGAGGCACACCGCCTGTTAGTGGAGGTCAATCCCCAGTGTGAGCCGGAGTTTGTCGATTTGATTCGCTACCTTGAAGAAGAGGTTAGCAAGCAGAGTTGAGTTTTTAGTGTGCTGGCAAGTCTTGCTGGAGCTGTTTAACTAAGGAACCTCTGGTCAACTCTGGACGAAGCAGAATGCAGTGCACAATGTGTAGATTCAAGGCGCAAACCGCACGTAATAGCTAGCTATTGCGAAGATTTGCAACGATGAAGCTGTATTTTGTGGGCGCAAGATGCGAGTTCACGAGTTGATTAGAGGTTTCTCAAGTAGATCTAATTCATTTTTTACCAGACTCTTGGCCTTGATAAATTGGCTGTGAGGCAAGTAAATTAAATCGGCCACCTGGCGAATCAGGCTTTCTTCGTACTTATCCAGAACATTGTCAATGAGCGCGACATGCCACATTTGTTTGATTAACTCGAACTTATCGTCGGCGGAAAAGTGCAGATTGACCTGCCCGGTAAATTCATAGAGCGAGGTAGAGTCTGCGACCTCACTCTTGGCCAGACTAAAGAGTTCATCGCATTCATCGCTGCTAAGGTCGAAGCTGCGGACGAGCAAGGATTTCACGGCCTGCTGTTCCTTCGCGTCGATCAAGTTATCGCTTAGCATGGTTTCAATCAACAGCGCTGCGCTGGCTTTTTGAATGTTTTTCAGTGGGGTTTCTGTTTTCCCTTCTATTGATGGGTTTAAGATATTGTCCTGAAAAAAAGTTTTTATCTTACTGATCATGCGGCTTGCCCTTTCATTATAGGGGTGAGCATCTGTTCCAGCGCCAACTGGTCGCGGATAAACAGGCGTATGCCCTCGGCAAGTTTTTCACTGGCCATCGCATCGTTATTGATGTCGAGGCGAAAGTTACTGGCAGCGTAGTTTAGTTTTGCCGTCTTATTCGCTAAATTATTGGCGCCAAGCTGACGTTGTAAGTCGCCAGTATCCGCTTCAAGGTTGGCTAGCAGTCCGGGGCTAATGGTCAGTTTGTCGCAACCCGCCAGGGCTTCAATTTGCCCGGTGTTGCGAAAACTGGCACCCATAATAATGGTTTTGTAGCCGTGGGATTTATAGTAGTCGTAGATGCTGCTAACAGAAATGACACCGGGGTCGAGCTCGGCGCAGGGCATTGCATTTTCGCTACGTTGCTTGTACCAGTCGTGGATGCGCCCGACAAAGGGTGATATTAAATGAGCGCCAGCATCTGCGGCAGCTGCGGCCTGAGCGAGGTTAAACAGCAGGGTTAAATTACAGCGAATACCCGCTTTTTGCAGGGCCTTTGCGGCTTGAATCCCCTCCCAGGTGGCGGCGATTTTGATCAACACGCGCTCTTTGGCAATACCCTGTTGCTGGTAGAGGTCGATCAATTTGTGGGCTCGTGCGATGCTGGCTTCGCTGTCAAAGGAAAGGCGGGCATCCACTTCGGTGGAAACCACGCCGGGAATTAATTTAAGAATTTCGCAGCCAAAGCCAACGGCCACTCGGTCGCAGGCATCGGCGATGGGGTCATCACTGTTTGGGCTGACCTGTGCGCAGGTTTCTTGCAGCAGTTGTTGATACTCGGGCATTTGTGCCGCTTTAAGAATCAGCGAGGGGTTGGTTGTGGCATCCTCTGGCTGGTAAGTGGCAATCGCATTAATATCGCCCGTATCGGCGACCACTGATGTCATGGTTTTAAGCTGTTGTAGTTTTGTACTCATGGGTCCTCGCGATGTCATCCCTTGACCTGGGTATTAGTTTTTTACAAGGGGCACTTATCTTGCCCAGTAGATGAAGCGCTGCAATAGTCACTCATCAGGGCGAGGGCTTCAAGTAGTACTTCAATACCTGCGTCGTCCCTGTGAGCTTTTTCACTCAGCAGGCGGCGAAATTTTCTGGCGCCGGGCTGGCCGTGAAATAAACCCAGTATATGTCGAGTGAGGTGGTGCAGGCGGGCGCCATTAGCCAGCGCCCGTTCGGCAAATGGCAGGAATCTTTGCAGAACGTCCAGGCGTGTTGGGACTGCTTCGCTGCACCCATAAAAGAGGCCATCCATTTGCGCGAGCAAGTAGGGGTTGTGGTAGGCCTCGCGACCCAGCATCACGCCGTCGACTTGCTCAAGGTGGCTCTTTATTTGCTCAATGCTGTCAATACCGCCATTAATGATAAATTCACTATCGGGAAAGCTGTGTTTTAGTCGGTAAACCGACTTATAAATGAGTGGCGGTATGGTGCGATTATCTTTGGGGCTCAGGCCTTGTAGCAGGGCGTTGCGTGCGTGGACGATGAAAGCATCGCAGCCGGCATCTTTGGCCATGCCCACAAAGTTCTCCAGCTGCGCATGGCTCGTTTGATTATCGACGCCGATGCGATGTTTGAGGGTCACCGGCATATCGACAGCATCTTTCATGGCGGTAATACACTGGGCTACCAGCTCGGGCTCTTTCATTAAACAGGCACCGAAGCGCCCCTTTTGCACACGGTCGCTGGGACAGCCACAGTTGAGGTTGATTTCATCGTAGCCGTATTGTGCGGCGATCTTGGCACAGGCGGCCAGAGCTGCGGGGTCGCTGCCGCCCAATTGTAGGGCTAGGGGATGCTCGGCTTTATCGAAGGCAAGGTGATGGTTGGTATCGCCGTGCAATATGGCCCCGGTGGTGATCATTTCGGTATAGAGCACGCTGTGCTGGCTGATAAGTCGCAGAAAATAGCGGCAATATCGGTCAGTCCAGTCCAGCATGGGGGCCACGCATATGCGCCGCTGCAGTGGGGCTACAACATTCTTACTCGACGTGGTGTTAGGCGTGCTTGCAGTCATCTTGTTGGTGGCTTCCCTGAGCTTTGTGCTGGGACGGCATTTTACCCTGTCTAGCACTGCTGGATCGAGTGGTTAGCGGAGGGATTCTTTTGCTCAAGGCAAGGGCGCTAGTAGCGCATGAATCCTGCAATAGCGGCTAACGTCGAGTGACATCTCATGGTATATTGCCGCGCTAAAGATTTCCTGACAAAGGTACTGCTGCGAGTTGCGGATAACTTGAAACAAGTAGCTTTACATTAGAACTTAAAACCGTAGAAATAATTGAAGGCTTAGGAGGCTTATCCGGTGATTACTAGAGATAAAATGTATGTGAACGGCCAATGGCAAACACCCGCTGGCTCAAGTGTTGCTGAAATTGTTAATCCGGCGACAGAAGAAGTGGTCGCTAACGTTAGCCTGGGTAATGAGGCTGATATTGACGTGGCCGTTCAAGCAGCACGAGCAGCCTTTGACAGCTGGTCGCAAACGCCGGCTGCAGAGCGTGCGGTTTATCTCGATAAAATCGTTGCTGGTTTAGAAGCGCGCACTGACGATTTGGCCGATGCCATTACCTCTGAAATGGGTATCCCCGTCATGCTGTGCAAGGGTGCGCAAATTGGCAACCCCGTATTTACCTTTAAAGAAGCGGCTGAACTGGCGCGCAACTTTGAATTTGAAACCGACCACGGTAGTACCCATGTGGTACGCGAGGCAGCGGGTGTTTGCGGCTTAATTACCCCCTGGAACTTCCCCCTCAACCAAATCGGCGGCAAGCTCGCCCCGGCACTGGCGGCAGGTTGCACCGTGGTATTAAAGCCGAGTGAACTGGCACCACTGGATGCCTTCATTCTCGCTGAAATTATTGATGAAGCGGGCTTCCCAGCGGGTGTCTTTAACCTGGTTGTCGGCGCTGGCCCCGTGGTTGGTGAAGCATTGGCCAGTCATCCCGAAGTTGATGTCGTTTCTATTACTGGCTCAACCCGTGCCGGTGCTGCCGTTGCCGTCGCTGCTGCGCCAACCATTAAGCGTGTTTGTCAGGAGTTGGGTGGCAAGTCTGCGAATATTATTCTTGACGATGCCGACTATGCTCGCGCGGTTAAAGGTGGTGTTCGCTTGTCCATGTTCAACACTGGTCAGGCCTGTAACGGCCCCATGCGCATGCTGATTCCCCGTAAAGATCAGGCTGAGATTGAAGAGATTGCCCTCAAGGCCATCGAAACCATTAAGGTCGGCAACCCCCTGGAAGACGACACTTACATGGGCCCGCTGGCGAATAAAGCACAATACGAACGTGTGTTGACGTTTATTCAACGCGGTCTTGATGAAGGCGTAACCCTCTTAGCCGGTGGCACTGATAAGCCTGAAGGCTGCGAGACGGGTTACTACATTAAGCCCACGGTTTTCACTAATGTGACTAACGACATGCTCAGTGCTCAGGAAGAAGCCTTCGGCCCTGTTCTGTGCATGATCCCCTACGACACTGAAGAAGAGGCCATTGCCATTGCCAATGACAACCCCTATGGTTTGTCGAGCTATATTCAGTCGAGCGATATTGAGCGCGCCCGTAAAGTCGGTCGTCAAATGCGCGCCGGCCACGTTGAGTTAAACGGTGCTCGCTTTGACCAGGGTGCTCCCTTCGGTGGTTATCGTCAGTCGGGCAACGGCCGCGAACATGGTGCATGGGGTTTAGAGGATTACCTCGAGACTAAAGCGATGATCGGTTATATCCCGCGTAAGCCAAAGCCTAAAAAATAAAGTATAGCTAGAATAGCTAATGCTACAAAAAAACCCGCTTTTAGCGGGTTTTTTTGTAGCAGGGCTAAATACAGAAGGCGAGTGAAGCAGGTGTTTGAAGAGCTATAAGCTTCTGTATCTTGTGGCCCATTACTGTGTGGTCGTGCGATTGTTCTAGTTGTATTGTGATGAGCTTCAAAATTGAATTGCTGCAAGCTGGAGTTTGTTTGACAGGGTCGTTAGGCTCTTGATTATTACATGATTAATAAATTAAACGCCTGTCGTTAGTTTTGAATAATAGGAAGTCGTTCAAAATGTAATACCTGTTGTAGAAAAAAATACTTGAGTGTCAAGGATGGTAGACCTTAAATAATTAGAGTGTATTTTATTCCTGATGCGTAACTTGGTGAGAATTTTTTGTATTGCTATCGCCTTCTGGCTTGTGCCAGTAAGCGGCCAGGCAGTTATCCCGAAAAACCCCCTAAACCCTTCTTTGGCAAAAGGCGAGCCGCTGACTAGCCAACAGTTATGGGCGCGCATTGAAACCATTTATCAACAGTTAGAAACTACACTACAGAACTCAGGTGTCGATGACAGCAGTAAATTGACTGCCTGGGTGGCAACTGATTGTGGTTTTGGCTTGCCAGAACGCATGAAGGCTGAAGCCTTGCATGCCGAAGCCATGGGGCGAAAATCAAGGCTTGGGCTTTCATTTAATGGTTATTATGCACAGCAGGACTTGAGTGATTCTTCGGGTAATTCTGAAGAGGGGAGAGCTTATCTCGAGTTGTCATGGGATATTTTGAAAGATGGCTATCGTGCCAACAATGAACGTTCAAAATCACTCTATCAGCAGGCCAAACTCGCTAAGATTGAAAGTGAGTTAAAACAGTCTGACAGACAATACCTCTGTCAGCAGTACCGGCAAGAGAAGCAATTTAGTGGGCTAACGGCTTTGCTATACCAGCTTAAAGTGGATTTGATGGAGCCTGTTTATAACATCGAGCGGCGGGCCTATTTTAAGGGCTGGAGTCATTTGGACGACTTTCTTGTTGCGGAGGAGGAGCTACAGACAAGTCTGTTAAAGCTTGAAGATTTGAATCTGCTATTTGCTGAAAATAGTGTAAATCTAACAAGCCCCCCCGTATTTGATATTGATATAAAAGCTCTTCGTGAAGTGATGCAAATAAATCAATCCTATGATGAAATTGGTGAGATTAAGAAAAGTATTTTGCAGCACAAAGATAAGGCCAGTATTAGAAATCGATTGCGTATCTTTGTTCGCAATGAGTTTGATATTAATGCCAGTGATTCAAATGATTCTGACAATGAACTCGTAGCCGGTTTGCGTTTTTCAATTCCTATTGAAAAAGATAGTAAAGCGGCACTCGGTTTTCGCTATCGAGAAATTGATGAAGAGCGACGTTTGCTTAAACAATTGCAGCGTATCGAGTTTGAACAAAGCTTCCAAAAATATCAGCGTCAACGTGATAAGGCGCTCAAGCAACAATATCGCTACATCCAGTCCTATGAAAGGGCAAGGCGATCCTTTGTAGAGAAGCGCTTGTTAGAGGATGGAGAGCTTGCAAGTGCTATTATACGGCTTAAAGAATTGCTCAATAACAGTGTTGAATTAATAGAGGTAAAGCACGAGTTGTATAGGCGCCTACTTGCTGTTTTCTCTATTGCAAATGTCGATATTACGAGTGCTTACATTAGGGAGTCCTCTCTAATGAACCTTGAATATAGAGCAAGACCGGGCAATCGGTTTTTATATATCTGGTCATCGGCTTTTAATGCTGTCGATAATCAACAGCTTGCAGACTTTCTTGCTGCGAAAGGTATACGCCGTGTGCTGCTATCGATAGGTAAAAAGACAAACAGGGAGAAATATCAGAAATTTATTAATAAGGCCGAAAAAGAAGGCCTTAAAGTGGAAGTTATTCTCGGCAAGAATAGCTGGATATTTCCCGTAGACCATGAGTCGGCAGCCAACGAGGTATTTGATGCAGCTCGATTAACAGGTGTCGTGCATCTCGATATTGAGCCTCACACCCTGCCAGGTTTTAAGGCGCAGCGTAGCGTCTACCTCAATAATTATGTCAATATGTTACGAGCAATTAGAAAAAGAATACCGGATAAAAAACTAACAGTTGCAGTGCCTCATAATTGGCCTGAATCTATATACCGTGACATAGAGGGGCTCGTTGATGCCGTCTATGTGATGGCGTATGGCCGCTATTCGCCAAAAAAACTAGAAGAAAAACTGCAGTCAGTAATGTCAGTAGTGCCAACAGGAAAGCTTGCCGTCGTACTCAGAGTTGATGACTTTGATGATGAATGGGCAATTGAGCGGGCTTTCGAGAAGGTTTCAGATCATACAGGCATACGAAATTTTGGTTTACACCAATATAAAACATTCATTAAAAAAGTGAGTCGTGAGTTATGAGGCTTAGAAATCGGCAGGCATATATTTCGACTTTGCCAGAGGGCGAGCCAGATAAAAATAAAGCTTCTCAAATAACACGCTGGTTGTATTTTTTAGTGCTGTTTCTAATTGTTAGCTATCTTCTTTATATTGGCTTTACTCGGTTTACCCAGTTTCAGGGCAGGGGGCAGGTGGAACTTGCCAAAACGATTATCAGCCCTGAGCGGGGTGGTCAGATTATCAGCCTTTTCGTTGTAGAAGGTGAGGATGTGCAGAGGGGTTCTTTGATGACGAAAATCAAAGCTTCGTCTGTCTGCAGGCCTGTTGATAAAACGCGAGTTGACAAGCTGTCTTTTGATCTTGGTCTTAAAAAAATCGAAGTCGATTTGTTGAAAAAAAGAATACTATTTGAGCAGACGGCGACTAGTGATGTTTCCCTGCGACGAGCCCTTGAGCTAGATAAAAGTCGCATAAAAAAGAATGAGCAATCAGCGCGTCAAGTGGCTGATTTAAAATTAAAAATAGAGGCTCTTATGAACGAAATAGCCTTGCAGGAAGCCGTAATTAATAAAACTCAGCCCTCGTTGCCTGTTGAATTGGATGCGGGATGCGTCGAGCAACAGATAAGAGCGCCACTGTCGGGCATCGTTCACTCAATAGCCCATAAAGTCTATGAGTTTGCTCCCCGAGGCGAACCCCTAGTAACCTTAATAGCCAATGATGCTGCAGTGCGAATAGAGGCCTTTGTCGATAATAAAAACAGGCGTCATATCGCTGTCGATATGCTGGTTGATGTTGTTTTCCCTGATGGCCTGAAAACAAAGGGATCTGTAAATCATATATTTTCTTCGTCGGCAGCTTTCCCAAGAAAAAAGCTCAAGGGTTACGAATCGCTGGAAAGTAATATTCGCCTCCATATACTGCCGGTCAGTGATATTGATGAACAAATATGGCGAGATCATGATCGTATGGAAGTGACAATAAGAGGGTTTAAAGAGTGAGACAGCCAGTCTATTTACGAACTGTCCAATCATTAGGCCGCAGTAGTGGTGAGTTCGACAAAATCGAAATTTCACAACTGAAGTCGGTCGACATGGCTTCTATAGCCTGTTGGCTCATCGATGAGGATGAACCTGAGCTTGTTAAAACTTTAGTTGAAGCTATTCGCCAGCACCCATGTCCATCAATCTATTTACGGGGAGTGGTGTTATTAACGGATAAAAATATTAATACTGACGATCTTTCTCAGCAATGTGTCGATACCTGCAGTAATTTACAATTATTTGATAAAACTATCGCTAACGAACTCTGTTCAAGCTTTAGTAGTATTAACGAATGGATAGACAAACTCCCCAAGGCTACTGAATTTTCTGATATCAATATCAGCTTTAAGGTGCTTCGTTTTTTAGTCAGTCGCAAGGCTGAAATGTTGCCGGTGATGAGCGCTCAGGTTTATTGTGGATATGATTATCCTCTTATAGCGCCTATGCTTGAAACCAACGATGGGACTATTCTTGAAATACTCGACTTTCTCGATGAGCGAGCACTTCTCACCCCTCGTTTTATTACCAAAACTCACCTTTGTAACAACTGTAACAGCGCCTTTTTAAATTTTAAGGAAGTCTGCCCCCATTGTCGTGCAGAAGAGATTAAGGCCGCTGAGCTTATCCATCACTTTAAATGTGCCTATACTGGTGAGTTTTCTGATTTTACAGTGAATGGAAAATTACAGTGTCCAAAGTGCGATATGGCACTGCATCATATAGGTGTGGATTACGATAAACCCTCTGTCGTTTTTCGCTGTGCTCAATGTGAGCACTCTTTTCAGGAGCCGGAAATAACTTCGACCTGCTTCTCCTGTCGTCGATCTTGTAAGCCCGAGGATCAGGTTTCGAAAACAATTAATGCCTATAGCGCCACGGCAATTGGCCAGAATGCCGCTATATTTGGCCTTGAAAGCCTGTTTACTAATATTCTTCAAAATAAGCTTAAACTTTTTAGCCCGGAGGCCTTCACAGATTTTTTACAAATAGAAACTGCTCGAATTGCTCGATACAAAATCTCTAATAGTAGCTTGCTCATGATGCAGTTTCACGATCTTGAGAAGCTCCAAATACGCTTAGGGCGTCGTGCTGAGGAGGTGTTTATTGAGCTCAGTGCTATCTTTAAATCGACTCTGCGACAGTCAGATGTTATTAGTGCCAGAAATGAATCGATTTTTTTTATGGTACTCACCGAGACCGCATTGCCGGAGGCTCAATTGGTCGCTCAGCGACTGATAGATGCAATTACAGCGTTATTTGAAAGTAATCTAGATTATTCTCCGGCCATTTCTACGGCACTCAAACAAATTAATAAAGAATTACAGGTCGAGGCGTTATTAGAGGAATTCCTCGAAAAAAATGTTCATTGATGAGTTAATTGGCTTTATTTCAGGGCTGAGTTTTTGGCAGATACTCGCCTATTTTTGGCCTTTTTTTATTGTTGATATGTGCCGCTATGTATTGCTAGATACCTTTCTGGTCATTTCTTATATTCCCGCCTGGAGAAGAAAGGCACCACTTCGAATGGCGGCGAGAAAGCGCTTGTTTACTGAACGTCCTCTCGTTTCTGTTATTGTCCCCGGTAAGAACGAGGGTCGCCATCTTGCCAAATTGACTCGTTCGTTGTCACAGCAAAGCTATAAGAATATTGAGATTATCGTTGTCGACGATGGTTCTGATGACGACACCGAGTCAATTTGCCGCAAGTTAGAGGCTGTAGGTGAAATAACAACTTTTGTCAGTAACCGTGTGCGAGGTGGCAAAGCCTCCGCTGCCAATACAGCACTAAATTTTGCCCGTGGCGAATACATACTGCATATTGATGCTGATTCATTTCTTGCCAGCAATTCAATCGAAACAATATTAATCCCCTTTTACCTCGATGACAGTATCGGTGTAGTGGGTGGAGATGTTCGTGTAGCCAATGTTAATCAAAGTCTAACAACCAGCCTGCAAGCGATTGAATACATGAAGACGATTTCGACTGGGCGTACAGTTCTCTCGATGTTGGGGATTTTACGGATCGTTGCCGGTGCCCACGGAATGTTTAGACGGGATGTTCTAGATAGATTGCATGGCTGGGATGTTGGCCCTGGTCTTGACGGAGATATTACCTTAAAGATAAGGAAGCTTGGTTATCGCGTGGTACATGAGCCTCATGCTATTTGCTATACCAATGTGCCGGTGACGCCTTTTAAATTGGCTAAACAGCGCTATCGATGGGATCGATCCTTGATTCGTTTTCGTGTTAGAAAGCATGGCGACCTGCTAAAACCATCGGCAAACTTTCGGTTTGCAAATTTTATTGCCTCTGTAGACAACCTCTTTTTTAATTTGTTACTGGATGTTAAATGGTGGATTTATATGGGGCAGATATTTATCTTTCACGCAGCGATGCTCGAGTATATTTTTGTTATCAATTTTATACTTTATATGCTGGCGAACCTGCTTGAGTTTTTAGTAGCCTGGAGTCTTTTTTCAAATACAGCTCGCCCACAGGATAAATGGCTGATTTTGTTAATACCTTTAATGCCGCTGTATACAGGTCTGTTTATTCGGATTGTAAGAACCTATGGCTATTTGATGGAAGCACTCCACCGTACATCTTACAGCGACCAATGGAACCCCTGGAAGGTGTCGAAAGTTGCTAAGCGGGAACGTTTATAGTTTCTTTTAAAGTTAGTCGCTTTTTTGATTGTTGTAGGGCTAGTAGGCCGGCAATGAAGAGAAGGTTTGAGCTGGGAAGTGGCACGTTGGCTGTTGTCGACTGCGGGCTACAAAGTTGAGCACTGGATTTATTATAGGTGGAATCTTTTGTAAATGTTGTTGTGGAAGAGCAGCCACCGCTGGTGATTGCTGAAACTCCTACAGCACGAGCACCAATAAGTCCCCCACCTATATCGGATAACTGGCCGCCCAGCATGTCGATATCAATGCCAAAACTTAATATATCGCCAACAAGAAATTCACCAAGATTAAATGTGATGTCTAGAATATGATGGATCTGCGAATTATGGTCTAAACTAAAGTCGACTTCTGTTTTGAGAAGCCCAACCGTTTGATCGCCAATGATAGGTCCAAAACCCTTGCCACTAGCCCCACTATTGTCATTGTCATCCGCTGCTGTGTTTCCGTCGCTAGGGTCGAAATAGGCTTGCGTACCGCCATCTGCTCTCAGATCAAAACTCAGGCGCGTAATTGATTCACCCAGTTGACCTTCAGTAAATTTAACCTGGAAAAAATTGGCGGCAGGGTCGCTTATGAAGTTGTTAGGATCCAGCGCCTCATTCCAACCGTTGGGTATATTGCCCACACCCGTAGCAGTGAAGTCTATCAAGGTCGCATTGGCAGAAAGGGTGATGAGTGCCAGGCTGGCAGTAAAGAGGTTTTTGATCACAATAGTTATAGCCTACAGTCGGTGCATTGAGATAAGGACTGTCATCCATAGAGAGATACTTTGCAGTATTTATGGTGGCAGCCCTCATTGATCAAGCTTTGTGCCGGTGGTCAAATTGGAACTAGCTTCCAGTTTTTCTATGTAGGAGATTTTGAGGTATAGACTATTTGTAGTCCATACCTCTGGGTCATGACTTGTCACCCTTCGTCGTTTTTACATAATAATTGAGTAGTATTTCCTTGCAAATTCCACAGCGTTTGTTCGCTGGCCTAAGCATCAATCCGTGCAGTCGCCTTGCCGCTAATCACAGACTGCCCATCCTGATTGACGGTAAGTACATCCATTTCTGCCAGTGTTTCACCATTTTCTTTAATAATATTGGTGATGGTGGCTTTGGCGAGCAGGTCGTCACCCGGCCAGACCTGGCGGGTAAAACGTGCGCTGTATTGGGTGAGTCGGCCATCGCCCACCCAGTTGGTTAACATGGTGCCGGTGGCGCCCATCGACAGCATGCCGTGGGCGAAGACGCCGGGGTAACCGGCAATTTCACGAGCGTAAAGCTCATCGGTGTGCAGGGGCATGTAATCGCCGGATGCGCCAGCGTATTGAACGATTTGGGTGCGTGACAGGTTTTGTGCGACCTGTTCTTCGTGGGTGTCGCCGATATTCAGTGTGCTTGCATTCAGTGCCATGATTTTCTCCGCAATCTTCGCTATTAGTCTTGTGAAACCGCTTTGCCGGTAGTGACGCCAACTGAAGTGGCGGTGACCACTAAGTCGCCACTAGCGTCGCGAAATTCGGTGATGGTTTCGGAAAAGCTCATGGTGCCGCCACGGCGACCCTCTTTCTCCCAGCTCTTGCCGCGTTTGGTGGTAACGGTGAGTTCATCACCGGGGCGGATGGGTTTGTGGTAAATATATTGCTGCTCGGCGTGGAGCATGCGCGCGCTGTCGCCGCTTTTCTTTTCCTTATCCCCACTCTCTTTTGCTTTAGGCTTAAGCCCTGTCGCCTCTTTACCAGAGCCAAACCAGGCTTCGCCGATGGTCGGGCGCAAGGGGAATTTAGGGTCGTATTGGGCGCTGGCCTGAACAAAAGTCGGCGGTGCGACAATGCCCCCGACCTCGGTGCCGCTGGCATATTCTTTATCATGGTAGATCGGGTTTTTGTCGCCGACGGATCGGGCAAATAGCATGATTTGGCTGGCGTCGACTTGGAATTTAAATTCCGCCATAGTTTTCTCCCTGGTTATTATTTGTAGAGTTATTTGTAGAGTTATTTGTGTAGTTATTTGTTTAGTAAAACGATTTATTTTTCGTTAGTCATAATAATTGTACTGCTGGCGCCGAACATACCGCCAACGCCGTGGCAGACGGATGTTTTCGCGCCTGCAACTTGGGCGGGTGCAATGCCGCGCATTTGCCGCACGCTCTCCTGCAAGGCGTACATGCCGTACATGCCGGAGTGCATATAGCTGAGCCCGCCGCCGTTGGTATTCATCGGCAGCTTGCCGCCGGGTGCGGTGTTGCCCTCCCAAATAAAGTCACCGGCCTCACCGGGTTGCACAAAGCCGAGATCTTCCAGTCCGTAAATCGGCAGATGGGCAAAGGCGTCGTAGATCATTAAATGGTCGACATCGGCGTGGCTAATGCCCGCTTCGTTAAAGGCTTTTTTGCCGGACACTTTGAAGGCGCTCGACGAAGTAAAGTCTTTCATCTGGCTGATCATGGGTGTTTCGACACTTTCACCGGTACCGAGAACGTAAACCGGTTTGGTGGGAAAGTCTTTGGCCCGCTCGGCGGTGGTCAGTATTAGCGCACCACCACCATCGGTGACTAAACAACACTCCAGAATATGGAAGGGATAGGCGATCATTTTCGAGGCGAATACGTCCTCAATAGTGATCAGGTCCTGATGAGTGGCGCGGGGGTTTTTACTCGCCCACTCACGCTGTACCACGGCAACATTGGCTAGCTGCTCGTGCGTCAGGCCCAGGTCTTTCATATAGCGCAGCACTGGAATGGTAAACATGGTGGGTGGCCCCATGCAGCCGTAGGGTATTTCGAACTGCCCAGCCAGGCTCGCCGGGTTATTGCCCATGGCTTTACTGCCGACCCAGGAGCGGCCGCTTTCACCGTGGGTAATGAGCACAGTGGTGCACAGGCCTTCGTTAATAGCGGCGGCGGCATGGCGCAGGTGAATCATAAAGGAGCAACCACCGACCATAGTGCCGTCGACCCAGCTCGGTGTAATGCCGAGGTAATGGGCGAGATCGGTGGGCCACTCGGCGGCACAGGCGATGCCGTCAATATCTTTTGGCCCCAGGCCGCAGTCGGCCATGGCGTTTAAGGCCGCATCTGCGTGCAGCTGAATTTGCGACATGTTGGGGATTTTACCCAGCTCAGTGGTTTCGGCGGCACCGACGATGGCTATCGATTTTGGCTTCATGCGCCACCTCCTGATGTGGTGCGTGAAGCGGGATCAGCCGGGCGAAATTTAACCAGGGTGATATCGTCTGTGACGGCATCGAACACGACATCTAAGGGCATATCCAGTATCAGGGCCTCTGGGGTTTGTTCCACCTCGACGATGTTGCTCATCAAGCGCGGGCCTTCATCTAGCTCGACCACGGCAATGGAATAGTGTCCTTCTATCCAGCGCGGTGGCCGGTGATTAATGACATAACTGTAGAGCCGGCCCTTGCCCGATGCCTGGAAAATAGTGACGGCGCGGGAGGCGCAGTCCGGGCAAAAGGGACGGGGAGGAAAGTAGATATGCTGGCAGTTATCGCATTGTTGCAGCAGTAGTTTGCCAGCGCGGGCGCCGTCCCAAAAATGCTGGGTTTCCGGCGTCGGTTTGGGCAGGGTTTTAGGGTTTATAGCCACGAATTTACCTCGTGTAGCGTATTTTATTATTGTGTATTAATTGTTCATTAGTTATTGATTGGTTGTTGTCTATTGCCTGAGTCCTTAGCTGAAAAGGCAGGCAAATCGTCCTCGCTAACTATCAGAACCACAGCTGGGCTGTGGTTCTGATTCCGCTCTGTATTGGCTAAGGTTTTGTTTTTACAAAGTGGCAGCGAGTGGCCCACGCAGCAGTTTGCCGGGGTAGGTGCCGGTATGCTCACCGTCACGCATCAATACCACGCCATTAACGATGGTCGATGAAATACCCTCGGCTTTTTGCACCAGGCGGCGCGCGCCAGTGGGCAGGTCGTGTTTCACTTCTGGCATTAACGGGTTGATGGTGTCGGGGTCGAAGACATTGATATCCGCCGCCATGCCTTCTTTAATCAAGCCTCGATCGTCAAAGCCCCAGGCAGCGCCGGTGTCGTGGGTGATCATTTTGATGGCTTCTTCAAGAGTAAAGGCCTTTTCTTCGCGCACCCAGTGGGCCAGTACGTGGGTTTGCAGTGATGAATCCATGATTTGCGAAACGTGGGCGCCGGAGTCTGAAAAGGTTACCACCGAGCGCGGATGGCGCATCATTTCCAGCACATGGTCCTGATTTTCATTAAACAGTGGCTGGCGGAAGAAGACTTTCATATCGTGTTGCAGGGCGATTTCTATCATCGCGTCAACCGGATCCATATGCATTTCTTCAGCGATCTCGGCAACCGTTTTGTGGGGTCCTTTAATGGTGTCCATGACCAGCAGCCACTCGTAGTCGGGGCGACGCATTTCTGCACCCACACCTTGTGTTCCCTGCTTAGTAGCGCTGGCCGATTCAACTAATCGGGCGCGCATCGCGGGGTCGCGCAAACCGGCTTTTTGCTCATCTAACGACAGTTCGCGGAATTCTTTCCAGACCGGGAATTTGTCAAAAGGCAGGCGCGATTCAAAAGACATCAATACATTTAAGGCGCGGCTGTGCACCTGGGCAAACATGGTGCCGCCTAGCTCTGCGGTTTCGTTTAACAGATCGAAATAGGGTGGCCAGATATCGGGGGCACGGCGGGCGCTGAACATGCCCCAGGTCACGGGTCGACCCGACTCCACCGCGAGGTCACGCAGGCGCACCTGATATTCGCGCTGTGCTTCGGGGGCACGGCCTGCTTCTTCACTGGCAATCTCGAAAATACCGGCATCTAACTCGCTCATGACGCCAACCAGCTCTTTTACCTCATCCCAGCTTGCCAAACGGCTGGCAACGGGTTTGCCCTGAGGCGTTTGGTGATTGCGGGTACGGGAGGTGGAAAAGCCAATGGCACCGGCTTTGATCGAGTCGGCCAGCTCTTTTTTCATAATGGCCATATCGTCGGCGTTGGCTTCGTCGGTAAAAGCCCGCTCGCCCATGGCATAGGTGCGCAGGGCCGAGTGACCGACGTAGCCGCTGTAGTTAATTCCTTTAGGCAGTTTCTCTAAGGCATCGAGATACTGGGGATAGGTTTCCCAGCTCCAGTCGATACCGGCTTCCATTGCCGCACCGGAGATATCTTCGGCGCGCTCGAGGTTGCGTACTACCAGGTGCTTGTCTTTGGCGGCACAGGGCGCGAGCGTAAAACCGCAATTGCCCATTACCACGGTGGTGATACCGTGCCATACCGAGCAGGTGCCCAGTGGGTCCCAGGAGATTTGTGCGTCCATATGGGTGTGGCCGTCGATAAAGCCGGGCGTTACCACCTGGCCTTTGGCGTCGATGACTTCTGTCGCATCGCCATCGACCGTGCCAACGGTGGTGATGATGCCGTCTTTAATGCCGATGTCAGCGTTAAAGCGCGCAGCGCCAGAGCCATCGATTACAGCTCCATTTTTGATGATGAGATCGTAGTTCATTTTTATCGCTCCCGATGCTCTGTACAGCATCGCCAGTTTAAGGAATTGTTGGATAAACACTATGACGTCAAGCTAAGGGCTGTGTGCTGTTATTGGTCGATACGCCACAGGTTTTATTTATAAATTTATCTCTTAGAGCATAAACCACCGCTAGCATGAATGCCATGCCTGAGCAGCTCTCTGCTAGCCTTAAGCGTGTGCGAAACCCTTTTAAAAAACGGGGTTATTGGCGAGCCAAGGCGAAATTGCTGTAATTCTTTGCACGGCGCGTGTAAAAAGTGGCCCCGGTCATTCAATACAAGATGTACTTGTATGGGGTGGCGCTGTTTATTACTAATGTCATGTTTTTAAAGGACGTCTTTTGAAATCTTTATTTGTTGAAAAGAATGGGTGTTACATGCCCACCGAACACGCTGCCAGCCCCTGGGGGCCTGTCACCATCCACGGAGGTGCCTCTGCCGGTTTGATGGCCAGCTTAATGGAAGAGCAGTTTCCAGCGCAAAGTATGCAGTTGGCACGCTTGACGGTCGATCTTTTTCACCCGGTGCCAATGGCACCATTGAAGGCACATCAGCGCCTTATTCGCGATGGTAAACGGATTAAGTTACTGGAGGTCTCGCTGTCCCATAAGGGGCGGGAAATCTGCCGCAGTCAGGGTCTGATTGTCGAGAAAAATGATGTCGTGCTGCCGGCCCACGCCCAATTGCCCGCGTTGCCACCACAGGACATTGTCGATGCCTTTGCCCAGGACGAGGTGATAGGCGTTAATGCCATCAATCAGGCGGCAGCTGTTGAATACCCGCCCGGCTTACACACCTCAATACCTTTAAAACCGATCTTCCTCAACCTGGGTGTGGGGCGCGGTTGTTCCTGGGTGCGCCTGCCTTTAAACGTGCGCGAGGGTATCGAAAACTCAGCTCTGGTGAGCATTGCCACACTGGCCGATTTCAGCAATGGTTTTGCCCAGCTTTATTTGAGCCCCGAACAAGGTTTTATTAATGCTGACATGACACTCAACCTGCACCGCATGCCGGTCGATGAGTGGATTGCTATTGATGCTCATGCCCACGCACAGCCCAATGGTATCTCTATGGTGGAGGCAGTGCTCTACGACCAGAAGGGGGAGATAGGGCGAGTGAGCCAGTCTAATATGACCATGAATACTTTCCGTCAGTAATTACTGCTGGCTGCTCTGGCTGAGGTGGTACTTTTTATTTCGTCAAACTCTATGAGCGGCCAAGGCTGTTATTAACGTTGGCATTGTCGCTCTGGTGTAATAAGGTCTAGGTGGCAATGCGTTAAGCGTCAGTTGATGATCTTCGTCAATGCGCCTTTTGAAGTCCTTTGCTATACCTTAATAACCAAGTAAATAATTAAATAAGGAAAATGGTATGGATAGTCAATGGCAAAAAGGTTTTGTTCCCATGAATTTTAAGCGTTTGTTGGGCGCGGGCTTGTTGGTGGCAGCAGTGGGTGGCTCTGGTTTTACTGTGGCGAGTGAACATCAGTCCGGAGAGGCGGATTTTAAGAATTACTGCGCGTCCTGTCATGGGGCAAGTGGTGTTGGCGATGGCCCTGTTGCGGGCTCGCTTAAAAATCCTCCAGCAGATCTTACTGCGCTTGCCGCTGCTAATAGTGGCACCTTCCCAAAGAAAAAAGTGAAGGATATTGTGCAGGGCAATAAAGATTACGATAAAAAATTCCGCACCCACGGACCGGCAGATATGCCCGTGTGGGGGAATGTGCTTTACGAAGATAGTGATGATCGTAAGAGTATTGCCAATGCCCGTATCAACAATCTCGTGAGTTATATCGAGTCAATTCAGAAGTGATGGTGTGCTTCTACTTGAAGCCTAAATTTTAACCTGCGTTGTTATTAACCCGGCAGTGATAATTGCTGGGTTAATAACGCTGCTACGCTAGTGTGCTATTGAGGTTTTTAACAAAATAGAATGGTACCTGTGTGCTCTTTCCTCAGAAAAATGGTCGAGAAATAAAATCGAAAAGCCGAGTAAAATAATAGCCAGGCCATAAGCTCGGCCACTGGCGGTGGGCAGCAATAAAAACAGCGCCATGCCAGCGATAATTAAAATCGACATGCCGTACATGGTGTAGGGATACCATTTTATAAAACCTTCGGTGCGCGCTTTTTCACTACTAATAAACTCGCTGGGATTGCTAGCAAAGGCCTGTTGGTAGTCGATAGTACGTTTTTCATTGGTAAAAATTAAGCCTAAACCCGTGCTGCATGCCAGTAGGCCAACCAGTAGAAAAGGTATAAACATAGCTTTGGCGAAAGCGGTGCTGCCAGTTTTCCAATAAATTAAGGCTAAAATGCAAACACAAATGCCGAATAATAAGTAAAGCCTGCCTTCGAATATTTCGCCCTTGCACCACTGTAAGCTGCCTGTAATCAGATCCATAAAAATTATCTTTTCATTATTATTGTATTGGGTTTTTTGTTGCTTAGGTTTTGCTGATGAGTGTGTCTTTTGCCGCGTTAATCTTGGCGGCGAGATAATCATTGCCGCCCCGATCGGGGTGCAATTTCTGAATCAGCCGTTTGTGGGCTTTAATAATTTCCTCTTTGCTGGCGCCCTCTTCGAGGCCGAGAATTTGCCAGGCTTCACTTTGCGCCGTGGCCGTTTCGGGCTGGCTGTACTGCTGTTGATATTGCTGCTCGCCGCTGCCCTGAAAGCGGCGCGCCATGTAGGCGCTGAGCAGTCGGGCGGCCTGGGGGTCGGCGCTGTGATATTGCGCGAGCAGGGGGTCGAGTTGTTCGCGGCTTAATGAGGATAGCGCTTGGCCGGCCAATTCGCCCTTGAGCACTGTGCCGTCGATACTGCCATTGCCGATATTGACCTTAATTTCTAGGGATTCGCTTTTTAAGGTGGGGCCAAATTTTGGGCCGCCACTGCGCTGCCAGGCCTGCAGCATGGGTAGGGCGCGCATCAACAAGCCCGCAGAGTTTTTCAGCAGGGGCAGAAGGCCGGCGAGGGCCGCAGCCAGCCAGTGGGCGCGGCCGCTGAGCACCAGTGCCAGGGTGACGCCAAAAAGGCCGATAAAAATAATTCGCCACAGCGCGGCTTTGCGCTCTTTCTCAGGCTTTTTTTGTAAGCCCTTGGCTTGTTGAATAAAGTACCAAACAATAAAGGCGACGGCGATAAGCAGGAGTAAACGTGGCATGGGTAACCGTTAAGCGGGATGTGGGCTGCGCACTATACTGTTCATCGCGCCCGCTGTTAATGGTCTTTGCAGCGGACGAGGGGCTTCATTGGGGCAGGTAGCGCATGAGTAGAGCGTGGGGATCGATACTGCTGAGTCCCATATCACCGACCGGAATGCGCACCACGTGTCCGGAACCGGGGGCGGCACTCATTTTTGTACCCTCGGTATTTTCCAGATTGTCGAGCTGAAAAAGGTGGTTGCCCTGGGGGGTGATCAGCTCCAGTGTGTCGCCGGTTTCAAAACGATTCTTCACGTCGATGGTTAGCCAGCCCTTGCTGGTATCGGCATCGGCAACTTCACCAACAAATTGCTGCTTACTATTACTCGAAGCACCCTTGCCGTAGTTTTGGTAGGACTCGGGTACATGGCGGCGGTAGAAGCCCTCGGTGTAACCACGATTAGCGAGGTGGTCCAGCTCGCCCATTAAGCTCATGTCAAAGGGTTTGCCGTTCACCGCCTCGTCAATGGCGCGGCGGTAGGTCTGGGCGGTGCGGGCGACATAGTAGTGGGATTTGGTGCGGCCCTCGATTTTTAGCGAGTGAATGCCCATGTCGATCAAGCGCGGCACGTGCTGCACGGCGCGCAGGTCTTTGGAATTCATAATGTAGGTGCCGTGCTCGTCTTCGTAGGCGGGCATAAACTCATCGGGGCGATTGGCTTCCTGCAACAGCACCAGCGGCGGTTCGTCAAAGCCCTGATCGTCGGCGGGCCCGCCCGCTTGCTCGGTGGAGTCGCCGGGGTTCCACGACGGCACATTGGTGCCGGGATTCCACGAGGGCACATTGGGGTCTATCGGGCTAATGTTGCCCAATTCATCCTGTTGGGCCGGGTGGGCCTGGTACTTCCAGCGGCAGGCATTGGTGCAGGCCCCCTGATTCGGGTCGCGGTGGTTCATGTAACCGGATAGCAGGCAGCGGCCGGAGTAGGCAATACACAGCGCGCCGTGGACAAAGACCTCCAGCTCCATGCCCGGACACTCTTCGCGAATTTCCTGAATTTCGTCGATCGACAGCTCGCGGGACAAAATCACCCGGCTGACACCCTGCTTATACCAGAACTTCACCGTGGCGTAATTCACCGCATTGGCCTGCACTGACAGGTGAATGGGGATGTCTGGCCACTTTTCCCGCACCAGCATGATTAAACCGGGGTCGGACATAATCAGCGCGTCCGGCCCCATGGCGATGACCTCGGCCATATCGCGAATATAGGTGCGCACCTTGTTGTTGTGGGGCGTTATATTGCTGGCGATGTAGAACTGCTTGCCCTGATTGTGTGCCTCGGCAACCGCTTCGGCCATAATGTCGAGGTGGTTGAACTCGTTATTTCTGACCCGCAAGCTGTATCGCGGCTGACCGGCATACACGGCGTCGGCACCGTAGGCGAAGGCGTAACGCATGCTTTTGTAGGTTCCGGCGGGGGAGAGCAGTTCGGGCATAGCTGGCATGGGAAGGGGTATCGGGGCAAGAAAATGGGCCGCTATTTTAGCCTATCTTGGCCTCGGAATAGAAATTATTATCAACTGGAGGTATTGAGCTTTTTTGTCGATAAATAAACGGCTTGCAGCCCTCATGTCCCGCCGCTCATGTCTTATAATGCACGGCCAGCCCGCCGCGCAGTTGAGGAAAGTGAATCATGGCTATTTCAGGCACAACGACAAGTAAATCCCTGTCCATTGGCACGCCTTTTTCGGCCTCGCCGACCAAAGCCCTGCTCTGTGGTTCCGGTGAGCTGGGAAAAGAGGTGGCCATCGAGCTAAAGCGTATGGGGCTTGAGGTCATCGCCCTGGACCGCTACGAAAATGCACCGGCAATGCAGGTCGCCGATCGCAGTTACACCCTGTCGATGCTCGATGGTGCTGCCCTGCGCGAGATTATCGAGCGCGAAAAACCCGACTATGTAATTCCCGAGATCGAAGCCATCGCCACCGACACCCTGGTCGAACTCGAGGCCGAAGGTGTCAATATTGTGCCCACGGCCCGCGCCGCCCTGTTGACCATGAACCGGGAGGGTATTCGCTGTCTCGCCGGTGAAGAATTAGCCTTGGCGACATCGACTTATCGCTTTGCCAGTACCCTTGGCGACTTCGAAGCAGCGGTGGCTGAAATTGGCCTTCCCTGTTTGGTGAAGCCGGTCATGAGCTCATCCGGCAAGGGCCAGAGCTTAATTCGCGAGGCCGGTGAAATCGCCCCCGCCTGGCGGTACGCCCAGGAGGGTGGTCGCGCTGGCGCAGGGCGGGTGATTGTCGAGGGCTTTGTCGACTTCGACTACGAAATCACTTTACTCACCGTACGCCATCGCAATGGCACCAGCTTTTGCGCCCCCATTGGCCACCGTCAGGAAGACGGCGACTACCGTGAATCCTGGCAGCCCCAGGCCATGTCAGACAAGGCACTGGCGGCAGCTCAGGCCATGGCTGAGACAGTGACCACCGCACTGGGCGGCTGGGGTATTTTTGGCGTCGAGCTTTTCGTTAAGGGTGACGAGGTGATCTTTAGTGAAGTCTCGCCCCGGCCCCACGACACCGGCATGGTCACCATGATCTCCCAGGACCTCTCCCAGTTTGCCCTCCATGTGCGAGCCATCCTCGGTTTGCCCGTGCCCAATATTCAACAGCACGGGCCGTCGGCCTCCTCGGTAATACTGGTTGAGGGCGAGTCAAAGAATATTCAGTACAGCAATCTTGAGCAGGCGCTGAGTGAGCCCGATACGCAGATTCGTCTATTCGGCAAGCCCGAGGTGGCGGGTCGTCGGCGCATGGGTGTGTGTTTGGCGCGGGGTGAATCCATCGATGATGCCAAGGCAAAGGCAAGCCAAGCTTCGGCCAGTGTCAGTGTTAGCCTGGCGTAGCCATCAGCCATCAGCCAATACCGAGGGCAGGCGCATGCATAAATATTTACTAGCACTGGTCATAAGCCTGCTGTCAGTGGCAGCTAGTGCCGAGCGCGAAGAGTTTCACGTGGTTATTAAAAACCACCGCTTTAGCCCGGCAGAAATACATGTGCCCGCGAATAGTTTGCTTTGGCTGGTGCTTGAAAATAAAGATGCCAGCTCTGAAGAGTTTGAGAGTCTGGATTTGCATCGGGAGAAAATTATTGCCCCCGGTAAAACGGCAAAAATAAAAATTGGCCCTTTAAAAGAGGGGGCTTACCGTTTTATGGGTGCCTTTAATCCGCAGACAGCTCAGGGTGTGGTGATAGCAAAGTAACTTCGACAGCGCTGCTTTTAATCAGCGTCTTAGTTGTTGGCTTGCTGGCGTTTGAGCCGCGGGGACGCATAGTGAGCACTTAAAGATTTCAGCATTTGCGTGAGCTGAATCTTAATTATATCTTCTTCTCCCACCGCAATATCTTCGTTTAAGCGAGTGATAACCCGCTCTACGGCTTTTTCCAGATCACCCTGCAGCGCTTTCGACTTATCGGTCAGATAAACCCGCGTCACGCGTTTGTCGCTGGGGTCGCGGCGGCGGCTGACATAGCCTTGCTCTTCAAGCTGGGCGAGGGTTCTGGCTACCGCGCCTTTGTCGGCCTGCAGACGGTTGGCCATTTCCTGCTGGGTCATACCCTCGTTAATGTAGAGCATAAACATATAGGAGATACGCCCGGAGCCGATGCCCAGCGGTGCGGTTTCCGTTTCCAGAGCCTTCATCATGGCGCGGTAGAGGAGGCCAATTTGACGTACCAGATTATCTGCCAGATCAATCATGTGTGGGGACCTGTTCCTTGTCGGGTTTGTTATCTGTCGTCGGCCGCTGTGGCAGGCGCTTGGGAATAAAGGGCGTTAGCAGCACCACCAAGATATAGGACAGCGCGCAGTAGATGAAGGTATCGCTGAGGGCGAGGGTGGAGGCCTGCTGTGTGCTGAGACGTTCCGCCATGGCCCACATCACCGCCTCATTATCCCCGGCCAACTCCATCAGGGGTTGGAAGGCAATGTCTTTTCCCGGCTCCAGGGGGGTGAGGTTTGCAACCAGATGCTGGCGGTGAAAAATGGTGCGGTTTTGCCACACGGTGATGCCAATGGCGATGCCGAGGCTGGAGGAGAACATGCGGAAAAAATTAAAAAAGCCAGCCGCAGAAGGGGTTTTATCAGCGGGTACGCCGATCAGCGACAGGGCCATTAGTGGCGGAAACATAAAGCCGAAACCAACACCCATAATGATGCGGGCAAAGAACATCGAGGCGAAAGTGGTCTCGACGGAGCACAGGGATTGCAGGTAAATACCGTAGGCGATAAAGCCGCTGCCGACGACCATTAGGTGGCGCAGATTGAGTTTGGCCAGGTGTTTGCCGACAATCAGCATGCCGAAAATAGGCACTATGCTGGTGCCTGCCATCGCCAGTCCCGCCCAGGTAGCGGTGTAGCCGAGTACCTGTTGCATCCATATAGGGTAGAGCACGGTGGTGGTGTAATAGCTGATATAGAAAATAGCGGCAATGATGGAGCAGATCACAAAGCTGGGTATCTTCAACAGGGTGTAGTCGACAATGGGGTGGGGCTCGCGGCGCTCCCAAACCACAAAGGCAATAAAACCGATCACCGCAATATTTAACATTAAGCGAATTTCCGGCGAGCCGAGCCAGTCCAGCTCGTGGCCTTTGTCCATCACCAGCTGGGCGAGGAGCACGACGATGGCGAGCAGCAACATGCCGACCAGATCGATGGGTACTTTTTTAATTTCTGTTTCGTCGTGCTTCATGCTCGTCCAGATTACGCCGGCACAAAAAATACCGACCGGTACATTCATGTAGAAAATCCACGGCCAGCCGATGGTGTCGGTAATAAAACCGCCAATGATGGGGCCTAATACTGGGGCGACACCGGAGGTGAGAGCCCACAGACCGAGGGCAAAGCCGTGCTGCTGGGGAGGGAAAATACGCAGTAGTACAGTTTGGGAGAGGGGTACGATCAAGCCACTCGACAAGCCTTGCAGGGCGCGGAAAAAGATCAGCGTTTCAAAGTTGCTCGCCATGCCACAGAGGCAGGAGGTCAGGGTAAACAGGCCGATGGCCACGGTAAACGTTTTTATTTCGCCGTAGCGCTTACACACTGAGCCACTGAGCGGCAGCATAATGGCCAGGCACACCGCATAAGAGGTGAGTACCCAGGCACCCTGTGAAGGGGTTGCGCCGAGACTGCCAGAAATGGCGGGCAGCGATACCACCGCGATGGTGGTATCGAGAATGTTCATAAAGTTGGCGGTGGAAATGGCGACCGCCGTGAGCATCAGCGGTAGTCGGGTTGTCGGTGCGCTCATTATGGCTTGTCGCCAGCGGGCTCACTTTCGGGGGGCAGGTTTTCGGCGATGATGCGGTCGGTCATTTGCCGTGCACCGGTGCGCCAGTAGCCGTAGACGCTACTCACGTCGACTGGCTTGGCCTTTGGTGTTTGATTCAGCTGCAGGCCATTTTGCTTGCTGGTGTCGATGGAGACATGCAGGGAGGTGCCAATGGGCAGCGGTTTTGTGGCCACGGTGTCACCGACTAATTCAATACGCACGGGGACGCGCTGGACAATTTTCAGCCAGTTGCCCGTGGCATTCTGTGCCGGTAGCAGAGAGAAGGCAGCACCGGTGCCCGTACCGCCACCGATTACGCGACCCTCGTAGAGAGTCTCTTCACCATAGAGATCGGAGGTGATTACGACCGGTTGGCCAAGGCGCAAATTGCGCAATTTTGTTTCTTTGAAGTTGGCCTCGACCCAAACCTTGTCGAGCTGGACGATCTGGAACAGCGGTTTACCCGTTTTAATAATATCGCCCGGAGACACAAAGCGCTTGGCGATGTGGCCCGAGACAGGGGCGACGACAGTACCTTTATTAACGCCGGAGTTTTGTCCGCGCACCCATGCCGCTGCCCGTTTGACATCCGGGTGCTCGGCGATGGGCATGGTGCCGGCATCAATTCGCGCTTCGGCCAGCGCCTGGCGCGCCGTCTCCAGCGAAGCGGCGGCAACGGCCATACGCAGTACTGACATATCCCGCTCTTCAATGGAGATCATCTTCTTTTTCGCCAGCTTTTGCCGCCGTTGGGCTTCGTTTTTGGCCAACTTATAGGACGCTTCCCACTGCTTGAGTTCAGCCTGGCGGCGCTTGACCTTCTGTTTCAGGGTGGCGACTTCCTGCACCGTGCGCGCCAGTACATTTTGTGCCCGGTCGAGGGCATTTTTTTGCGTGCCGCCGTCGAGCTTAATTAAAGCCTGGCCGGCTTCGACATAGTCGCCTTCCTCGGCACCGAGCCACATGACGATATCGTCCAGTTGGGCGCTGACGGTGATAATGTCTCCCGTGGTGTAGGCGTTGTCAGTGGTCACAAACTGGCGATTATCCAGATAATTGACGACGACATAGCTGATGGCACTCAGCAACAGAATGACGATTAACAAACTCCAGGAACGTCTCATATTGACTCTTAAAGTAGTAGGCAGAAAATTACAGGCTTAGTTTGAAAGGAAGTGCCACTGGTGCCGGAGATACTGCGCGTGGAACCAGTGGTCTGCCTTTTACTAGGGGGGTTAGTACAGCTATGACTATAGATATTATTAGTTGATATGTCAACGATGACCATGCAACGAATATTCATGGCAGACATGCGCGGGGGGCATGCTTGAGGCGTTTGGATGACCGGGCATAAAAAAACCCCGCCGTAGCGGGGTTCTTCATACTGCGCGCTTAGGTGTTCTCTAGGCGCTTTCGACGATTTGCTCTGCTGCGATGCGCTTGCCGTCTTCCGCTGCCGCCTGGAAAGAAGCGATTTGATCAAAATTCATATAGCGATAAATTTCGTCTGACATCGAATCAATCTGTGAGGCGTGCTCTAAATACTCTTCAGGCGATGGCAGGCGACCCAAAATACCACTGATGGCAGCGAGCTCAGCCGAGGCTAAGAATACATCGGCACCATCACCCAAACGGTTGGGGAAGTTGCGGGTCGACGTAGAAATCACCGTCGACTCGGGAGCCACTCGCGCCTGGTTACCCATGCACAGTGAGCACCCTGGCATTTCAGTGCGAGCACCGACGCGACCAAAAATGTTGTAGTAGCCTTCTTCCATCAAGGTGTGCTCATCCATACGGGTGGGCGGCACGATCCAGAAGCGAGCTTTTAGAGTTCCCGGCTTGGTCTGTTCAAGCAGTTTGCCCGCCGCGCGGAAGTGACCGATATTGGTCATGCACGAGCCGATAAACACTTCTTCGATACTGGCGCCAGCAACGCTGGACAGCAGGCGTGCATCGTCTGGGTCATTAGGTGCGCAGATGATGGGCTCTTTGACTTCGGCGAGATCGATTTCGATAACCGCCGCGTACTCGGCATCGGCATCGCCTTCCATCAGTGTTGGCTCGGCCAGCCACTCTTCCATTTTCACCGCGCGGCGCTCGAGGGTGCGGGCATCGCCGTAGCCTTCAGAGACCATCCAGCGCAGCATGGTGATATTGGAGCGCAGGTATTCGGCGACCGCACCTTCTTCCATCTTAATGGTGCAACCGGAGGCAGAGCGCTCGGCAGAGGCGTCGGACAGCTCAAAGGCCTGCTCGACGGTAAGACCATCAATACCTTCGATCTCCAGTACGCGACCGGAGAAAATATTCTTCTTGCCCTCTTTGGCAACCGTCAGCAAACCCTGCTGGATGGCGAAGTAGGGGATGGCGTGAACCAGATCGCGCAGGGTGATGCCGGGCTGCATTTTGCCCTTGAAGCGAACCAGTACTGACTCGGGCATATCCAGCGGCATAACGCCGGTGGCGGCGGCAAAGGCGACCAGGCCAGAACCGGCGGGAAAGGAAATACCCATCGGGAAGCGCGTGTGGGAATCGCCGCCAGTGCCGACGGTGTCGGGCAGCAACATGCGGTTCAGCCAGCTGTGAATAATGCCGTCACCGGGGCGCAGCGAAACGCCGCCGCGGTTTTTAATAAAGTCGGGCAGGCTGTGCTGGGTCTCAATATCGACGGGCTTGGGGTAGGCCGCCGTGTGGCAGAAAGACTGCATTACCAGATCGGTCGAAAAGCCCAGGCAAGCCAGATCTTTCAGCTCGTCGCGGGTCATCGGGCCGGTGGTGTCCTGAGAGCCGACGGTGGTCATCAGTGGCTCGCAATAGGTGCCGGGGCGAATGCCCTCTACGCCGCAGGCCTTGCCGACCATTTTTTGCGCCAGTGAAAAACCCTTACCCGTGTCGGTGGGCTGGGCGGGGCTGCGGAAGGCTTCGCTCACAGGGAGATTGAGGGCTTCGCGTGCGCGCTTGGTCAGGCCGCGACCGATAATCAGGTTGATGCGACCGCCAGCCTGTACCTCGTCGAGAATAACGTCAGACTTGAAGCCGAATTCAGAGATCACATCGCCACTTTCGTGGTCGAGTATTTTGCCCTCGTAGGGACGAATCTCAATCACCTGACCGTAGTCAATTTTTTCAACGGGGGCTTCAAATACCAGCGCGCCGGAGTCTTCCATGGTGTTGAAAAAGATAGGTGCTACTTTGCCGCCGATGCAAATGCCGCCGCCGCGCTTATTGGGTACGCCGGGCAGATCGTCGCCCATGTACCAGAGCACGGAGTTGGTGGCTGATTTGCGCGAGGAGCCAGTGCCGACCACATCGCCAACAAAGGCAACCGGGTAGCCCTTTTCCTCGAGCTCGAGAATTTGTTCTTCGTTTTTCTGAATGCCTTCGCGGGGAATCTTGTACATCGCCTTGGCGTGCACGGGGATGTCGGGGCGCGACCAGGCATCGGGTGCGGGGGAGAGGTCATCGGTGTTGGTTTCGCCCACCACCTTAAAAACAGTAGTGACGATTTTGTCGGCAACAGCCGGGCGCTCGGTGAACCACTCGGCATCGGCCCATGACTGCATCACGGCCCTGGCGGTGGCATTGCCCGCTTCGGCTTTTTCACTAACATCGTGAAAGGCATCGAACATCAGCAGGGTGTGCTTCAGCTGCTCACCCGCGAGTTCGGCGAGTTCCGCGTCATCGAGAGCGTCAACCAGAGTGGCAATATTGTAACCGCCGAGCATCATGCCCAGCAGCTTGACCGCGTGAGCGCGATCGATCAACGGCGAGCTAGCTTCACCTTTGACAATAGCGGAAAGAAAGCCCGCTTTCACATAGGCCGCTTCATCAACCCCGGGTGGTACCCGATTCGTGATCAGCTCGAGCAATAAATCGTCTTCCCCGGCAGGTGGCGCTTTGAGCAGCTCAACCAGATCGGCAGTCCATTCAGGACTCAGGGGCTTGGCGGGAACGCCTTCTGCTGCGCGTTCTTCTACATGTTTACGGTATGCTTCTAGCACGGTATTTTCCTTTCATTGGTTGACTTTACCCGCTGCGGTGGTGGCCGAATGCGGGGCTATCAATGACACACATCGATGGGTGGGCCGGCAAGCCCGGGTGCGAATTCTACAGCAAAAATGCACAGCTGTAAGCTTTGCAAGGCCGCTGCTTGGGGTGTTTATGGTGGCTGCCAGTGGTCGGCCTTAAATTGCTTTTTGGTGTTGAGCTAAGCTGTTTTGAGCGGGAGTGGGGCGGCGGGGCTGTTGCTTGTGGGTATTATGGAGGGTGTCTAAATTGGATCGAAATATGATCCGGAAAGACCTTGTATCTGCACCGGTTTTTCGTTTTTGCCTGCCCCCGGTTTTTGCCCTAGAATGGTCTTTGAATTAAGTGGATAAGAGGAATACACGTGAGGCCATAGATCACCCAAGTCTGACAGGCTTCTGGGGGGTAAGGTTTCTTGTTAACTAAATGCTGAAAAACCTGATAGCAATATTGTTGGTAACTTTGGTGGCTATTCAGCCCCTGGGTGCTATTGCTGAGGCTCACCCCGTTCATCAGTCGGGGGCGCAGCATTCACCGCTGGATTTGTTGCACACAGGTTCCAATTTATCTCTTCTTGATCATCAACACGAAGGTCATACTCAGGTTTATGCTCCGCTCAAAGCCCTGGATCAGGCCTTTGCTTTAGACACTGGCGAAACACCGGATTGCGACCATTGTAGTCACACCCACGCGACCTACAGTGCGTTTGTGGCATCTGCTTCACTCCTAACGACCTTAGCTTCAACACCGCAAGGTAGCCATTTCTACCGTTTACTTCAGCCTATAGCTCATAGCGCCTCGCCCTACCGTCCACCTCGATCTTGATTGGCTAGATAAGCTCATTGCTCCCTTTTTAATGGAGCTGCTTTGCTATTGCTATCAATCAGGATATACCGGATATGTTTTCTATAGTCCCTATTTTGAGCCGGGTCTGTGTTGCTCACAGCCCCTTGCGCAGACTCGCTATTATTGCGTGTAGTCTCGCCCTCCTACCCATCAGTTTTATGCCTTATCAGGCGGTGGCTGCAAGCTCGCTGCCAAAGCTTGAACTTCAAGACGCCATCAAGCGCACCCTCGAACACAATCCCCAGCTGCTTACTTACGGGGCTCGCTTCAGAGGCGTGCAAGCGCGGGCGATAACAGCCAAACAGTCGCCACCGCTGGCACTTGGTTTGAGCGTCGAAAACTTTGCTGGCTCTGGCGAGCATAAAAAGTTTGATGCCGCCGAGTTAACACTCTCCCTTTCGTCAGTGCTTGAGCTGGGTGGCAAACGAAGCCTGCGTAGCTCTTTGGTTTCTGCCGAGGCCGAAAAACTGGCCGTTGCCCGCGACCTTGAGACTCTCAACCTACTTGGTGAGCTCACCCAGGCCTTTATCAGTACACGGGCTTTACAGGAGCGCTTGCATCTGGCCGACGAGGCTATTGGTCTGGCTGAGAGCACTTATAAAATTGTTAAACGCCGGGCAGATGCGGGCGCTTCGCCAGAGGCAGAGGTGTGGCGTGCCAAAGCCGCTTTGACGCAAACGAAGCTAGCTCGTGATGCACTGCTGGGCCATATCGAAAATCAAAAATTTACGCTGTCGGCTTTTTGGGGAGCAAGGAATGTTGATTTCCAGAGTCTTTCTGGTGACCTGTATGCATTTACCCAGGCCGATAGTTTTGAGTCGCTCTATCAACGGGCGAGTGCTAAGCCGCTGATTCAAATCTATGCCAGCGAGCAACGCATTCGTGAGCTGGATCTTCAAGCGGCGAGAGCAGCGGGCAAGAGTGATATTCAATGGCAACTTGGCCTGCGGCGTTTGGAAGACGGCGACGACAATGCTTTGGTGGCGGGTTTTTCTCTGCCCCTGTTTGCGAGTTCTCGCAACGAGGGGCGGGTGGGTTCCGCCCTCGCGGCGATGGACGAAGTGCAATATCAGCAGCAGAGCGCTCTGCTAGCTTTACATACTCGGCTGCGTAGTGCTTATCGACAGCGCGAGATCAGTATTCAGGCGCTTGAAAAAATTCGCACCGATCTGCTACCGGCACTCGAGCGTGCCCTGGTCGAGACCCGAAAGGCCTATGAGCATGGCCGCTACACCTATGTGGACTGGTCCGCTGCCCAGCGCGAGTTACAGGCGGGTAAGCAACTGCTCATTGACTCTGCCGTTACGGCGCTCTTAAACCAGACGCTCATCGAACAATTGAGTGGTGAGGCCCTGGCTCAAATCCAGCCCCAGCCAGCTACTGAAACAACAGCGAATTAAGGGTTTTATGAAATGAATATTTTTAAAGTTTTAGTTTTTGTACATGCCCTATTGGGTGCATTGATGTGTCACGCGAGTGGCGATACTGGGAATCAAAAGGCACAGCAACAAGCGGCCCCAGCGGCAATAAAAGGCCCCCATGGCGGTGTGCTACTACAGGATGGTGAGACAAGTCTTGAGCTGGCTATTTTTGAGCGTGGTGTGCCGCCGGAGTATCGCGCCTGGATAAGTCATCAGGGGCAGGTCATTACGCCGTCCACTACGCAAGCGGCGGTTTTACAAGTAAGAATCGTTCGCCTCGGTGGCATCGTTAATACCTTTACCTTTGCTTACCACGGTGATGCTGAGCAGGGCGGCTATTGGTTAGGTGATGGTGTGGTTGAAGAACCCCATTCTTTTGATGTGGCAGCGAGTCTAAGTATTGCCGGTAAAACCCATCAATGGGCCTGGGAATCCCATGAAGGTCGGGTCGCCATAAAGAAGGAGATCGCCGAGAAAGCTGGAATTCGCACTGCACTGGCAGCTCCGGGGCGTATTCAGCGCACACTCTCTGCCTATGGCAGTTTGGTCAGTGGCTCAGAAAACCTCAGCCATATTCGCGCGCGTTTTCCGGGGCAGATTACCCGGGTTGATGTCAACGTCGGTGACCGGGTCAAGCAAGGCCAGGTAATCGCTCAAATCGAATCGAGCGAGAGCTTAAAGCGCTACTCAATATTCGCGCCCATTGCCGGCATTGTTACTGCGCGTCACGCTAACACGGGCGAACTCGCGCTGGCGCAGCCCTTGTTTTCCATTACCAATCTGGCAAAAGTCTGGGCGGAATTAAAAATATTCCCCCAGCAAAGAGCTGAGGTGAAGTCGGGGCAGGTGGTGACAATAGCGGCGGCGGCTAGCGAGCAGATGAGCAGTATTCGGCAAATAATCCCTACCGATGATGACCCCTATGTGCTTGCCCGTGTGCCGCTGTTCAATGTTGAGGGCGATAACAGCAGCCCCTGGTATCCCGGCCAAATTGTCGAAGCGAACATTGTCGTCGAAGAGGTGGATGTGCCGCTGATGGTGGATAAGCGCGCATTGCAGAGCTTTCGCGACTGGACTGTGGTTTTTATTCAGGTTGGTGAAAATTATGAAATTCGCCCCCTGGAACTGGGCCGCAGCGATAAGACACACGTAGAAGTACTCAGTGGATTGAATGCGGGCGACAGCTACGTGCTTGAAAACAGCTATCTCATCAAGGCCGATATTGAAAAATCCGGCGCCTCACACGACCACTAACTAAGAGAGCAAAAAAATGATTGAATCAATTTTACGCTTCTCTATTGAGCGGCGTTGGCTAGTCTTGTCTTTTATTCTGGTATTGATTGGTGGCGGTGTTTGGAGCTACCAGCATCTGCCTATCGATGCAGTGCCGGATATTACTAACGTACAGGTACAGGTGAATACTGAAGCACCGGGTTATTCGCCACTGGAGTCAGAGCAGCGTATTACCTATCCGGTCGAAACGGCTTTGGCTGGCCTGCCTAACCTGGCCTACACCCGCTCCATATCTCGCTACGGTTTATCTCAGGTAACCGTTGTGTTTGAGGAAGGTACGGATATTTATTTCGCCCGCAATTTAATTAATGGGCGCCTCGGTGCTATTAAAAGCACCTTGCCAGCAGGGCTTGAGCCTGAGATGGGGCCAATTTCCACCGGCCTCGGTGAAATATTTATGTACACCATTGAAGCCTTGCCGGGAGCCATTCAGGCCGATGGTAAAGCCTACGATGCCACCGCCCTACGGGAAATTCAGGACTGGATTATTAAACCCCAACTGGCACTGGTGCCCGGTGTTATCGAAATTAACACTATTGGCGGTTACACCAAGCAATATCACGTTACGCCTTCACCGCAATTAATGCTCACCTTTGGTGTCACCCTTGGCGATATTAGCGAAGCTCTGCGCGACAATAATAGCAATCGCGGTGCCGGTTATATCGAGGCAAACGGCCGCCAATTATTGGTGCGTTCACCCGGTCAGCTGCAAAGTCTTAGCGACATTGAAAATGTAGTGATTAAAACCATCGACGCGGCTCCCGTTACCATCGCCGATGTTGGCGAAGTCGCTATAGGTAAGGAGCTGCGCACCGGTGCAGCGACCCGCGATGGTCGTGAAACTGTGCTGGGTACCGCGATGATGCTGGTGGGTGAAAACTCGAGAGAAGTGTCGCTGGCTGTCGCTTTGAAGCTGGAAGGTGTGCGTGCCTCACTTCCCGAGGGTATTAAAGTCGATACCGTTTACGACCGCACCACATTGGTTGATAAAGCCATAGCTACAGTGCAGAAGAACTTGATTGAAGGCGCACTTTTAGTGGTCGTCGTGCTCTTTCTTTTACTCGGCAATGTCCGCGCTGCTTTAATTACCGCCGCAATTATTCCACTGGCCATGCTGGCAACAATTAGTGGCATGGTGCAGATGGGGGTGTCTGCTAATCTGATGAGTTTGGGTGCATTGGATTTCGGTTTAATCGTCGATGGTGCGGTAATTATTGTTGAAAACGCTATTCGTCGTCTGGCAGAAGCCCAGGCAAAGAACGGCAAGCTGGCGCTAAAACAAAGGCTCGAACTGGTTTTCGATGCGACCAACGAAGTCATTCGCCCCAGCCTTTTTGGTGTGATTATTATCACCGTTGTTTATATCCCACTGTTTTCTCTCACCGGTGTTGAAGGCAAAATGTTCCACCCTATGGCCGCTACCGTGGTCATGGCCTTATTGTCTGCCCTGGTATTATCACTAACTGTCGTGCCAGCGGCTGTTGCGGTATTTATGTCGGGCCAGGTGCGTGAGAAAGAAAGCCTACTGATCGTAGCGACTAAATCCCTTTATAAACCATTACTGATATTGGCGATGAAACTACGCTGGCTGGTTTTGAGTGCAGCTATCGGCTTAGTGTTCTTCAGTGCCTGGCTTGCCACTACCCTGGGTTCAGAGTTTATTCCCAATCTCAATGAAGGTGACATTGCTCTCCACGCTTTGCGCATACCGGGCACGGGACTGGAACAGGCGGTAGCAATGCAAACTCTGCTGGAAGAGCGGGTTAAAGCTTTTCCGCAAGTGGAAAAGGTTTTCGCCAAAATCGGTACCGCGGAAGTTGCCACTGACCCCATGCCACCCAATGTTGCCGATAACTTCGTTATGCTAAAACCGCGCAGTGAATGGCCCGACCCCAGTCAAACACAGGGCGAGCTGGTGGCGGAGATGGAAGCGGCCGTGAAGCTTTTGCCGGGTAATAACTACGAATTTACCCAGCCCATACAAATGCGTTTCAACGAGCTTATTTCCGGGGTGCGAACCGACCTGGGCATTAAAGTGTTTGGTGACGATCTTGAGCAATTACTGAAATCCGCCGAAGCCATTTTAGACGTAGTGGAAACCATTGATGGTGCCGCCGACGGCAAGGTCGAACAGGTCTCCGGCTTGCCAATGCTGTCGGTAATACCCCAGCGCATGACCCTCGCGCGCTACGGCCTAAGTGTGAGGGCATTACAGGACACCGTCGCCACAGCTATTGGCGGTGAATCAGTAGGCCTTGTTTTTGAAGGTGATCGACGTTTCGAGTTAGTGGTGCGTTTGCCAGAAACCCTGCGTCGCGATGTCGACAGTCTGGGTGATCTACCTGTGCCGCTACCCAATGGTGGCTACGTGCCACTGTCGGAGGTCGCGGTTATTGAGCTGGCACCAGCGCCAAATCAGATCAGTCGCGAAAATGGCAAGCGTCGCGTGGTGGTTACCGCTAATGTCAGGGGCCGTGACCTCGGTTCTTTTATTGGTGACGTTAAGCAGCGTATAAACGAGGAGATAGAACTACCACCTGGCTACTGGCTGGACTACGGTGGCACCTTTAAACAAATGGAATCGGCCAGCAAGCGCCTCTCCATCGTGGTGCCTATCACCCTCGCGATTATCCTCGGCCTGCTGATCATGGCCTTTAGCTCCGTCAAAGATGCCGCGATTATTTTTACTGGCGTGCCATTGGCACTTACCGGTGGTGTTATTGCCCTGTGGCTGCGCGATATGCCCCTGTCCATATCATCCGGTGTTGGCTTTATTGCGCTCTCCGGTGTGGCGGTGTTGAACGGCCTGGTGATGCTCGCCTTTATTCGTCAGCTCTGGCACGAACAAGGTGATTTGTATTTGTCGATTATTGATGGCGCGATGATCCGCCTGCGCCCGGTATTAATGACAGCTCTCGTCGCCAGCCTGGGTTTTGTGCCGATGGCCTTAAATACCGGGACGGGTGCAGAAGTGCAGCGGCCTCTGGCTACCGTGGTTATCGGTGGTATTGTCTCGTCGACATTATTGACCTTATTTGTGCTGCCTATTCTTTATCGGATGGCCCATGGGCGTGATGTGAAACGGGGATAAAATAATTTAAATTTGAACAGGGAGCGGCAAGTATTTTTACTTGGGAGTCGATTGCCGACGCTCTCCGTTCGAATTAATTCCTACTAATAGCCAGTTATAAAAGAAGCTATTAGGACATCTATAAATTTTACATTAGGTAATCGAACCCGTTTCGCGCATTAAGTTCTTATTTGGCCTTTGTGTTGGTTTGTCGGGCTCGATGGGTTTAACGAATAATTGCGAAAAATACTGCAGAGCACGATATATCGTAAAATATTAGGTGTTTCCCAATCTGTGTGATTCGCCGAAAAACATCGACACTACGTTGTTTTATAACAATAAGATAATTTATATCTCTAGTTGGCACGATGCTCGCAATGCTTAGAGTAACCAGGAGGTTTCTGGCAACCCTAAGCATTACAAGGAGTACGATCATGACCACGACAAAGAAGCTCATCACTACATCCACCCTGGCCACTGCATTGTTGCTTGGTGGCGTGAATTATCCCCAGGTCAATAGTTTTCCCGCTCAGACAGCGCTTTATGATTCAGGTGTGTACGAGACCGTATTAGATAAAGTTCATCACACCGTGTTGGCTCAGCCAGCGTTGTTCGCTGCAAACGGTCTCGGCTTCCCCGGTTTAGAACAGCGATTTTCGATAGAACAAGTGCTGGGAAAAAAAGGTATCCAGTACCGCCATTTTGAGCAGAGCGACAAGCCCGACCGGGCGTATCAATATAACAAACCCAGGAAGTCTCATCGTCCCGCAAAGACTGATCGGGGTTATCGAAGTGACGAGGCAGCCGCACCAGTGCCATCTCGAAAAATTGGCAGCGGCGCGCGGTTTGTATCGCTGGTTATGTCTCAGTACGAGTCTTCCCAAATCGCATAATCTATCCGGTATTTCACCCAAAATCAAAGGAGAAAACTTTTTTAAGACTATGGCAACGCGACCCACCGCGGCTCAGTCTTTAACACGTCGCCGCAAGTAGGCCACCCAGTACACCGCTGCGACTAGCAGCGTGCCGCCGACCATATTGCCAGCGGTGACGGCCAGCAGGTTCATACCCGCCCCGGCAAAGGATATTGCGCCCTGGCTATCGAGCATCATTCCATAGGGCAGGAAAAACCAGTTGGCGATGGAGTGCTCAAAGCCAAGGGCGACAAAGGCGGTGATGGGGAATATTATCGCCAGCACTTTGTCGGTGACACTATGTCCGCCCATCTCCAACCACACGGCGAGGCAGACCAGCACATTGCAGAGAATGCCCCGGGTGAAGGCTTCGATGAGGGGCAGGTTGGCTTTGCTGACGGCGATCTGGCTTGCGGTTTCTCCCACGCTACCGCCGCCAAGTCCGGCGACATCGGCCCAGACCACCAGAAAAACCGTACCCACACAGCCGATCACATTGCCGACATAGGAGAGAACCCAGTTGCGGATAATACTGCGGGTGCTAATCAGCTTACTCGCCCAGGCCATGGCCAGTAGGTTATTGCCGGTAAACAGCTCGGCGCCACCAATGACGACGAGAATCAAGCCAAGGCTGAAGCTCAGGCCGCCGAGTAAGCGGGTGATGCCAAAGCCAAGGCTGCTGTCGGTGACCACCACGGTGAAAAAGATGGCACCTAGTGAGATGAAGGCACCGGCGAGTATGGCGAGGATGAGGAGGGTAATCGTATTGAGATGAGCCTTGGCGACGCCCATGCCCTCGACTTTCCGCGCAATTTCCCGTGGTGAGTAGGCGTCGTTTAAGTGCTGTTCACTGTTCATTGCATTGAAGTCCGGATTGTTGTTTGCAGTGCTGCTTGTTGGGGTAGATCTTGCAGTACAATGCATGACTTATACCTCTTTTTCTATCGGGATCTCTTTGTGATCAATAACGATGTACTGCGCCGCATTCGCTACACCTACGATTTTAGTGATGACAAAATGATGGCGATATTCGCCCTGGCAGACTACAAGGCAACGCGGGAGGAAATCAGCGCCTGGCTAAAAAAAGATGAAGACCCGGATGGCGAGGTCTGCAAAGACCCGTATCTGGCCCTCTTCCTCAATGGCCTGATTAACGACAGGCGCGGTAAAAGGGATGGCCCCCAACCCGAACCTGAAAAACGTTTGAGCAATAACGCAATTTTCATGAAGTTGAAAATCGCCCTCAATTTAAAGGCTGAAGATGTGCTGGAGATTCTTGAGCTGGCGGGCTTTGCCATGAGCAAGCACGAGCTCAGTGCCTTTTTCCGCAAGCCTGGCCATAAACATTATCGCACCTGCCACGACCAGGTTTTGCGTAACTTCCTCAAGGGCGTGCAGCTTAAATATCGCCGCAGTGATGAAACGAAAAACCCTTCGGTGTGGAAGCAAAGCCCGCCATAAAACAGCGCTTTTACTCACTGCGAATTCAACGGAGTCACAATGACCGAGCAAAACACCACGCTAGAGAAAACACTTGCCGAGCAGTGCGTGGCGAAAATTATCGACAACGACAGCGTTGTTAACGGCCTTGGTATCCAGCTTATTAGTGCGCAGCAGGGGCGTGCAGTGCTGGCAATGACGGTGCGGCCCGATATGCTCAACTCTTTAAATCAGTGCCACGGTGGTATGAGCTTTACGCTGGCCGATGCCGCCTTTGCCTGCGCTAGCGTGTCCCATAATCAGGCCGGTGTCGGCGCGCATGCAGCGATGGATTATATTCGCCCGGCTATGGAGGGCGACGTGCTCACTGCCACGGCGACGGTTCGCCATCAGGGCAAGTCGGCGAGTTTGGTCGAGGTGGTGGTCGAGAATCAGCACGGCAAACAAATTGCCCTGCTCCATGGCCGTTCACATAATTTCCCCCAGGCTTTTATTGAAATCTAGTTCTTTTTACAGACTTTTAATCAGCACTTGAATATAGACACAGTAATGAGGCACACATGAAAGATGCATTTATCTGCGATGCTATTCGCACCCCCATTGGCCGTTTTGGCGGTTCACTCTCCTCCATTCGTGCCGACGATTTAGGGGCCGTACCCATCAAAGCGCTGATGGCGCGCAACCCACAAATCAACTGGCAGGCGGTGGACGACGTTTACTACGGCTGTGCTAATCAGGCGGGTGAAGATAACCGCAATGTGGCGCGCATGAGCGCCTTACTAGCAGGGCTCGATAGCACTGTGCCCGGTGTTACGCTCAACCGACTGTGTGGCTCGGGTCTCGATGCCGTGGGTAGTGCCGCGCGGGCCATCCGCTGTGGTGAGGCCGATCTGGTGATTGCCGGTGGTGTTGAGTCGATGTCACGCGCACCTTTTGTCATGCCCAAAGCCGACAGCGCCTTTAGCCGCAATGCTGAAATTTACGACACCACGCTGGGCTGGCGCTTTGTGAATAAACTGATGAAGGCCCAGTACGGCACCGACTCCATGCCCGAGACCGCTGAAAATGTTGCGGCAGATTACAATATTGACCGCCAGGCTCAGGACGCGTTTGCACTGGCCAGTCAGCAGCGGGCGGCAGCGGCGCAGGCCAACGGTATATTGGCGCAGGAAATTTGCCCGGTGAGTATTCCCCGTCGCAAACAAGAGCCTCTGATTTTTGATAAAGACGAGCACCCCCGCGCTACTAGCCCTGAAGCCCTGGCTAAACTCGGCACTCCCTTTAAAGAAAACGGCACGGTTACCGCCGGTAATGCCTCCGGACTTAACGACGGCAGTTGTGCGCTGTTGCTAGCCTCCGCTGGGGCGGTCGCCGAATATGGCTTGCTGCCCAAAGCCCGTGTTGTCGCCATGGCCACAGCAGGTGTCGACCCGCGAGTGATGGGTATTGGCCCGGTGCCGGCAACGCGCAAAGTGCTGGCCAAAGCTGGTTTAAGCCTTGAGCAGATGGATGTCATCGAACTCAACGAAGCCTTTGCCGCCCAGGGTTTGGCGGTGACTCGCGAACTCGGTCTGGCCGATGACGCCGCCCATGTTAATCCCAACGGTGGCGCTATTGCCCTGGGCCACCCGCTGGGTGCCAGTGGCGCACGGCTGGCCACAACCGCTATGTATCAACTGCAACGCACCGGCGGGCGCTATGCGCTTTGCACCATGTGCATTGGTGTTGGGCAGGGCATTGCGCTGATTATTGAGCGCGTTTAAATAGCGTTGATGAATTAAAACAAAGATGAACAATCTCGCTTTAAGCGCAGGAACTCGACGATGAAAAAACTTTGGGAGCCGTCAGCGGCACGACAATCAGCCGCCAATATGACGTCTTATATGAGCTGGCTCGGTGAGCGTAGCGGACAGAGCTTTAGCGATTACGACAGCCTTTATCAGTGGTCAATCGAGAACCTTGAAGAGTTCTGGCAAAGCATCTGGGATTATTTCGAGATGCAATCGCCGACGCCTTATCAGCAAGTGCTATCGAGTCATACCATGCCCGGTGCCCGCTGGTTTGAAGGGGCGAGTGTCAACTTTGCCGGGCGCATTTTTCGCGCCCGTGATGATAGCCGCCCGGCTATATTGGCGGAGTCAGAATTTCGTGAGCTCTATGAAGTCAGCTGGCCCGAGCTCAATGACAAGGTCGCCAAACTCGCCCACTATTTGCGCCAGATCGGTGTTGAGCGCGGCGATCGGGTGGTGGCTTATATGCCGAATACTCCCGAAACAGTCATCGCCTTTTTAGCGGCGAATTCTATCGGTGCGGTGTGGTCCAGCTGCTCGCCCGACTTCGGCACCAGCAGTGTGGTTGACCGTTTCCAGCAAATATCGCCCAAGGTGTTGTTTGCGGTGAATGGCTATTCCTATAACGGCAAAGCGATTGACCGCTGTGGGGAAGTCGCTTTATTACAGCAACAACTGCCCAGTCTCGAGCGGGTGATTACGCTCGACTATATCGAGAGTGATAGTGTCGACAGCGACAAAATTCAAGGCTCGGCCTTTATTGATTGGCAGCAGGCGCTAGACAACAGCGCCAGCGAAATCGTCTTTGAGCAAGTGCCCTTTGATCACCCTATCTGGACGCTTTATTCATCGGGCACTACCGGTATCCCCAAGGCCATTACCCACGGTCACGGCGGTATTTTGCTCGAACAGTACAAGCACATGGCCCTGCACTGCGATATTAAACCCGGCGACCGCTTCTTCTGGTTTTCAACCACCGGCTGGGTGATGTGGAATATCGGCCTCTCCTCCATGCTCGCGGGCGCAGTCTTGGTGATGTACGACGGCAATCCGGCGTATCCCGAGGTCGATCATCTCTGGTCACTGGCCGAGCGGGCGCAACTGCAACAATTTGGTGGCGGTGCCGCCTACTATATTGCCGGTATGAAAGCGGGGCTGGAGCCGGGTAAGCAGTTCGACCTCAGCGCATTAAAAGCGATTGGCTCGACCGGTTCACCCCTGCCTGAAGAGGGCTTTGAATGGATTTACCAAAGCGTTAAAGAAGATGTCTGGCTCATTTCTATGAGTGGCGGCACCGATATCGCCTCTGCCTTTATTGGCTCTTCACCCCTGTTGCCGGTGTACTCCGGCGAGATTCAATGCCGCATGCTGGGTGTCGATGTGCGCGCCCTCGACGACGCTGGCAATGCTCTGGTCGATGAGGTGGGTGAAATGGTGATCACCCAGCCCATGCCCTCCATGCCGATTTATTTCTGGAATGATACCGACGATAAACGCTACAAAGAAAGCTATTTTGAAGAGTATCCCGGCCTATGGCGACACGGTGACTGGATGGTGTTATCCAGCGCGGGCACCCTGCAAATCATGGGGCGTTCTGACTCGACCCTGAATCGTGGGGGCATTCGCATCGGCACCAGTGAGGTTTATCGGGGTGTTGAAAATGTTGAGGCCATTGCCGACAGCCTGGTGGTCAGTATCGAGCTGTCCGGCGGTCGAGCCTACATGCCACTGTTTGTGCAATTAAAACCGGGGCTGACGTTAAACGACGATATTATTAAGCAAATTAAAGTCGCTCTGCGCAAAGACTTTACCCCGCGCCATGTGCCCGACGAAGTTTTTCAAATTGACGAAATACCCTACACCATGACCGGTAAAAAGCTCGAAACACCGGTGAAGAAAATATTAATGGGTTTTGATTTGGAGAAATCAGTGAATAGAGACTCGATGCGCAATCCACAGACGATTGATTACTTTATCGACTTCGCCGAAAAAACCCGCAATATGTAGACGTTTTATCCTTAGGGCACCTCTAAAAATAGCCAATATATGATAAAATTCTAACCCTAATAAATTAGGAATCAAACCAATATGTCGCAGCCAGGTTTTTTTGATCTAGAAGATCGGCACAACAAATTAAGTGAAAAAGACCCCCTTTTGGC
>JAGPUW010000018.1 GCA_018069465.1 Gammaproteobacteria bacterium | reverse complement strand
TATCGATAAGAACATACCCCCGCTGCTCACTCGCTTGAATATTACCGGCGAAAACTGGCTCACTCTAAGCACCCAATTTGAGGGGCGTTTCGCGCGCGTGATCGGTACCCTGCAACATCTAAAACAGGCCTGTGCAGCCCTGCACTATCGGCGAACGCCGGGCATCGCCAGCTGCAAACTCCTCTTTGAAGGCGATTAATACTGAGCCTTCAACCCGGTCGGCACTAAAACCCTAATTTTTACGCAGATCTCAAAATAAACATCACCTCGTCTTACTCCGCCAAGCATCTCGCTTCAAAGGCAGGCCTCACAACGGATCTGTAAACTCTAAAGCTTCTCTACGTCCATTATTCAGCCAACAATACGGGCTTAATCATTATGCTGTCACAAGCTAGTGGGTTGCTTTTTAATGGGAGCCTTTTCAGAGCCTCCGGGTAGGTGTTTAAGTGGGTGTCCTTTTCGGGGGGCCTGTCACAAGCTAGTGGGTTGATTTTAAGTGGATGTCCTTTTAGGGGAGGGCTTCTTTTTTATGGCAATTTCTTCTACTTATCTACCAACATAAATCATTCATTTAGGTCAAGGCATTTACAATTAACGTTGACTTGTCAACGAAATATCATTAGTCTGTCACATCTGAAATAATCCGAAGTAAGCCAGCCCCAAGCCTGCATAACAGCGCGCCCTATCGCCATGGGCGAAGCCTCTACAGTAAAGCGGGTGAAACGGCATACAGCGCTGGCGCTTTGCAATACAGTGACAACTGCAACCATGATCAAGCCCGCTGCCCCCATACCTCGTTTGCCGTTGATGATAACGGCATTCGCGATTACCGCCGCCAACTTTATGAACGTGCTCGACCTGACCATTGCCGTGGTTGCGGTGCCGTCCATTTCTGGCACTTTGGGTGCGTCACCCTCCCAGGGCACCTGGATTTTGACTATCTACAGCGTGTGCCTGGCGATTGTTTTACCGCTCAGTCCGTGGGTGTGTAAGCGCTACGGCGAGGTGCACACTTTCACCATCTCGGTGATGATGTTTTCCCTTACCTCATGGGCCTGTGGGATGAGTACCAGTATGGAGACGCTGGTGTTTTTCCGCGCCTTGCAGGGCTTGTCGAGTGGTTTAATTGTGCCGCTGTCACAAACAATCTTATTGCGGATTTTCCCTCCCGAAAAGCACGGTATGGCGATTGGCTTGTGGAGTATTGCCTCGACCATTGCTCCGGTGCTCGGGCCCATCCTCGGTGGGGTGATTACCGACACTATCGGTTGGCCGTGGATTTTTTACCTGAATATCCCCATCGGTTTTCTCGCCGCCTGGATCGTCTGGACCAGCATGAGCCACATGGAGACCCCCATCCAGAAAGTCCCTGTCGATGCTGTCGGTATGCTGCTACTAGCAACCACGGTCTTGCTGTTTCAGTTGGTGCTCGATAAAGGCCATGAGCTCGACTGGCTGGCCTCCTCAGATATTCGTTTGATGATTAATATCGCCGTCATTGCCTTGATAGGCTATATCATTTGGGAGCGCAAGGAGCCTCACCCGATTATCGATTACAGCTTGTTTAAAATACCGGTCTTCGTTATCGCCTCGGTAATGGCGGTGATATTTAATTTCACCTATTTCGCCAGTACCGTGCTCTATCCTATCTGGATGCAGTCGGCGCTCGGTTACACCGCCACTTTATCGGGCTGGGTCATGGCCGGCACCAGTGTGCTGCCTATCGTCGGTATGATGATGGTGGGTAAAAACATTGGCCGCCTCAACCTGCGCTACCTGATTATTTCCGGCACCCTGGTGATGATGTATGCCATCTACTTACAATCGTTATCGAGCACCGATTCCACTTTCGGCCAGTTAATAACGGCGCGGGTAGTGATGGGTATTGGCTTTACGCTGATGTTTCCGCCTTTAATGGTAATTTCCCTGGGCTCTGTTTCCCCATCGAGAACGGTGTCCGCCGCCAGTTTTTTCAACTTCTTTCGCTCGGTGGCGACCAGTGTTGGCATTGCCGTCGGCATTAGTCTTTGGCAGTCGCGCACGGCCTTTCACCGCCAGCGATTGGTGGAGGATCTGAATCCGCTAGCGGCAGAAAAGGGCGCAGCCTTTGCGCCACTAGAGCAACTCAGTGGTGGCGATGAGCAGGTGATGTGGGCGATGACCGATCACTTTGCGACGGTTCAGGCCTCGACCATGGGCATTAACGACACCTTTATTGTGTGCATGCTGGCGGCAGTGCCGGTACTGTTTCTGGCGATGTTTATTCCCGCCAAGCTGGGCCCAAAACCGCCCGATGCTCCCCTTGCCGGGGAGTAGGGAACCTCTTTCTTTAGAGTGGTAATGAGTCGGATTTAGCGGTTATAAAATTAGCCACTAACAATTAGTTAGCTGCTAGAAAAAACGACTCAGGGCGAGCCGCTGCCGGGTACATCGACGTGGGCAATCTCAATCCGCGAGGCCGCTTTACCTTTGCCAATATCCTGAATCGACCCCTGATAGGTTAAGCCGAACAAAGTGCAGCCGTCGGGGCCACCCAGCGTACAGGCCACGGGAAAGCGATCGACAACTTTCACTTTGTGGGTGATTTCACCACCTTCCAGCACGCGAATAAAATTGTCCTGATTAAAGGCGGCAACCCACACAGCGCCCTCGGCATCGAGACAGATACCATCCGGGGCGGCATTACCCAGGTCGGCAAATACCCGGCGACCACTTAGCGAACCATCGTCGTCAATCGTAAAGGCGGTGAGTTTTTTCGCCCAGGATTCGGCGACGATCAGGGTTTTGCCATCGGGGGTGATCACCGGGCCATTGGGCACGGCGAGATCCGTCGCCACTTCGCGCGCTTCACCAGCGGCGCTTACGCGCACAAAATTGGTGGGCTTGAATTTTTCTTTCTTAAAAATATCAAAACCAATATTGCCGATGTAGGCGTTACCGTTTTTATCGACCACCATGTCGTTAATTTCATAGGGACAAAGGGTCGACAGATCGGCGTGTAATTCGAGTTTTCCGTCGATCAGCTTCATCAGCTTGCGGTCGTGCATCGACACAATCAGCGGTGTGCCGTCGGGTAAAAACCCGAGGCCCGATGGTTGGCCGGGCACGTCGACCACTTTTTTGCGCTGGCCGTCCATGGTCAGGGTATAGACCGTGTGGCCGTGCATGTCAGAGAGCCACAGTTTGTCGTTGCGCCAGCGCGGGCCCTCAAGAAAAACAAAGCCGTCGGCAAAGACGGTGGTGCTGAGTTCTTTCATGGGTATTCCTTTTATAAAATTATTTGTTTGCTCAAAATTATTTTATTGTTGAGCGCAGAATAGTTGCTTGCTGTAGCGTATTGTAAAAAAGCGCCCGTGCCTATAGGGTTGATGTTCAGATAAAAATAATTTTAATAACAGGGAGTGGGCACCATGCTCGATATTGGCATTCTTTTTATGTTCCGCAATCCAGCGTTTAACAGTAGCGACTGGGCGACGATTTACCGCAACGAATTAGACCACGCTGTCGCCTGTGAAACCCTGGGTTACGACCACGTTTGGCTTAGCGAGCACCACTTTGTTGAGGACGGCTATTCGCCATCAGTGCTACCCATTGCGGCGGCTATTGCGGCGCGAACCGAGCGGGTGCGGATCGGCACTTATGTGCTCTTACTGCCCCTGCACAATCCGGTGCGGGTCGCAGAAGACACCGCCACCGTTGACGTGATTTCCGGCGGACGCTTTGACCTGGGCATGGGCCTGGGCTATCGCCCCGGTGAATTTACCGGTATGGGCATCAGCTCAAAAGAGAGGGGCGCGCGCCTGGCTGAGGGCTTGCCTCTGGTGCAGGCGATGCTGAACGGCGAAAAGGTCAGCCACGATGGTCGTTTTAATCAATACACCGACGTGCAATTATTTCCACCGCCAGTGCAGCAGCCTTTCCCCATCTGGGTGGGCGCACGGGGCGATAAGGCACTGGACCGAGCGGCGCGCCTGGGTTGCCATTTGGCGTCGACAGGACTGGTTGAGCACCGGCTAAAATATATAGAAGCGCTGCGTAAGCACGGGCGCAATCCGGATGATTTTAATATCGCCCATCTGTTGATCTGCTATGTTGCCGACACCAATGAGCAGGCCTGGGACGATTGCGCCGAACCCCTCCACCATGTCATGAGCGAATATCAGAAGTGGGCCGAGGAGTCCGGCGATGCGACCGGCGACGGCGTTGCCGAAAGTGTTGTGCCCTCACCTGAAGAGCTGAAGAAGACACGCTACTGTGAAAGCTTTGGTCGCTCGGCTATTATTGGCGACCCCGAAACGGTGCTGGCGCAGCTATTAGCTGCCCATGAAGAGTCACCGGGTACACACTTAACCTTGATGATGTCGCTGCCCGGAGCCGACCCGACCAGGACGCGCCACAGTATGGAGCTGTTTGCCAGCGAGGTGATGCCCAGATTGAAAGCGCAAACGTAGGGGTTTTAATGCAGTGGCTCTAGCCTGATAGGCTATTTAAAAATAGTTGAAAGGAGAGGGCATAATTTTTTAATCAACAGCTTCATTACCCTGCTTATGGCGGGGGAATGGAGCATAGATCAGAGGTGATCAGTAGTGAGTTGTACAGATAAAAAACCGGTAATAGCAATCCTCGGCGGCAGTGGCGATCTCGGCGGCGGCCTCGCGCTGCGCTGGGCAACGGCGGGTTATGAGGTGATTATCGGTTCGCGCACCGAAGAAAAGGCGACAGCGGCGGCGGCAGAGTTGAATGCCCGCGATATAGCGGTTCCCGCGCGGGCGATGGCCAACGAAGCGGCGGCAGCAGCCGGTGAAGTGGTGGTCATGACAGTGCCCTTTGCCAATCACCAAAGCACCCTCGAAGCGATTCGTGAAGCGGTGCAGGGCAAGATTTTTATCGACGTCACCGTACCGTTGATGCCACCGAAAGTGGGCACTGTGCAAATGCCCGAGGGCGGTTCGGCCTGCATACAGGCGCAAGCCTTTTTGGGTGAGGCGGTGAAAGTGGTTTCGGCCTATCAAAACGTGGCCGCCGCGCATTTGAATGATCTCGACCACGCCCCCGACTGCGATGTGCTGGTGTGTGGCAATGACAAAGAGGCCTGCGCTCTGGTCGTGAACTTGACCGCAGCCGCTGGCATGAAGGGCTGGCACGCCGGGCCGATTGCTAACTCCGTGGTCGCCGAGGCGATGACCTCCGTACTCATCACCTTAAACCGCCGTTACAAAATCCCTGGTGCTGGCTTTAGTATTACTGGCAAACCCGGGGTTTAAATTGTGCGTGAGTTTCCTATAGCGCTGCCCACAGTCGCGCTAGTGAACGCTGCTTGCCTGTGTCGATGACGGCGACGCAATTACAGCTCTTTGCACTGAGTGATTTCCCCTTGGTCGAGCCGGGTGATGACCTCGCCCGCCTGCTTGACGAGAGCCTGAGTGTTAATCAGCTGGCTCTGGAAAATGGCGATGTGCTGGTGCTGGCGCAAAAAATAGTCTCCAAGGCCGAGAACCGTTATGTCGACTTAAAGCAGGTCGAACCCACGGCGCAGGCATTGGCGCTAGCGCCTGCGGTGGATAAAGACCCGCGTTTGGTCAGCGTTATTCTCGATGAGTCAACAGCCGTATTGCGCCATTGCCCCGGTGTCTTGATCGTCGAACACCGCCTTGGTTATGTGATGGCCAATGCCGGTATTGATGCCTCGAATATTGAGCACGAGGATGGCAGTGACGAGCAGGTCGAACGAGTGTTGTTACTGCCCCATAATCCCGATCAATTTGCCGCTGACTTAGCCCGGCACTTACAGCAAATTCACGGTGTGCAAGTCGCGGTTATTATTAACGACAGTGTCGGCCGGGCCTGGCGCAATGGCACCACGGGTTTGGCTCTGGGCGCCGCAGGTTTGGCGGCACTCGACGACAGGCGCGGTGACAAAGATTTGTACGGTCGCACATTGCAGGTGACCGAGGTCGCCGTGGCTGACCAGTTGGCCAGCGCCGCCGCTTTGCTGCAAGGCGAGGGCGGGGAAGGCAAGCCAGTGGTGATTATTCGCGGCTGCAAGCTCGATACCGCAGCAGAGCGCTGCAATGGCGTCAGTGCCCTGCTGCGCGATAAAGAGCGGGATCTGTTTCGATGACACATGATTTGATGGTTGATATGCAGATGACAGTTACTTCGATAATAACTGACCCGGGGTGTCGTGAGTGAGTAGTCAGCGCAAAGTATTGGCTCTGTGCGGTGGGGTTGGCGGCGCCAAGTTAGCCCTCGGCCTAAGCCATGTGCTCGGCGACGATGAGCTGAGCATCGTGGTTAATACCGGCGATGATTTTACCCACCTCGGCCTGCGTATTTGTCCCGACATCGACACGGTGACCTACACGCTGGCGGGCTGTGTTAATACAGAAACCGGCTGGGGCAGGGCGGGGGAAACGGGCGAGTTTATGGCCTCGCTAAAAACCCTGGGTGGCGAGGACTGGTTTTACCTCGGTGATAAAGATCTGGCCATGCACGTCGAGCGCACCCGGCGTTTGGCGGCCGGTGAAGGGCTCGGTAGTGTGACGCAAGCCTTGAGCCGGCAACTGGGTGTGTCAGTGCCGCTTATCCCGATGACCGAAGATAAACTCGAAACCCAGGTTGAGGTGGAGCATAACGGCGGGTCGATAACCCTGCCTTTTCAGGACTATTTCGTGCGCCAGCGCTGCGCGCCAACGCTAAAGGCGATTCACTTTGTCGGCTGCGAAACGGCCCAGCCCCACCCGCAATTTCTCGCCAGCCTGCAAGACCCCAATCTCGACCTGATTGTTATTTGCCCCTCCAACCCCTTCCTGAGTATCGACCCCATTCTGGCATTGCCGGGGGTGAGAAGTATCTTGCGAAAATCGACGGTGCCGGTGGTTGCCATTTCACCCATTATTGGCGGTGCGGCGGTGAAGGGGCCGACGGCAAAAATTATGGCCGAGCTGGGTTTGCAGATGAACTCCATTACGGTGGCTGATTATTATCAGGACATTGTCAGTGGCTTTATTCTCGATCGCCGCGATGCGGGGGAGGCCGATGCCATTCGCCAGATTATTCCCCGTGTTGGCGTGGCCCAAACATTGATGCAGACTTTGCCGGATAAAATTGCACTGGCTCGTGAAACCCTGGATTTTGTGGGGTTGGATCTGTAGGACCGGATCTACAGGGCTGGATTTATAGGGCCGGGGCACAAAGGGGATTAACTGATAGAATCGAATGCCAGAGGGTAAATGGAGAGGGGCGTGAAGACTTCAAAGTGGATTGAAACAGCGGTAAATCTTTAATAACAGTCATGCCACTTTATTAGGCCTTAATAAGCCTTGCCTCACTGACCATCGCTTTTGCAGGTATGATTATTGGCGTATCCAGATTGCAAATATGCCGAAGATTTATGCTAGGAGCTGGCGTGCGCTAGCCGGAAAATAATATGCAGGTTGTCGTTCCCGTAAAAAGTTTCAAGCATGCAAAGAAGCGTCTGAGCGCAGTGCTCACGGCGGGGCAGCGTTGTGACTTGATGAAACATATGCTCGCCGATGTACTGAGTGCTGTTGCACTGACGCCAGAGGTTGAGGCGATTACTGTTGTCAGCAGTGACGCAGAGGTCGAGCAGTGGGTCGACAAGCGCGCCCTCAGTAGCAAAACTCCCCTGAGGGTTTTCGACCCCAGTGCCGAGCCGTTGGAGACAATGCTCGGTGACGAACCCGGCTTATCCCCCATCAATAAGCTGGCGGAGGCGGGCTTGTGTCAAGCGTATAGCGCCGCCGCTGCCAATTTGATGGCACAGGGTGTCAGCACCATGTTGCTGTTGCCCGCCGATATACCCCTTGTCACCAGGGCTGATATACAGGCCCTGGTAGCGCAACATACTTGTCCGGGTGTGAGTGTGGCCGCAGCGGGCTCCGACGGTGGCACCAATGCACTGTTGGTATCGCCGCCAGATATTATCGCCCCGGCCTTTGGCGACAACAGTTGTCAGCGCCATATCGCCCTTGCCCGCGAGCAAGGTTTGGAGCCAGCGGTACTTAATACCCCCGGTCTTAGTCTGGATATCGACACCGTAGAAGATATTCACGCGCTGTTGGCGGCTGGCCGCGAATGTGCCACTCTGCGTTTCCTGGTCGATAGCGGTATTGCTGTCGAGCTGGCGAAGAGCGCACCGGGCGGGCAGTTGCAAAGCACGAAATTTCGGCAGAGCGGCCAACAAAATCAAACAAACAGGCACGTTGGATGAATAGTATTGTTAAGCCCGGACAGACGATAACGCCGAGTCACTCAGCCGCTTTGGCACTGGCTGATGAGAGCGACCTTGCGGCTTTAATGACTCGCGCCGCCCAGTTGCGCGACGCGGCCCACGGTGCGCGGATTTCCTATTCGCGGAAGATATTTATTCCCCTCACTCAGCTATGTCGCAATGTTTGCCACTATTGCACCTTTGCGCAAACACCGAAAAAAATAGAGCAGCCTTTTATGCTGCCCGAGCAAATTTTAAAAGTTGCCCGCGAGGGTGCTGCAGCGGGCTGTCACGAAGCGCTGTTTACCCTGGGTGACAAGCCCGAGCTACGCTATGAAACGGCGCGCGTGGCACTGGCCGAGCTGGGCTATGACTCGACCATGGATTATTTACTGGCCATGGCGAAACTGGTGTTTGATGAAACGGGCCTGTTACCCCATTTAAATCCGGGAGTGATGACGGCGGATGAGTTTGCCGCCAGCCGCGCGGTGTCCGTGTCCCAGGGCATGATGCTCGAAAGCGTTTCAAAACGGCTTTGTGAAAAGGGTGGCCCCCATTACGGCTCGCCCGATAAATTGCCAGAAGTGCGTTTGGCGACACTGGCAAAAGCCGGGCAATTAAAAATCCCCTACACCAGCGGTATTTTAATTGGTATCGGTGAAACAAGGCTCGAACGTGTCGAATCCCTGCTGGCCCTGCGTGACCTCCACCAGCAATACGGCCATATACAAGAAATTATAATTCAGAATTTCTGTGCCAAAAAAGGCACCTTAATGGCTGATGTGCCCGATGCTCCCCTCGACGAGCTACTGTGGACCATCGCCGTGGCGCGCATTATTTTCGGCGGCGCGATGAATTTACAAACCCCGCCCAATTTGAACGAGGGTGTATTGGCGCAGTTAATTGATGCCGGTATTAATGACTGGGGCGGTGTGTCACCAGTAACGCCCGATTTTGTTAATCCGGAAAAACCCTGGCCGGGTTTGGATAACCTTGCCCGTCTAACGGCAGCCAGTAATAAGTTACTGGTCGAGCGCTTGCCGGTTTATCCTGCTTTTGCCCACCAGTCGCAGCAGTGGCAGGCCGCCGATATGGCGACTGCGCTGCTTAAACGTATGGACAGCGATGGCTATGCCCGTCGCGAATCCTGGACGCCGGGCTGTACTGAAACGCCGCCAGGCAATATCGAGCGGGAGGGCTGGTCTTTTGCGCCCGCCGCTAGCACCGCCTCATCGACCGGCATTGAGGCTTTAATTGCTCGCGCCCTGCGCGGCGAGCGTCTCGATGAAAGCGCCATCGTGCAACTTTTTCAGGCGCGGGGCAGTGATTACCAAAGTATTTGCGAGGCGGCCGGTGAGCTGCGGCGCCAGGTGGTTGGCGACACGGTGACTTACGCCATTAATCGCAATATTAATTACACCAATGTGTGTTATTTGTCCTGCAAGTTTTGTGCATTTTCCAAGGGCAAAACCACCGAGGCACTGCGCGGCAAAGCCTATGTGCTCGAAAGTAAAGAGGTGACAGAGCGGGCCGTAGAGGCCTGGCAAAAAGGCGCCACCGAAGTCTGCTTACAGGGCGGTATTCACCCCAGCTACACGGGTGATACCTATCTAGAAATTTGCGGAGACATTCGCCAGACCCTGCCCGACATGCATATTCACGCCTTCTCTCCCCTCGAAGTCAGTCAGGGTGCAGAGACTCTGGGCCTGAGTATTGAAGACTACTTGTACCGGCTCAAAGACGCGGGGCTCAATAGCCTGCCGGGTACGGCGGCGGAAATCCTCGACGATGAAGTGCGGGCGATAATATGCCCCGATAAAATCAATACCCAGCAGTGGCTCAACGTCATCGAAACGGCCCATAAGGTGGGTATAAAAACCACTTCGACTATTATGTTTGGCCATGTCGATAGACCTGTGCACTGGGCTCGGCATCTACTACATCTGCGCGACCTACAGCAGCGCACCGGAGGCATCACCGAGTTTGTACCGCTGCCCTTTGTGCCGATGGAAGCGCCGATGTTTCGCAAGGGCCTGTCGCGCATGGGGCCAACGATGCGCGAGTCGGTACTGATGCACGCCGTATCACGGCTGGTACTGCACACCTTGATCGACAATATTCAGGTCTCGTGGGTGAAGATGGGCGAGCAGGGCGTCATTGCCTGCTTAAACGCCGGAGCCAACGATATGGGCGGCACCTTAATGAACGAAAGTATCTCCCGCGCCGCCGGTGCCGCTCACGGCCAGGAAATGACGGTGGCCAAGATGGCTACTTTACTGAGCGGTATTCAGCGCCCGGCGCGACAGCGGACCACCTTCTATGGTGAGGTTCAAGCGCACGCGGATCAATTAATTGCCCACCAATTAAGTTCACGCTAGCCGAGGCTGATGTACCTAAAAGATTGAGGCTATGAACGGGTTTGGCTTTATTTTCGGATGCTTCGCACCGCTAAGCCCCTTTTCACTCTGCTCCCATCAATAGTGCTTGCCGGCGATTTACTGTATGCGTCGCCAGGGTGTCTCACGCTCTAAGTCGGTATAACCCGTTTGACGAGAAAGCTCGTTGTTAACCTTGTTGCTTAAATTGGGTTGACAGCTTATCTGTGGGCATTATCATTGCGGGCTGTAATTTTGTTATTGCCTCTACCGCCACATTGAATCAGATCTTAGGGTGAATTTATGACTGTTGCCGTCCGTCACGACTGGAGCGAAGAAGAAGTATTAGGGCTTTTTAACCAGCCTTTCAGCGACTTGATGTACATGGCGCAAACTGTACATCGCCAGCACTTTGACCCCAATCAGGTGCAGGTCAGTACCCTGTTGTCGATAAAAACGGGCACCTGCCCTGAAGACTGTAAATATTGCCCGCAAAGCGCCCACTACAATACCGGCCTGGAAAAAGAAAAACTGCTAGAAATAGAGCGCGTGATCGCCGAGGCCAAGCTCGCCAAAGCCAATGGCACCAGCCGTTTTTGCATGGGCGCGGCGTGGCGCTCGCCGAATAAAAAAGACATGCCCTATGTGCTGGACATGGTCAAAGAAGTGAAAGCTCTGGGCCTTGAAACCTGCATGACACTGGGCATGCTCAGCGATGGGCAGGCCTCTGAACTGGCCGCTGCCGGACTCGACTACTACAACCACAATCTCGATACGTCACCGGAACACTACGGTGAGATCATCACCACGCGCACCTATCAGGACAGGCTCGATACCCTGGCCAACGTGCGTGCGTCGGGTATGAAGGTCTGCTGTGGCGGTATCGTCGGCATGGGTGAGGAATTGAAAGACCGTGCTGGCCTGTTGGTGCAACTGGCAAATCTGCCCGAGCAACCCGAGTCGGTGCCGATTAATATGTTGGTCAAGGTGAAGGGTACACCGCTAGAAAATGAAGCCGACCTTGAGCCCTTCGATTTTCTGCGCACCATTGCCGTGGCGCGAATTTTGATGCCCCAATCCCATGTACGGCTTTCGGCCGGGCGTGAGGAAATGAACGAACAAATGCAGGCCCTGGCTTTTCTAGCCGGTGCCAACTCTATTTTTTACGGTGAAAAATTGCTCACCACGCCAAACCCCTCAGCCAATACAGACATGCAGCTCTTCGATAAGCTGGGCATACAGCCAGAGCAACACTGTGTCGGCCATCAGCAAGAGGCTGCCGTGGCGGAGCAAATTACCGAGGCGGCGCTGGATAAGCATTTTTACAATGCCGCTCGTTGATCATCTTTAGCGCCTAGCTTGCCAGCTATGGTTTGTCCCGATTATGGATATTCCTGATTATGCTTAGTCCGGATTATGGGTGTTCTCTATTATGGTAAGCCCCGATGCTGTCTTGCAATTAGAGCTCGATACGCGCCATCGTCAGAATCGTTATCGGCGGCGCAAGACCCTGCAAAGCCCCCAGGGTGTCGAGGTGCTGGTCAATGGTAAGCGCTGCCTGGGTTTTAGCAGCAATGACTACCTCGGTCTGGCGAACCACCCGGCGCTTATAAAATCCTTTCAGCAAGCGGCCAATCAATACGGCGTCGGTAGCGGCGCCTCGCATTTGGTGAGTGGTCATGGCGCCGAGCATCAGGCCCTTGAAGAAGAACTCGCCGCGTTTACCGGCCGTCCCCGAGCACTGTTATTTTCGACCGGCTATATGGCCAATGTGGGTGTGATTCGCGCATTGATGGGGCAGGGCGATCTCGTAGTGCAAGACAGGCTCAACCACGCCTCGCTGCTCGACGGTGGTTTTCTTTGTCGTGCTCAGTTTGAGCGCTATCCCCATGCCGATCTTGCCGCCGCACAAAGCCTGCTGGCGAACAATAGTGCGGAGCGCCGTTTGTTGGTGACTGATGGTGTCTTCAGCATGGACGGTGACTTGGCCGACTTGCCTGCACTGGCCGCTACCGCCGATCAAAACAATGCCTGGTTAATGGTCGATGATGCCCACGGCTTCGGCGTGCTGGGTAAAACTGGGCGCGGTATCGCCGAACACTTCGCGATGGATATAGACAGCCTGCCGATTTTGGTCGGCACTTTGGGTAAGGGCTTCGGCACTTTTGGTGCGTTTGTCGCCGGTAGTGAAGCGCTGATCGAAAGCCTTATACAGTTTGCGCGCACCTATATTTACACCACCGCATTGCCCCCGGCAGTCGCGGCTGCCACGCGAACGGCACTGACATTGATCGATAGTGAAAGTTGGCGACGGGAAAAATTGCAGACCTTGATTGCACACTTTCAACAAGGTGCTGCAGAGCGGGGCGTTGCGGTTATGGCTTCGCCAACGCCGATCCAACCGGTGTTAATTGGCGATGATCAGCAAGTGATTAAGATTGGCGAACTACTACTTGAAGCCGGTTTTTGGACAGGCGCTATTCGCCCGCCCACCGTGCCCGTGGGCAGTGCGCGTTTACGTATTACCCTAACGGCAGAGCACGAAACCGAACACGTCGACGCCTTGCTCGATGCACTCGCTGGCGCACTTAAAAGCGTGGGTGGCACTTAATGATGCAGCGCGCTTATTTTATTACCGGCACCGATACTGGCGTCGGCAAAACATCCGTCGCCGTTGCCCTGCTACAGGCAGCGACAAAGTGCGGGCTAAGCACCGCCGCCGTTAAGCCGGTGGCGGCGGGCTGTGAAATGACCGATGAAGGCTTGCGCAATGATGATGCTTTGTATTTGCAGCAAGCTTGCTCCACCGCGCTGAGTTATGCGCAAATAAATCCCTTTGCATTACAGCCCCCCATAGCGCCGCACTTCGCCGCCGCGCGGCAGGGCTTGCACCTCGATGCGCAGCAGCTCGCCACGCACTGCCAGTCGGTACTCGATTTAAAGGCTGACTTGACCCTTATCGAAGGTGCCGGTGGTTGGCGCGTACCGTTGAACGAAAGTGAAAGCTTTGCCGATATGGCAAAATTACTCGCTGTGCCTGTGATTTTGGTGGTTGATATTAAGCTGGGCTGTTTAAATCATGCCTTGCTCAGTGCCGAGGGTATTCGCGCTGACGGTTTGCTTTTGGCCGGCTGGGTGGCGAATCAGGCCAGTGGTGTTAATGAATGCCACGCGGAGATGGTGGCGGACCTGCAAGGCCGCTTGGCCTGCCCCTTGCTGGCTGACCTGCCCCACCGCTTAAATCAAAATGAGCTTGCCGCCGACTTTGATTTAAGCGTGCTGCAAGCGACTTAGGCCGATGCCAACTGGTGGGCGAGGTACTCGTCGTAGGTGCCTTTAAAGTCGTTTAACTTGTGGTCTTTGATTTCGATAATGCGCGTCGCCAGTGATGATACAAACTCACGGTCGTGACTGACGAAAATCAAGGTGCCTTCGTAGTGTTCCAGCGCCAGGTTGAGGGCTTCAATGGCTTCCATGTCGAGATGGTTGGTGGGCTCGTCGAGAATCATCACGTTGTTGTCCGTCATCATCAACTTGCCAAATAGCAGGCGGTTCTTTTCACCACCCGAACACACGCGAACTGCTTTTTCAGAATCGTCTGATGAGAACAGTAAACGGCCCAGTGTGGCGCGTACGATCTGGTCGTCGTGGCGGGGTTTGCGCCATTGGCTCATCCAGTCAAAGAGGTTGGTGTCGCTGTCGAAGTCGGCGCTGCTGTCCTGGGGGCAGTAACCCAGAGTGGCATTTTCGGCCCATTTTATGCGGCCCTCATTGGCTGCAATGTCACCCATTAGGCAGCGTAAAAAGGTGGTTTTACCCGCGCCGTTTTCACCGATCACCGCGAGGCGAGCGCCGGCTTCCAAAATCAGGTTGCCATCGCTAAATAATTCTTTTCCATCAAAACTGTGGCCGAGGTTTTCGATAGTCAGTGCCTGGCGATGGAGTTTTTTCTCCTGGGCAAAGCGGATATAGGGGGTGACCCGGCTGGAGGGTTTGATGTCATCGAGGTTAATTTTTTCGATGCGCTTGGCGCGCGAGGTGGCCTGCTTGGCTTTTGAGGCGTTGGCAGAGAAGCGGCTGACAAATTGTTGTAGCTCGGCGATTTGCGCTTTCTTTTTAGCGTTTTGCGACTGCATGCGCTCCTGTACCTGGGTGGCGGCGATCATAAAGTCGTCGTATGTACCCGGGTAAACGCGCAGTTCGCCGTAGTCAATGTCGGCCATGTGGGTGCAGACTGAATTCAAAAAATGGCGATCGTGAGAAATAATGATCATCGTGCTTTTACTGTCGTTTAGCACATCTTCGAGCCAGCGAATGGTGCTGATGTCGAGGTTGTTGGTGGGCTCGTCAAGCAGCAATATATCGGGGTTAGAGAACAGGGCCTGGGCTAGCAGCACGCGCAGTTTCCAGCCGGGGGCGACTTGACTCATTGGGCCAAAGTGCAGTTCTTCGGCAATGCCCGCGCCCATTAGCAATTCCCCAGCGCGGCTTTCGGCGCTGTATCCATCGAGCTCGGCAAATTCAATTTCAAGCTCGGCAACCTTCATGCCTTCTGCTTCCGACATTTCGGGAAGGCTGTAGATGCGCTCGCGTTCCTGCTTAATGACCGACAGTTCTTTGTGGCCCATCAATACGGTGTCGATGACGGAGTATTGTTCAAAGGCAAACTGGTCCTGGTGCAAGGTGCCAATACGTTCGTTGGGGCTGAGAGAAATATTGCCAGCAGTGGGTGTCAGGTTGCCGTCGAGTATTTTCATAAACGTCGACTTGCCGCAGCCATTGGCTCCGATCAGGCCATAGCGGTTGCCGTTACCAAATTTAACGGAAATATTTTCAAATAGGGGTTTGGCACCAAATTGCATGGTGATATTAGCTGCTGAGATCAACGGTTTATTCCTGAAAGCGGGGGGTGGCGCTGTGGGTTTTCTGAGGGTGCGTACTATAAGGATTTGTTGCCAGCGCGTCGAGTTGAACAGGAGAAAATTTGCGTCTGGCGACGGACTTAGTTTGACTCTATAAGGGTGATTATTGGTGCTGAGATTGGGGGAGTCGCTGGGTGTCTAGATGTTGCTTGTCGAGTACTGTCAGTGTTGATAGCCCCGCGAGCTGTACTGATTGAAGCTCGCGGGGCTATCAAGTGTTCTTTGGCGAGGCGATATTACTGTGACTTAGGGCGCCTGACTGGCCGCTTCATCGTCATCTTCTACGGGGACTTTTATGGGTTCCAGACTGAGGCCGGCGCCACTGGCTTTGCCCCCGCCCGCTGCGGCTGCTTTGCCCGCGCCATTAGTTGCCGTTTCCTGACCGATGACACTGGGTGGATTATTACCGTGTTTGAGTTGTATTTTAAGGCGCAAATTATTGCGTGAGTCGGCATTGAGCAGGGCTTCTTGCAGGGTGATCTTACCCGCGTCGTAGAGTTCACAGAGGGCTGAATCAAAGGTTTTCATCCCCTGGTTTTCAGACTTTTCCATGACCTCACGAATTTCAGTGACCTTGCCGCCTTTAATCAGATCAATAACCCGCGGTGTGCCCAGTAATACTTCGATGGCTGCTGCGCGTTTATCGTCAACCGTGGGTACCAGCCGCTGGGAAATAATACCGCGTAAATTCAGCGAGAGATCCAGATAGAGTTGCTTGTGCCGCTCTTCGGGGAAGAAATTAATAATCCGCTCAAGTGCCTGGTTGGCGTTGTTGGCGTGCAGAGTGGAGAGGCAGAGGTGGCCGGTTTCGGCAAAGGCCAGGGCGTGCTCCATGGTTTCGCGGCTGCGAATCTCACCGATGAGAATTACATCGGGGGCCTGACGTAGCGTGTTTTGCAGGGCGTCTTCGTAACTGTCGGTATCGACGCCAACTTCACGCTGATTAACGATGCTTTTTTTGTGGGGGTGAAGAAATTCTACCGGGTCTTCAACGGTAATGATGTGACCGGAGGTGTGGGTGTTGCGGTAGTCGATCAGCGAGGCCAATGAGGTCGATTTGCCCGAACCGGTACCGCCGACAAATAACACCAGGCCGCGCTTTTGTAAAACCAGCTTGGGCACGATGTCTGGCAGACCGAGGTCGCGAAAGTGGGGGATGTCGGTTTTGATCAACCTGACAACCATAGCCACGTCACTGCGCTGCTTGAAAATATTAACGCGGAAGCGGCCGATATTTTTTTCCGAGATAGCCAGGTTCATTTCCGGCTTGTGTTCGAAGTCGGCGATCTGAGTGGCGTCCATAATGCCGTAGGCGATTTCTTTGATTTCACCCTTGGCATAGGGCTTATCGGTGATCGGGGCCAGTTTACCCAGTACCTTCATGCTCGGTGGTGCGCCGGTTGAAAAATAGAGATCGGAACCGTCTTCTTTGACGATGGTGCGCAGTAAATCGAGAAAATCCATGGCTGGGAGGCCTTCCATTAAAGAGGGGGTTTAATGTTGCTAAGGCTAGCAGGGAAGGGTGGGCCGAAGAAAGGCTGGGTCATGATAAGTGTGAACTTCTGCGAGATGCTCGCTTTAAAGAATTAGTTGAAAGTTATTAAGGCGCTACTGGTTTGTGGTAATAGCGTATTACCTGCACAGGTGTGATGGGTACTTTAGGGTCTTTAGGGTCGCCCTTTCTGACATAATTACTGTGCTCTGCTAAGCGCGCCAAAACCTGGGCTGTTGGTGCACTGAACCTGTACAGAGACAAGCCTGCTAAATGGCTTGATACCATTGCTGTGAAAACAGCAGGTGGTGTTCCCCGGGTAAACCTAAGGTTTCATCATCGACAAGCATGCCATCCGGTCGGCATTAAGGGCAGCAACACACATTGAATCATAATCTGATAAGAGAAATATGCGGTAGAGCCAGTTGCCAGAGAGGTGAAAACTACTATAAAGACCATCACGTACTTGGTGTAGAGGTAGAGCAGGATGCCACTAGCTGGTTTATTGACTCACAAGTGCGCGGTAGCCTCGCTTACCGGCAAACGATTACTGTTGATAAGGAGGATGGGTTTTTTCGCGGTCATTGCTCCTGCCCTGTCGCGATAAACTGTAAGCATGTTGCCGCGGCACTGTTTTTGGTCATTGAGAAAAACCTGCTCAATCAACAAAAGCCACCGTTGGACTCTGTTGAGCAATGGCTAGATGGGCTAATTGAGCTTACCCACGCACCAGTGCCCGTTAGGCAGAAAACCCCCTCCACGTACTGCCTTTTGTATATTCTTCAGCCAGATACCGACGCCGGTTTAGCGCTTTATGTGTTACCACAAAAAGTGCGCTTATTGAAGAATGGCGGTTTTGGTAAGGCGCAGAGCTATTCCCTGGACAGTATTTCCGACACTCGCCAGGTGCAATTTCTGTCACCTGATGATAAAGAGATCGCTCGACTATTGGTTGAGCAGCCCGGTATCAAGGGTTTTTCTTATTACAATTATCAACAGTACGAAGGCCCCTCTGAGGTTTGTGGTGATTTGGGTGAGCTGGCTTTACATAAAATGCTACTCAGTGGTCGCTGTTACTGGTTAGATAAAGACAGTGGTGTGCTGAGCCTTGATGAGCCTCGCGAGCTGAGCTTTAACTGGAAGAAGGCAAGGGGCGGTAAGCAGATTGCCTATCAGGTCGAGCCTAAAATTACAGCAATCGGTCGTGTGGCCAAACTTTGGTATTTCGACACCGCTCACTGCACCGCAGGGCATTTGACGTCAGGCGCTTTATCGCCAGAGCAAGTGGCTAAGCTTGTCGCTGCCCCGCTAATTCCAAAGAGCAAACTTGAAGCGGTGAGTCGGCGTTTACTCATTGATATGCCTGAGTATCAATGGCCAGCACCTGTTGAGCTGGAGATTAAGGAAGTGAATATTAGCGGTGTGGTGCCGCAATTTCAGCTGCGCTTACACAGTCGAGAGCATCAACATGAAGATACGCAAGGGCAGCGGTATCACTGTGCTCAGCTAGGCTTTCATTACCGTTCGGCGGAAGGCGCTATATGCCTGACCGATTTCTGTATGGAGGAACACAGTAGTTGGAGTGATGGCAATACCGTCTACCGGGTCGAACGTGATAGAAACGCAGAATTCACGGCTATTGAAACGATGGCAAATATAGGCATGGTGCTCGATAGAGGTTTTGGCCAATTGCATGAGTTCAAGTTAGCTGCAAAGAGCCTAAGCTTGCCAACGCTTATCTGGCTCCCCGCAGCAAGCACTATGATGGAGTCCGCTGCAAGTTGGTACGAGCTTCTCGAAACGGAATTTCCACGCTTACAGGAACAAGGCTGGGAAATTATCACCGATGACAACTTCGCACTCAGTTTTATTGAGGCTGAGCATTGGCATGCCGAAGTAGAAGATGCTGGTGCGAAATGGTTTTCATTAAGCCTGGGCATAGAGTTCAACGGCCAACAAATCAACCTGCTACCTATTCTTGTGCAGCTATTGACCACGTTACAAACGCCGCAACAATTGCGTGACTATTTACAGGAGGAGCCCTTTGTACTGGTTTTGGCTGATGAACACTGTTGGATAAAATTACCGAGTGAACGTTTACAGCCTATTTTCGAAACCTTAGTAGAGCTATACGACCATCAAGCTCTTGATGAAGATGGCAAACTACAGCTGCCCCTTCACAGTGTGCAATTAAATGATTTATTGAACGACCCCTCCTTAACGTGGCATGGCGCAGATGAGCTACAGCGCTTAAACGAACGGCTGCGTAACTTCGAGGGTATCCAGGCTGTTGATATGCCCGCTAACTTTAATGCCGAGCTGCGTGCCTATCAGCAACAAGGTTTGAACTGGCTGCAATTTCTACGCGAATTTCAATTTAATGGCATTCTTGCCGATGATATGGGTCTCGGTAAAACGGTGCAGACCCTGGCGCATTTACTTCTTGAAAAACAGCACGGCCGCATGCAACAGCCCACGCTTATTGTCGCGCCTACCAGTTTGATGGGAAATTGGCGGCGAGAAATCCAGCGTTTCGCCACCGAGTTGACGGTACTACTACTGCACGGCCCTGAACGACAGGCTCTGTTCGATAGTATTCATAGCCATGACATTATTCTTACGACTTACCCTTTGTTGCATCGCGATCAGGATGTTTTGTTGCGTGAACAGTTTCACTATGTGGTATTGGATGAGGCCCAGTACATTAAAAACCCGAAATCCCAGGCTGCTCAAATATGCTGTCGGTTTAAAGCAAGACATCGCCTGGCTTTAACCGGCACGCCAATGGAAAATCATCTGGGTGAGCTCTGGTCTATTTATCATTTTTTAATGCCCGGGTTTTTAGGTGATCTAAAGCGCTTTAATCGTCTCTTCCGCAAGCCCATAGAGAATGAGGCCGATGAGCATCGGCAAAAACAATTAAACCAGCGTGTTAGGCCTTTCTTATTGCGGCGCAGTAAGCAGGATGTATTGGCAGAACTACCGGAAAAAACCGAAATTATTTCCACGGTTACCTTGCAGGGTAAGCAACGAGATCTCTATGAAAGTGTACGCCTTGCGATGGATGAAAAAGTACGCAAGGAGATTGCTAAAAAAGGCCTGGCACGCAGTCAAATTATGATACTTGACGCGCTGCTAAAACTACGTCAAACCTGCTGTGATCCTAGAATAGTCTCGCTGCCACAGGCTAGAAAAGTCACCCAAAGTGCTAAGTTAACCCTGCTGATGGAAATGCTGCCAGAAATGCTTGAGGAGGGGCGTAAAGTGTTGTTGTTTTCTCAATTCACCAAAATGCTTTCACTCATCGAGATTGAGTTAAAGGAGCGCGGTATTACTTACAGTAAATTGACGGGGCAGACTCGGAAAAGAGATGAGGCGATAGATAGTTTTCAGAACGGCGATAACGCGGTTTTTTTAATCAGCTTAAAAGCTGGGGGTGTCGGTCTTAATCTTACTGCAGCCGACACGGTGATTCACTATGACCCCTGGTGGAACCCTGCGGCTGAAAGGCAAGCCACTGATAGAGCCCATCGTATAGGTCAAAAGAAAGCAGTCTTTGTTTATAAGCTGGTAACTGAAGGTACGGTGGAGGAAAAGATTATTGAGATGCAGCAGAGAAAACAAGCTCTAGCCGATGCGGTTTATTCTGGAAATAGTGACATAAAAGCCACTGCAATTACATCGCAGGAGCTTGGCGATTTGCTGGGTATTATGGAATGATTCGCCGCTGCTTCAAACTCGAGACGGTAACTAAAACTCTGCTTATTCACCTCATATTTGAATCCAGGTTTTTGTTTGACGCATAATCTCTGTCAGTGGTCTTTATAGCGAGAGGCGATGGTGAGTCGCCTCTCGCTATAAGATTGTTACAAGGCCTTAATTTTCGCCTTTTGTTCTTCCAGTCGCGTTAATGCGCTTTCTGCCTCGCGCAGTTTTTGTCGCTCTTTGGCGACGACATCATCGGGGGCATTGGCGACAAATTTCTGATTTGACAGCTTGCCCCGTAGGCGGCCAAGTTCTTTGGTGAGCTTACCGATTTCTTTATCGAGTCGAGCCAGCTCGGCTGCTTTGTCGATAACGCCAGCCATGGGCACAAAAATCTCCATGTCGCCAACCAGAGCTGTTGCCGAGGGTGGTGCAGTTGCATCGGCGTCGAGCCACTGCACGGATTCGAGGTTGGCCAGTTTGGTGAGGTACTGCGCGTTTTCGTCGAGGCGGCGCTGGTCTTCGGGGCCACCATTTTGAAAGAGTAGCGGCAGCAGTTTGCCGGGCGAAATATTAATTTCGCCGCGAATATTACGCACCCCCATAATGATTTGCTTGATCCACTCAATATCGGCGGCGGCAGTGGTATCGCGCTGGCTGTCGTCGGGAATGGGGAAGGGCTGAAGCATGATAGTTTCACCCTCTTTACCGGCCAGGGTGTGGATTTTTTGCCACACTTCTTCAGTGATGAAGGGCATCATCGGGTGAGCCAGACGCATAATACTTTCGAGCACGCGAATTAAGGTGCGGCGGGTGCCTTTCTTCAGGGCGTCACTGGCATTGTCGTCCCACAAAATAGGCTTGGATAATTCCAGATACCAGTCGCAGTACTCGGACCAGACAAAGTCGTAAAGTGCCTGTGAGGCGAGGTCGAAACGGTAGCTTTCAATACCGTCAATAACCGCTTGCTCGGCATCTTGCAGGCGGCTGGTAATCCAGCGATCGGCGATGGAGAGCTCGTAGTCCTCACTGCCATCCTGTCCGCAATCGTGCTCTTCGGTGTTCATCAGCACGTAGCGGGTGGCGTTCCATATTTTGTTGCAAAAGTTGCGGAAGCCTTCGATACGGCCGACGTCGAATTTAATATCGCGCCCGGTCGATGCCAGTGAATAATAGGTGTAGCGCAGGGCATCGGTGCCGAAGGCGGAGAGCCCATCGGGGAATTCTTTGCGGGTTTGCTTGGCAATTTTTTCACGCATTTGCGGCTGCATCATGCCGGTGGTGCGTTTGGTCACCAGCGGCTCTAATTCAATGCCGTCGATCAGGTCGATGGGATCGATGACATTGCCCTTTGACTTGGACATTTTTTGCCCTTGGCCATCGCGCACCAGGCCATGGACGTAAACTGTTTTAAAAGGTACTTCGTCCATGAAATAGAGGGTGAGCATAATCATGCGCGCCACCCAGAAGAAGATAATGTCGAAGCCGGTGACGAGAACATCGGTGCCGTGGAAGGTTTTTAGTTCGTCGGTATTTTGTGGCCAGCCCAGCGTGGCGAAGGTCCACAGCCCGGAGGAAAACCAGGTGTCGAGTACATCGTCGTCCTGACGCAGGGCGATGCTGTCGTCGAGCTGGTGCTTGCTGCGTACATCGGCTTCTGAGCGCCCAACATAAATATTGCCGGCCTCGTCATACCAGGCGGGAATGCGGTGGCCCCACCACAACTGGCGGCTAATGCACCAGTCTTGAATGTCGCGCATCCATGAAAAGTACATGTTTTCGTATTGCTTGGGCACGAACTGAATGTCTTGCTGCTCGACCGCGTGAATGGCTTTTTCCGCTAGTGGCTTGGCGCTAACGTACCACTGGTCGGTGAGCCAGGGTTCGATAACCACGCCGGAGCGATCACCCCGCGGGGTTTTTAAGGTGTGGGCGTCAATTTTCTCAAGCAGACCCAGTGCATCGAGGTCGGCAACCACGGCCTTGCGCGCGTCAAAGCGATCCATGCCCTGATATTTTTCGGGCACATTGTTGTTGAGGTTGGCGTTGCGGTCGAAGATGTTAATCATCGCCAGCTGGTGTCGCTGGCCAATATCGTAGTCATTAAAATCGTGGGCGGGGGTGATTTTTACACAACCCGAGCCAAAGGCCATGTCGACATAGTCGTCGGCAATAATGGGGATTTCGCGGCCACTTAAGGGCAGGGTAATGGTTTTGCCGATATACGCCTGGTAGCGCTCATCATCGGGATGAACAGCGACAGCGGTATCGCCGAGCATGGTTTCGGGGCGGGTGGTGGCGACGATCATGTGGCCCGAGCCATCACTCAGTGGATAGCGAAAGTGCCACAGGTGGCCCTGTTCTTCTTCGGAAATCACTTCGAGATCCGAAATAGCGGTGTGCAGCTTGGGGTCCCAGTTCACCAAACGCTGGCCGCGATAAATTAAGCCGTCGTCGTAGAGACGAATAAAGGCTTCCTGTACCGATTCGTAGAAGCCATCGTCCATGGTGAAGCGTTCGCGGGACCAGTCGGGCGAGGCGCCGAGGCGGCGCAATTGCTGGGTAATATTACCGCCGGACTCTTCCTTCCACTGCCAGACTTTGTCGATAAATTTGTCGCGCCCGAGGTCGTGGCGACTAATGCCGTCGGCCTCAAGTTGGCGCTCTACTACCATTTGCGTGGCGATGCCGGCGTGGTCGGTGCCCACTTGCCACAGGGTGTTGTCGCCCTTCATGCGGTGAAAGCGCACCAGGCCATCCATTATCGCTTCCTGAAAACCGTGGCCCATGTGCAGGTTGCCGGTGACATTGGGCGGGGGAATCATGATGCAAAAGGGATCGCCGCTACCGGAGGGCTTAAAGTGTCCGCTCTCTTCCCAGATTTTGTACCAGTGACTTTCGATGGCTTGGGGCTGGTAGGTTTTTTCCATGATGCGAGTAAGTACCTGAATGTGATTGAAGGGTGGGGCTTTAAGGGCTGGGAATTATACGGGTCGAGTCAAACTTACTCTATAGACGAAAGCTATAAAGGCATCGTGTTGGCAGGGGGGCTTTCCACCTTGCTAAAGCTCAAGGGGTAGCCGAGGTGTTTGTAGTGAGCAAAGCGCTCACGCTTGCTTTGAATCAGCGCTTCATCGCCGTAGATCAGTTCGGCCAGGTGTTCGAAACGACTAAACCAGCTGGGCGTGTCGCTATCGAGATTAATCATCATGTCGTGGTAGTCACCGGGTTCTTCACCACGGCAAATATAGATCGGCGCGTGGTCGTCGAGCGCGCTGCTGTGGGCGAGAAAACTACTGGGAATATGCTGCCACAGGTCTTGTTCAAGGCTGCTTGCCAGCTCTGCATCGGGGCAGTAGATAAGTACGCTGTGCTGTTTTTTACCGGCTTCGTTGGCCAGTTCGCAAACCAGTTGCAGGGCGCGGGCGATGGTGTCTTCGCGGGCACCCTGCAATTGGTGGAAGTGTACCTTGGTCATAGTTGAGAGGTCATTATGGAAAGGTCATAGTCGAGAGGCCATCATTGTTAGCGCTGAGCGCCGGTTATGTTGCGGCACGATTGCGTAAATACTCCATTAATAAAGGCACCGGACGCCCCGTTGCCCCTTTGGGGCCAGCGGATAACCAGGCTGTGCCGGCGATGTCGAGGTGGGCCCAGCGGTAGTCTTTGGTAAAGCGCGAGAGAAAGCAGGCAGCGGTAATACTGCCACCACCGGCACCGCCGATGTTGCCCATGTCGGCAAAGTTAGTCTTTAGCTGCTGGTTGTACTCATCCCAGAGGGGCATTTGCCAGGCGCGATCGCCCGAGTTTTGGCCGGCATCGAGCAGGTCTTTCGCCAGTGCGTCGTCGTTGCTGTACAGGCCAGAGGCGTGGGAGCCGAGGGCGACAATGCAGGCGCCGGTTAAGGTGGCGATATCAATCACCGTATCGGGTTTGTAGCGCGCCACGTAAGTCAGCGCGTCGCAGAGAATCAGTCGGCCCTCGGCATCGGTGTTGAGCACCTCAATGGTTTGCCCCGACATCGAGGTCACCACATCACCGGGTTTGGTGGCTTTGCCGCTGGGCATGTTTTCGACGGCGGGTATCACGCCGATCACGTTAATGGGCAGGGCCGCGGTAGCGAGTGCTTCCATCACCCCGAGCACACTGGCGGCGCCGCACATGTCGTACTTCATTTCATCCATTTTGCCACCGGGCTTGAGGCTGATGCCGCCGGAGTCAAAGGTCACGCCTTTACCCACGAGCACGATGGGTTTGGCGCCTTTTTTGCCGCCCTTGTAATCGAGGGTGATCAAGTGGGCGGGCTCTTCGGTACCCGCGGTCACTGACAACAGCGAGCCCATGCCCAGATCGGCCATTTGTTTTTCAGACAAGACCTGACAGCTGAGTTTGGCTTGCTTGCGAGCCAGGGAGCGGCTGTATTTCGCCAGATAGCTGGGGGTGCAGGTATTGGCTGCTAAATCGCCCAGTAAGCGGGCCTGATTAACACCGGTGGCCACCGACTGACCGTAGCTGAGGCCCACTTGCGCGGCGCTTTGCGTTTTTTTATCACTGCAAAGCAGGATGACTTTTTTCAATTTGAGTTTGCTGGCAGGCTGGGGCACACCGCCGTTAAAGGCGTAGCTGGCTTCGCCAAATTGCTGCGCCAGTTGCTGGGCTGCCCAGCGTGGGTCCTGTTCACTGACCTCGACTTCTGCCAGGGTTGTCGCGACAGAGGCGATGGCGTCCCCTTTCGTTTGTTTGGCGACGCTGCGGGCAATCTTTAAAAAATCCTGGCTTGAAACTGCCCCCGTGCCGGTGCCCACCAGCAGCAGGCGTTGGGCATTAATGCCCTCGGGTTCGTGCAGCATTAAGGTCGATGCGCACTTGCCACTAATATCCTTGCCCGCAAGCCTGCGGCTGATAAGTCCATTGGTGGCTTTGTCGATGGCCGCTGTTGTCGCGCTGAGCTTTTTGTCAGCGGGGACGGCAACAATTAGACAATCGCTTTTCAGCGTTAGTGGGTCGGTGCAACGTGCGACGATTTCCATGGTGTCTCCCGGTTAAATACTGGATAATTATTGTCGGTCGCTAGTGTATGCCATGGGCCAGTGGAGACCAAACGTCTGGGCCCCAAAACATTGTATTTAAACTAAGCAGTTAAGCCATCAAGGTTGTGCCATTTTCTGTGATTATTTTTCGCTACATCGCCCGTGATTTATTGAGTACGACCGCCGCCGTTTGCGCAGTGCTGATGCTGGTGATCATCAGTGGCCGCTTTGTTAAGTATCTCGCCGAGGCCGCCGCCGGCATGCTCGATGCGAATATCCTCTTTGCGGTGATCGGCTATCGTCTGCCCGGTTTTCTGGAATTGATTTTACCACTGGCCTTTTTTCTCGGTATTTTACTGGTCTATGGCCGGCTCTATGTCGACAGCGAAATGACCGTGCTCTACGCCTGCGGTATGAGTCCCGGTAAATTAATCGCCTATACGATGGCGGTTGCCGTGCTGGTGGCGGGCCTTGTGGCCTGGTTGAGTTTTTCCGTCAGCCCCGGAGGGCTCGCCAAAGCCGAGGCCCTGCTCAGCGCGCAGAAGTCCCGGGGTGAATTTGAGTCCCTTGAAGGCGGTAAGTTTTACCCGCTGCGCGGCGGTCGTGGCGTCACTTACACCGAGTCGATAGATGACGATGGCACTATGCATGAAGTGTTTTTATCCCAGTCGAGTGTTGATAGCAGTGGTGTGCGCCAGGTGGTGGTGCTGGCGACTAATGGCCGCCCTGAGCGCGCCGAGGGAAATGGTGAGCGCTATCTGGTGCTCAAGAAAGGTTATCGTATTGAAGGCACACCGGGGCGCGCAGATTTCCAGATTACCGCCTTTGAGGAATACGGCCAGCGCCTTGAAAAGAACAATAATGTGCGCCGCCATCGCGAAAAGGCAGAGCTTATGTCGACCGCTGAACTGCGGGCGTCAGATCGACCCGAGCATGTCGCCGCACTGCAATGGCGCTACTCTGTACCTATTCTCGTGCTGGTGGTGTCGCTCATGGCTGTGCCACTGAGTCGCACCAATCCCCGACAGGGACGCTTCGTGAAAGTGTTTCCCGCCGTACTGCTTTATATTTTTTATCTCGTAGGGCTCAACGCTGCTCGCGGTGCTTTGGAAGATGGTGAGCTTTCAGCGACTCTCGGCCTGTGGTGGGTGCACGGCGTATTTTTAGTGATTGCCGGGGGCTTGTTGCTGTGGGATAGCGGCTGGCGGGGCAAGCGGACCAGCGCGACGACGACTAATACGACTAAGGCGGCGACAGCAGCGGGGGGCGAGCCATGAGTTATTTATCGCGCTACGTGATGCGCTTTGTTTTTGGCGCCATCATTCTGGTTTTGCTGGTGCTATTGAGTATCGACGTGATTGCCGCCGTGGTCGATGGCCTTGGCGAGGTGCGCAATAATTATCAGTTCAGCGATGTTCTCTACAATGTCTGGTTAACCTTGCCGGCCCGAATCTATAGCAATATTGCCTTCGCCTCCTTAATCGGTTGTTTGATTGGCCTCGGCATACTGGCGGGCAATAGCGAGCTGGTGATTATGCGCGCCGCCGGTGTGTCGCTGCTGCGCATCACCGGCTTTGTGCTGCGCCCGGTGTTACTGGTCATCGTTTGCGGTGTGTTTATCGGTGAATACGTGGTGCCCTATACCGACCAGGTAGCCACCAGCCGTCGCATGCTGCTGCGCGGCGAACAGGAAAGTCTATCGGCCACCAGCGGTGTCTGGAACCGCGAGGGCAATGAGTTTATCCACTTTAACGGGGTCTACCCCAACGGCAAATTGTTCGGTGTGACCCGCTATCGTTTTAATGAGCAGCGCGAAATTGAAGAGGTCAGCTTTGCCGCACGCGCCACTTTCTTTAAGGACTATTGGTTAGAGGAAGAGGGTGTGGTGACGACTTTTAATGAGGGCGGCACACAAACTAGCGAATTTTTAACACGGCACTGGGATTCGCCTTTATCGCCGGATTTACTCACCTTAATGGTGATGCCCGCAGACTCATTGTCCATGGGCAGCTTGTACAACTACGCTCACTATCTCGATGAGCAGGAGCAGAAATCGTCGAAATACTGGCTGGCTTTTTGGAATAAGGCCTTACAGCCACTCTCGGTACTGAGCCTGGTGTTGATTGCCACTTCTTTTATATTTGGCCCACTGCGTGAAGCGACCATGGGCTTTAAGATTTTCGCTGGAGTGATCGCCGGCATCGCCTTTCAGACCAGCCAACAACTACTGGGGCCATCGAGTGTAGTGTTCGGCTTCTCACCCTTTTGGGCGGTGTTTACCCCGGCGATAGTCTGTATTGGCATCGGTCTGGTTTTATTGCGGCGGGCCGCTTAGCGGCGTGTTAGAAAGCCGGTGCTTGCGAGGTTTCTCTCCGCTGTGGCAGTTTTTGTATCGCGCTGATGACGGCTATTTTACTTTTGGTAAAACCACAACCCGAGTCTGGCTCCAGATATCGTGCAGGCAATGGCCCTCGCGATTGAAGAGACAATACAAATAAGAAAGTCCGCCGCATAACAGAGCGGGTGGTGCTACCAGGCAACGAATCCAGCATTGTTGCCAGCTTGCGAATGGGCTCGTGCCGGGCACTAATACATCATTTCGTTCCAGACACAGATGCCAGGTTTTCATGCCCAGGGTTTGCCCGCTGCGGCGCCAGCACCAGCTATAAAACAGGGCGAGGCAAAGCCACCAGCCAAGAAGAAAGAGATAGCGCAGGGGGCCAGCATATTTGAGTCGTGTGGTTTCCTTGCCCTCAGTTAAGACCTGCATCGCTGCGTCGCCTTCGGTCACTACCTGAATCATGAAGAAGATGGCGGCGTAGCTAAGGCTGATGGCCGCTAGCAGAAAAAGGTCGTACACCAGTGCGGCGATGCGTCGTAGTGGTCTGGCTATGGGTAGTGCCAGGGGGCCGGAATCCCTTGTTGTTTCAACTGAGGAGTGTTGATCCTTCGAGGGCTCGGCAGTATCGGGCTGAGGAGTTTGGGGCATGGGTGGCAAGGCTGGCTCCGGTGGCTGGTGATATAGGGCTGGATAGACGCGGTAATTATAATGACTTTGCCCGTGCTTGGCACCGATGCTTGTCGTTGTATTGGTTTATGCTGTAATAGAAGGGATAGCAGCGATAAGCCGCTAATACCGGCGCGGATTTAAAGGAGAATTGTTTTTGGCGACTATTAATATTAGGCGTTCACACCAGTTGCCACTTGAGGAGATCAAGCAAAAGGCCGAACAACTGGCGGAGAATTTAACTCTGCGCATTGGTGGCAGGTATCGCTGGCAGGGCGATACGGTGCACTACAGCTACACGGGGGTAAAGGCACGTATCGATTGTGCTGCTAGCGATATTCTTATCGATATCAAACTGAACTTCGTGGCCTCGGTCTTTCGGGGCACCATCGAAGAGGAAGTTAGGGACACCCTCGACAAGCATTTGACCTGAGTTCGGCCGGGGCCAGATGCAAATTTATGGCTTGTGCAGAGGCTCCCGAGTAACGTTTTAACAAGCGGCTAGGTGCGAATGAAACCGGGGCCTAGTTTATTGCTGTCGGCCTGACCCGATAAAATCATGTCTCGCTCAATCTCGCTTTTCAGCAGGGCTAATACACGTTCAACACCGGCCTGCCCACCTGCGGCAAGCCCGTATAAATAGGGGCGGCCCATCATGCAGGCAGTGGCGCCCATCGCCAGTGCTTTGAGTACGTGAGTGCCGCGGCGCACGCCACCGTCGAGAATGATTTCTACTCTGTCGCCGAGGGCATCGGCAATTTCTGCCACCAGATCAATGGGGGCGGGTACGCCGTCGAGCTGGCGGCCACCGTGGTTGGAAATAATCACTGCGCTGGCGCCAATGTCGGCGGCACGGCGAGCATCTTCGACACAGAGAATCCCTTTAATAGCGAAGGGGCCCTGCCAGCGGGCGGCGACTTTTTCAGCGTAGGCCCAGTTCAGGGCGCGGTCAAACTGTTCATTAATGTATTTGCCGAGGGAGCTGACCTGTGAACTACCCTCGGCAATGTGGTGGGAGAGGTTGGCCATTTCCAGCGGCGGCGTGGTGAAGTAGTGATAGCACCACGCCGGATGCAGGGCGAAGCTGGCGAGACTTTGCAGAGTGGGTTTCGGCGGTACTGTCATGCCGGTGCGCAGGTCGCGTTCGCGGTTGCCCTGAACCACCGTATCAACCGTCAGACAGAGGGCGTCGTAGTTGGCTGCACGGCAGCGCTCGATAAGTTCGTCGTTAATGGCGTGGTCGCGCAGTACGTAGAGCTGAAACATTTTTGGGCCGCTAGTGGCGCTGGCGACATCTTCGATAGTGGTGGTGGCCACTGTCGACAGTGAATACATCGTGCCGGATTGTGCTGCAGCGCGGGCCACTGCGCGTTCACCCTGGTGATGGAAAAAGCGCGACATGCCGGTGGGTGACATCAGCACGGGCCAGTCGAGCTCACAACCCAGTACTTTGGTTTGCATATTAATGCGGGTCACATCTTGCAGACAGCGGGGCACGATCTGGTATTTATCAAAGGCCTGGGTGTTGTTGTAGAGAGTGATTTCATCATCGGCACCACCATCAATATAGTGGAACAGGGGTGAGGGCAGTTTGTGTTTGGCCTGGCGTCGAAAATCGTCGAGGTTAAAACAGCGCTTGATAGAGGGTATGAGAGGAGAGAGTGTCATTGATTCATTCTAGCGAAATTGCTGGATGGGGAGTGCAAAAATTTACTCGGACCTTGGGCGATTTAATGTGAGTCGTTTAATTGAGTGATTTACTTAAGTGATTTATTAGATGGCTTTGCCCCAGAAACAACAAACCCACACCGAGGCGTGGGTTTGTTGTTAGCCCAAAGAGCAGGCTACATATAGCTGTTGTTTACATTAAGCGGCTCGTTCTGCGGCAATTTTGGCCTGGCTTTTACCGCGACCATTGCGCAGTAATTCACCGGGGGTTGCACCCGTGCACTCGCCCTTGTCAAAGGTCACCTCGCCGTTAACGATAATGGCTTCGTAGCCTTCGGCGCGTTTAATGCGGCGCCATTCACCAGCGGGCAGATCGTGAACGATCTCGCCAATCCACTCGTCGCCGTCACCCAGAGCATTGATGTCGTAGACGACGACATCGGCTGCCCAGCCTTCACGCAGTACACCACGCTCTTTCAAGCCTGCTGCCTGAGCGGGCAGGGCGGCAAGGCGGTAGTGGGCTTCTTCAAGGGTGATTTTCTTTTCATCGCGCACTAACCACTTGAGGAAATCAGTGGTGTAGGCTCCGCCGGTGAAAAACTTGGTGTGGGCGCCGCCGTCGGAAACACCGGGGATGGTGTAGTTATTGTCGTTGATGATTTCTGCCATAAAGTCGGCGTTAAAGCCGCGATCTGGGCCGAGGAAGTGGACATTGAGGTCGCCTTCGAGGGACAGGTCGAGCATCACGTGAATAGGGTTCTTGCCCTCTTCTTCGCCGATTTGGGCCAGGGTTTTACCGACGTACTTCTCCAGTGACTTGGTGCCATGGACATCCTGCACCTGTAGCAGGGGTACCGCGCCGCCAACACCTGCTTGAATAACTTGTAAGCGTCGATCGGCCTCTTCAGTTTCGGCGATGATGGCTTCGCGCAGCTCGGGGTCTTTCAATTTTTCGAGCTTTTCTGCTTTGGTGCCGGTGGTCAGTTTGCGCCACGCGGGGCTGGCATCGTAAAGATTCCAGTGTTCGAGGGTAAAACAAAAGCCGGTGCGCACGGTGCCAGCCTGGCCGTAAATTTGCAGGCCTTTATCGCGAGCGCCGTTAATCCAGTCAAGACTGCGACGGTGGACGCGGGCATTTTTGCGGGTCGGAGCAATGGCATTGTGCAGCACGGGGCGACCAGTGGCGGCGGCGAGGGTTTCAAGAAACTGCATGTCGGTCTTGATATCACCCGTTGCCTGGGTGATTTGCACGTTGCCATCACCGCGCTCGTGGAGTACTTCGGCAAGGTTGAGAACTTCGGCATCGCTCATGGTGTCGGTCACCATTGGCGTGCCATCAAAATCTGCCTGAGTAGAGTTTTCACCGAGACGTTGAATGGAGAAGCCCATTAAGCCCGCTTCCATACCTTCATCGAGCAGGCGCTTCAGTTCTTTGCGCTCTACCGGGTTTGCCTCGCGTGTTTTGGCGGCTTCAAGACCCATCACATAAGTTAACAATGATGCGGTTGGCATGTAGGACACGCAGTTGACGCCTTTTGGTTTGGCATCGAGGGAGTCGAGGTATTCGGGGATGGTTTCCCAGGTGAAGGGCATACCTACTTTCATGCAGTCGTAGGGAATGGCCTCGGTACGGGTCATGGTGAGCAGCGAGCGCTCCTGGAATTCAGGCTTGACCGGCGCAAAGCCGAAGCCGCAGTTACCGAGTACTACCGTTGTTACACCGTGCCAGCCGGAGATGGTGCAGTAGGGGTCCCAGTGGATTTGGGCATCGTAGTGGGTGTGTAGATCGACAAAGCCAGGGCAGACAATTTTGCCGGCGGCATCAATCACTTTTTTGGCTGCACCGGGGGCTTCGCCGCCGATTTGGGCGATTTTACCGTCTTTAATCCAAACATCGGCGATGCGTCGCGGGGCACGGGTGCCATCGACAACAGTGCCGCCTTTGATTTGTATATCGTAAACGTCAGACATGATTTAACTCTCCTAAGGTAGAATCGGTGAGATAGCGTTCGTGGAATACAATGCGGCAGGCTACGGGCTTTTATAGTGGTAGTGTAAGTAGGCCGCTGTTATTCAAATTGAACGTATCTTGTTTATAATTTTTTGGGCAGTCTTTCCTTCAGAAGCCAGCATCTCGAAGTAATATCCGCTGCTGGTATCTGTGCCCCCTGTCAATTTCAATCCACTATAGCATTAGAACAATCTGCGAAGGAAGGCAGAAAAAATGTCTATGTGTTGACGTTTTTATTACTTTCTGGTCGTTCGTTACCCGGCTTTGCGATTTTCAACGCAGCCCCTGGCGAGCGTGCCGGCGCGCAAACTGGCTTTGTTTCACAGCGGGGGATCGCTTACAATTGCGCACTTCTGCGAGTCTTGCTGGCAGGTACTGGCCGTGTTTTGCCTGTTTGCTAAAAGGGTGGGCACTGAGGCTTTGAGTGATATAAGGGCAGGTTTATGGAAGTCGATTTATTTCAACAGGGTGTCGATCTGATGCTCTTTGGCATGGGCACGGTGTTTACGTTCCTAATCTCACTGGTGGGCGCTATTTACCTGATGTCCTGGGTGATCAGCCGTTTTTTCCCCGAACCCGTGCAACCGGCGGTGGCCGTACAGATGGCCCCAGTTGCAGTTGTTGAGCCTCGCATACAGGCGGTTATACAGGCGGCCATCGATAAACATCGAGGCAAGTAGTCGTCAGAATTTATTAACAGCGAACTGTGATCAAGCGCAGCCCACCGTATAAACAGTTGAGAGTGAATCAATGGTAGAGCCGAAAAACCCCCTTGGGATTACCGATGTCGTATTGCGCGATGCCCACCAATCCCTTTTCGCCACGCGTCTGCGCATCGACGATATGTTGCCGATTGCAGAGAAGCTCGACCAGGTCGGCTTCTGGTCATTAGAGTCATGGGGTGGCGCGACCTTCGATGCCTGCATCCGCTATTTGGGTGAAGATCCCTGGGATCGCATCCGCGAGCTGAAAAAGGCGATGCCCAATACGCCTCAGCAAATGCTCTTCAGAGGACAGAATATTCTCGGCTACCGTCACTATGCGGATGACGTGGTGAGCAAGTTTGTCGAGCGCGCAGCCATCAACGGTGTTGATGTTTTCCGTGTCTTTGACGCGATGAACGATGTGCGCAATTTACGCACCGCCCTGCAAGCCGTAAAAAATGTCGGCAAGCACGCTCAGGGTACGATTTCCTATACCGTCAGCCCGGTGCACAGCATCGACCTGTGGGTGGATATGGCCCGCGAGCTGGAAGACATGCAGGCGGATTCCATTTGTATTAAAGATATGGCCGGTTTGTTGACACCCTATACGGGCTTTGAGCTGGTGAGCCGGCTTAAGAAAGCCGTCAATATCCCCATTCATATTCAAAGCCATGCCACCACTGGCATGTCGACAGCGACCTACCTCAAGTGTATCGAAGCCGGTATCGATAATGTCGATACCGCGATTTCGTCGATGTCGATGACCTATGGCCACTCGCCAACCGAGGCCGTGGTGGCCATTTTAGAGGGTACCGAGCGCGATACCGGTTTGGATATCACTCTGCTGGAAGAGATCGCTGCGTACTTTCGTGAAGTTAGAAAGAAATACGCCAAATTTGAAGGCTCTTTAAGGGGTGTCGATTCGCGGATTTTGGTCGCCCAGGTGCCGGGCGGCATGTTGACCAATATGGAAAGCCAACTGCGTGAGCAGGGCGCGGCCGACAAGCTCGACGAGGTGCTGTTGGAAATTCCCCGGGTGCGGGAAGACCTTGGCTTTTTGCCTCTGGTGACGCCGACCTCGCAAATTGTCGGCACCCAAGCGGTGTTAAATATTCTCACTGGTGAACGCTATAAAAGCATTACTAAAGAAACAGCCGGTGTTTTGAAAGGTGAATATGGCGCCACGCCAGCACCGGTTAATCCAGAATTGCAGGCCAAGGTGCTCGACGGTGCTGAGGTGATTACCGTGCGCCCTGCCGATTTACTGCCCGATGAGCTGGACAGGCTAATTGCTGAGTTGGATGGCAAAGCGCAGGAAAAAAATATCGATTTAATGGCGGGTGAGGAAAAGATTGACGACGTGCTGACCTATGCACTGTTCCCGCAAATTGGTCTGAAGTTTCTCGAAAATCGCGATAACCCTGCAGCCTTTGAGCCGGTACCGACGGGCAAGGAAGGTGGCGTTGTTAGCAATGATACGGGTGAGGAAATCTACACAGTGACGGTTGAAGGCCGCGATTACACGGTGGCAGTGAGCAACGGCGGCGATGTTTCTGCCATTGTGCCTACGGCTGCGGGAGGTGCTGCAACGGCTGGCGCTACGGGCCCAATTGGTGGCGGTGAACCCGTGCCGGCGCCGCTGGCGGGCAATATTTTTAAAGTGCTGGTGAGTCCCGGCCAACAAGTGGTCGAAGGGGACAATCTGATTATTCTTGAGGCGATGAAGATGGAAACCGCCGTGAGTGCTGCGCGAGCGGGCACCATAGGTGATGTGTTGGTCAAAGAGGGCGATGCGATTAGCGTTGGCGACCCTCTGATTACACTCATTTAAGCTGCGGAGCGACTCATGGAACAAATGCTAAAACTCTGGTCCGAATCCGGTCTGGCACAAATTGAAGCGGGCACCGTGGTGATGATGGCCGTGGGCTTTACCCTGCTATTCCTGGCCATCCGCAAAGGTTTTGAACCCCTGCTGCTGGTACCGATTGGTTTCGGCACCATCCTCGTTAATATTCCGGGTGCCGGTTTTGAGGCGGCGCCCATCTACGACGCGGTGGGGCATCTCGAATCCCCCGGCGGGCTGATGTATTACATCTACAACGTCGGTATTGCCTCGGGCATGTTCCCGCTGATTATCTTTATGGGCGTTGGCGCGATGACCGACTTTGGCCCCTTGCTGGCCAACCCTAAAACCTTGTTGCTCGGGGCTGCGGCCCAGGTGGGTATTTTCGTCACGGTGATGGGTGCCGTGGGCTTGAGTAGTCTGGGTATTCTCGACTTTTCTATTCGCGATGCCGCATCGATCGGTATTATCGGTGGCGCCGATGGGCCAACGGCCATTTTTGTGACCAGTAAGTTGTCGCCAGATTTACTCGGTGCGGTAGCGGTAGCGGCCTATTCTTATATGGCCCTGGTGCCGATTATTCAGCCGCCCATAATGCGCGCCTTAACCACCGAGGCTGAGCGAAAGATAGAAATGGTACAACTGCGCCCGGTATCAACGAGGGAAAAGATTGTCTTCCCGATGTTGTTATTAGGCCTTGTCGCCATGCTACTGCCCAGCGCTGCACCACTATTGGGTATGTTCTGCTTCGGTAATTTAATGCGTGAATGTGGTGTTGTCGATCGCTTGAGCGATACCACGCAAAATGCCTTGATCAACATCGTCACCATTTTTCTCGGTCTTGCGGTGGGCTCTAAAATGAGCGCCGACAAATTTCTCAACTGGGAAACCCTGGGCATTCTCACCCTCGGTGCCCTGGCCTTTTGCATTGGCACGGCGGCGGGTGTGCTCATGGCCAAGCTGATGAATCGCTTTAGCGATACACCGATTAATCCCTTAATTGGCTCCGCCGGTGTTTCTGCGGTGCCGATGGCGGCGCGGGTGTCGAATAAAATTGGCCTTGAAGCCAACCCTCAGAACTTTCTGTTGATGCATGCCATGGGGCCGAATGTGGCCGGTGTGATCGGCTCTGCCGTCGCCGCCGGGGTGATGATTTCCATGGTTTCCGGCTATTGATCGCAATGATGAGAGGGTGCTCGAGATGACAGTGCAGGCAGTGATTGAAGAAAAATTGCGCGCGGGACTGTCGCCGGTTTTTTTGCAGGTGGACAATGAAAGCCACATGCACAGCGTCCCGGCTAACTCAGAGACCCACTTTAAAGTAGTCGTCGTGGCCGATGCTTTTGAGGGTCTGCGGGCAGTGCAGTGCCATCAAAGAGTTTACGGGCTACTGAGCGAAGAATTACAGTCTGGTGTTCACGCGCTCGCCATCCACGCTTATACGCCCCAAGATTGGGCGAACAGAACTGAAGCGCCCGTTTCGCCTGAATGTATCGGTGGTCAATAACCCGTAGCCTCGTAGCCAAAATTCTTTTTCGGCTCCCGTGTTTACTGGCCTTGTTTTGCAATCCCCTGTAACTCACCCTCTGAAAACACCCTTAAAAAACACTGTTTAAAGCGAAACTGCTTAACCTGGATCAATTCCAGCGGCGTCCTCTAGTGCTCTAATTACTGAGTCATTTTATTAAAGAGGGATAGATAGTATGGGACGTCAAAAAATCAACTCATTAGTTGCCGGTTCTTTATTAGCCACCGGTTTGGCCTGCGGCGCGGGCAGTGCGCTCGCCTATGAGGCGGGGGATATTATTATTCGCGCCGGCGTTGCTTCTGTGCAGCCCGATGAAAGTAGCTCAGCTTTAGAAATTAATGGTACAGCTGTCGCTGGCACTGGTGCCGGTGTTGACGGTGATGAGCAGTTGGGCCTGACGGGCACTTATATGCTGACGTCGCATATTGGTGTGGGCTTGCTTGCAGCAACACCCTTTGAACACGATATTAAGGCTAATGGCTTGGGTCTTGATGCTGGCGATACAAAGCAGTTACCGCCGACTTTGACTCTGCAATATTTCCCCTTGGAGCCATCTGCTGCCTTCCAGCCCTATGTGGGCATCGGTGTTAACTACACGGCCTTCTTTGATGAAGGTGTCGATAGTGATCTTGAAGCTTTATTGGGTGAAAGCGGTGATCTAGAGCTCGATGATTCTATTGGCCTCGCGGCACAGGTAGGCTTTGACTATGCTATTGATGATCACTGGTTGTTAAATGCCTCTGTCTGGTATATTGACATCGATACCGAAGCGGATTTCCAGTTTGACACGGTGCGAATTAAATCAGATGTGGATATTGATCCGTGGGTTTATATGCTGGGCGTAGGTTATAAGTTTTAAACAGAAAAATTATTTATTGTTGGTAAATAACCGGGGCTAATTGTCCCGGTTTTTTTTATAGCTTTTTTATAGTTATTTTATAGTTATTTTTTATGACTGGCTTTCCCCAGCGCCTGCACAATGACTTTGCGGGTATCGGCGGGGTCAATGACTGCATCGATTTCAAGAAAGCTGGCAGCCTCTGTGGCCTTGCCGCGCTCATACATGGCGTTGAGTAATTTATTAAAAAGAATCTCTCGCGCATCTTCGTTTTTCGCCGCTTCTAACTCTTTTTTAAAGCCCAGGTGTACCGCACCCTCCAAACCCATGGCGCCGAATTCACCACTGGGCCATGAGGCGCTGTAGACCGGGCGCGAGAAGCTGCCGCCGGTCATGGCGATGGCGCCGAGGCCGTAACCCTTGCGCAAAAAGATGGCGACCATGGGCGATTTTAGCCGGGCGCCAGCGACGAACATATCGGACATTTTGCGCACCGCACCCTCGGTTTCGCTGTCGGGCCCGACCATAAAGCCCGGCGTGTCGCAGAGGGAGAGCACGGGCAAGCCGTGGTCGTTACACAGTTCGAGGAAGCGGGCGGCTTTGAGCCCGGCTTCGGCGTCAATCGCTCCCCCAAGAAACTGACAGTCGTTACAAATCAGCCCCAGTGGCTTGCCTTCAATACGCACAAAGCCGGTGATAATGCCGCAGCCATACTCGCGGCGAAGCTCAGTAAAGGAGTCGGTGTCGGCGAGAGTGGTGATGATATCCCTCACCTTGTAAACAAAGCGGCGGTCTGCGGGCAGCAGGGGCCAGAGTTTGCGTTGGTCGGCGCAGCGCCAGTTGTCTGTGCTGCCTTGAAAGTACGACAGTACTTGCCGGGCAATGCGCGTGGCGTCGGCTTCATCTGCGGCGACGATATCCACGACGCCATTTTTGACCTGGGTTTCAATGGGGCCAATATCGGTGGCTTTATAGCTGCCCATGCCGCCACCCTCAATCATGGCGGGGCCGGCCATGCCTATCCACGAGCTTTTAGTGGCGATGGTGATGTCGGCACAGCCAAACAGGGCGGCGTTACCGGCAAAGCAGTAGCCGTTATTGACGGCGATCATCGGCACTCGTCCGCGCAGCCCTGCCCAGGCGGCGAAAGAGCCTAAATTCAAGCTCAGTTCGTAATCGGTATCACCGGGCCTGCCGCCGCCACCTTCGGCGTACATCACCACGGGCAGCGCCAGTTCGGCGGCGAGCTCGAGAGCGCGGTCGAGTTTTTTGTGGTGGAAGACCCCCTGGGTGCCCGCCAGCACGGTGTAGTCGTTGACGATCACCACGGCTCGACTGCTCTGTTCATCAAACATCGCGGCATTGATAGTGGCGAGGCCGGTGATGATGCCATCGGCGGCGGTGTTTTTTTTCAGGTCGTCGATATCCCTGCGCCGGCGCTGGGCCGCGACTGCCAGCTGGCCGTATTCGAGGAAGGAGTCCTTGTCACACAGATCATCCAGGTTCTCACGGGCACTGCGATAACCCCGTTGGTGACGTTTGGCGATAAGCTCTTTACGCCCCTCGTCGAGGGTGGACTTTAAACGCTCATTAAACTGGGTAATGACGTCATCTTTGTTGGTGTTGCTGGCCGGTTGAGCCTGGGATTTGATTTTACTCACAGTGGGGTATGCCTCTGAATCTCTTTTTTTATGATCAGCTTGACGAGCTGTTGAGTGTACAGTTGTTCAAGCAAATAGCGCTATAACCCGAGGAATAGCGGGTTATTTAAGGAGGCAGAGCTGAGGGCTGGAGTGCTTATCAAAATTCAGCGCACATAAAAAAAGCCCGTATCGTGAGAAACGGGCTTTTTTAAAGGCTGCGAGTGGCCTTGCAAGGCCACCGAGATGCGACGGTTTTATTGACTACCGTCTATCATGTAGTCAACGGCAGCTTTCAGCTCGTCATCGGAGCAATCCATGCACAGGCCTTTAGGGGGCATGCCCTGAAATCCGCTGATAGCGCTGGTGTAGAGGGTGTCCATGCCCTTGTCGATACGCGCAGCCCACTGGTCGGGGGCGCCGAGCTTGGGTGCGCCGGCCATGCCAGCATCGTGGCAGGTTTTACAGCTGGTGCTGTAAACATCACTACCGCTACGGCTACCGCCGCCATTGCCGGCAGCAGGTGCGCTGGCAACCTCACCGACCAGGCTGACTTCACCAGCGGGTGCCAGGCGTTCTGACATGGCCTTTTCCTGCTCCACTCCCAGCTTGACTTCACCCTTTTCGCCGCTACAGGCACCGAGAGTGAGCAGCGATAAAAATGCTGCAGATAGAGCAATTCGTTTCATGTTTTCGGTCATAAGTGGACTCCATTAGTCACAGTGGCTTGGCGATAATGGCGCGTATTATAGACGCTTTCCGCTGTCGCGGGAAAACATCTGTGCATCTCATCTTTGCTTTTTTGTGTCCCCCACGAAGACCTTGCTTTCAGCCGCTCACCCAGACTTGCTATTACAGTGCTGTGTGTTCGGGTATTGCTCAAATAGCGGGTCTTTCTTTGGCTCGACAGCTGAAGATAAATAACCTATGGATATGCTGCGTATTCTCTTGACTCATTATGCAAATGCTGCCATCTTGCCCTTGAGTAATGTGTTTGAAGATATTTACATGGCTACTTACCGATAATAATTATAAAGACAGATCAAGAGGAAAACTCAATGTCTATCATTAGCAAAGCGCCTCGTACTACTCTAAAAATGACTACACTAAAAATGCAACTTCACCTTTTAATCATCTTTATCTGCGCTCTGGGTGGTGGTACTGCTGTCGCCGCTGTTACACCAGAAGAGCGCGCGACAATTGGTTTGGAAGGGACGACACTCACGCCCAGTGGGGCAATCCGTGCCGGCAATGCGGAGGGGACTATTCCCGAATGGAAAAATGAGCCAACGAAAACACCTGAGGGCTTTTTTCCGGGCATGTTTCACCCCGACCCCTTTGCCGAAGACAAAGTGAGGTTAAAAATTACCGCGCAGAACTACCTGGAGCACGCCGATAAGTTATCAGAAGGTCAGAAGAAAATGTTTCAGACCTATCCTGATTACTATATGAATGTGTATCCGACCCGGCGCTCAATGGTTTACAAACCCTTTATTTATGAAGCGGCCTTAAAAAATCTGGATCGCACAAAGTTTGTCAGCAATGATAGCCACATGGGTATGATTGGCTTTACCGGTGCCCGCAGGGCGTGGGCCTTTCCCATCCCCCACAACGCTGATGAAGCCTGGCTCAACCAGCAGTCGCGCCCGAAACTACCGTGGATTAAATCCAGAGAGGTGACGATACCCGTCAGTACGGGCGGGGGCTATGAAGCCAATAACCTGGATGTTGAATTCCACTATAAGTGGAGTGATTCCGAGGTCGATGAAGATGACCCTGCTGGCTTGGCCACAGAAAATATTTTACTTTATTCCCAAACCCTAACGGGCCCAGCTAAGGTGGCGGGACAAGTGGTACTCGCCCTTGAGCCCATTACCTTTACTGAAAATTTCCGCAAGGCCTGGGCCTACAGCCCCGGTCAGCGGCGGGTAAAGCGCGCGCCGCAGATTGTTTACGACAACCCTCTTACTGCAGGCGATGGCCTGGGTACAACGGATCAGGTCTATGGCTTTAATGGCCCCAATGACCGCTTTACTTACAAGTTGCTGGGCAAGCGTGAAGTGTATGTGCCCTATAATCCCTATAAACTTTTCGCCCAAAGTGCCACTCCCGCTAAAGTGATTGCCGCTAACGGCCGCTTTAATCAGGAATATGCGCGCTATGAATTGCATCGTGTCTGGGTGATAGAAACGAACCTCAAGGAAGGGACTAGTCACGATTACGCCCGGCGCACCTATTATCTTGATGAAGACTCCTGGGAGGTGATGCTGGCCGATAATTATGACCGGCGCATGGAGCTGTGGCGTCACTGGGAAGACCACAACATTTGGTTCTACGACCAGCAGTTTCCCAACCGGGCAGCGGAGATACAGTATGACTTTAATGCCCACCGCATGCTCTTGCTGACCTTTGATAAAAGCAAGGCACCAGACTTCAGCTGGCGCGCTCCCGATAACTTCTTTACCAGTTCAGCCGTGAGGAGAAGAGGGGTGCGTTAGTTCAGCTCCTCTATTAAAAAAACCGCAGTGGCTTGTCACTGCGGTTTTTTTTGCGACAAATTTTGCGGCCTTACTTTTAAAGTGATGGGGTATGATGAAGCCTGCATTCTTCTCTGTTTGAAGTCAGTGTTTTAACCCTGCTTTAAGCATCACTTAGTCGTTAAATTAACTTAAGGTGGGTCGCTAAACTTGGGCGATAAAATCTATCTACATGCCGAGCAAATGCTGGCAGATGCTTATCTTCTTGGTGAGAAAATATTGGCCGGCGGTTTTATTCCCGATTTGGTGATTGGTGTATGGCGCGGTGGAACGCCTATTGCGATTGCCATTCACGAGCTACTCCTGTGTCAGGGCATCGAGGCCGATCATATTCCCATTCGCAGCAAACTCTACAAAGGCATTGGCCAGCGCGGGACAAAAGTACAGCTTGACGGTCTGGATTATGTGGCCACACACCTCGACCGGATTGAGCGTATTTTAATTGTTGATGATGTCTTCGATAGCGGTTTGAGCATGGCGAAAATCCTCAGTGATATCGATGTGCTGGCAGGTGAAAAAAAACTGCAGTGTCGTGTCGCCGTACCCTGGTTCAAGCCGGAGAATAATTTAACGGCACATAAACCCGATTATTTTTTACACACCACCAGTGCCTGGCTGGTTTTTCCCCACGAGCTTTGTGGTTTGAGTCAGCGGGAATTGCTGGAGAATAAACCGGGTATAGCCGCAATAAAACATCTTTTTAAATAGGCGGTTTCTACTTTTCGATTAAGAGCTTTTCGATATTGGCTAGCTCTTTTTTAGACAATGTATTTTTTTGCCGCGCTAGTTGTAAAGCCTGTGTCCCCATACTCGTATAGCTGCTGCGAAGACCGGGCGCGGCCTGCTCGATGGCTTTGAGATGTGCTTGAATTGTCTTGCTATCGCCGCGCGCAATGGGCCCGGTGAGGGCATTGACTGCACCCTCTGTTAGCCCGTTTTCGAGACTTTGGCGCATTAGCGGCGAGAGAATAGCGCTGGCGAGGGCCGCTTCGATACCGGCTTTTTCAAGCAGTGCTTCACTGGCGCCGAGCAGGGCAACCAGGTAATTCGAGGCCATCACCGTAGCGGCGTGATAGAGGGGCTTGGCCTCGGCCTTAATAGTCGTCACCTGGCCACCTATCGCACTAAAAAGTGAATCGAGGCTATCGATAGCCCGCTCATCACCCTCCAAAGTACAGACGGTGGAGGCGAAGCTAGTGAGTGAGCGCTGCGGGCTGGCAAAGCTGTGGGCCGGGTGGGCGCTGGCGACTGAGCTGCCGAGTTTTTTTAAGGGGCCCAGTTCTGCTGATGTTTTCAGGCCACTACTATGAAACACGACGGCGTTTTGCCAGTTAATGTCGGGTAGTGCGGCTAGTTGTTTGGCGCAGCTGTGAATAGCATCGTCAGAGGTGGCTATCATCCACAGTTCGGCCACTTCCTTAGTCAGTTGCTCAAGGTTTTTTACGACGCATCCGTCGCCGATAAAGGCCCGGGCCGACTCGCTGTTGTCGATATGACGGTTATAGATGCCGCCAATAGTCACCAGGCCTGCGTCATGCAAGAGGCGGGCGAGAGTGCGGCCAAGTTTGCCCGAACCGATAATATTCATCCTCGGCGGCGGGCTATTTAAGACGTTTTTCTGCTCATCCATAGGGCTCATTCTTACGGAGCAGCCACTAGTTGTGGTGCTTCTCTAAGAGCGTTTTATAGGCTTTCACGGCAGGGGCGAGTCCCCTGTCAATGGCGTCGACTATCAGGGCGTGGCCGATGGACACTTCGAGTAAACCCGGTGCCGTGGCAAATTGACCGAGATTGTGCAGGTTTAAATCGTGACCGGCATTGACGCCGAGACCGATATCGCTAGCGTGGCGAGCGGCGTCGAAATAGTTTTTTAACAGCGCCAGATCGTCTTGCGCCGCTGCGTAGGGGCCGGTATACAGTTCGATACGCTCAACACCCAGCTGGCGCGCCAAATCCAGCTGCTTTTTATCGGGGTCCATAAACAGGCTGACACGCACATCGAGTGCCTGCAAAGCGGCGACAAGGGGCTTCAGCTTTTCGGCTGAGGTGCTGAGGTCAAAGCCGTGATCGGAGGTCAGTTGCTCACTGCTATCGGGTACCAGCGTACATTGCTGGGGCTGTGTTTGTTCTACCAGCGCCAGCAGTCCGGGGTATTCGCCGAGGGGTTCGGCAAAGGGGTTGCCCTCAATATTAAATTCCAGAGCGGTTCCCGCAATAGTCGTTTTAGCGCGGCAGAGTTCGCTCAGTTCCCGTACATCGGTGGGGCGAATATGGCGCTGGTCGGGGCGGGGGTGAACGGTAATGCCATCGGCTCCGGCGTCGATGCAGGTGCTGGCATAGTCGACGACGCTGGGGTAGTTGCCCTCGCGGGAATTGCGAATCAGGGCGATTTTATTGACGTTGACACTGAGGGCAATCACCGCGTGGGGCTGCGACGAATATTGATGATTTGAATGTCTTCAAGGGGCTTGTGAACAAATTGGTGATTGAGTTTTTCAACCTTGCTGGTGGCGATGCTTTGCACCACCTCCATGCCGGAAATCACCTGGCCAAACACCGTATAACCGGGGTTGCCGTATTTGGCGTCGAAGTTGCGATTGTTTTTGAGGTTGAAAAAAAACTGCGCTTTGGCGCTGTCGGGATCATGGCTGCGGGCCATGGCGACGGAACCCTTAATATTCAGCAGGCCACCCACAGATTCATTTTTGACGGACTGGCCGGGTTCAAAGGCATTGAGCTTGCGGTCAAAGCCACCGGTCTCAATGATAAAGCCCTGTATGACCCGGTGAAAAATAGTGCCGTCATAATAGTGTCTATCGGCGTATTGCAAAAAATTGCGCACGGTGAGAGGGGCTTTTTCAGGGGCCAGCTCTATTTCAATATCGCCAAGGGTGGTGGTAATAATAATGCGCGGTTGTGGCTCGGTGGGTGCGGCAGACGTGGGGGTTTCTGCCCACAGGCTATGGCAGAAAATAAGCAGGCAGCAAGCCACCAGGTTTTGGTAAAAAAAGTGCTGAGCAAACCTTGCTGGCTGCATGTGATTTATGCCCACTCTGAGTGGCCACGACGCTTACGCTTTAAACGGGGCAAAAGAATGCTGAGAACTGCGCCGAGAAAAACCGCTATGCCACCGTTGAGAAACCACTTTTGGGTATTGCTCGCAGCGAGTTGTTCATTCACGGCGCTGAGGACATCAATTCGGCCCTGCAGTTTTTCGTTCTCTTCCAGCAATTGTTGGTTCTGCACCTTGAGGTTGAGGGCATTGGCAGAGACAACTTTGATATCGGCGAGTTCTCGCGACACAGCTTCGTTGTCATCACTCACGGTATTGAGGCGCCCCCCCAATTGCTTATTGTTAGTCTTTAACTCGGTGACCTGAGTTTTAAGCTTGGCATTACTGCTATTGAGTGCCTCATTTTGCTTTTTATAGCGGGCGATTCTGTCCCGGGCGATGGGCTGGGTAACGATGTACTGGTTTTCTATCCAGCCGTCCATACCGCCGGGGGTGCGAATATGGCTCCAGCCGTCGGCAGTTTCGATAAAGTCTAGCTTGAGGCCGGTTTTAAGGCCCTGGTGCAAAATGGCGCAGCGGCTACAGGGGCTTTTACGCAGGGGCACGCGAAACTCATCGGATATGTAGCGTGTCTCTGCTAGTAAACTTGGCGAGAGGGCTATCAATAGCAGGCTTAAACAAAGTTTGTACATGACAATACCGTTGGCAATGGGGTGAATAAGGGTAGTGGCTGCATGAGTGATCGGTCGCGACTTGTCGCGCACGGCATTCAGGCAGAGACATTGATCGAGCTGGGGTGCGGGGGCTTTTAAGGGAGTACTTTCTTAAAAGCTTTGACACTCACCGAGGCATACACGCCAGCCGCCTGATAAGGGTCCTGCGCGGCCCATTCTTCAGCTGCGGCGAGGGAGTCAAACTCGGCAATAATAATACTGCCGCTAAAGCCCGCTGCGCCGGGGTCTGCGCTGTCGATACTGGGATTGGGGCCAGCGACGAGTAAACGTCCGGCGTCACGCAGTGCCTCGAGGCGTTGCAAATGGGCGGGTCGGGCAGTTTTGCGCAGGGCCAGGCTATCTGCTATATCCGTACAAACCAGGCTATACCACATTAGTTGTTGTCCTTGTTTTTATCATTACTTTGCTCATCTGCCTCGTGGTGGTGGGCGCGAATAATGTCCTCAAAGGGCATACCCGTCATGTGAGTAATGCCGCGAAACAGATAAAACATGGCGCCCATCATCATAATCATCGCCGGCACGGCGATTACCGGGAAGCTGAGTGCGGTCATTTTACCCAGTTCGGCGTTGTACTCAACTGTACCGGGTTGACTGGTGACAATGAGTGTTGCCAGTAGATAATTCAAAATGGATGAGACTAAAAAAGAGGCGGCAATAATCCACGAGGCCCTAATTAAACGCTGGTCAAAGGCTTCGACACTGTCGTGTTCAATCAGAGCGTGATGAACCTTGTCAATTTCGATCACTGTATCGTTGAATAACAGGGTGCGCACCAGGGGGTAGGGCGTTTTCAGTGAAATTAAAGTGGCCAGTCCAAAGATGGCTGGTATGCCCGCTTCTTTATAAGCCAGGTATTGGGGGTCGAGTTCCAGCAGGCTGATGCCGCCGGTCATGATGACACTGAACACGCCGAGGCCGGAGAAGAAGTTAATTTTGCCCCGCTGATGAAAGTCTCGCAGACCGTAGACGATGGGGAAGAGCAGGGCGATAACCACGCCCCATGTGGTGCCAAGATAGGCATCGCCACTCAGTTTGGTCAAAATTAAGGTGGGTATGACCACATTGAAGCCGAGGTTGATGAGCATGTTCTCGCGCTGTGGGGGCGCGGAGGCGGCCTGTGCCGCTGGGGGGGTATAGCTGCTGGTGCTGGCTTTGGGGTCGCTGCTGCTCACTAAATAACGCCTATTGCTGTGGGTCAGAATCAATATATGGCGGCTATTCTAGCGCTTCCAGGCCAGTTTCGCACACCGGCGTGTTGGTAAAATGAGGGTCTGCCTTATTGGCGGTCGAGTTTTTAGGGCAGAGGGTTTATAGTCGCGGCAAATAGTGAGGCAGGTAGTCTTTATGGCCAGGGTTCTGCATATACACCCCGACAATCCCCAGCAGCGATTAATCGAGCAGGCGGCGGAGATTATTCGCAGCGGTGGTGTGGCGATTTATCCCACCGATTCGGCCTACGCACTGGGCTGTCATCTGGGCGACAAGACGGCACTGGATAGAATTCGCCAAATTCGCTCGTTGGAGAAAAACCACAATTTCACCCTGGTCTGTCGCGATCTGTCGGAGCTTTCAACCTACGCCAAGGTTGATAATAAAGACTTCCGCTTGCTCAAAGCCAATACCCCCGGCCCCTACACCTTTATTCTCGATGCCAGCTCAGAAGTGCCGCGACGACTGATGCACCCCAAGCGCAAGACGATTGGCCTGCGGGCACCGGCTAACCACATCGCCCAGGCACTGCTTGAAACCCTGGGTGAGCCGCTGATGAGCATCACCCTCATTATGCCCGGTGATGAATACCCCCTGACCGATCCCCAGGATATTGAAGATATACTCGGCAAGCGGGTCGATTTAATTATTAATGGCGGTTACTGCGGTCTTGAGCCGACCTCTATTATTGATCTTACCGGCGAGGCGCCCGAACTGGTGCGTGCCGGTATGGGCGATCTTGCCCCCTTTGGTCTTTGAGTCGGTTTTTCTATCTCGCTGCGCCTGTCGCCGCGCCGGGCGAAACAGTATAATGGCCGACCTCCACGTTTTAATTCGGTAGCGCAGTGACCTCTAAGCCCCACCCCGATAATGCGCTTGCTGGCGAAGCCGGTACTGACAATGCCAGCAGGGCCAATGCCAATAGGGTCAATGCCGATACGCCGCCGGCTAAGGCCGCCGCCCCCCAGCAAAATGAAATGCCCTTTGCGATTGTCCAGGGCCAGCAAGTTACCGAACTGCCCCGCGATCTCTATATACCGCCCGAGGCGCTGGAAGTTATTCTCGATGCCTTTGAAGGTCCCCTCGACCTGCTCCTGTATTTAATCCGACGACAGAATCTCGACATTCTCGAGATCAACGTCGCCGATATTACCCATCAATACATGAGTTATATCGAACTGATGGAGGACATGCGGTGGGAGCTGGCAGCGGAATATTTATTGATGGCGGCGATGCTGGCCGAAATAAAGTCGCGCATGCTACTGCCCCGCCAGAATGAAGATGAGGACAGCGATGAAGACCCTCGTGCAGAACTGATTCGTCGCTTGCAGGAGTACGAGCGCTTTAAAAAAGCGGCGGAAGATATTGACACCCTGCCGCGCACCGGGCGGGATGTGTTCCCGGCCAGTGCCAAAGCGGCCGACAAAAGAGCCCCGCGTGCTCATCCTCCGGTGGAAATGGAAGAACTACTGCTGGCTCTGGCTGACGTCATGCGCCGGGTTAAATTAACTGACAGTCACCACATCGCGTTTGAAGTGCTGTCTACCCGCGAGCGTATGAGCGATATATTGGAGAGCCTCAGGGGCAAGCGGTTTGTGCCCTTTATTACCCTGTTCAAGCTCGATGAGGGGCGACAGGGCGTGATTGTCACCTTCCTGGCGATGATGGAGCTGGTGAAAGAATCGCTGGTTGAAATTGTGCAAAATGAGTTTCTAGGGCCGATACACCTAAAGGCGAGGGCCGATTGATGGATGCAGAGCAACTGCGAAGAATTGTCGAGGCCGCACTACTGGCCGCCGGCGACTCGATGGATATACCCGCTCTGCAAAAACTCTTTGATGAGGAGTGGGTGCCCGAGCGCGATGAGTTTAAAGCGGCACTGGAAGATATCGAAGCCGATTGTCGCGACCGGGGCTATGAATTAAAGCGCACCGCCAGCGGTTATCGTTTTCAGGTGAAAGAGCAGTACGCCCAGTGGATTGGTAAGCTGTGGGAAGAGAAGCCGAAAAAATACTCCCGTGCCACACTTGAGACACTGGCGCTGATCGCCTACCGCCAGCCCCTGACCCGGGGTGATATTGAACAGGTGCGCGGCGTTGCCGTGAGCTCTGATATTATCCGCACCCTGCACGACAGGGGCTGGATTCGCTCCGTCGGCCATCGCGATGTGCCGGGTCGCCCCGCGCTCTACGCGACCACCCGGCAGTTTCTCGATAACTTCAACCTGCAAAGTCTCGAACAATTGCCGCCGCTGAGTGAAATACGCGAGCTCAGCTCCATTGACCGAGAGTTGCAGTTTGAAGAAGCTCTCGCTGAAGGCAAAGCCGAGAAACAAAGCGGCGATGCCGAGAAACACAGTGAAGATTCTGAGGAAGACAGAGGCGATGCCGCCGAGACAGATGACGCCGACAGGCTTGATAGCGACACAGAGCAAGCTGCGACCGAGGATTCTGCCGTGGGAGAGCGGGTGGACAATTTTACCGAGAGGGATAGCGCTCTAGCAGTGCAGCCCCAGACTTTAGTCAACGAAAATACTGAAAGTACAGCCATAGACAATGAGGAAAGCCCCGAGTCATGAGTGAAAAAATTCAAAAGATACTGGCTCAGGCGGGTCTAGCTTCACGCCGTGAAATCGAACGCTGGATAGCCGATGGACGGATCAACGTCAACGGCAAGGTCGCAACAACGGGTGACCGCATCACTGGGGAGGACAAAGTCTCCGTCGATGGGCGAGTGATCAACCTTAGCGCCAAAGATGGCCGCACCCGCGTGCTGATTTACCATAAGCCGGTGGGTGAGATTTGTACCCGCCAGGATCCTGAAGGGCGAAAAACCGTCTTTTCCAGCCTGCCGCCCATGAAGCACGGGCGCTGGATTGCCGTTGGCCGCCTCGATATCAACACCAGTGGCCTGCTGCTGTTCACCAATAATGGTGAGTTGGCCAATCGGCAGATGCATCCCTCCGGTGAGGTTGAGCGGCAATATCTGGTGCGTATCCACGGCGTCGTCGACGACGACATGCTCAAACGCCTGCAAAAAGGGGTGATGCTCGACGACGGCATGGGGCGCTTTAAGAAAATTCAAATCGGTGACGGCTCCGGCTCCCACCAGTGGTTTACCGTCGTTTTGACCGAGGGGCGCAATCGCGAAGTGCGTCGTTTATGGGAGTCTCAGGGCGTCGAAGTCAGCCGCTTGAAGCGCATACGCTTTGGCACGGTCGAGCTGCCCTCCTACGTGCGCAGTGGCGACTGGCTCGACCTCACGCCAGTGGAAGTGAGTCGCTTGTGCAAGTCGATGGGCATGCCTAGCAAGCCCCAGCCGCTCACGCCCAGTGAGCGCCAGCAGCGTGAGCGTCAGCTCAGCAAGTTGAAGGCGCGGGGCGCGCAGCAGCGCTAGCGTTATAGCCTTACTAAGGTAGCCCTTGCTGGAGTGGCCCTTACTGGTGCTCGGGCAGGGGTGAGTCATCTTTCAAATAGACGCGAATGGGATAGTTTTCCATCTTTTCCAATTTGATAATTAAGCCGTAGTTGTCATTTTCATAATCCTCGGCCCACTCGTAGCTGGTGCCGGACAATGGCTCTTCTTTACCGTCACGCTTGCCGACGACCACAACCTGGTGAACTTTATCGGTGCTTTCCAGCTCGTCTTTGGGGATGCTGACGGTCACTTGCTGACCGCCAGCACCACCGAGTTCGGGCAGCTTGATACTCTGCACTTTGGCGCGTATTTTTTGCCCTTCATAACCCTCTTTTAATTCCAGCCAGTCCGTTTCCTGGGCGCTGAGGGCGGGCGATAAAATGCCCAGCGAGGCAGCCAAAGCCATGATTATTGTGGTGCGTCCTGTGCTCATCTTCTGCTCCTGAAAATTTGTTGAGTTTACGAAGTTTAACAAATTAAAGGGGAGTAAAGCGCTTGAATAAAGGCCTATTTAACTTTCAGCCCCATGGTGTTGGCAATCAGGTTGCGCTGCATTTGCGAGGTGCCGGCGGCGATGGTGGTGCTGCGTGCATCGCGGTAGTGGCGCTGCATGTCGTATTCCATCATGTATGAATACCCGCCCATAATTTGCATGCCCTGATTGGCGACCTCGGCAAAGGTTTCGGAGCCGAAAAGTTTCGCCTGGGTCACTTCGCGCATAGCGTTGCCGCCCTTCGCCAGTTTTACCGCTGCGCGCAGCATCAGCATTCTTGCCGCGTCGACATTGGTTTGCATATCCGCCAGCATATGGGCTATCGCCTGAGTGCTGCCAATGGTTTTACCGAACTGTTTTCTTTCTTTGGCGTATGCCAGCGCTTGATCAACCACGGTTTGGGCATTGCCGACATAGCCTGCTGAGGTGACGATGCGCTCAAACATCAGCCCCGACAGCATGCACTGCCAGCCGCCATTAACCGCGCCGACGCGCTGGTCGTCACTGATGCGTACATTGTCAAAAAACACTTCGCTGAGCCCGAGCATTTTGCAGCCGAAGGTGTCGAGGCGTTTGATTTCCACTCCGGGGGTGTCGTTGGGCACTAAAAAGGCGGTGATACCCTGTTGGTAGGGGGCATCATTATCGGTTTTACAATACAGGGTGATGATGTTGTTGTTGGCATCGGCAGCGGTGGAGAACACCTTTTGGCCATTGATCACCCAGCTGTCGCCATCGGCTACGGCGAGGGTGCGCATATTGCCCGCATCGGAACCGGCGTCGGGCTCAGTCATGGAGATCGACATGCGGATCTCGCCCTTAATTAATTTCGGCAGGTAGTGTTTTTTTTGCGCCTCGCTGCCATTGTGGAGCAAGGTGAGGCCACTAAAAGCGGACAGACCATAGGCTTCGAGGAAGGGGTAGGCTTTGCGCCCCAGCTCCTCGCTGACAAGGGCCATGTCGATGACATCACCACCATAGCCGCCGTATTGCTCGGGGAAGGGCAGGCCCAACAAGCCCATTTCCACCCACTTGTCGTAGACCTCGTAGGGGTAGAGGCCCTGCTCATCGTGTTGGCGCAGGTAGTCGGAAGTCGCCACCTCATCCATCATTTTACGCAGGTTGTCGCGCAGAATATTTTGTTCTTCGTTGAGATCAAAGTCCATCGTCGAGCCTCTGTCGGAGTGAGCCTTCCCAGGTGAGCAGCTTCGAGTAGAGCCGGGTGTTCAGCTATTTGACAGGGGCCTGTTTAGGGGCACCCTGGGCTAATAACTCTCGTATATTGTCTAGTAGTGCCTGCACTTTATAGGGTTTTTGCAGCAATTTATTATGCAGCTCTGGCTGTAACTTGCCGGCGTGGCGGTCATCGGTAAAGCCACTGGCGAGCTGGATTTTCACCGCCGGGTATTGCTGCTGCACAATAGTGGCGAGTTGGTAGCCATCCATATCGGGCATGATGATGTCGGTTAGCAGGAGGCTGACAGGGCTATCTTCCAATACCTCTAGCGCTTGCCGGGCACTCTCTACCGCAATTACTTTGTAGCCCTGTTGTTTGAGTATTTCTGCCGTTAAATCGAGCAGGGCGGCTTCATCATCGACCACTAAAATGCTTTCCTGGTTCCTCGGGTTTTTATTTTGTGTAGAGGTTTGGGGTTTGAGATCAAGGTTTTCAGCGTTACTTTGAATGCGGTGGCGGGGGAAGTAGAGGGCAAAATGCGTGCCGTGGCCGACTTCTGAGTAGATTTTAGTACTGCCTCCGCTGCGCTCAACAAAGCCGTAAACCTGACTTAAGCCCAGGCCGGTACCGAGCTCGCCCTTGGTGGAAAAAAAGGGATCAAAGACTTTTTCGCGGGTTTCCTTGTCCATACCACAACCCGTATCACTGATGTTGAGCACCACATAGTCGCCGACCTCCAGACCTCTGGAAACGGTGTCGATCGCGTTGATACTTTCGTTGTGGGTGGAGAGGCTTAATTGTCCACCCGAGGGCATGGCGTGCATGGCATTGATGCTGATGTTGAGGATGGCGTCCTCAAGGTCGCCTTTATCGAGGTGCACGGGCCACAGTTCATTGTCTAGCGCGAAAAGTATTTTAATGCGCGGCGTTAAAGCTCTTTCGAGCATATGGTGTTGAGCCTGTAATAAGGCATTGATATCAACTATTTCAGCGATGGAGGCTTTTTGTCGGGAGAAGCCGAGCAATTTATCGGTGAGCTGGGCGCCGCGCTCACCGGCGCGGTAGATTTCGTTGGCATATTTTTCCAGCGTTGGCTGGTCTTTGGTGAGGCTTGTCAATAAGTCGGCATAACCGAGTATAACGCCGAGCATATTATTAAAATCGTGGGCAATGCCGCCGGTCAGCTTGCCGAGGGCCTCCATTTTCTGGCTGCGTCGCAGTTGTTCTTCCTGTTGCTTGACCCGGCTTAAGTCGTACATGGAGACGATAAATTGTTGCTGGCCCTGGTTGGTACTTTGCAAAGGGGCGATGGCCATTCGCGAGGGGAAGGTGCTGCCATCGTTGCGCAGGCCCTCTATTTCGGCGCTGACACCGAGAAACTTATCATCCCTTGTTTCAATATAACGCTGCATGTAGTGACGATGGCTGGCAACATACTGTTCGGGAATTAACTGCCAGCAGGGCTGGCCAATAATAGCCTCGGCGGTGTGGCCAAATAGCTGTTCGGCAGCGTGATTAAAGCTGAGTAGCACGCCTGTTTCGTCGACAGTAAACACTGCGTCGAGCATGGCGTTGAGCATCGCCCGCTGCTGACTTTCCCGGCCTTTCACGATCTGCTGGGCTTGGTGTTCTGCAGTGATATCTCGAACAATGGAGACTACGGCGATCACTTTGCCAGCGTCATCATTGATCGGCGAGTTATACCATTCACAGAGGATGTTGCGGCCATCTTTGGAGCGGTTTTTACTGAAAACCTTGTTGGTCGCCGATTGTAAGGCATTGCTAATTTGATCGGTATCGACCGCAACATTGTCAGGTGTCAGAAAGCCGGGCTGCTGGCCGATGGCTTCATTATCACTGTAGCCAAAGAGCTTTTCGGCGGCGGCATTCCACTCGCTAATACAGGTGCGTTTAACATCCCATTCAATTACTGGCATCGGTGCCTGTACGCGGAACAATTTGCGCCGCTGCTCGGCGCTGAGTAGTTGCTCAGCCATTTTTTTGCGCTGGTCAATATTGCTGCCTTCGAGCAGTAATTGGCTAACCTGGCCCTGCTCATCGCGAATCGGGTGAATGTTCAGTTGCATCCACATCAGTCCGCCGGGAGTGAGGGCGTGGATATCACTTTGTGTCGATTTACCTTTCAAAGCTGCTGCTATGTCTTTTTTGATCTGCGCCTGAGATAGGGGCTTGTGGCAAAAGGCCTCGTAGTCCCAGATTTTGGTGTCAAGTAAGCTGGCCTGGTGGGCGTCGGGGTTGGTGAGGGGGGTGGTGTTGGCATAGGTCACTTTTGCGTCGACATCGACCATGGCGATCATGGTCTGCATGGCGCTGAAAAGCTTTTCCAGCCGTTGCTGGGTGTTTTTGTCTTTTTCACGCAGGCGCTGCTGTTCGCTGAGATCGCGAATGATGGATTGAACGAGTTCCTCGCCTTCAATATTGATCAGTTGAGAGGTCACCTCGACGGGAAAAACCTCGCCAGACTTTCTTTTCATATAAGTTTCGTAGCGGGCTGACCCCGTGGTCATAACCTGCTGGAAGGCTGCCCGGGATAGCGTTTTGGTCTTGGTATCGCCGCCGCTGAGTACCGTGGCAGTGAGTTCGTTGAACTCTGCCGATGAATAGCCAAAGGCCGTCTCCATACTTTTGTTGGCCCTGATGATCTGCCCTTCTTTGTTGTGCATGAAACAGGGGTCGATGGACTGTTCAAACAGGGCACGGAAGCGTTGTTCGCTCTCCTCGAGTCGGCTTTGGCTTTCGCGACGACTCATTTCAGCGCCGGTGCGGTCGGCACAGACCTCCAGAACCCGTCTTAGCAGGGGCACGTCGACCATGGGCTGGTCGTCCATTAATACCAGCAGGCCCTGTACATCCCCGTTTGCGTCGGGTATCGGTGTACCAATGTAACTATTAACGCCCAGTCTTTTCAGGCCCTGTTCGTGGGGGAAGAGGGCGGTGATGTCGTGGGGGTAGTAGCATATGGCACCGGCCACCACGTTTTCACAGGGGCTGCCGCTCAAGCTATAGGAAAAGTTATCGGCCAGCTGCTCGCCATCGCAAAAGCTCAGGGTTTGCGAGATGCCATTGGCGACTTTGGCGATAAAGGCATAGCGCATATTCAGCGTGGTGGAGAGCTGGAGGACGAGATTGTTAAGGTATTGCTCGCCGGTGACTTGAAAGGTGCTGTTGTGAATGGCCTTGATAATTTTTTCGGCCCGGCTGCGTTGGCTCATATCCCGGTTGGAGCCCACCAGCCCAATCATCTCGCCTTGCTCATTGCGAGTAATCGAGAGGCTGGCTTCGGCAGAATACGTTGAGCCATCTTTACGATAGGCTTCAATATTGCATCGTACGGGGCCAGCATCGGTGTTTTTTGCACCGGCTTGTTCGGCAATGACGTGTTGCAGGGTTTCAATGGAGGCGGGCGTTATCGTCTGCTCAAGGCTTAGCTGCATCCTTTCTGCAACGCTAAAGCCGGTGACTCGCTCCACCGCCGGGCTAACATAGGTCAGTTTTAAGCTGGCGTCACAGGCCCAGAGAATATCTTCGACGTGGTCAATGATGCGCAGGTATTGCAATACATCATCACTGCTGGGGACTTTATTACTATCTTGACTCATCGCTTAGCTAAGCCCCTTTTTTATTGTGTTTGAACTCCACCACTACTTGCTGATGGAGTCGGCGCTCAGGGTGGGAATACTCTGATTGTCGATGCTCTTATTTTACCGGGGGTCCCTCCTCAGTTTGCGGCTACTGACTTTATGTAAAGACCGTCAAATTTTTGTTTAAAGTCTTTACATAGACATAAGGTAGCACAGAGACATAAACTTGCGTCTAACGATGAGATTACAAGAAATGGGGTTGAATACCAATGACTGATTATAAAGCGCCAGTGCGCGACATTCGCTTCGTGCGCGATGAAGTATTGGACTATCCGACGCTATGGCAGGGCTTGCCCGGTTGCGAGGAGGCGAGCCCCGATTTAGTTGAAGCCATTGTCGATGCCATGGCCAGCTTTTGTGAGGAGCAGCTGGCACCGCTAAATCAGTCGGGTGATGAAGAGGGCTGCACCTGGGCACCGGAGGGCGTCACCACGCCGAGTGGTTTTAAGGCCGCCTACAAAGCCTATGCCGAGAGCGGCTGGGCGGGGCTGACTAGCCCGGAGCAATACGGGGGCCAGGCGCTGCCGCCGTCAATGGAAAGTATTCTCAATGAATTTGCCGGTAGCGCCAACTGGGCCTGGAGTATGTACCCCTTTCTGGCCAAGGGTGCGCGGGCGACGGTTCTCGCCCACGGCTCTCAGGATTTGATTGATGCCTATGTGCCGAAAATGGTCGCGGGGCAGTGGACTGGCACCATGTGCCTCACCGAAGCCCACTGCGGCACAGACCTGGGTTTGTTGCGCACTAAGGCCGAAGCCAATGCCGATGGCAGTTACGCGATTACTGGCAGCAAGATTTTTATCTCCTCGGGCGACCACGACATGGTCGAGAATATTGTGCATATCGTCATTGCACGGCTGCCCGATGCGCCTCCCGGCACCAAGGGCATTTCCCTGTTTTTGGTACCCAAGTATCTGCCTGGTAGCGACGATAGTCTGGCTGAAAACGGTGTCAGTTGTGGCTCTATCGAGCACAAGATGGGCATTAATGCCAACGCCACCTGTGTGATTAATTTCGATGGTGCCACTGGCTTTTTGCTGGGCGAACTCAATCGCGGCCTCAACTGCATGTTTACCTTTATGAACACCGCTCGTGTTGGCACCGCGATTCAGGGCATCGCCCACGGCGAGCTGGCCCTGCAGGGGGCCACCAAATATGCCCGCGAGCGCTTGCAAATGCGCTCGCTCAGTGGCCCGAAAAATCCCGATGGCCCGGCCGATGCGATTATCGTCCACCCCGATGTGCGGCGCATGCTGTTGATTATTAAGTCGCTGACCGAGGGCAACCGTTTGTTGGCGCATTATTTATCGTCCTTTCTCGATATCACCCGCCTCAGTGAAGATGAAGCCGAACGCCAGCGCGCCGAAGATTTGCTGGCTTTGCTGACGCCCATCGCCAAAGGCTTTATGACAGAGAGCGGTTTTGAGTGCGCCAGCCACGGCGTGCAGGTCTTTGGTGGCCACGGCTACATTAGCGAATGGGGCATGGAGCAGAATATGCGCGATGCCCGCATCGCCATGATCTACGAGGGCACCAACGGTATTCAGGCTCTCGATTTACTGGGCCGCAAAGTGCTGGCCTCAAAAGGCAAACTGCTGGGCGGCTTTATTAAAGAGGTGAGCACCTGGTGTGGTGGAGAGAGTGGCAGCAAGATCAAAGCCGAGCGGCTACCGGCACTCACGGCGGCTCTTGCCCAGTGGCAGCAGTTGACCGAGGAGGTCGGGGTGAAAGCCCTGCAAAACCCCGAAGAAGTGGGTGCGGCCTCCTTTGATTACTTGATGTACTCCGGCTATGTGGTGCTCGCTTATCTGTGGTTGCGTGCCGCTGAGGTGGCCGAGGCGAAGTTGGCCGAAGGTGGTGAGGAGAGCGATTTTTATACGGCTAAATTAGAGACCACGCGTTTTTACTTTGACCGTATACTACCGCGCATTCAAACCCTGGCGGCGACCATTAGCGTCGGTGCAGATTCGCTGATGGCGATGGACGAAACGCGCTTTGTCGTTGGCCTGGAAATTGACTAAATGCGCTTTGTCGCTGACCCGGAAATTGATGGCACGCCGTGCCAGAGTGGGCTGTGGCATTCGCGAAAGTAGAGGTAAATGATTATGGATAAAAACGACAAGCTGTCCCCCGAAGACCAGGCGCGGGTTGATGAATACCTGGCTCTGCCAACCCACCAGGTTAAACGCAGGCCCTACAGTCCGTGGAAATTGCTTTTGGTGTTGTGGGCAGTGGTCAGCGTGCTGGGTGGCCTCAGTTACTATTTTGCCTGGGTCAACGATGTCCTTTAAGGCTGTGTTCCTTTAGGTATAGAGGGCCACAGGGGGCGGGGGCGTGCGGGTCTACCTGCGGCCACTTGATCCCTGCCCCCTGCGGGCGAAACGTTTACTCATCTGGAAAACCCCTTTAGAATCCGTCGTTTTACGCACCTGCAACGGCGCGCCTAAGAGGCTGTTTTTCCTCGCCATCCCCTTGAGGGGTGAGTGAAGAGTTTACAAACACAATAGTTTTTCAACAGCCTGCTAAAGCATTAACAGGTCTGTGGTCAGGGTTTTTTCGGACGCATTCATTCTCTTGTCCGCTTAAGACGCCACCGCTAATAGCAGGACACAGACCTTTTCATTCTTTCATTTCTGACGAGACGACAAAGTATTATGAGCAGCACCAATTCGAATTACCCTGAAATCCGCGAAGCGGTCGCCAAACTGTGCAGTAATTTCCCCGGTGAATACTGGCGAGCACTGGATGATACCTCCACTTATCCGACCGAATTTGTCCAGGCTTTAACCGACGCTGGCTTCCTTTCAGTACTGATCCCCGAAGAATATGGCGGCGCAGGTTTGCCCATCGAAGCCGGTTGCGTGATCCTCGAAGAGATCCAGCGCAGCGGTTGTAACGGCGGTGCCTGCCACGCGCAGATGTACACCATGGGCACTTTGCTGCGCCACGGCACCGAAGAACAAAAAAAGAAATACCTGCCCGGTATTGCCGAGGGCTCTTTGCGCCTGCAGGCTTTCGGCGTTACCGAACCCACTAGCGGTACGGATACCACGCGTATTCGCACCATGGCTGTGCGCGATGGCGATGACTATATTATCAACGGCCAAAAAGTGTTTATTTCCCGCACCGAGCACTCCGATTTGATGGTCTTGCTAGTGCGCACCACACCTCGTGACGAGTGCAAAAAGCCCTCCGACGGCATGTCGGTATTCCTTGTTGATATGCGTGAATGCCTCGGCAAAGGCTTAACCATTAATCCGATTAAAACCATGATTAACCATTCCACCACGGAGTTGTTTTTCGACGATATGCGCGTACCCGCAGCGAATATGCTCGGTGCCGAGGGCAAGGGTTTTAAGTGCATCCTCGACGGCATGAATGCCGAGCGTATTTTGATCGCCTCTGAATGTATCGGTGATGCCCGCTTCTTTATCGAGCGCGCCAGTGCCTATGCCTGCGAGCGCGAAGTATTTGGTCGCCCCATCGGCCAGAACCAGGGTATCCAATTCCCCATCGCCCGTGCCTACATCGAAACTGAAGCAGCGGCGCTGATGGTCTACAACGCGGCGAACCTGTTTGATGAAGGCACGCCCTGCGGTTCGGAAGCCAATATGAGCAAGATGATCGCCTCCGAGGCGGCCTGGCATGCAGCCGATACCTGCCTGCAAACCCACGGTGGTTTTGGCTATACCCAGGAATACGATATTGAGCGTAAATTCCGCGAAACCCGCCTTTATCAAACGGCGCCTATCTCTACTAACTTGATTCTTTCCCATGTGGGGATTCATGAGCTGGGCATGCCTAAATCCTTCTAAATTAAGTGCTTCTTCATTAAGTAGTTGGGGCATTAAGTAATTTATATTATTAGGTAAGCTTAACAATGACAGAGATTGATTTAGAGCACTTAAAGCAATGGGAAGGTAAGCAGGAAACTCACGAGGATGTGATTTCCCTGGCCACTACTCAAGCCATGGCGGCAACGCTGGACTGGGCAGAGCTGCCCCAGGCGGGCGATGTGCTGGCCAAGCCCGGCCATTGGCTGCACTTTTTGCCCACTGCGCGCCAGTCCGATATCAGCACCGACGGTCACCCAAAAAAGGGCGGATTTTTGCCCCCCGTGCCCCTGCCTCGGCGCATGTGGGCCTCGGGTAAAGTCGACTTTCACGCGCCCCTGCACATTGGCGCTGCGGTGCGCAGAGTTAGCACCGTAAAGAGTGTTACCCATAAGCAGGGCGGCAGTGGCAATCTGGTTTTCGTTGTTGTTGAGCACGCCATCTACGCCGGCGATACTCTGGCCATTAGCGATACTCAAAACTTGGTGTATCGAGAAGATCCCGCGCCCGGCGCACCGTCACCCAAGCCGATGACGCCCAAGTACGAGGCTGAATTCAGCCGTGAGGTAATGCCCGACCCCGTGCTGCTGTTTCGCTTTTCAGCACTGACCTTTAACAGCCATCGCATTCACTACGACCGCAACTATGCAATGAATGAAGAGGGCTATGCCGGTTTGGTGGTGCACGGCCCGCTGAGTGCCACTTTGCTACTCGATCTGGTGCGCAGTGAATTCCCCGATGCCGATATTGCCCACTACGACTATCGTGCCGTGCGCCCGCTTATTGACGGCAATGCTTTTCAGATTCAAGGCTGTCGCAGTGACGATGGGCTGAACCTGTGGGTTGTTGACCATGAAGGTGCGATGACCATGCAAGCTAAGGTGGTTTTTAAAGCATAAGTTGTTTTGAAAGTATAAAGAGAGGACATAATTTTGACCCAGCAAGATCTGCCCCTGTGGCGCTCGGCGCTGTTCGTGCCCGCCAATGTTGAAAAGTTCGTCGCCAAGGCCCACACCCGTGGTGCTGATGCGATTATTCTCGACCTCGAAGACAGTGTCATTCTGTCGGAAAAAGACAATGCACGAAATGTGGTGCCGGCAGCGGCGGCCACCGTTGCCGGTCACGGCCTCGATGTCCTGGTGCGCATCAATCGCCCCTGGCGTTTGGCGGTCCGGGATCTCGAAGCGGCGGTCTGTAAAGACGTGCACACCATCGCCGTGCCGAAAGTGGCCAGTGCTGACCACATTCAATTTATCGCTGAAATTATCGACGAGCTAGAAGTGGAAAAGCAGCTACCCCACGGCCACACGCGCATCCTCGCCTTTATTGAAGGCCTCGATGGCCTGGAAAATATCGATGCCATAGCCGCCGCCTCTGAGCGCGTACTCGGCGTGTTTATTGGCGCTGAGGATTTCTCCTCCGAAGTGGGTATGGAGCCCTGTGAGCTAGGCTTGCTCTATCCCAATCAGATGGCGGTTTTCGCCGCACGCAGAGCGGGTGTGTTGCCCCTGGGTTTTGTCGGTTCGATTGCCGATTACTCCGACCTCGATGCCTTTCGCGCCAAAATTCGCCAGGCCAAACAGCTGGGCTTTGTCGGTGCGCTGGGCATCCACCCCAGTCAAATTGGCATCATGAACGAAGAGTTTATGCCCTCTGCGCAAGCCGTTGAGCACGCTACCGGTTTGCTCGCAGTGTATGAAGAGGCGCTGGCGGCAGGCCGTGGCGCTGCCGAATACAAGGGCAAAATGATTGACGCCCCGGTGGTCGCCCGCGCTGAAGAAACCCTGCGCAAGCATCGCGCCATGAGTGATCGCCAGCGCTGATTGCGCTGTTGGTAAATAAGCGGCGGCACATGGGTTCTCCCGGCTTGCCTGCTACTGATCGTAAACTTGACCGTAAATTAAGAGAGAAAAAGAACATGACTGACGCCGTATTGTATGAGCAAACAGGTCGCATCGTGACCATCACTTTGAACCAGCCCGAGACCCGCAATGCCCTGTCCGATGTGCTGGTGCCTAGCTTGATCGAAAAGCTTAACCGGGCCGAGGCCGATGAGGGGGTGAGCTGCGTGATTCTCACCGGCGCCGGTAAAAGCTTTTCCTCCGGTGGCAACCTGAAAGAAATTCGCGCCATGACCCAGGAGAAAAAACTCTCCACCCACCAGATTCGCAACTGGTATCTGGATATGATCCAGCAAATTCCCCGCACCATGGAGAAGATGACAGTGCCGGTGATCGCTGCCGTCAACGGTCACGCAATTGGCGCTGGCTGCGATTTAACGATGATGTGCGATATTCGCATCGCCTCTGAAAAAGCCTTGTTCGCCGAGAGCTTTATGCGCGTTGGTTTGATTCCCGGTGATGGTGGTGCCTGGTTTTTGCCACGGGTCATTGGCCTGTCTCGCGCCTGCGAGATGAGCTACACCTGCGACATGATCGACGCCACGAAAGCCGATAAGTGGGGCATGGTGTCTGATATTGTCGCCCCCGATGAGCTACTCGATGCGGCCATGGCCGTGGCCAAGCGCATCGTCGCCCACCCACCGCTGGGTATTCGCTATGCCAAGAAATTACTGATTGAGTCGCAGAATATGCCGCTCTCCGGTGCCCTTGAAATGGCGGCGGGCATGCAGGCCACCTTGCAGAACACCGAAGATCACCTCGAGGCCATTGATGCGGCACTTGAGAAGCGCGACCCCATCTTTAAAGGTCGATAGTTTAAAGGTCGACAGTTTCAATCCCGCTGCTTTCTCAAAGTGGCGGGGCGCAATGACGCGACTTGTTTTAGCTAAGTAGTGTCATTGCGCGACAAGTTCTGTGGGCGGTTCTCGCCCTCGATTTGTATTTCGCGCCCCGCTCTAAAACGCTACTTTACTCGTGTAAGCAGGCCTGTAGCCAACAAGTTGCGGGGATTTTTGTCTGTTAAATACTTTAAAAAAGTCTCTTAACCCTTTGATTTAACGTCGCCCCCCCGAGTTACCGCATAGTAGTGGGTGCTAGTGTGGGATAAATTGCGCTACACTTTCGCCGCTTTTGTGCGGACAGTTGCCGCCCACACCACTAATTGGATCGTTATATATGTCTATGGAAAACAGGTCGATTTACGATAGTGACCACGAGTTATTTCGCGCCAATGCGCGGCGCTTTTTTCGCGAAGAACTCGAACCCAATATTGAAGAGTGGGAAAACGCCAGCATCGTGCCCCGCGAATTTTGGCGCAGTGCGGGTGAGAAAGGTCTGCTCTGCTGTGGTATTCCCGAAGAGTACGGCGGCCCCGGTGCCGACTTTAAATACAACATGATCTCCTCTGAGGAAATTGGTTATGCCATCGGCGGCGGCAGCTGTGGTTTTGCCCTGCAGTCGGATATTACCGCCTACTACATCCTCAACCACGCCAGTGAAGAGCTGAAGCAAAAGTGGCTGCCCGGCATGGTTAGCGGTGAAATCATTTCCTCCATCGCCATGACAGAGCCGAGCACGGGCAGTGACTTGCAGGCGATACGCACCTCCGCCATTCGCGACGGTGATGAATACGTTATCAACGGTCAAAAAACGTTTATTACCAACGGTCAGCACTCCGACTTCGTGATCGTAGTCTGCAAAACCGATCCGACACTCGGTGCCAAGGGCATCAGCCTGGTGATCGTTGAAACCGCTACCCCCGGTTATGAGAAGGGTCGCAATCTCGATAAGATCGGTCAAAAGGGTGCCGACACCTCGGAAATGTTCTTTGCCGATGTGCGAGTGCCGGTGGGCAACTTGATCGGTGAAGAGGGCAAGGGTTTTGCCTACCTGATGAACGAGCTGCCTCGCGAGCGCTTGACCGTGGCCTTCAGGGCCTGGGCCGAAGCCCAGCGCGCCTATGAACTAACGGTTGAGTATACAAAGGAACGTGAGGCTTTTGGCAAGCCGCTGTTCGCCCAGCAGAACACAGCGTTTAGTCTGGCTGATGTGGCCACTGAGCTAGCCGTTGGCTGGGCCTATCTCGATCAGTGTCTGGACAAAATTGTCGCCGGTACATTGACGCCGCAAGAGGGCGCCATGGCCAAGCTTTGGACTACCGAGAAAGAGGGTAAGATTGTCGATACCTGCCTGCAGTTCTTCGGCGGTTACGGCTATATGCGTGAATACCCGATCTCGCGGATGTATACCGATGCGCGGGTGCGCAGAATTTACGGGGGCTCATCGGAAATCATGAAGCTCTTTATCAGTCGATCGCTCTAAGGTCGGCCAGCTCAAAGTCGATCGATTAAAAGCAGGGCTCCGCACACCGGGCGCTTTTACTTCGACTTCTAGTTCGACCTTTAGCTCGACTTAACTGTTTAACTTTAAATAGGAAAAATAGGAAATATCATGGTAGGAATTACAGCTTACGGCGCCTATTTGCCAAGAATGCGCTTACAAAAACAGGTGATTGCCGATGCCAATGCCTGGTTCGACCCCGGTTTGAAGGGTTTGGCCAAGGGTGAAAAGGCGATCTGCAACTGGGACGAAGACACTATCACCATGGCGGTCGAAGCTTATATCGACTGCCTCGGCAATGCCCCAGGGCAGGCACCAGCGGCCCTGCTGCTGGCCTCGACCACACTGCCTTTCGCCGACCGACAAAATTCTGTAGTGGTCGCCGAAGCGCTGAATTTAGACACCTCTGATTTGCGCACCATGGACATTACCTCTTCGCAGCGTGCCGCCACGTCCGGTTTATTGTCGGCGCTGGATATTGCCGCTGCGGGCAAAGAGGCTGTACTGGTCGCCTCCGAGCACCGCCGCGCGAAGGTCGCCTCCCGTGAAGAAATGCTCTTCGGTGACGCTGCCGCTGCGATCGCTGTGGGTAGCGAAAATGTGATCGCCGAACTGGTGGCCAGTCAAAGCCAGGCGATTGACTTTATCGATCACTACCGGGGTGAAGGTCAGGACTTTGACTATGGCTGGGAAGAGCGCTGGGTGCGTGATGAAGGCTATATGAAAATAGTCCCCGACGCCGTTAATGCACTGCTGAGTAAAGCCGGTGTCAGCGCTGGTGACATTGCCCACTTTATATTGCCGACCGATCAGGGTCGTGTACCCGCGATGGTGGCGAAAAAGCTGGGTATTAACGGTGAAGCTGTTACCGATAACCTGCTGCAATCCGTCGGTATCACCGGTGCTGCTCACGTTATGTTGCTGCTGGCTCATCGCCTGGAGCAGGCCGCCCCGGGTGACCTGGTGTTAGTCGCTGGCTTTGGTCAGGGTTGCGATGTGTTGCTGTTTAAAGTGACCGAGGCCATTAGTACTCCACGCCTGGGCAAGGGCGTTTCTGGCCACCTCAGTAATGGCCGTCCCGAAACCAACTACAATAAGTACCAGTCGTTTAACAACCTGCTCGAAAAAGAGCTGGGTAAACGTTCAGAGGTTAATAAGCAGGGCTATTTGTCAGCCATGTACCGCGCTAGAGGCCTGACTAACAGCTTCCTCGGCGGCAAGTGTAGCGCCTGTAATACGGTGCAAATGCCCAAGCATAAATACTGCGTCAACCCCGACTGTGGCGCCTTTGACACCCAGGAAGATCACCCCATGGCCGGCGCCATGGGTCAGGTTGCTACCTGGACAGCCGATACCCTGACCTTCGATTACAACCCCCCAGCCTATTTTGGCATGGTCACCTTTGAAGGCGGTGGTCGCATTATGATGGATATGAGTGAAGTCGACGCCGAGACTTTCGATACCGGGGCAAAAGTTTCCGTACATTTCCGTCTCAAGCAAATCGACGATCAAGCCGGTTTCCGTAAGTATTTCTGGAAAGCTATTCAAGCGTAATCATCAGCTTAGGAGCAAATATCATGGCAAGTGGAATTAAAGATAAAGTTGTTATTTTAGGTGCGGGCTGTAGCAAATTTGGCGAGCGTTGGGATTGTGAACCCGCCGATTTGATGGCCGAAGCCTTCGAAGAGTGTATCGCCGATGCCGGCATTGAAAAAAGCCAGATCGAAGCTGCCTGGCAATCAACGGGTATCGACGCCTACAGTGTTGGTCCCGGTGCTATGCCGCTGAGTATGGGTTTGCGTTTGCCCTACATTCCGGTCACTAAAATTGAAAACTATTGTGCCAGTGGCACCGAGGCCTTCCGCGCCGCGACCTACGCAGTGGCCTCAGGCGCCTGCGATATCGCCCTGGCAATGGGTTTTGAGAAGTTGAAAGACACCGGCTACGGTGGTTTGCCCCAGCGTTCACGCGGTGTGGCCAACGATCTCTACTACCCCAATCTGTCGGCGCCGGGCATGTTCGCCCAGTTGGCCGCTGGTTATCGCGGTAAATACGGCACCAGTAAAGAAGACCTTAAGCGCGCTATGGCACACGTCTCTGTAAAGAGTCACGCCAACGGTCTTAAAAACCCCAAGGCCCACTTGCAGCGCGCCATCACTATGGAGCAGGCTCTCAACGCACCGATGATTGCCGAGCCCATTGGCTTGTTTGACTGCTGTGGGGTGAGTGACGGTGCCGCCTGTGCCATCGTGACTACCCCTGAAATCGCCAAAAGCCTCGGTAAAGACCGCTTGATCGCCGTTAAAGCACTGCAGCTTTGTGCATCGAATGGTCAGGAAGGGGGCTACGACGGTTGGGATGGTTCTTACGTACAGACCACTCGCATCGCCGCCAAGCGCGCCTATGCTGAAGCCGGTATCACCAAGCCCCGCGAGCAAGTCAGCATGACCGAAGTGCACGACTGCTTTTCGGTCACTGAGATGGTCACCATGGAAGACCTCTTTCTCTCAGAAGATGGCGGTGCGGTGACGGATGTACTCGACGGCGTGTTCGATGCCGACGGCAAAATCCCCTGCCAGATCGATGGCGGCCTGAAGTGCTTCGGCCACCCCATTGGCGCCACCGGTTTGCGCATGCTTTATGAGATGTATCTGCAGTTGTCCGGCAAGGCGGGGGAGCGTCAGCTGCCCAACCCAACGGTTGGTCTGACCCACAATCTTGGTGGTTTCCCCCACCAGAATGTATCGAGCGTCGCGATTATTGGCGAGTACGGTATCTGATTGTAGCTGTACTTGAGAAACCGGCTGTAGGGCCGGTTTCTTTATTTTGCTAGACATTGTTTTGCCAGGAACTATTTAGCTAGATGTTGTTTTGCTAGACATTATTTCGATAGACACGATTTTGCTTATTCAAGCGCCAGGATAAAAATGCAAGTATTAAAAAACCAGCCCATTACGGGGTCTTATACAGGTGACCTTGAGCAAATAGCAGGGGCTGTTAGTAGTGCTAGATCAGTCGTTGATCAAGCACTTGCCCACATCAAGGCCGTCAGTAGTACGGAGGAGGGCTTGTCTCCCGCCTTGCTCGACGAACAGCAGTTGGCTTGTTACGAAACGTCTTTCTGTGTGGCCGATTTAGCGGCGACCGAAGCCCTGCTCAACTATACCCATAAGGTGCTTGAACGTGATGAGTTGGCCGGATGGGTCGCCTGCCAGTTTGGTAGCGAGGCACTGAAAGCGGTTGCCACTCGTTTGCTGGCGCGCCCGGCTGACTACGGTTTGACCCTGGCGAGTATTTGCGCCAGCTTCGAAACGTTTGAGAACACGGGTATTGCCGCGCATTATTTATCGGCAAAAATGATGGCCGCACTGGGCCGTCAGTTGATTGATAGAGAGGGCGACTTCCTGCCTTCAAACCTCGACAGCGAAAAAGAATTAATTCGCGATACCTTCCGCCGTTTTGCGACAGAAGTCGTTATGCCACTGGCCGAAGATATCCATCGACAAGATAGCGATATTCCCGAGAGCATACTGCAACCCCTGCGCGAGATGGGTTGTTTTGGTATCTCCATTCCCGAGCGCTTCGATGGTCTGCAGCCCGATGCCGGCGATGACAGTCTGTACATGATATTGGTGACAGAAGAGTTATCCCGAGGTTCCCTCGGCGCCGCGGGCAGCCTGATTACCCGGCCTGAAATTCTCGCCCGCGCACTGATGAAGGGCGGCACCCCAGCCCAGCAGCAGCACTGGCTGCCCCGTGTTGCCAGTGGTGAAACCCTGGTCGGCATCGCCTTGACTGAGCCGGATTATGGCTCGGATCTGGCCTCTGCCAAATTAAAGGCGACTAAGACGGACGGCGGTTGGCTGCTCAATGGCAGTAAAACCTGGTGCACCTTTGCCGGTGCCGCCAGCGTATTGCTGACCCTGGCCCGCACCGGTACCGAGGCCGATGGCTATAAGGGCCTGAGTTTTTTCCTGGTGGAAAAACCCCGCACCTACGGCCACGAGATGAATGTTGTACAGGACGGCGGCGGCACGCTGTCGGGCAAGTCGATACCCACTCTGGGCTATCGCGGCATGCACTCCTTTGATTTGTTTTTTGAAGATTACTTTGTGCCCGATGCCAACCTGGTTGGCGAAGAGGCGGGGATCGGCAAGGGCTTTTACTATGCCATGGCCGGACTGACCGGCGGACGGATTCAAACCTCAGCGCGAGCAGCGGGCGTCATGCAGGCGGCGAGCGAGCAGGCTATCAACTATGCCAAAGAGCGCAAAGTGTTCAAGCAGCCCGTCGCCGACTACCAGTTGACTCTGGTGAAACTGAGTCGCATGGTGACCACGCTGTTGGCTTCGCGCCAGTTCAGTTATGCGGTGGCCCGAGAGGTGGATTCCGGGGGCGGTAAAATGGAAGCTAGCCTGGTGAAATTATTTGCCTGCCGCGCCGCCGAGTGGGTGACGCGCGAGGCTCTGCAAATTCACGGCGGCATGGGTTATGCCGAAGAGGTGCCGGTGAGTCGCTATTTCGTTGACGCACGAGTGCTGTCTATTTTTGAAGGCGCTGAAGAAACACTGGCCTTAAAGGTTATTTCAAGAGAGTTGATTGCCAGGGCCTGAGTTGTGAAAATAAAGGCCAGGTAGTTGTTTATACAATTTGTTTTTAAATAAAGAAGGGGAAATCCATGAGCGTAACAGAACATCTTAAAGGTAAATCCATTGTTGTCACCGGCTCTGGCCGTGGCATTGGTCGCACCATCGCGCTGGAAATTGCCAAGGCTGGCGGCAACGTTGTGGTCAACGACCTCGACCGTGATGTCGCCGAAGAAGTGGTTGCAGAAATTAAAGCGCTCGGTGTTGATGCGATTGCCAACACCGACAGCGTTGCCGATTGGGAAGGCGCCAATAATATGGTCACCCAGGCGGTCGATAACTTTGGTGAAATCAGTGCCGTGGTCAACAATGCGGGCAACTTGCGCGATGTCATCTTCCACAAGATGACCCAGGATGACTGGCATCAGGTGATGAACGTGCACTTGAACGGTAGCTTTAACGTCAGCCGTGCCGCCGCGACGCACTTTCGCAATCAGGAGAGCGGTTGCTGCGTACACATGACCTCTACTTCGGGTTTGATCGGTAACTTTGGCCAGGCCAACTACGCGGCCGCCAAAGCGGGCATCGTCGGTTTGTCGAAGTCCATCGCCCTCGATATGCAGCGCTACAACGTGCGCTCCAACTGCATCGCCCCCTTTGCCTGGAGCCGTTTGACGGCCTCTATTCCTGCAACGACGCCGGACCAAATTGCCCGCGTTGAAAAGTTAAAAAAGATGACACCTGAAAAAGTCGGCATCGTGGTTGCCGCACTGTGTTCAGATCAGGCGGCCCATATCAGCGGACAGATTTTTGCCGTGCGCATGAATGAAATTTTCCTGATGAGCCAGTCGCGCCCCGTGCGCTCTAGCCACGCCGGTGACGGCTGGACAATTGACAGCATCTTTGAAACGGCTATGCCCCAGCTCGAAAGCCACTTTTATCCCCTGGATCGTTCGCAGGATATATTCTCCTGGGATCCGGTTTAATAAAAAGGTCAGTACATAAGTTAAAAAAAGGGGCGCGTTGACGCTCCTTTTTTTGAAACGCAGTTTGTGAAAAGTAGTTTGTAAAAAGTGAGGCTGAGTCATGGCAATAGTTTACGAAACATTAAAAAACCGCAAATTTGAAGAAATCGTCCACACCTATACCGAGCGCGACACCATGTTGTACGCCCTTGGCGCTGGCGTCGGTTACGACCCCATGGACGTAAAAGCACTGAATTATGTGTATGAAGAAAACCTCAGCGCTCTGCCCACCATGGCCGCAGTGCTGGCCTATCCGGGTTTCTGGCTGAAAGAGCCCGATACCGGTGTCGACTGGACCAAGGTGCTCCACGCCGACCAGGAAATTATTCTGCACAAACCGCTGCCCCCTTCGGGCACGGTGAAAGCCACCACCAAAGTGGATGAAGTGATCGACAAGGGTGAGGGCAAGGGCGTGTTTATTTACTCCTCGCGTACGGTGACCACAGAAGATGGCGAGCCGTTGTGCACGCTGATACAAAACACTATGGCCCGTGGGCAGGGTGGTTTTGGCGGTTGTACCGATCGACCACCCGCGTCACAGGCCATTCCTGAGAGTGCTCCCGACAGTAGCTGTGAGTTGCCCACTTTATTGCAGGCGGCTTTAATTTACCGCCTCTCGGGCGACTACAACCCTCTGCACGCCGACCCCGCTGTCGCCAAACAGGGTGGTTTTGAGCGGCCGATCTTGCACGGGCTTTGTACCTTTGGCGTCGCTGGTCACGCCTTGCTGAAGACCTGCTGCGATTACGATGTGAGTAAATTTCGCAGTATCAAAGCGCGTTTTTCAGCGCCGGTTTATCCGGGCGAAACCATTCGCACCGATATCTGGAAACTCGACAAGGGCGTAGCCTTTCGCTGCACCGTGGTGGAGCGCGATTTGGTGGTGATCGACAATGGCTTTGCCGACGTCGGCTAGATATCAAAAAGTTCAACTGAAAAGTTCAACTGAAAAGTTCAACTGACAAAGTAGGGTACAGGGAAGTGCTAATGCGCAATCAAGGGGAAATGAGTCGTGGTCAATGAAGGTATGAAAAACATCCTCTCCGGCATGCGTGTGGTCGAGGGCGCGGCCTTTGTTGCGGCTCCCTCCGGGGCGATGACTCTGGCCCAGCTCGGTGCCGATGTGATTCGTTTCGACATGATTGGCGGGGGCCTGGACTATCGCCGCTGGCCGGTCGACAAGAACCAGCAAAGTTTGTTCTGGGCTGGCCTCAATAAAGGCAAACGCTCTATTGCCGTCGATTTTCGCCAGCCCGAAGGGCAGGAAATTCTCACTCGCTTGATCGCCGCTCCCGGTGAAGAGGCGGGGATGTTTTTGAGTAATTTCCCCGCTAAAGGCTGGCTCGCCGACGATAAATTGCGCGAGCATCGCGAGGATCTCATTTATATGAACCTCAGTGGTGACCGCCACGGCAGTTCGGCGGTGGACTACACCGTTAATTGCGCCATGGGCTTGCCGACCATGACGGGCGAAAACACCGAGCCGGTCAATCATGTGCTCGCGGCCTGGGATGTGATTAGCGGCCAGACGCTGGCCTTGGGTCTGCTGGCCGCAGAGCGCCATCGCCGTATTAGTGGCGAGGGCCAGCTGATTAAACTGGCTTTGGCCGACGTGGCGCTGGCGACCATGGGCAACCTGGGTTTTATCGCCGAGGCACAAATTAATGGTGAAGATCGCCAGCCCTGTGGCAACTATTTATTCGGTGCCTACGGTAAAGATTTTCTGACCGCCGATCAGCGTCGCGTGATGATCGTCGGCCTGACCGGCAATCAGTGGAAAGGCATTTGCAAAGCCACGGGGCTGAGTCATGAGCTTGATCAGCTCGGCGAGCGTTTGGGCTTGAATCTGCGGCAGGAGGGTGATCGTTTTCAGGCCCGCGTTGAACTCACTGCCCTGTTTGAACCCTGGTTTGCCGGTCGATCTTACGCCCAGGTTACGGCTTTGCTGGATGAGCATAATGTTTGCTGGGGCAAGTATCAGACCCTCAAGCAACTGGTCGACAGTGACCCCGAGTGCTCGCTGGATAACCCCTTGTTTAGCGCTGTTGAGCAGGGCGATATCGGCACCTATTTGTCGCCATCGAGCCCACTGCAATTCAGTGCCTTCGAGCGCCAAAATGCCCAGCCAGCACCGGCTTTGGGCCAGCACACCGAGCAGATTCTCGCCGATGAGCTGGGTTTGAGTAGTGCAGAAATAGGCAGCCTCTACGATCGGAGCATTGTTGCTGGGTAGGGCTACGTTTTTTGGGCATGGGTTTTATTTTTGAGAGCACGTTTTTTTAGACCGCAATTTTTGAGATCGCCAGTTTTTGAGATCGCCAGTTTTTGAGGTCAACAATTTTTGAGGTCAATAATGCAAATTCAGCACCTGGGTCGTATGCCGATAGAGTCGGAGTCCAGTTTTCGCAAGCAGGTCGATATTGCCTGGACAGACTTTGTTAATAAGGGCGAGTGCAAATCGGGGCAGGTCAGGGATGTTATCCACAATTCCTGGCAGCGCTGTAAAAGCCGTGGGGTAGAGTTTACCCAGCACTATCCGCCGATGGTTGCCAGCGGAGCACAGCTCGAGCTCTTAAAACAGGAAAATAAGGAGCTATTGCTCGCCTCCCACAATACCTGGCAAATGCTCTCCGATATTTTGTCCGATAGCAAAAGCTTTTTGACTGTCGCCGAAAGTAACGGTGTCTTGCTCGATGTCTGTGGTGACCCCAATCTCTGCGACAGCCTCGCCGGGCAGCGCATTGCCCCCGGCTATGACTGGAGTGAGGCCTGCACCGGCACCAATGCCGTAGGCACTGCGGTGGCCTTAAAAAGGCCGGTCGAAGTGCACAGCGTTGAGCACTACTGTGAGACGGTGAAAATCTGGAGCTGCTCGGCGGCACCTATTATTGACAGCATCGATGGCGACTTACTCGGTGTTATCGATGTCACCACCCTCAATCACGCCTACAGTGCGCAGAGTTTGGCGCTGGCGATGACGGCGGCACGACAAATCGAACAGACCCTGCATTCGCGGGAGTTGGCGCGCAATGTCACTCTGGTTGACTGGTTTGCCGGTAGCGTCGGGCGCTGGCGCCAGGATGGGGTGATCCTGCTCGATCGCAAGGGTCGGGTTGTGACCGCTAACGAAAAAGCCAAAACCCTGTTTGCCAGCGAGCATATCGAAGAAAAGCTGGATAAAAATTATCGCCTGCTACAACCTGAAAACCTGGGCGCGGCCAAAGACTGGGAGGACTTGCTGCCCAGTGCGATTGTGCCGGTGGCCTATGAGGCCTACAACCGCGAGGGTCGTACCGCAGGTGGGATTTTGGTTATCAGGCCCCGCCGTGCCGCTGTGCGTCCCAGTTTATCGTCTCCCCAGGCTGTATCGGCCTCTGCTTTGGAGGCGATTATTGGTGACAGCCCGGGCATGCTGGCCTTGAAGCAGCGCGCCTTACGTCTCGCCGTTTCCCCCGCGCCAGTGCTGATACAGGGTGAGACCGGCTGTGGTAAAGACTTGTTCGCACGGGCCGTGCATTTTGCCGGCAGCGGTGAGGGCGCGCCCTTTATCGCCGTCAATTGCGGTGCCTTGACCCGTGAGCTGGCGGTGAGTGAGCTCCTTGGCTACGAGCCCGGCGCCTTTGTCGGTGCGGCGCCGAAGGGTTGTGTGGGCAAATTTGAAGAGGCCAGCGGCGGTACACTTTTTCTCGACGAGGTAGGCGAGCTGTCCCCCGATGTGCAGGTGGCCTTGCTGCGGGTTTTACAAGACGGCATTGTGGTTAGGTTGGGTAGCAGTAAAGAGCGCAAAGTTGAGGTAAGAATTATCGCCGCAACTAATCGCAGTCTTGCCACAGCGGTGGCAGAGGGCGACTTTCGCGAGGATTTGTACTACCGGCTCAAAGTCATGTCCCTCGATATTATGCCGCTGCGCGAACGCGCGAGTGATATCGCGCTGCTGGTCGATTTATTCCTCAAACAGTTCGCCCAGACCTACGCCGTTGAAGCCCCTCAGCTCGACCCCTTATTACTTGACACGCTGTGCCACTATGCCTGGCCGGGTAATGTCCGTGAGCTGCGCTCCGTGCTCGAAAGTATGTTGGTGATGAGCGATACCCAAAACCTCAGCTGCGATGATTTACCTGCCGATATTAAGATGGCGCTGGGTGATCTAGTCGCTGGGGCTGGGTATGCCATTCAGTCCGCCCCCTCCAGTGGCGTGATGGGTGCTGCAACACTGGATGGCCTGGAGTGCGAGGCTATTCGCAAAGAGATGACTTTACACAAGGGTAACCGTTCGCAGGTAGCCAGGGTGCTGGGTATTTCCAGAAGTACCCTGTACCGGAAGATAAAAGGCTACGGCCTGGCAGGTGCTTGAGTGCGATTCGTGTCGAAGGGCTTGCGCCGGTTTACCTCGCTGCGGCGCTAAGGCAGAATGTCTAGCTGGATTGTGGCTCAATAGGCGCGAAACTGGCGTCGGCGGGTCTGTTGAAATCAAGGGTTAACTTCACAAAAAATTAAAATCTAACGACAAATAATAAAGTCGAACTACATGGAGTCCGGAAATGGCGAGTAAAGAAGCACAATCGATAGTGGGTTTATACCGCGAGTGGTCAGAAAAACTGGTGCTTACGGGTGACATGGAGTTACCTGAGTTACGCGAGCTGTTTGATCACTGGGGTGATTTGAGCAGTGAGCCCGCTGGTGTTGAATACCAGGAAACGGTGTTGGCCGGTGTCAATGCCGTTTGGGCGATACCTAAAGGTGCCGATAAAAGTCGCGTGGTGATTTGCTGTCACGGCGGCGGCTTTATGGTCGGTTCACCGAAGAGCCACAATAAAATGTACGGCCATGTCGCGAAGGCGGTAGGTTGTAGTGCGCTGGTGCTCGATTACACCCGAGCACCCGAAAACCCCCACCCCGGTATTGTTGAGCAAGCGGTTGCGGTTTACGGGCAATTACTCGAACAGGGCTATAAGCCCGAGAACATAGCCACCACTGGAGACTCCGCTGGCGGTAATCTCTGTACCTCGATGATTTTATACGCCCGCCACAAAGGCCTGCCTGTACCGGCCTGTTGTGCGCCGCTGTCGCCCTGGTATGACATGGAGTCGAAAGGCGACAGTATGCAGACCAATGCCGACAACGATGCTCTGGTCGGTGGCGACATGTTGGCGGGTATGATCGGTGCTTTCCTCGGTGAAAAAGGTTCCAGGCAGGACCCCTTTGCCAACCCGCTGTACGGTGATTTGGCCGGCTTCCCGCCGACCTTGATTCAAGTGGGCGAATATGAAGTGTTGCTGGATGACAGCACGCGCTTTTACGCCAACGGCAAGGCCGCAGGTGTTGATATTGAACTCCAGGTTTTCGATGAAATGCAGCATGTGTTTCAGTTTATGGCGGGCAACGCGCCGGAAGCGGACGATGCGATCGCTAAAATCGCCGCCTTTATGCGCCCGCACTTAGGGCTGAGTTAATTCTTTAAAGTCTGGGGGCAAGCCCCTTTAAAAATGGGCTGTGGTGGCAACACTGTGGCCTTTGTAATGAACAATCAGTGAAATAAAAGAGAGAAAGCGATGATTGAATACGACAAGATTTACATCAATGGTGAGTGGGTAGCACCTTCCGGCGAAGGCACGTCGCATTTGGTCAACCCCGCCACGGAAGAGGTTTTTGCCACCGTACCCATGTCTTTCCCTGAAGATGTCGATAAAGCGGCGAAAGCCGCACGAGCGGCGTTTATCCCCTGGTCGCAAACCCCAGCGCTCGAACGCAAAGCCTACATCGATGCCATTTGCGCCAAGCTGAAAGAGCGCAAAGATGAAATGGCCTCGTTGATCTCTCAGGAAATGGGTATTCCGGTGCACTTTGCCCTGGGTATTCAGGTGCTTGGCCCTATTTCCGGGCTGAAGATTTTTGGCAATCTGGCCGAAACCATGGATGCCGTGAAGGAACATGACGAGGGCTATATCACCATTAAAGAAGCCATCGGTGTGTGCTCCTTTATTACCCCGTGGAACTTCCCGCTGTTTCAGGTGATTGCCAAAGTCGGTCCAGCACTGGCCGCCGGTTGTACCTGTATTCTCAAGCCCAGTGAGCAAACGCCACTGTCGACTTACATCTTTGCCGAAGTGTGCGATGAGGTGGGTCTGCCCGCCGGTGTCTTCAACCTGTTGCCAGGCAAGGGTTCTATTATCGGTGATGACTTGAGCTCACACCCCGAGATCGACCTGGTGTCGTTCACCGGTTCCACCGAAGTCGGTGTCGATGTGGCCAAATCAGCCGCCACCACCGTAAAACGTGTGTGTCAGGAGCTGGGCGGCAAGTCGGCCTTTATTATTGCCGACGATGCGCCAGTCGCTAAAGCGGTTAAATATGTAGTCAAAGATTCGATGTTTAACTCCGGGCAAATGTGCGTGCAGTTGAGCCGTATCTTTGTGCACGAATCCCAGTACGAAGAAGCGCTTGAAACCGCGAAAAAGGTCAGCGATTCACTGGTGGTGGGTGATCCCACCGACAAGGGTACTTTCCTTGGCCCACTGAGCTCCATGAAGGCGCGCGCATCCGTTACCCGCATGATTGATGACGCGGTAGCCAACGGCGCTCGGGTGGTCGCCGGCGGTAGCGATTTACCGGACGGAATAGAGAAGGGCGCTTATGTGAAGCCCACTATTTTGGCTGACGTAACTAACGATATGCCTATCGCCCGCGATGAAATCTTTGGCCCAGTGCTGTGCTTTATTTCCTATAAGGATGAAGCTGAGGCGATTGCTCTGGCCAACGATACCGACTTCGGCTTGTCGAGCGGTGTTTGGGCTGAGAATAAGGATACGCAAATGCGCATTGCCCGCCAGCTGCGTGCCGGTCAGGTCAAGGTCAACGGCCCGGCGTTTAGTTTTGCCGCGCCCTTTGGTGGCTACAAAATGTCCGGCAACGGTCGTGAGTGGGGTGCCAGTGGCTTGATTGAGTACACTGAAGAAAAAGCTATTCTTATCGGTGGCTGATTGGGCCACATCGCTGAGGCGCTAGTACCCACTCGGGGCTAGCGCCTGTTTTCTGCGGCGTATTTCACGCCATTAACAAAGTTTTATTGGAGAGCACGGTATGTCTGTTACCCGATTTCGTTTTCCCTTTGTCGAAATGCCCCCAGCGGCGACACAGCTTCGACAAGAGGTTCGGGAGTTTCTTGCCCAGGAGCGCGCCAATGGCGGCTATGTGCCGATGGCCGATTGCTGGGCCTCCGGCATGAGCGCCGAGTTCAGTCGCAAACTTGGCCAGCGCGGTTGGCTGGGCATGACCTGGGATAAAAAGTACGGAGGGCACGGGCGCAGTTTCCTCGAGCGCTATGTCGTTACCGAAGAAATGCTCGCCGCCGGTGCTCCGGTGATGGCTCACTGGATTGCCGATCGGCAGAGTGGCCCGCAGCTGATTAAAAATGCCCAGCCCGAAGTGCGCGACGCGATTATTCCCCGCATCGTTGCCGGTGAGTGCTTTTGCGCTATTGGCATGAGCGAGCCCGGCACTGGTTCCGATCTCGCCTCCGTGTCGACCAAGGCCGACAAAGTGGAGGGTGGCTGGAAAGTCAGCGGTACTAAACTTTGGTCTACTGGTGCCCACGGCCCCGGCTGTGATTACATGATCACCCTGCTGCGCACCTCGCCACTCGACACTTCGGCTCGCCATAAAGGCCTGTCGCAATTCATTATCGACCTGAAATCGCCGGGTGTGGATGTTCGTGGCATCGCCGACATCGGTGGTCAGGTGCACTTTAACGAAACCAATTTTGAAGATGTCTTCGTGCCCGACTCCCATGTGCTCGGAGAAGTCGGTGGCGGTTGGAATATGGTGGTCGGTGAGCTGGCGCTGGAACGCTCCGGCCCCGAGCGCTTCCTCAGTACCTTTATCGTCTTTCAGGAGGCAATGCGCCTGCTGGTCAACAACCCGACTGAGCAAACCAAAGAAGTGCTCGGCCAGGTAGTCGCCAAAATCAAAACCCTGCGCCGCATGTCGCTGGGCATTGCCGGTCTGCTGCAGGAAGGTTCTTCGCCCGAGATGGAAGCGGCGTTGGTGAAAGACATGAGCACCAATTTCGAGCGGGAATTGCTTGAAAAACTGCGCCGTATTTTGCCGCAAAATGTACTCGCTTCGTCCGAGGGCTTGTTGCCTGCACTGCTGCGTGAAGGCATTCTGCGCGTGCCTTCCTCCACTCTGCGTGGCGGCACCAACGAAGTCCTGAAGGGCATGATTGCTCGACAGCTGGGTATCCGTTAAGCGACTTGCGACTAGAGAGAAGGATTAGAAAATGACAGATTCAGATAATATTATTTTTGATACCGCCAGTCGTATACTCGATGACCTGAGCACTGCTGAAACCATCAATGCGGCGGAAGAGGGCGTCTGGCCCGAAGCCCTGTGGCAGGCCATTAGTGAATCCGGCCTGACCCTGACCTGGGTGCCGGAAGAGAACGGTGGTGCCGGTGCAAGTATGCTCGATGGCTTTGCCGTTATTAAAGCAGCGGGTGGCGCAGCGGCACCCATTCCCCTGGCCGAAACACTGTTCGCCGGTTGGTTGCTGACGCAGGTGAACTTACAGGTAAGCGGTGAAGCGGCGACCGTTGCCCTCGGTGAACTCAGCCTTAGCGATGGCAAATTGAGCGGTACAGCCTTGGGCGTGCCCTACGCACGAGGTGCCCAACAAATTATTGCCCTGGTTGAAAGTGGCGGGCAAACGCAGGTGGTGCAGGTCGCCGCCGAGCAATGTGAAATCAGTGCCCACACTAACTTGGCGGGCGAACCCTCAGATCAAGTCACCTTTAAGGCTGTGCCCGCCAAACAAGTGGCTGTATTGGGCAATGGCGTCAATGGTCAGAGCGTTGAAGCCATGGGTGCTTTGATTCGCTGTGTACAGTCTGCCGGGGCCTTAAGTGCGGCGCTTGAGCTGACTATCGAATACTCAATGGAACGGGTGCAGTTTGGTCGTGCGATTGGCAAGTTTCAGGCCTTGCAGCATTCGATTGCCGCTTTTGCGGGTGAAGTGGCAGCCATGAATGCGGCTGCCGACGCTGCCGCAGAAGCCGTCGCCAATGCAGGTGGCGTCGATCACGATGCCTGGATTGAAATTGCCACTGCCAAAACCCGGCTTGAAGAGGCGGTCAATAATGGTGCTGCGGTTGCCCACCAGGTGCACGGTGCAATGGGTTTCACCTACGAGCACAGCCTCCATCATTTGACGCGACGCCTTTGGTCGTGGCGCGATGAGTACGGCAGCGATGTGGTCTGGGCGAAACGCCTCGGCGAAGAAGTGCTGAGCTGGGGTGCCGATCAGCTCTGGCCAAAAATTACCGCCGTCACCGACCCCCGTTAGCGGGTGCATGATGAAGATAGCAAGGCTGCTTTGCAGTTAAAGATTAAGTTAATTAAAGAGGTAAGGTAATGGATTTTTCACTGAGTAGTGAGCAGCAAGCCATCGTCGATAGCATGAAGGCCCTAATGAAGGACTTCGATGATGATTACTGGCTGGATCGCGATAAAACGGGTGAATACCCAGAAGACTTTTATCAGGCCGTTGCCGCGGGCGGATGGCTGGGCATTACTATGCCGGAAGAATACGGCGGCTCCAACCTCGGTGTCACCGAAGCGGCATTGATGATGATGACCATTGCCGAGGGCGGTGGTATGTCTGCGGCCTCTGCTGTGCACATCAATATTTTTGGCCCCCACCCGATTGTTAAGTTCGGCACCGATGAGCAAAAGCAGCGTTGGTTGCCGCCTTTGATTCAGGGCAAGCAGAAAACCTGCTTTGGTGTCACCGAAGCCAACGCCGGTCTCGATACCACGCGCATTGAAACGTTCGCTAAACGCGATGGTGACAACTACATCATCAACGGTCAGAAAATTTGGACCACCACGGCCCAGCAGGCCGACAAGATTATGATGCTGGCGCGCACCACGCCCCGCGACGAGTGTGAAAAGCCCCACGAGGGGATTTCTTTGTTTTATGCCGACATGGATCCCGAGCATGTCGAAATTAAAGAAATCGAAAAAATGGGTCGCAAGTGCGTCAACTCCAATATGACCTTCTACGACAACCTGGTGGTGCCCAAAGCCGACCTGATTGGTGAAGAGGGCAAGGGCTTTCGCTACATTCTGCACAGCTTGAACCCCGAGCGCATGTTGCTGGCAGCAGAGTCGGTCGGCATGGGTCGCAGTGCTCTGGAGCGCGCCACACAGTACGCCAAAGATCGCGAAGTGTTTGGTCGTCCCATCGGCATGAACCAATCTGTCCAGCATCCCTTAGCGGAAAACTGGGTGGAGCTTGAAGCAGCCTATCTGCTGATTATGTCCGCTGCGTCGCGCTACGATAATGGCCTGGATTGTGGTGCACAGGCCAACGGCGCAAAATACTTTGCCGCCGAGGCGGGTTTCAAAGCCTGTCAGCAAGCGGTGATGACTCACGGTGGCATGGGTTATGCCAAGGAATATCATGTTGAGCGCTTGATGCGCGAGTCCATGCTGCCGCGTCTGGCGCCAGTGAGTCAGAATATGATTCTCAACTTTATTTCAACCAACGTACTAGGTCTGCCGCGCTCCTACTAAGGGCAGCCGCGTTATAAAAAAGGGCTGCCTGGTGCGGCCCTTTTCTATGCCTGTACAGAACTGCGATTAAGAACAGTTATTAATCGAAGTTTTTATTAGTGAGACAGAGCGCAGATGTTTGCTATTTGGACTGGCATGCCCTAAGATTCGCGCCCCCGATCCCGGCTTGTTGCTGGGATTCTCCTTGCCACACTGCTTATAGCGGGTGGCTCTAACCCGTAAGGAGGCACAATGCGCCATTACGAAATTATATTTATTGTACATCCCGATCAAAGCGAGCAGGTTCCCAGCATGGTGGAACGCTACACTGCTATCGTCACCGCCAACGGTGGAGCTATCCACCGCCTGGAAGATTGGGGGCGTCGCCATCTCGCTTACCCGATCCAGAAAATCCACAAAGCCCACTATGTTCTGATGAACGTTGAGTGCGGCCAGGAAGAGCTCGACGAGCTGACGGCTACCTTTCGTTACAACGATGCGATTCTGCGTAACCTGGTGATTAGCTGTGATAGTGCCATCACCGAAGAAACCGACATCATGAAAGCTGAGCTTTCTGAGAAGGCTGAAAAAGAAGGTCGCGCCCGCCGTGAAGCCGAGCGCACCGCTCGCGAAGAAGCCAAGAAAAAAGCTGAAGCCGAAGCACCTGCCGAAGCTGCCCCTGAAACCCCAACTGCCGCAGCGGAGGAATAAGCCATGGCACGTTTTAATCGTCGTCGCAAATTTTGCCGTTTTACTGCCGAGGGTGTCACCGAGATTGACTACAAAGATCTCGAAACCCTGAAAGCCAATGTGTCTGAAACTGGCAAGATTGTGCCCAGCAGAATTACCGGTACTAAAGCTAAGTATCAGCGCCAGTTGGCGACAGCTATCAAGAGAGCACGCTTTCTTGCCCTGCTGCCCTACACTGACGGCCACAAATAAACTAGCTAAATAGATACCGCCGTTACCGATGCGTTCACTGGCTGAGTTCATTATGGCTGGTCGCCTCAAGGCTGCACTGGTTGCACTACTGGGTAATTTTTTACCTCTGGTGAGCCCGGCAGCCGTGGGTTTGGTGGTGTTGCGCCGGGGTCTCACTGAGGGTTGCCTGGTATTACTTTGGGCTGTTGTGCCCTTGTTGATATTGCTGAATACGGAAAATATGAACGGCGCCATGGTTTGGGCCTCAATATTTTCGGTACTGGTCGTGTTGGTCGGTGCGAGTGCTTTAACGCAGACTCAAGCCTGGACAAGTGCACTGAAAGTGATGCTGGGTGTGAGCGTGGTGAGTGGGCTAGCAATGAAGTTATTGCTGGCGACTGAAGTTGGCGCCATGCGCGAGGCTTTAACTGAAATGCTTCGCCAGCTGCAGCAGCAAAATAGTGCGCTGGTCTTTGAGCCCAGTGATTTGTTTGTCGCTGGTTTGATAGCCTGGGTTATTGCCCTGACTGCGGTAGCGGCACTTTTACTGGCGCGTTGGTGGCAGTCACTGTTGTATAACCCCGGTGGTTTTGGCGTTGAGTTTCACGCCCTGCGGTTCGACCGGCTTAGCGCGTCGCTGTTGTTTGGGGCCTTGATGGGCTGTTACTTGCTGGGACAGGAGTATGTGACCTGGGGTAACTTGCTGGGCTTGCCCTTGTTATTGGGCGGTGTAGCTCTGGTACACCACACTATCGCCTTTGCGCAGCTCAGTACACGGTGGTTAGTCGTATTTTATATGGGCCTGGTATTTTTGCTGGGTCCTTTGAGTTCGGTGCTGATCGGGTTGGGATTTCTCGACAGCGTTATGGATTTTCGTTCGCGGCTGGCAGCACGCCGGTCGTCATGAACAATATGATTTGAGAGGTTGAGTGATGGACATAATATTGTTGGAAAAAGTGGGTAAGTTAGGTGCTATCGGTGACAAGGTCGCTGTAAAGGCAGGTTTTGGCCGTAACTTTCTTATCCCCCACGGCAAAGCCGTTTTTGCTACTGCAGCGAATCTGGCTGATTTTGAACAGCGCCGCTCTGAATTAGAAGCCGCTGCAGCTGATAAGCTCGGCAAGGCTGAAATTCGTGCTAAGGCTCTCGCTGGCTTGGCTAGTGTCACAATCACTGCTGTCGCCGGTGAAGAAGGCAAGTTGTTTGGCTCTATCGGCACCCGCGATATCGCCGATGCTGTAAGCGCTGCAGGTGTTGAGCTGGCTAAAAGCGAAGTTAAATTACCCGAAGGCGCGTTGCGTGAACTCGGCGAGTTTGAGGTCAGCATCCAGCTACACAGCGATTTGTCGACGTCGATTCAGGTCGTTGTTGCTGAAGAAGAGTAAGCCTACGTTATTTCTACAAGTCGCCCAGGTTTTGCTGGGTGGCTTGTAGTTAGCGGCCTTTTGTTGGCACAATTGATAGCCAAGTGCTAAATAGTCAGGTGCGCAATTTTTTCTGCTATGAATATTACCGTGCAACATCAAGCCACCCCTGGCGTGGCTGATTATTTGGCTGCTGTCCTGACTATTGCCTTAACGACTAGCTTAAGAATGACTGCTTCCCCAGGCCTCTGCTTGTGTTTGATAGGCAGTGGCTTTGGCGTCTTTTGGCCCCGTCTCAGATCTGCCCGTGGCACTCGTTTTAAGCAGCTCAAAAATGTCTGAACTCGCTACCGCCAATAAGCCAATACCCGAATTACCCCACTCCATAGAAGCGGAGCAGGCGGTACTCGGCGCACTGATGTTGGCCAACGATGCCTTCGATAGCGTCGCCTCACTGATAACAGAGGAAGATTTCTACGGTCAGGATCACCGCCTGATCTTTGCCAGCATGAAAGAGCTGGCTGACCAGGATCAGCCCCTCGACCCGATTACCCTCTCCGAAGCACTAAAATCTCTGCACCTTCTTGACGAGGTGGGGGGTGATAGTTATTTGGTCAGTATTGCTCGCAATACACCCAGTTCCGAAAATATTCGCGCCTATGCGCAGATTGTTCTCGAGCGCTCCATTGTGCGAAAGCTCATTCTGGCGGCCAGTGAAATTGCTCAACAAGGCTATAACCCCCTGGGTTGGGACAGCGCCAAGTTGCTCGCCGAGGCAGAGCGTCGCTTACTGGAAGTGGTGGAAGGGCGGCCCAAAGAGGGTGGCTTTCAAAATGTTACCGACTTGCTGCGCCAGGCTGTCGACCGCATAGAGCTATTATTTACCAGTGACGCCGATATTACCGGGCTGAGTACGGGCTTCACTGAACTCGATGCCAGTACCTCGGGTTGGCAGCTCGCCGATTTGGTGATCATCGCCGGTCGTCCCTCAATGGGTAAAACCTCCTTTGCGATGAACCTGGTTGAGCACGCTATGCTCAATCAGGAAAAGCCGGTGCTGGTGTTTAGCCTTGAAATGCCGGCCAATCAGCTGGTTATTCGCCTCCTGTCGTCCATGGGTAAGATTGACCAAACAAAAATGCGCAACGGTAATCTCGATCCCGATGACTTTACGCGTCTTGCCGGTGCCGCCGCACGGCTCAAGGGCCGGCCGCTGTTTATCGACGACACGCCGGGCATTAGCCCGATGGAGTTGCGCAACCGCATTCGTCAGCTGAGCCGAGAGCACGGTAGCCCGGCACTGGTTATGATCGATTATTTACAGTTGATGAGTGCCAGTACCAAGGTCGATGGTCGGGTGCAGGAGATCTCGCAAATTTCACGCGAGCTGAAAATCATTGCCCGCGAATTTGATTGCCCGGTATTGGCGCTGTCGCAGTTGAGTCGTAATCTAGAGCAGCGCCCCAACAAGCGCCCGATCAATTCAGACCTGCGTGACTCCGGTGCCATCGAGCAGGATGCCGACGTGATTATTTTTATCTATCGCGATGAGGTTTACAACGAGGACAGCCAGGACAAGGGCGTTGCCGAAATCATTATAGGCAAGCAGCGCAATGGCCCCATTGGCACCTCAAAGCTGGCCTTTGTCGGCAAGTACACCCGCTTTGAAAATCTGGCGCGGGACTATTTCGCCGATGAGTAGCACGAATTTTCCGGTGAGTAGAACCACGGCGCGTAAGCCAATGCAAACAGGGAGAACGTCATGAATATTTACCACACGGTGTCGGGTTTACGGGCTGAAATCAGAGCGCGTCGCCAGCGGGGCGAAAGCATCGGTTTTGTGCCGACCATGGGCAATTTACACGAGGGTCATCTGCAGCTGGTGCGCCTGGCTAAGGCCCAGTGCGATGTGGTGGTGGTGAGTATTTTTGTCAATCCCCTGCAATTCGGTCTCAACGAAGACTGGGAAAAATACCCGCGCACCTTTCAGGACGATGCCGCCAAGCTGGAAGCCGAGGGCTGTGACTTTCTTTTTCATCCCGATGAAAATGAAATTTATCCCAATGGCATGGCCGATCAAACCCGAGTGGTGGTGCCGACCATGACCGATATTCTTTGTGGTGCCAGTCGCCCCGGGCACTTTGAAGGGGTCACTACGGTGGTCTCAAAACTGCTGCACATCGTGCAGCCCGATACGGCAATTTTTGGCATTAAGGATTACCAGCAGTTGGCGGTGATCCGTCGCATGGTCGAAGACCTGTGTATACCGGTCGATATTGTCGGTGCGGCCATCGCCCGCGATGTCGACGGTCTGGCCCTGAGTTCGCGTAATGGCTACCTGGGTGAGGATGAGCGCCCCACGGTTAAAGTGCTCTATGAAACCCTGTGCTGGTGTCGGGATCAAATTGAGTCTGGCGAGCGTGATTTCTCTAAGCTTGAAATAGAGGCTGCCAAAGCACTTGAAAAAAGTGGCTTTCGTACCGATTATGTTAGTATTCGCAACTCAAAAACGCTGGAGACAGCGGCGCACGATGATACTCAGTTGACCATATTGGGTGCGATGTTTACCAAGGGCGCGCGACTTATCGACAATATCAGCCTGGCACTTGGCGAGTCTGATGACGATTCGCTGCCGCTAGAACAGACAGAAGAGAAGAAGTAGAGGTTTATTTATGTTGAGCAACATGTTGAAAGCCAAGTTACATATGGGCTCTGTTACTCAAGCGGAGCTGTGGTATGACGGCTCCTGCGCCATTGACGCCGACCTGCTCAAATTAGCGGGCATGCGCGAATTTGAGCAAATCGATATTTACAACGTCGACAACGGCGAGCGCTTCACCACCTACATTATTCAGGCAGAGGCGGGTAGCGGCACTATCTCCATGAACGGCGCTGCCGCTCGACGAGTGCAGGTTGGCGATCGCATCATTATTGCCACCTACGGCCAGTTTAACGAAGCCGAAATGGCTGAGCACAAGCCCAAGCTGGTCTATTTGAACAAAGACAACAGCGTCGAGCGCACCACCAATACTATTGCTGTACAAGCGGTGTCCTGATACCGAATACCCTGGACCCTGGCAATATGCTGGTATTAGACCCTGGAACCGGCCCTGAGCACAGGGCCGGTTCGCCATTACATTTAAAGCTTCACTGCCCTATCTAAGTAAGCATCTAAGCAAACCTCAAAGCTATCCCAGCTAGCCCCCAGAAGCCCATTGTGACAAAATGACGGCCTTTAACTATTCGCCATTTTTGACTGACACAGGGGTTATTATGTCTGAGTTTCCCGTTCATCCCGTTCCGGATGCCTGGCGCGAAAGTGCCTATATTAATAAAGAAACTTACGAGGAGATGTATCAGCGCTCCATCAATGACTCCGATGCCTTCTGGGCAGAGCAGGCCAGTAGTTTTCTGGACTGGGACAAGAGTTGGGATAGCGTCTGCGAATACAATTTGCGTGAAGCCGAAGCCGCCTGGTTTATCGGCGGCAAGCTTAATGTCACCGTTAACTGCATAGATCGCCACCTCGCCACTCGTGGTGATCAAACCGCCATTATCTGGGAGGGCGACGACCCCAGCGTCGACAAGAAGATCACTTATCGCGAGTTGCATCAGCAGGTTTGCAAGCTGGCTAATGTGCTGAAAAAGAGCGGTATCAAAAAAGGTGATCGGGTCTGTATTTATATGCCGATGATCCCCGAAGCCTCCTACGCCATGCTCGCCTGTGCGCGTATTGGCGCGGTTCACTCGGTGGTGTTTGGTGGCTTTTCCCCCGATGCCCTGAAAGACCGCATCCTCAATTCCGACTGTCAGATGTTAATTACCGCCGATGAAGGTTTGCGCGGTGGCCGTGCCGTGCCCTTAAAAAGCAATGCCGATATTGCCCTGCAACAATGCCCCGACGTCCACACCTGTCTGGTCGTAGAGCGCACCGGTGGCGATGTGGCATGGCAAGAGGGGCGCGATATTAAATACGCCGCCGCCATGGCAGAGGTCACTAGTGATTGCGCCCCTGAATCAATGGATGCCGAAGACCCCCTGTTCATCCTCTACACCTCGGGCTCCACGGGCAAGCCCAAAGGCGTGCTGCACACCACTGGCGGCTATTTGCTGCAGGCGGCGATGACCCACAAATACGTCTTCGATTACAAAGACGGCGATGTTTACTGGTGTACCGCCGATGTCGGTTGGGTCACCGGCCACAGTTACATTGTTTACGGGCCGTTGTGTAATGGCGCCACGACCTTGATGTTTGAGGGCATCCCCACTTATCCCGACGCCTCACGCTTCTGGCAGGTGATCGACAAGCATCAGGTGAATCAGTTTTACACGGCACCGACGGCACTACGCGCCTTGATGGGCGCCGGCGATGACTTTGTTAAAAGCACCTCGCGCTCATCCCTCAAATTACTCGGCTCAGTGGGTGAGCCCATTAACCCCGAGGCCTGGGAGTGGTACTACCGAGTGATTGGCGAGTCGCGCTGCCCCATCGTCGATACCTGGTGGCAGACCGAAACCGGTGGCATTATGTTGACGCCATTGCCCGGGGCTACCGATCTCAAGCCCGGTTCGGCGACCCTGCCATTCTTTGGCGTACTGCCCGCTATTGTCGATGCTGACGGCAAAGAAATGGACGGCCCCTGCGAGGGTAACCTGGTGATTAAGGCCTCCTGGCCGGGGCAAATCCGTACTATTTACGGCGATCATCAGCGCACCATCGACACCTATTTCTCGACCTACCCCGGCTACTACTTTGCCGGTGACGGTGTGCGCCGCGACGCGGACGGCTACTACTGGATTACCGGTCGCGTTGACGATGTGCTCAATGTCTCAGGGCACCGCATGGGTACTGCCGAAGTGGAGAGCGCCCTGGTGCTACACGAGGCGGTCGCCGAGGCGGCAGTGGTGGGTTATCCTCACGACATTAAGGGTCAGGGCATTTATGCCTACGTCACCCTGATGGGCGGTGTTGAGTCCTCGGATGCCTTAAAGAAAGAACTGGTCGCCATGTGTGTGCGGGAAATTGGCGCCATTGCCAAGCCCGATATCATTCAGTGGGCACCGGGTTTGCCGAAGACTCGCTCCGGCAAAATTATGCGCCGGATTTTGCGCAAAGTGGCGGCCAATGAACTCGACAATTTGGGTGATACTTCCACTCTGGCTGATCCCTCAGTGGTTGAAGACCTCATCAAAAATGGCCACAACACCTAAATTTTGTTGCGCTATTTAAAAGGCGCCTGAGGGCGCCTTTTAAATATGCCGAGTTTTTAAATCGGCGATGAATACATTAAAAAGTGAGACAAAAAATGGAATCATTAGACAATAAACTCGCCGTCGTCACTGGCGCCAGTAAAGGTATCGGCAAGGGCATCGCCATTGCTTTGGCAAAGCAGGGCTGCAAGCTTATACTGGCTTCTCGCGATGAAGAAAAAATGCAGGCCGTCGCCGCAGAAATCAGCGCCGCTGGTGGACGCGCCCAGGTTTGTGTCTGCGACATCACCGACGAGGCCTCTGTCGATGCTTTGTTTGCCCTCGTTGCAGAACACAGTCAGGGGCTGGACATCCTCGTCAACAATGCGGGCATGGCCATCTCAGGTCGTATCGACGAGCTCAGCTACGATGCCTGGCGCCAGGTGCAGGACGTCAATGTCAACGGTATGTTCCTCTGCTGTCGTGGTGCCGCACGGCTGATGAAGCCTAAGAAGAAGGGCCGAATCATTAATATTGGCAGTATCTCCGGGCAAATGCCCCGCGTGAAAAGCTCCCCCTACACCACCTCAAAATTTGCCGTGACCGGTTTGACCAAAGCCCTGGCCCTGGAATTGCGCGCCTATAATATTGCGGTGTGCTGTATCAATCCCGGCAATGTGATGACTGATATTTGGGAAAAAACCCCTCAGGTGCCAGAGAAAGAAGGCGTTATGGCGGTTGAAGATCTGGCTGAAGTGGTGGTCACCGTGGCCACGCTGCCCGACCACGTTAATTTGTTTGAGTCGGTGATTGTGCCGGTAAGCCAGCCCTATTTAGGGCGCGGTTAGTTGTAGATCCCGACTGGCTAATCTTGAACGGTTGGGCTTTATTCAAAGCCCATTTCAACACCAAAAGTCAGTCGGTCGTTGGCATCGAACTGGCCGAAGATGCCTTCCTCACTGCCGTAGAAGATATCGTTGGCGATCCAGGTTTTAAGGTTGTCCCGCCACTCATAAGTGAGGCGCAAGCGCAGTAGGCCATCGCCGATATTGGTGTTGGCGAGCCAGATTAGCCTTAGCTCCATCGTTTCGTTGAGCAGGGTGTGGTTGACCAGCAGTGACATTGTGGTGTCGGTTTTGTCGCGCGCGGTGGCGGACTCGCGATTGAGGGCGACACTTTGAAACAGTTGGCCGCTAATCAGGGTGTTTTCCAGTCCGGCCCAGTCGAGGCCCATGACATAGGACACTTCCTGGCCCTGGGCAATGCCGTCGCTATCGCGCAAGCCCCTCGCGAGAAAGTAGCGGTCGGAGAAATAGGCCAGTTCGCCGCGTATTACCCAGTTATCAAAGGCATTGCTAAAACTGCCACCCAAGACATGAGTGCGGCGGTATTGTGGCTCGATATCGACGTGCAGGCCATTGGCGGTGATAGACCTGCGCTGATAAAGCAGCGCGAAGTTGTCGTACTGGTAGAGATAGTTGAGGCTGAGATCCCAACCCCGCCAGAAGCGCGATAGGCGCAAGCCGACATCAGAATCCATTACTGTGCGCCGTGGGCGCTTAAAGGGTTCTACCTCAACGCTAGCGCCGCCCTGTGATTTTGGCAGCAACAGGGGGGAGGTGGGCGTGTATAGAGAGCCCTCGTCCCCCAGTACGTGATAACTTTGATCGGGTATCCACAAAAACTGTGCGTCCCATGCACCGAGACTGGTCTCGATATTGACCATCCATTGTGGAATGCGCGAGTCGTCAAAATCTTCCAGAATAAATTCGCGATAAGACTGGGGGTTGACGATGTCGAGCACCTTTAAACCGTCCGCCTTACCCCACACCACCTGTTGTTTGCCGAGGGTAAAATAATAATTATCGCTGGGCACTTCGAGGTAGAATTCGCGCAGCTCAAATTCACTACTGTTGCCAATAAAAAGAGGTTTACTGTAGGGGCTGTAGGCAGCGTCGGTGACTTTTTCCGGCGCCAGGGCATTGAGGCTAATACTGCGCAGTCGGCTCAGGGCGGTGAGTTTTATTTGCTGATCAAAGCGCAGGATGAACTCTGGCTCGAGGCTGAACTGAAAATTTTGCCGTTTTAAACTGCCACTATCGGCACTCCACAGAACACTGCTAATAACAGAGCTTTGTAACTCGACTGCGTGTAGTGAAGGGCTCAGTAGAGTCAACGCAGCGCTAATAATCGCCGCCAAATAACTGCCGCTTTTTCGTATCAATGACTGTGCAGCTGCTGGCACAAGGCCGAGACCAGTGAGTGCTGACACGGGTAAACTTAGAGCCCGCGTTTAATGGCGTTAGTGGTGAAAAGGTCGTCTGGCACGGCACTTTGGTAATCGACAGCGCTAAAAACCAGGCTCGTCGAGTGCCCGGTTTTATGATTTTCAACGTCAATCTTTTGCTGGGTCCAAATACCCTGAATCTGCTCAATATTGCTGATAGTAATGGTTTTTAGTAACTTGCCTTTTATATCCCAAAACTGGCTTTTGCGAACCATCCAGATTTCACTATCGACACAGGAAAGGGTTTTGCTATAACCCAGTTCGCGGGCAATGTCTGCTGTTCTCGGCGTGCCGTCAATTTGCAGGCCGGGCTTGCCGTCAGCATCACAGCTGCCGAGGGTCTGAAAACTAAAGTCAGCTGTTGAGACTCTGGTTTCAAGCTTTATATCTTCATAGGTCATGTCGGTGCCGAGGAAATAATCCCCCCGGTCCGATGCCGATATACGCTTGACTTTACGTAGAGCGGGCAAGTAGAGCCATTGATTATCTTCCCGCTCGGGGGCGATATAGTCGTACGTTAAAAAAGCAGTATCTTTAATATTTTTTGGGGCAAGATAAAAAATAACGGTGCGTTTTTCCTCCGCGTAATATTTGCGATAGCTCATGGTTTCTCGCTGGCGGGTTTTGCCGCGCCTGTCGCGCATTTCAATACTGAGCTTGCGACTGACGGCCTGACCTTCATCGCGGCTATTAATGTGTGCAGCCACTTCCTCGCCGTCTGGCAGGGCGCTGTCCCCACCATTGGCTGAGTCTTCAGCAAAACCGGCGCTGGGGTAAAGAATTAACAGACTGATAAGTAAGAGTAGTGGTTTCAAAAAAGTCTTCCTTTTTTCAAGCGTTGACTTCAATAAATGGCGGAGCATCTTTAAAAGATAAAATCATTTTTATTTATTGTCAGGATAACCTAAAAACTGCGGTTGGAATGTTTTTGCCATCGCCGGTAATAAAATTATACTGGCGAGAAAGCTCATGGTGATCGCCAGAGAAACACAAATGCCAAACTCCTGCAGGATGACCACTTTACTAAAAATAAGGATGCCAAAGCCGGAGGCCAGGGTCAGGAAATTGAACAGCAGCGCGCGCCCGGTGGAGGGGAATAGCGCCATCAGTGTTTGATCTGTCACCACATCAGCTCGCGTTATAAGCACTTGCAGTCGCTCGACGGTATGTATAGAAAAGTCGACGCCGAGGCCGATGGCGATAGCGGCAAACATTGAGGAGCTAACGGAAAGTGCAACCCCTGCGTAGCCCATATAGGCATAAACGCCGAAAATGGTGGTGGCGATGGGTGCCAGGCAAAACAGGCCGGCAGTGAGGGAGCGAAAGCTCAGCGTGGCCATCATAAAGACCAGAGCCAGAGTGACCGATAGACCGAGGAGGTGGCCATCGCTGAGGCGCTGCATCCATTCGTAATTGATATTGGCTCGCCCAGTAGGCTGTGCACTAATCTGCGGCCCATTAAAGGTATTGTGCAAATAGTCATTGAGGTATTCGATGACGGGGGCAATGGTCTTGTAATTTTCCTTTTCGAGGCTGATACGAATATTGGCCACGCGGTAGTCGTAATCAATAATGTCGTGAAAGTCTGTGGGGTCAGCGGTGACGGAATAAAGTAAAAAGTACTGGGCGCTGAGTTCGACACTATCTGGCAGGCGATAGGCCTCGGGGGCATCGGCGTGCATGGCGCGGTTCATTTGCTTTAAGTAATCGACCACCGAGGTGCTGCCCTTAACGAAAGGGTGGCCTTCCATATGGGTCTGCAGAGCTTCGATTTTGTGCAGGTTTTCGGGTTTGAAAAGGTCTTCGCTATTGGGGGTTTCGACCATTACATCGAGAAAATAAGTGCCGTCGAAGGCCTTGTTGACGGCCTCGTTGGCGATAATAATCGGCTCGTCCTGTTGAAAGGCCTGAATTAAGGACTCGTCCATTTCTATTTTAAGGCCGCCGTGTATACCCGCAGTGACGGTGAGTACACCCAACAACAAAAACGATCTTGGGTGGCCAAGGGTAAGCTTGCCGAGCCAACAGACGATTCTGGCGAAGCCATCTAACTGCTCTCTCTTTACGTCGCTCGTCAGCTGATCACTGGAGGGCTCGGGTTCTGTGCTATCAATAATGGCCTTGTGGTAAGCGCGACTCGCTTGCGGCTTGAGCAGGCTCAATAGCGCGGGAACGATAAACATTGAGTAGAGCCAGGCGATGCCGACTCCAAACAGCGCGAAGAGGCCAAAGTATTTCATTGGCGGCATCATTGAGGCGATGCTGAGACCGAAGAAACCGGCGGTGGTGGTCAGCGATGTCAGGGTGATGGGGCGCCAGATGCGGCTCATGGTGGTGGCGACTAATTCCCGAGGGCTGTCAGTCGGATGCTGGGCAGCGGCTTCGTAGTACTCGGTGAGGATGTGTATGGAGTCGGCGACGGCAATGCCAATCAATACTACCGGCAGGGCGTTGGTGATAATAAAAAAACTAACACCGAGTGCGGCCATTAGGCCAACAGCGGATGAGACGGTGGCGAGCACCACAAAGCTCGGGATTAAAGCGCCGCGCAGGGTGCCAAAGGCGACGCAGCACAAAGCGATAATGACCGTGGCCGAGAGGGGTAAAATGCGCGACGCGTCGGCATCAATATAGGTGCCGAAATACCCCATTAGCGCGCCTTCTCCGGCGATATGAATATGCTCGTCACTGTTGAGATCAGCGCGGCTGGCTAATGCCATCAGTGCCTGATAGGTAGCTTGTGCCTGATCGACATCGAGCTGCTCGGCAATAATAATCGTCCCTGAACCATCCTCTGCCACCAGGGTACCCACGTAGAGAGGGAAGGCCATGGCCGCCGCTTTAATCGCCGCCGCATCGGCGGCAGTGGTGGGCAGGGTTTCGAAGAAGGGTTCGACCTCCATACCCTCTGTAGTGCCAATAATATTGTTTTCGGTGGCCAGACTGCGAATGCCTTCGGGGTCGAGGTTGTCAATACTTTCCAGCTCACTAGTCAGCCAGTCAAGCAGTTGCAGGGTGTGGGGGTTAAACACGCCCTCGGGGCCGGTGTTAATAATGGCGATGGCCATTGGGTCACCCAGGCCAAAGGTTTCACGGGCTTTTTTACTGAGTAGCAGGGCCGGGTGATCGACCGGCATAAAGGCATCGCTGCGGGTATCTTTTACCAATGTCGGTAAAAAGCGGGCAAAGATGAGGATCAGGCAGATGCTCAGGCAAAGGCTGATGCGAGGGTAGGTCGTGCTAGCCCAGAAAAATCGCCAGGCCTGAGAGTGTTTGTTAACAGCTATTTCCACGGGGCAGTGACGTCCTTATCGCTAGCCAATTTGAGTTTTATAGGCTTATTCTTTACTGCTATTAAGCCCTCAAGTCAGGGCCAGCTCAAGTGATAATTTTCCCACGGCCATTAAAGTAGCCCAGCCCTGGTTTACGCCAGCTGTTGAATTTATCAGGGCAGTTTTGGGCCTTGGGGAGGGGGTGCTATGATGCGCAGCCACTTGATTAACCAGGCCGGGTGAATTACTCACAACTGCTTGTAAATTAAGTGCTTATAAGGCCTGTGGGTAGCTTTTTTAGTTGATAGAGCATCGATTACAAGGTCACAAATGCTTAAGTAATATTTATTGTTCAGAGATATTTAACGAGGTAAAACATGACATCATCGAATACATACGACGCCATTGTAATGGGCGCTGGTATTGCTGGTATGTACCAGCTTTACACCCTCCGTCAGCAGGGTTTCAAGGTTAAGGTTTTTGAAACCGGCGACGGCGTCGGCGGCACCTGGCACTGGAACAACTACCCGGGCTGTCGTTTTGATTCCGAGAGTTACACCTATGCCTATTCCTGGTCTGAAGAAATTATCAAAGACTGGACCTGGACCGAGCGTTTTGCGCCCCAGCCTGAAACCAAGCGCTACCTTAACTTTGTCGCCGACAAATTCGACCTGCGCAAAGACATTCAATTCAATGCCCGCGTCGCCAAAGCCAGTTATGACGAAGCGGCTACCGAGTGGGAAGTTGAACTCGACGACGGCAGCACAGCTCGCGCCAAATTCCTGGTTTCCGCTACAGGCCCCCTGTCTGCCTTTACACTGCCGGGCATTCCCGGTCGTGACACCTTTGCTGGTGAGTCCTGCCATACAGCGCGTTGGCCCTTAGGCGATAGCGGCTGGAAAGCCAATGACTTCAGCGGCTTGAAAGTCGGTGTTATTGGTACCGGTGCCACGGGTGTGCAGGTGATTCAGGAAATCGCCAAAACCGCAGCAGAGTTAACCGTCTTCCAATTGGCGCCCAACTGGTGTGCGCCCTTGAATAATGGCCCCATCGATGCAGAAGAGACGGCTCACAACAAAGCCAATGCCCAGGCTATTTTCGAACAGTGCAATGCCACGTTTGGCGGCTTTCTGCATGCTTTTGACGAGCGTTCAGCGCTGGACGTTTCCGAGGAAGAGCGCGAAGCTCTCTTTGAGAAACTCTACGCAGAGCCCGGTTTCGGTATTTGGTTGGGTAATTTTTCCGACATTATGACCAGCCCCGAAGCCAATGACATTATTACCAAGTTCATTGCCAAGAAAATCCGCCAGCGCGTAACTGACCCCGCCGTTGCCGAGTTGTTGATCCCCAAAGATCACGGCTTTGGCACGCGCCGTGTACCGATGGAAACGAAGTATTTTGAGTGCTACAACCAGGACAACGTCCACCTGATAGACCTCAATAAAACGCCCATCGAAGAAATCGTACCGGCAGGTATTAAGTGCAGCGACAAGCAGTACGACGTCGACGTGCTGATCTATGCCACGGGTTTTGATGCCGTCACCGGTGCACTGCGCCGTATTGATATCGCCGGTATTGGTGGTGAAAAATTGGTCGACAAATGGGCTGACGGCCCCAGCACGTACCTGGGTATGCAAACCACGGGTTTCCCCAATCTGTTCACCTTGGTGGGCCCACACAACGGTGCGACTTTCTGTAATATTCCGCGCTGTATCGAGCAAAATGTTGAGTGGGTTAGCGATTTGGTGACTCACATGCGTGATAAAGACCTGAATGAAATTCAGCCTACACAAAAGGCTGAAGACGACTGGACGGTTCACGTTGACGAGCTCGCTCAGATGACCCTATTCCCGACTGCGGATTCCTGGTTTATGGGTGTCAATGTGAATGATCCGACCAAGAAGCGCATGTTTATGCTCTATGCGGGTGGAGCGCCACGCTACAAAGAAAAATGTGATGATGTTGCCTCTAAAGACTACGAAGGTTTCGTGCTGAAATAGTCGATGAGCACTTAGTAACCGTCGCTGGTATAGCGGAAGTAAAAAATGGCAGCCTCTGGGCTGCCATTTTTTTTGAGACCCCTGTCTCATTTTGCCGTTTGCTAGCTATGCTGATTTAATGGATGCGTCTAGCCTTAAACTCTGTAAATTAAGGGGGAAAGCCTATGACTGAGGATGTGCGACAAGGTCGCTTGCAGTCGCTGCCCGGGCTCTTCTTTTTAATATCGACAAGATGTGTGCGACAGCTTGTATCTAGAAGACTTGCACTTATTTTATTGTTGTTTCTATCAGTCAATGTCTACGCCGCTGAGCAGCGCCAGCTTGTTAAAGCTCTGTATACCCCCCTCGCCGATCACTATGCCGCCATCGTCGCTTTCGAGAGCAAATGCAATTTGCCGACTTCCAAATCCAGAAAATGGACAACTGGAATCTTCTGCGCGCCTGTTTTCAATCGGGAGAGGCCGACATGGCCTATGTGATGGCACCACTGGCCGTAGATATGTATCAGCAACGGCCCAATTTTCGCTGGCTGGGTTTGATGCATCGCGACGGCAATGCTTTGGCTGTTAATGCACTGATCAAACAGCGGCTTGTCTTAACTTACGGGAAATTAAAGTGCCTTCGATGAAGCGTTTTTCAGGCCGGGCGAATAATATTTTAAAGCAGGGTCTAACCCGCACTATGTTGGCCTGGTTTTTACTGATTTCCCTACTGCCGTTGACGCTGGTGTGCATGGTCGGTTATCAGCAGGGTGGTAAGGCCTTGAGTGAGGCCGCTGTTGTTACCCTGCAGGGACACGCTGCCCAGAAAGCCCGTTTCATTGATAACTGGTTTAGCTTCCGCTTTGCCGATTTACGGATTCAGGCGGAAAGCCCCCAAAATGTCCACTTTTTGGAAAGCCTGGCGCAGGACTTTGCAGCGAGCGGTGAAAGTGCCAGTCACTACGTTACCAGCTATCGTTGGGCAAGAATTGGTGAGGAAAAAAAGGCTCACTTTATCCAGCTCACCCAGGCCTACGATTATATTTATGATATTTTCTTGATTGATCTACAGGGTAATGTCCTTTACAGCGTTGCCGCAGAGGCGGATCTTGGTAGTAACTTATTGAGTGGCCCCCTGCAACACACCCGCTTTGCAAAGAGTGTTCGCCAAAGCCTGGAGACAGGCACGATGTTGTTTTCTGACCTGGAGCGCTATGCGCCGAGCCACAATACCGTGGCCGGGTTTTTAACGGCGCCATTGATTGATAGTGAGGGCGATAAAGTCGGTGTTTTCGCTCTGCAAATTAAGGCCTCGGCCTTTACCACATTGATGCTCGGCAATGAGTCCCCCCATGCTTCCCAGGTCAGTTATCTACTTGGTACAGACCTCAAGCTGCGCAGTAAAGTCGATACTCTGGATGACCTAATGGGACGGGCAATTGGGACCCGTCCCGCGCTGCAATGGAAGAAGGAACTGGCTGATACTTCTATCGATCATCAAGAAAAGGTGTTCACTTATCCTGGTCCCTTTGCGCAGCCGGTGCTGGGTATCAGCCACCCGGTGCAAATTGGCGATGTCAACTGGCTGTTAGTGTCCGAGGTTGATGAAGCCGAGGCACTGGCACCGGTGCACTGGATCGGCACAATGACTATCGGGCTTTTAGCCGGGATGTTCTTTATTGTTCTTGGCCTGGCGATCTTGGCCGCTCGGCGTATCACCAGCCCGGTGCTGGAGTTGCTGGCCGCCAGTCAGCGAGTGACGAGCGGGCAGTTGAGCGAGCCGGTCGCAATTTCCAGTGCCAATGAGATCGGACAGCTGGCTACGGCTTTTAATCAAATGCTCGAGGCGCGTCAGGAGTTTGAAGGTGAATTGATCAGCAGTAATGAGCAAACAAGGGCCGCATTACTGGAGTTGGAAGCACAAAAGTTCGCACTGGATCAGCACTCCATTGTGGCTATCACCGACCCAGCAGGCACCATTACTTTTATTAATGACAAGTTTGTCGCAATTAGTGGCTACAGTAGAGAGGAGTTGCTGGGGCAAAATCATCGTCTATTAAATTCGGGCTATCACCCCAAATCCTTTTTCATCGAAATGTACCAGACCCTGGGCCGCGGTGAGGTGTGGCATGAAGAAGTTTGCAACAAAGCGAAGGATGGCCACCTTTATTGGGTGGACAGCACGATTTTGCCGTTTATCGATTCACAAGGTGAAACCACCAGCTTTATCGCCATTCGCACTGACATCACTGGGCGCAAACAGGCTGAGTTAAATAGCGAAAATTCGCTGCGTGTTGTTGAGGCCACCCTTGAAGCCACGGATATGGGTATCGTGGTCATGAACGAGCACAATAAACCCATACACTACAATCAGCGTTTTATTGAGCTTTGGGGCTTTTCTGAAGAGCAGGTGATTTTTGGCGATGTAAGCTCCATGCTGGGTAACATCGGTGAGTTGTTGATCGATGGCGAGAGTTTTGCCGAAACAGTACAGGGTGTACAGGCCAGTGACGGTCTTTTTTCAGCAGGCGCTATTGAATTTAAAGATGGCCGTATTCTTGAATACACCTCGAAAGACCTGCTTTTACCCGAGGACAAGCGAGGCCAGGTGTGGAGTTTTGCGGATATTACCGCCAAGACCCGCATGGATGCTGAGTTGCTGCGAGCCAAAGAGGCAGCGGAATACGCCACCGTGGCCAAGAGTGATTTTCTGGCCAATATGAGCCATGAAATTCGCACCCCGATGAATGGGGTATTGGGTATGTTGAGCTTGCTATCGGGTACTGAGCTCAACGCCAAGCAGATCCACCAGGTGCGCCTGGCGAGCTCCAGTGCGCAAGCCCTACTCACCCTGATCAATGACATCCTCGACTTTTCCAAAATTGAAGCCGGTAAATTAGAACTGGAATATATAGACTTTGACCTGCGCCAACTCTTTGGAGATCTTGCCGAAAGCATGGCACTGCAAGCACAAAGCAAGGGTTTAGAGATTGTTCTCGACGTTTCAAAAATTGACCAGTCGCGAGTCAAAGGTGACCCCACCCGGGTGCGGCAGTTACTGACTAATCTGATTGGCAATGCCCTTAAATTCACCACAGATGGCGAGGTGGTAATTCGCGCCGCACTGGAAAAGAGTGCGTCCGGAGAGATGTTATTGTCGGCCTCTGTTAGTGATACGGGTATTGGTATTCCCGCCGATAAAGTCGAACATCTGTTTGATTCCTTTTCTCAGGTCGACGCATCCACCACCAGAAAATTCGGCGGCACTGGTTTGGGCTTGTCCATTGTGAAAAATCTTTGTGAATTAATGGGCGGTACGATTTCTGTTACCAGTGAAATCGATAAAGGCAGTTGTTTTAGCTTTACCCTTGCTATGGGGGTTAGTGATAAGGCAGCAATCGTCAGGCCACGAGTCGACCTGCACGGGGTGCGTATATTAATTGTCGATGACAATGCAACCAACCGCGAAGTGCTGCAAGAGCAACTGAGTATTTGGGGGGCCTATGTGACTGAGGCCGACAGCGCGGCAAGGGCTCTGGCAATTATCGATGAGCAGTCGGAAGAGCCCTTCCCGATTGCGATTGTCGATATGCAGATGCCTGAAATGGATGGTGCCGCTTTGGGTGCGGCAATACGTGCTGATGCGCGATTTACCAGTACACAACTGATCATGATGACCTCAATGAATGAGTCCGGTGATGCGCAGTTTTTTGCCGACCTGGGTTTTGCCGCCTATTTTTCCAAGCCAACGACCACCTCTGACTTGTTCGACGCTCTGGCCGTGGTACTGGGTGGGGGGGAAGCTTTACTCGCCGCCAAGCCACTGGTGACACATAACTACCTGCAAAGCCTCAGTCAGCCCGCGGATGAGAATAGCTTGGTAAGTCAGCAAAAAATAAAGCCCCTGCGCCTGCTGTTGGCAGAGGACAATGTGATCAACCAGCACGTTGCGATGGGTATGTTGGAGGATATCGGTTACATCCCCGACATTGCCGATAATGGCGCCATCGCCCTGTCTATGCTCGAGCAGGCGCCGCAGGATAAGCCCTACACCCTGATGCTAATGGACTGTCAAATGCCGGTGCTCGACGGCTATGAAACCACGGCTAAAATTCGCCATGGCGATGCCGGTGAGCGCTACCGGGAGATGACGATTGTGGCAATGACGGCCAATGCGATGGCCGGGGACAGGGATAAATGTATCGCAGCGGGTATGGATGACTACATTGCCAAGCCCATCGACCCCGAAATACTGGAGAGCTACCTGCTTCGCTATGCGACTCAAACTCAGCCACACAACGTTGAAGAAAATGGCCCGGTAACGAATGGCGCCCCATTGAATAAGGATCTTGGTGAAGATAGCGGACAGCGTGTAGAGGGGGGCCAGCCTGCACAATATAGTGACTGGGATAGAGCGGACCTGTTAAAACGAGTCCGCGGCAATGAGACACTGTTGCTGACCATAATCCAACAATTTATTCACGATATGCCAGCGCAAATGATTATGTTAGGCGAGGCCATTACCGCTGCGGATATGGACAGCGTGGCAAGTTTGGCCCATACCATTAAAGGCGTTGCCGGTAATCTCAGCGCTCAGCGCTTACAGCAACTTGCCACCGAGTTGGAGCAGCATGCTGGTACAAAAAACCAGGCTGAGCTGCGCTTAAACTGGCCAGTGTTCAACGAGCAGTTTGAACATTTGGATGCTATTTTTCAGCAGTATTTGGCCGAACAGCAGGTGGAGCTTAGCCATGATGTTGGCTTGCAAAGCACATCGCCAGATACCCAGGCACAGACCATTGCTCAACTCACTGAATTGGCTGAAAAGCTAAAACAGGGTGACTATGTTGACAGCGGCGATCTCGAAATATTCAAAGCGTCTTGCCAGCAGACGAGTGAACAAGCATTGTTACAACAGCTAGTGGAGCAGTTAAACCAGTTTGACCTGGACAGTGCCCTTATTTCAATTGGCGAACTCACGAAACAATTAGCTCAGGTAAAGTGATCTAGAATCACCGGGAAGCGTTAAGTGGGTAATACTCTGGTGGAGGCATAGCGGATGGAAACTAAGTTGCTACAAACTACGTCGGTAAAAAATCAGCAGGCAGAAGAAAAGCCCATTATTTTAATTGTCGATGACGCGCCCGGTAATATTCAATTACTTGCCGGCTTACTCAAACACAGTTATCAAATAAAGGTGGCGACGGGTGGGCTGCGCTGCCTTGAATTGGCCCAGGCTGATCCCCAGCCCGACCTGATTTTGCTGGATATTCAAATGCCCGATATCGATGGCTACGAAGTTTGTCGGCAATTAAAGGCACAGGATAAAACTCAGAAAATCCCCGTCATTTTTGTCACCGGTAAAGACCAGGCGGCAGACGAGGAGCTGGGTTTGACCCTGGGTGCGGTGGACTATATTACCAAGCCCTACTCGCCGGCCATCGTCGAAGCGCGTATTAACACCCATATTACCCTTAAAAAACAGAGTGATGAGCTGCGTCGACTGGCCATGCGCGACCAATTGACGGGTTTGTACAATCGCCACTTCCTGATCGATGTGGCGAATAAAAGAATGAGTCAGGCCCATCGGCATCAACAAGCCCTGTGTTTAGTGATGGTCGATGTCGACCACTTTAAAGCGGTAAATGATGAGTACGGCCACACGGTGGGTGATGCGGTGCTGTGTGAGGTGGCTGATGTTTTCCTTGAAAAAAGCCGGGCGGAGGATGTTGTCGCCCGCTTTGGCGGCGAAGAATTCGTTATTTTACTCGACGCCTGTGGTCTGGCCGACGCCATGGAGAAAGCCGAATTGTTGCGCCAAAGTCTTGAGAGCAGACGTATACAGGGCGTCGCCGTCACCGCCAGTTTTGGCGTTGCCCAATTCGCTGCCGCTGGCGAGAGCTTTACGGAGTTATTGAATCGCGCTGATGAAGCGGTTTATAAAGCCAAAAATAATGGCCGAAACAGAGTGGAAGAGGGGGCTTAGGTCTTGCTAATAAGGGCGAGACCTAAGTGCTTAACGGTGGCCCTGAGCGTTGAGTGAGGTTTTTCCTTACTTTATTTTTGAATACGGGTAGGCGCCATTTCGTTGCGATTGCTATTTATTTGAAATTTATGGTTAGGCCCTGAATTCAGATAATAAATGCTTGCTCAGCGCTTTATTATGGCCACACATTTTTAAGACAGTGTCTTCAAAACGCAGTAATTTACGGGCGATTTTCTTCTTTGCCAAATAAGTAACGTAGCTGCATATAGGGATGAAATCAGAGTTTCCTATATTATCAATAATAATCAGGCGACCACTATTGGCACTGGTTTTTTTATACATAATATTTTTGGGTGAAATCGTCATGGTAATAATGGCCTGACGATGTAACTCTTGTTTAAAAACAGTGATGGCCTGGGATAGACCCGCGTTTTCTGAGGCCGCAAGCTGCTCGTAAGACAGATAGTGTGCCAGTGTTTTTGATACCTCTTCATCGTAATCTCTAATCAGATCAAAGACTGCCCCCGTACCCATATTGGTTTCGATTAGGCCGTGGAAGCGGGGTAGTATGTCCCAGCAGATATCTCTTTTCTGTAACAGTTTATAGTAGCTTTGTTCGCGCTTACTCTCCGATAAATCACCGGCGACGACAACCTTGACGCAAAGTTGCGTGTCGTCGGGGTGGCGATAACACTCTCGGTGTAAACCCTTGCCGACGAAGTGTGAGGCATTGAGTAAAATCATTTTTTGTCCCGGGACAGCTATGGGTTGTAGGGTCGTTTGTGTCTGGCTGGCTATTAGGGCGAAGTGCTGCACTCGATAGCGACGGCGATTATAAACGATAGTGTGGGGGAGTCTATTTATGCTCAAGATCAGTCAGTGGCAGAGTGGCGGTGAAAATCACACCCTCATCACTACTGAGATTTTTTACCCCTAAATCACCGCCGTGACGCTCGCAAATAAGTCGTGCGATATACAGCCCAAGGCCGAGGTGTTGCTCCTTACTATCGCTTTGTTCGGGCTTGCGGCGACTGTGAAAGAGCTGAAAAAGCTCTGTTGATTCGGCCTGCGTTATCACTGGCCCGTAGTTTTTAACCCGTAAAAAACAGTGGTTTTTGTCGGTGCTGAGGCTCACTTCAATATTTTTGCCGGGGGTGGAAAAGTCGATGGCGTTGTCCAGTAGCTTGTCGAGCAATTGCTCAATATGAATGTCTGAACCCTCTATCCACACATCCTGCTCGGGGCTGATCAGCTCTATTTTGTGCGGGCAGCGACTACTCAGGTGCTTGACATAAATAGTGATTAAAGCCGTTAAATTAAGGGGCGATACCTCATCACCGCTCAATGCGTCTTCAAGGCTTGCCGCCTCTGCCAGGCTGTCGACGATGGCACTAATGCGCTGTAAACCTCGCTGTGCGCTGTCCACATACGTCATATCCCCACCTTGTGTTTGCAGGTGTTCAAGAGAGGTGGCAGCAGTGTTGAGGGGGTTGTTGATTTCGTGACGCAGGGTGCGGGGGATGGCGCTCAGAAATTGTTGGTAGCGATTAAGCCGGGCAAGCAGCTGCTCAATATTGCGACTCAGGTCGCCAATTTCGTCACCGGCATGGGTGCCGCGAATATCGACACGCTGCTGCATGCGCCCCCATTCATCGCTGGCCGTGTTGGTATCACTACCCAGCCGCGTAATGCGCCAGGTGAGGCGCGCTGAAAACAGTAACAAGACGATGACGATGGCACTTAAACTGAGTAGTGATAAGAGGGCGATATGCTGCAGAGAGAGGCGTTGTAGGCTCAAAATAGTCGCCGTGCTTTGCTCAATTAAGACCACGCCGATAACACTATCGCCATCGCGAACAGGCTGGGCGGCGGCGATAATTTCATGGCGGCCATCGAGAGAGGGCCGGCGTTGCGTGCTGCCAACACCGGCGATAGCTTTGTGTAATAGCGCATCGTCGCGGCTGAGTGTTTGCAGAGGGTCGAAATCCTCCAGTCGCTGGCTGGTGGCACCAACCAGCTTACCCAATATGGCGTCGATAAAGCTCTGCCACAGGGGGGTGGAGCGCTGATCTTCCAGGTTGAGGTAGTCCTCCGTTTGGTCCGTCAAACCACCGGCGATAGCGCGTACATGCAGGGCGCGATCAAATACCCAAATTTGTGCTTCTTCTCTTTGCAGGCCTTGAATAATAGCTTCTGTGGCGACGGAGCGGATAAATACCCGGTTGTAGTTGCCCTGCTTATAGTTGCCCTGCTTATAGTCCCCCCGATTAATCTCCGCAAAGGTGCGGCTAATGTGGGCGATGCTACGCCGCTGGGGGTCGTCGACATCGACCACGGCCAGTCCCAACTGGCGCTGCTCACCTAACATTGACAGGGGCAGACTGAATTCAATGTTGTAGCCATCGGCATCGATACCCACATGGCCTTGCAGGCGGTAATCGGGGCTGCCCGGTGTGGCGATTCGCCAGTCTTCATCGACGCCATAAGCGGTGATTTTGCCGCTGCCCTCAAAGGTGATCAGTAAGCGCCCCTCACCATTGTTGGCGCTCTTAAAATAAATACGCAAATGGTCACTGTGGTCGAGCCTTAAGTAGGCGGGGTGGCGATAAACCGGCGTTGTATCGCGGACTTTTAAGAGGCCGTAAATACGCTGTTTATTTTCTCCGAGAATCAGCGAAAACGTCGGGCCGGGTGCCTCGCCATAATGCTTGCTGTGTTGCTCCAGCCCCTGCCAGTCTTCGGCAAAACCATCGAGTAGTATGCGTCCGGGCAGTGGGTAGAGCGGCAGTTCGGCCAGTTGGCTAGTACTTTCGGGATTGTCGTCAAACAGCTCTCTGCGTCCGTGTAGCAGGGCGGCGATGCCACTGGCCGTGAGGAGTTGCGCTTCGGCCTGGCCCTCGGTTAAAAACTGCTGCATGGCCCGCAGAGATTGCAGCCCCAACCAGGGAATAAGCAGTAGCACGCAACCGGCCAGCAATAATTTGCTACCCAGGCGGGGGCCGATAATACGTGAGCCAACTTTCATCGCCGTTTAGCTTTCGGTGACCCAGCGATAGCCGTGACCATATTCATTGCCGATACAGGCAAAGCTGGCGTCGAGGGCGCAGAATTTGCGGCGAATATTACGCATGTGGGTATTGATGGTATTGCGGGTGACATATTGCTGAATGGTGGCCTGCATTAGGGCCTCGTAGGCAACGGGGTAGCCGGGCCTGCGAGCCAGTGCGGCGATAAGGCGAAATTCGGTAATGGTCAGTTCAAGTAATTGTTGGCGCCAGTGAACCTGCATGGCATCTTCGTCTATCGATAATTGTCCGCTTTGTCGAACCCTGCGAGTTGTTGTAGCGGGCTGGTCGCGCAGGGCTTTTAAGCGTAGCAGGGAGGCGACGCGCTCGACCAGAAAACCAAGGCTGACGGGTTTTGGCTGGTAGTCCCAGGCACCGAGGCGCAGGCCGGATATTTTGTCGATTTCATCGACCCGTTCGGTCAAAAACAACACCGGCAAACTGGCGTCAATGGCGAGTAGCTCTCGACACAGTTGAAAGCCGGCATCGATTTCATTGCCGAGAATAATATCGAGCACCACCAGGTCGGGCATCGTCTCGCTCATCGCCTCACGGGCGCTTGCTCTGTCGGCGTAGGCACTGATCTCATAACCCTGCTTTTGCAGTGCTGTGGCGTAGTTGTGTCGCTGGTCGGGGTCGTCCTCGACAATGGCGATCTGATAACTCAAGCGCGCTTCTCTTCATATAGGGTGTCGGCAACTAGCATACCTTTTCGTTTTAATGAGATCCGTTTTAGCGACAACAAATCCATCACTTCTCCATTTTTGAGCCATTAATCCTGCAGTTTGTTTGGCTTTAATAACTCTAAACCGATGAAGAGGAAGGGTGTGATGAAAAAATTTGTAGCGATTAGTGATGACCTGCTCGATAGCCAGCCTCAGGTGCTGGCTCAACTGGTGCCCTATCACTGTGACTACCCCTGTCAACGTTTGTATCGACAGCCTCTCGAAGAGGTGCCCGGGCTTGCCCCCGTGCAACTGGCTCTAGTTTTACAGGGGGAGAGCAAGAGTCATGAATAAATATGAGCTTGATTTGCCGAGGCGGGTGAGTTTGTTCGCCCTATTGCTGACGGGCGTATTGTCACTAGAGGCTTGCCAGCTAAGTGGGGGAGCAAGGCCGGAGTCGGCCACAAATACCGTAATTACACCGGTAGCCGGCGGCACTGCGACGGCCCCTACTTCTGTTCAAAGCCGCGTCGAGGACGCGCCTGTTTTATCCCTTCGACAAGTCTCTCCTCAGGCCTCTCACTCACACTCGCCATTAGTCTATCCACTGGCGAGTGTGAGTGAGAGGCGCTTTATTATTCCTGTTGCACGCAGTGGAGATTTTGCCCCGGATCAACTCGATGATTATGTGTTGCGCATTATCGATCAATCGCGCCAATGGGATTACGTGGCTGAGTTGCAGATACACGGACATACCGACAGCGAGGGCTCTGAGTTAAGCAATATGTTGCTGTCAATTCGCCGCGCCAATCGGGTTGCCGAGCGTTTTGAAGAGTTGGGTGTAGAAGTGGGCTTGCTGGTGATTGAAGCGCATGGGGAAACCCAGGCCATCGCCGATAACTCGACACTGGATGGGCGCATCGCCAATAGGCGTATTGAGGTGGTACTGATTGGCAATGGGGAAAAGACGACTGATGCTGGAGTGACGACTGATGATGCTAATCAATACGAAACGGTGGTCGCTGAGCTGCACGCCAGGGGAGATAAGCAATGAATTATGTCATTCGTTGCCTCGCCTCAACACTGCGATTATTGCGTCGTTTACGCACGCGAAGCTGCCTGTTATTCGCACTGCCTCTACTTGCCGCAAGTGCTCATACACTGGGTGAGGTGGACAGTGGCGCAGAGCCGGGGCTATTGGGCAGTGCTATGTTGGCGCTCAATTATGCCGATGGGCGCGCTGAAGTCATCGTGCCGCAGTTACACAGCAAGGTGGATATCCATATTACCGGGCCTATCGCTCGGGTGCGGTTGGCGCAGACTTTCAGTAATCCCTCTGATGCCTGGGCCGAAGCGGTTTATACCTTTCCACTACCGCCAGATAGCGCTGTGGATCATTTGCAAATGCAAATTGGCGAGCGCGTGATCGAAGGAGAAATACAAGAGTGCGAAGCGGCACAACAAATATATCAGCAGGCTCGACAGGCAGGTCAACACGCGGCTCTCGTCGAACAACACCGGCCCAATATCTTCAGTACCCATGTAGCCAATGTGCCGCCCGGTGAAGAGCTGACGGTGGTGCTTGAATATCAACAGCAAGTGATTCGTCGGGGTACGCGCTACAGCTTGCACTATCCAATGAGTATGACACCGCGCTACACAGCGAAGCATCCGCTCGACAAAAGGGACATGGCAATAAGTGACGGCCCCGCCACCCTGATGCCCATGGCACAGGACGCTGCCAATAATAATGCGACGGAAATCTGGATTGATTTACAGGCGGGTTTTGAACTCGATGATGTTGAAAGTCGCTACCACCCGGTGAGCAAAATCCGTGTTGATGACAGCCATTGGCAGTTGCGTCTCGATCCGCAAACACACGCTGCCAATGCCGATTTTGTTGTCGAGTGGCAGGGGCGGGAGTTGGCAGTACCTCAGGTTCACGCGTTTACACAGCGCTTTGGGGGGCAGGAATATGCCTTGTTACAGGTGATGCCGCCCCAGATCGAGCTGGAACAATATCGCCAGGCTCGCGACATTGTTTATGTTATTGATACCTCTGGGTCTATGGGTGGGGAATCTCTGCGTCAGGCCAGGCGCGCCCTGTTGTGGGCTATTGCGCGGCTCGATGAAAACGACCGTTTTAATATTATTGAATTCAACTCTGAGAGCTGGTCTTTGTTTGACGCGGAGCGAGAGGCAAGTGCGAAAAATATCGCCAGTGCTCGGCATTTTGTCGAGAATCTAGAGGCTCGTGGTGGCACAGAAATGGGTAGGGCACTGGACCTGGCTTTGTGCGGCCCCTGTGTCGATAACAACAGCGATGGACGCTTGCGGCAGGTATTGTTTCTCACCGATGGGGCTATCAGTAACGAGGCGCAATTATTCGCCACAATAAAATCCAGGCTCGGCAATAGTCGCTTGTTTACCATTGGTATTGGCTCTGCCCCCAACCATTATTTCATGCGCAAGGCGGCCAAAATGGGCCGAGGCACATTTGTACATATCGGTAAAATTAATGAGGTGGAGGAAAAAATAACACAGTTTTTTGAACGTATTGACGTGCCGGTTATGAGCGATATTAAATTGCAATTGCGTGGTGAAAATATCGATATAAGCCCTGCATTGATAACTGATCTGTACGCCGGCGAGCCTTTAATCGTCGCTATAAAAGCAGATAATCTGGCCGAGCACATAACGCTGCGAGGGCGGCGTCAGGGCCAGGTCTGGCAGCAGCGGGTACCACTGAGTATGGCCCCAGAGCAGGGCGGTATTCATGTGGCATGGGCACGGAAGAAAATTGAATCACTGCTGGATGAAAGATTGATACTACGCGATGAGAAAGGCAGGCAAACTTTGCGCAATGAAGTCATCGACATAGCCTTGCGCCATCACTTGGTGACGCCGTTTACCAGTTTAGTGGCAGTGGACAAAACACCGGTCAGGCCAGAGACTGAGGGGCTTCACAGTCAGGCCATTAAAGCTAATGCGCCAAAGGGCAGGCAGTTTTCTTTGGCGCGCACCGCAACGGGAGTGTATGACTTCATCTCGGCGGGCTTTGTCGTGTTACTACTGGCGCTGGGGCTTCTTTGGCTGTCTCGCCACTACTCCCGCAATTCTCAACTTGAACTGTGTTAATAGCGAAAGCAGGTGGCCTGCAAGCAAGAGGCAGGATTGGTGTTGGATTAAAAATTATCAGCCTGATTTTGTTATTAATCGGTACTGGTTTATGGATGAAGGGAGGCTATATTTTTCTTAAAGCCGAGCTCGGTCAATATTTAATTAATCGTGCCTGGCAGCAAAGCCTGCTAACAGGCAGCGAGTATAAACCCTGGTTCTGGGCCGATACCTGGCCCGTTGCTCACATGCAGGTTCCCTCTCAGGGTGTGGCACAAACCGTACTGGCTGGTGACAGTGGTCAGGCTCTGGCCTTTGGGCCGGGGCACACCTCGTCTAGCGCCCAACCGGGGGCTGATGGCGTGGTCGTTATTTCCGGTCATCGCGATACGCATTTTCGGTTTTTGCAGTATTTACAGGAGGGGGAGGAGATAATTTTACAAAACTGGGAGGGGCAGCACACAGTTTATCGCATTAGCAGTATGCAGGTAGTCGATGAAGATGCTTTGATAGCGGCCAATAACAATATTCGAAGCCTGGTTCTGGTGACGTGCTGGCCATTTAACAGTTCTACATCTCGTTCACGGCAACGTTTTATCGTTCATGCTCAAGCTGTAGATAAGTCCTTATAAGTAAGGTTATGGCCAAGATGAACGATTTTATTAAAGTTGGATATGTAAAAAGCGTTAGAGACCTACGATAGTAGAGGAGTTTTGTTGGGCACAGTGCCTGGCAGTGTGTTGGCTCTGGGTACTATGAAATTCAGTCTGAAAGTGAGGAAAGGTGAGCAATGAGCACAGATGATAAAGCCGGAAATCAAGATGATCGCGCAATGGCTGCCCAGCATTCAAACCCAGAGGGTGATCGAGGTAAAGCACTGGCGTCAGATATGAATAGAGCAAACGCCCTGGTGACAGCCTGTACCATCGATTGTCTTATTCCCGAAGCGGGGCAGAATATTGTTGAAATTGGCCCTGGCAATGGCATGTTGTCTTTTAGCCTGACCTATACCCTCGAAAGTGATGGCCACTATCAAGCGGTTGAACGCTCTGCTGATATGGCGCAACAAGTGAGAGACAATTTAGCTGAGTATGCCGAATGTAAAATGACAGTGCACAATGAGGATTGCTTTGATGCTCCCATTGAGGAAGGTTCTGTCGATGGTATTTTTGGTGTCAATATTATTTATTTTATCGATGACATAGAGGCGCTATTTACTCTATTTGATCGCTGGTTGAAGCCAGGTGGGCGAGTCGCTGTGGGGATGCGCACCTCTGACACAATGAAAGCGCATAGTTTTACACAGCACGGTTTTAAGTTACGTGAGAAAGCAGAGATCGAAGCGGCGATGACAGCCGTTGGCTGGCGACTGGCCGGCAGTGAGTATTTTGAAGAGGATGATATCGAATTAGAAGGTAAAACATTAAAAGTTGATGCTATGGTGCTCTCAGCACAAAAGCCCTAAGCGATTTTATAGCTCTTTGACGAGAATTTATTTCTTGATAAAAAGACAATAAAAAAGCTTAATTAGTGATTATTTAAAAACGGCGCAGTGATGCGCCGTTTTGCTGTTTGTAGGGATCATCTTTCTCTGCCAATAATATTCGTTTCTACAGACTTTAAGAGTACACAGCGTCTAAATTATGTCTTCTGCTGATCCTTCTGACAATAAAGTAAAAATTGGTCTGGCCCTGGGTAGTGGTTCTGCGCGGGGTTGGTCTCATATCGGTGTCATAGAAGCTCTGCAGGCCCATGGTATTGAACCGGATATTATTTGCGGTTGTTCGATTGGTGCCCTGGTGGGTGCATCCTATGCGGCGAATAAAATAACATCCCTTGAAGATTGGGTGCGGTCCTTAAGCCTGCTTGAAATCGCCCGCTTTGCCAGTTTAGATACCTCTCTTAACGGCGTTATCAATAAGCAACGTTTGCAAAAAGTGCTAAGGCAATTCATTGGCGATGAAGAATTTCTTATCTCCGATCTGCAACGCACTTTTGCGTCTGTGGCCACCGATTTAAGCAGTGGTCGGGAAATCTGGTTTACCGAGGGGCGATTACTCGATGCAGTGTGGGCATCGATCGCTCTTCCCGGTCTGTTTCCCCCGGTGCGGCATAAGAATCGTTGGCTGGTTGATGGCGGGCTGGTTAACCCGGTACCCGTATCAGTTTGCCGAGCCCTGGGCGCCGATTTCGTTATCGCCGTGAATCTCAATGGCAATCTGCTTGGCCGACATATTGATAAGCCCGGTCGCACTAATGCTGAGGAAGCAGAAACGCGCTGGAGTGACAAATTACCCTGGGCCCTGGGTAGCCTTAAACAAAATTCGACAGGTGCAACAGCGGATGAGAAAGCGCCGCGAGTATTCGAAACCATCGCCAGCTCTATTAACATTATTCAAGATCGCATTACTCGCAGCCGTATGGTGGGGGAGCCACCCGATATTTTGATTACCCCGGAGTTGGCCGATATCGGCTTGTTGGAGTTCTATCGGGCTGGCGAATGTATCGACGAGGGCAAGCAAAGCGTACACCGCGCGCTGCCAGAAATTCAGCGTTTTCTCAAAACCTCATAGGGTCTATAGTGCTGCCCTTGATCTGTTCGATTTTGTAGCTGTTTAATACAACGACTAGAACGACTAGAACGACTTAACACTGGAATTGTGGGGAAAAATAATGCGTAAAGTAAAAATAGCTGGCACGGGAATGACCCATTTTGGCAAGCGTATGGATGCAACACTACGCAGTCTGACCACCGAGGCCTTAAATGAAGCGATGCTCGATGCCGCGATTAATACCGATCACGTCGATACCATCTTTTTTGGCAATGCTGTGGGTGGCTTATTGACCGGGCAGGAAATGATCCCCGGGCAAATAGCTCTGCGTGAATCGGGCCTCATGGGCAAGCCGATTATCAACGTCGAAAATGCCTGTGCCTCGGCTTCTACCGCTGCCCACCTGGCCTGGTTGTCGGTGGCCTCGGGGCAAAGCGAGGTCGCCCTCGCCATTGGCACTGAGAAAATGACCCACAAAGACAAAATGCTCACTTTTAAAGCCTTGATTGCAGCCATGGATCTCGAAGAAATTAAGGCCGAGACCGGTTCTGATGATCCACTCACCGCCGGTAGTGAACCCGGCCGCTCTGGCTTTATGGATGTCTATGCTGGAAAAGCACGCAAATACATGGCCCAGACTGGCGCGACGATGGAGGACTTTGCCCGCGTTGCCGCTAAATCCCACAAGTTTGGTTCACTCAATCCCAAGGCGCAGTTTCAGAAAGTAATGTCAGTTGAAGAGATTCTTGCGACGCGTTTGATTGTCGACCCCTTAACGCTGGCCATGTGCTCGCCCATTGGCGACGGCTCGGCGGTACTGGTGTTTACCTCGGAAGACTTTGCCCGCAAGCACGGCTGCGATACCGTTACCGCCGAGACCATCACTCTGGTTTCAGGCCAGCCCGGTGGTCGCAGCTGTAACGACAGGGCCGGTGAAAAAGCCTATGCCATGGCCGGTGTCGGCCCGGAAGATGTCGATGTGGTTGAACTGCACGATGCAGCCTCACCTGCCGAATTGATGTATATCGAAGAGCTGGGCCTGTGCAAACCGGGCGCGGGCGTGCAGATGATTCGCGATGGCGAGACTGACCTCGGTGGCCGCGTGCCGGTCAATACCAGCGGTGGTTTAGTGGCTAAAGGCCACCCGGTGGGTGCCACGGGTTGTGCTCAGTTGGTAGAGCTCACTAATCAGCTGCGGGGTCGTTGCGGCAAGCGCCAGGTTGAGGGCGCGAAAGTGGCCCTCGCACAAAATGGTGGTGGCTGGATCGGGGACGATACTGCGGCCACAACATTGAGTATTTTAACGCGCTGATTGCAAGGGGCCGGTGCTTCTCTCGATTGCCTGTTGAGGCGCAGGCCTGCGGTGCAAATGCTTATCGGTGCTCAATTGTTGGTTTAGTTATTGGCTGAATCTGGCCTATAACTAATTAATAGGCCTGCGCAACAAAGGGAGGCTCGCTATGCACACTCCACGGATGACCCATATCGCCCTGCACCTTGTCGATATCGATGCCTGTATCGATTTTTATCAACAGTGTTGCGGTATGAGCATCGTGCATTCACGCACAGCCGCTGAGCAGCGCATTGTGTGGATGGCGGAGCCGGGCCGAGAAAGTGATTTTATTTTTGTACTGATGAATGGCGGGCAGAACCTTGAGCTGTCTGCTACTGACTATAGGCATTTTGGTTTTGCCCTGGATAGCCGAGCCGCTGTCGATGCTATTGCCGAGCTGGGACGGGAGCGCAATTGCCTGGTGTGGCCGCCGCGAGATGAAGGTTTTCCGGTCGGCTACTACTGCGGCCTGCGCGACCCCAACGGCAATTATGTTGAGTTTAGTTACGGCCAACCCCTGGGGCCAGGGGCTGGCGCATTCGACCGGCTTGAATAAGCTGGGTTGGCCTTTAGAAAAACGCCTGAATTCCAGTCTGAGCGCGACCTAAAATCAGCGCGTGAATATCCGCTGTGCCCTCATAGGTGTTGACCACTTCGAGGTTCATCATATGACGCATAATCGGAAACTCATCGGAGATGCCATTACCGCCGAGCATATCGCGAGCGACGCGGGCAATATCCAGCGACTTTGAGCAGTTATTGCGCTTCATCATGGAGATTAATTCGGGGGCCAGTTGTCCCTTATCTTTCAAACGTGTGGCATTGAGAGAGCCGAGCAAGCCGAGGTGGATTTCCGTTTGCATATTGGCCAGCTTCATTTGTATCAGCTGGTTGGCCGCGAGTGGACGATCAAACTGTTTGCGGTCGAGCACGTACTGCCGCGCGGTTTGCCAGCACGTTTCAGCAGCACCCAGAGCGCCCCAGGAAATACCCAGCCGTGCGCTGTTAAGGCAGCCGAAGGGGCCTTTTAAACCCTTCACGTTGGGTAGCAGGTGATCTTCTGAGACGAGGACTTCATCCATCACAATCTCACCAGTGACCGAGGCGCGCAGGGCGAGCTTGCCTTCGATCTTCGGCGCAGACAGCCCCTTCATGCCTTTTTCCAGCACAAAACCGCGAATAATACCGTCGTCGGTTTTGGCCCACACCACAAACACATCGGCGATGGGCGAGTTGGTAATCCACATTTTGTTACCGCTGAGGCTGTAGCCACCAGCGACGGATTTGGCGCGGGTTTTCATGCCGCCGGGGTCGGAGCCGTGGTCGGGCTCGGTGAGGCCGAAGCAGCCCACCCATTCGCCGCTGGCCAGTTTGGGCAAGTACTTTTCCCGCTGGGCCTCGGTGCCGTAGGTGTAGATGGGGTGCATCACCAGACTGGATTGCACGCTCATCATCGAGCGGTAGCCCGAGTCGATGCGTTCAACTTCGCGGGCGATCAAACCGTAGCTAACGTAGTTGACACCGGGGCAGCCGTAGCCATCGATAGTCGAACCGAGCAGGCCCAGATCGCCCATCTCGTTGAAGATCTCCCGGTCCATGCGCTCATCGCGAAAAGCCATTTGCACGCGGGGTAGCAGCTTGTCCTGGGCGTACTGGCGGGCGCTGTGCATAATCATGCGCTCGTCTTCGCTCAGTTGCTCTTCGATAAGAAAGGGGTCTTCCCAGTTAAAGCTAGCCCAGTCGGCGGCCATAGGTTTCTCCTGAAATAGAATGTAGAAAGGTTTGGTGGTAATTTTGGCAGCGAAGTATACCCGCGAACCTGAGCTTAAACAAAAGTGCAGCGTTGATTTACCGGCTTGCCGAGGCTTGCTTCTACATTCTCGCCCTGAGACTATGCGTGCCTGGTCTCAGGTACTAATTTACTGAGCGCGCACTGACGTTTACTCCCTCCTACCTGCTGGATTTTATGACTCGCCCGATCGAAGCGCTTATCTCGCTGGCCAACTTGCAACACAATTTCGCTCAGGCTCGAGCCTTGACGCCGGGTGCGAAAATTATGGCGGTGGTTAAAGCCAATGCCTACGGCCACGGAGCCATTCGGGTCGCGGGGGCACTGGGTTCCCTTGCCGATGCCTTTGGGGTGGCTAGTCTCGAGGAAGCTGTGGAGTTGCGTAATTCGGGTATCGACAGTCCCATCGTCCTGTTAAGTGGTGTTTTTGGTCGCGCTGAAATACGTGAAGTGGCGCGCTATGGTTTGGGCACGGTGATCCATTCTGTTGAGCAATTGCAAATCTTGCTCGATACGACATTGCCGCGCCCTGTCGATGTCTGGCTGAAACTCGATACCGGCATGCACCGCTTAGGCTTTACAGTCGATGCGTTTTGCCGAGCGGCAGAGCGCTTACGTGCGGCAGAGCAGGTTGGCAACTTGACGTTTATTTCTCATCTGGCCTGTGCCGATGATCCACCAGCCCCTCAAAACCAACGGCAATTGGCGCGTTTTCAAACTACCCTCGCGGCACTGGAGCTGCGCGCCGATGAGAGCTTGAGTCTGGCCAATTCTGCCGCTTTGCTAACCCGGCCCGATATGCATTTTGACTGGGTGCGACCGGGGGTGATGCTCTATGGGGTGAATCCATTGAGTGGCAATGTGCCTCTGCCGGCAGGCGTAGAGCTGCGCCCGGTGATGACTTTGCGCTCGCGCATTATTGCCCTGCAAACCGTGGCGGGGGGGGAGGCCGTGGGTTACGGAGAAGTCTGGCGAGCGCCCGGTTCACAAGCTACCTCATCGCGCATAGCTGTGGTCGCTGCCGGTTATGGTGACGGCTATCCCCGCCACGCCAGCAATGGTTGCCCGGTGCTGGTCAATGGCAAAGCGGCCACAGTCGCGGGGCGGGTATCGATGGATTTATTGACGGTCGATCTAGGCGACAACCCTACCGCGAAGATAGGTGATGCCGTTACGCTTTGGGGCGAGGGCCTGCCTGTTGAAAGGATTGCTGAGGCCAGTGAAACCATCGCCTACGAATTGCTAACCGGTGTTAATCAGCGCGTTAAATTTAGCGACGCATAAAGCCTTATCTTGGCCCTGTTTTATAAACGAGTGGCGCTAATTCTTGGGCCGCTTTAAGACCAGATTATCAATACCATTTTGCAAGAGGGTAGAGCGGGCATGGGCCAGTTTTGAGCTCGATTGAAAGGGCCCGACTAAAACGCGATGCCAGGTGCCACCCTTGCTGGAATGGGTTTTTTCGACCTGGGCATTGAGGTTTAAGAGAATGAGGCTGACGCGTAAGCTATCGGCATCCCGTGGGTTTTTGAACGACCCCGCCTGCAAGATAAAGACTTCATCCTGGCCCTTTTCGCCGCCTGCTTTTCTCAGGGCATCGGGGGGGCTATCGGGTACGACAATTTCAGCGTCGCGCAACTGGGTGTAAAAATCAAAATGGGGCTGCTGATTTTTGGCGGCAGTGGTGCCAGTGACTTCATCGAGTGCGCGGCTAATATCTTGCTGTGGCGTTTTCCACAGTTGGATCAGGCCCATTGATAAAATACCCAGCAGAAAGCCGCTGCACAGCCACAGCCAGCGCGGCGACTGTGCCGGGGCTTTGTTGCTGGCCTTGGTGCGGACATTCTTGCGGGAACTGCCACGTTTGGCTGGGGCCTTATTGGCGGTTTTTTTTGCGTAATCTCGAGACATATCAGCCTGTGCTGTGTGGTCAGTTGCCATTGTATTCGCTTCGTAAAATGAGCGCTAATTATTTTTAATTTTTTTCTTAAAATATCTTCGTAAGCTATTGATTATACGTATTAAGTTATATTGAATCCTGAGGGTCGACATCGATTGACCATCTCACTTTGCGGGCCTCTTTTTGCTGTTCAAACCAATGGCTGAGTGCGCCCAGCAGCTGGTGCAGGGCGCGTCGCTCGACGCCGATAAGGGTCAGTTGATAGCGATAGCGACCGCCGCGTTTTTCCATGGCGGCGGGAAAGGGGCCGAGATAGCGCAGCGCTGGGCTCGACGGTACCTGGCTCTCAAGATAGTCGCGAGCTTTATGCAGCAAGCCGAGAGCCTCACCACCCTGGTGAAATTCAGCGCGAATTAACGCGGCATTGGTAAAGGGCGGCATGGCGCTGAACTGGCGTTCGCGCAATAAATGTTGGGCAAATTTTCCGTAGCTGTGTTGGCTCAAGAGCTCAAATACGGGGTGCTCACAATGATGGCTTTGTATCATCACCACACCCGGTTTTTCGCCGCGTCCGGCGCGCCCGGCAACTTGGGTGATGAGCTGGCCCATTTTTTCCAAAGCGCGAAAATCGGCACTAAACAAGCTGGTATCGGCATCGAGTACCACCACCAGTGTGACCCCCGGAAAATGGTGGCCCTTGGCGAGCATTTGCGTACCGACCAAAATACAGGGTTCATTTGTATTGATCTCCTCTAGCAGGCCCTCCATCGCGCGTTTATTGCCCGTTGTGTCTCTGTCGACACGATGCACCTTGGCTGCGGGGAATAGCGCCTGCAGGGTGGCTTCACTGCGCTCAGTGCCCTGACCCAGATAATTCAGTTGCTGGCTGGCACAGTCTGGGCAGGCTTGTGGCAGTGCATGGCGCGATTCGCAGTGGTGGCAGTGGAGGCCGGGTTTGTGGGTATGCACTGTTAGGTGGGCATCGCAGTGCTTACAGTTGGCGACCCAGCCACAATCGTGACACATCAGCGTTGGTGCAAAGCCCCGGCGATTGAGGAAGACGAGAATCTGGTTGCCCTCGGCTAACTGGGTCTCGATGGCGTTAATAGCGCTCTGGGAAAAGCCGGTATTGAGCTGGCTGTGGCAGATATCTACCAGCTGCCATTGCGCCTGCACCGCACCGCCGTGACGGCCTTTTATCGAGAGGTGGTGATAGCGTTGCTGGGTGCAGTTGTACAGGCTCTCAAGGGAGGGGGTGGCCGAGCCGAGCAGCAGGGGGATGTTCTCCCGATTGGCGCGCATCACGGCAACATCGCGGGCGGAGTAGCGAAAGCCCTCCTGCTGCTTAAAGGAGCTATCGTGTTCTTCGTCGACAATAATAATGCCCGGTGACTGCAAGGGCACAAAGGCGGCGGAGCGGGTGCCAATAACAATGCCGGCACTGCCGTTAGCGGCCGCCCACCAGGCCTCCAGTCGCTGCCGCTCGCTGAGGCCGGAGTGAATTAAGGCAATGGGGCAATTAAAGCGGGCGCGGAAGCGGGCCAGTGTTTGGGGGCTAAGATTGATTTCGGGAATCAACACCAGGGCCTGACGGCCGTGGCGCAGCACGTTGGCAATGGCCTGCAAATACACCTCGGTCTTGCCCGAGCCGGTTTCGCCATCAATTAAATAGCTGTTGTACGTATGAAATTCAATGTGCCCGAGCGCGGCTTGTTGGTCGGGGGAGAGGCTCAGTGGCGCTTCGCCCAGCAAGTCCAGCTCGCCGTTGGCATCAAAACCCTGACCCGATACGGTGCTGCTAAAGTTCTCGATTAGCGCTTTGTTTTTTAGACTGCGAATAGTGGCCGTGCTAATACCGGCGGCATCGATAGCCTCGCGACTGAGCTGGTCGTGCACTTGCAACAATTGCAATAGCGCTTGCTGGCTCGGTGCGCGGCGCAGGGCATCAGCAGGTAGCCCTTTGCCGTGAGTGCTCAAACGCCAAAAGCTTTGCTGGGGCAGGTCGCCGCCCTTGCGCAACAATGTCGGCAGGGCGCTGGCGAGTACCTCGCCGAGGGGGTGTTGATAATAGCGGGCGGCCCAGAGCAGCACCTCGAAAAGCACGGGGGGCAAGAGGGGTGCTGTGTCGAGTATGGCGCTAATCGATTTGAGTTTGTCCGCCGGGTAGTCGCTGCTCGATGTGCTGGATACGACTATGCCCGTCACCGCCCTTTTACCAAAGGGCACGGTAACGCGCACACCCACTGGGAGTGTCGGGCCAAAACCGCTGGGTGGCAGATAATCAAAGAGTCGGCGCAGTGGCGACTGCACGGCAACTTGATAAAATAGTGTCTCTGTCATGGCTGGTTGATCATGCTTGAGTGGTGATGTTTTCTCGTCGTAGGTGAGCAGTAATTAGTCATTCGTCAGGGCTCTGGAGCAGGTGTCCTGAGGTGGCTATTGTCGGGTGAAGTGGCGCCGTGTGCAATCGCCAGTCTGGCTATTCACGGGGCGCGGCCATTGGCCAATCAAGCCCTTGAAATCTGTTGACTTTGTGCTTGAACCACAGGGTTTTTCTGGTAACATGCGCGCTCCTGCAAGTATGCGTACGGTGCCGGACGAAACGCTTATATTCAAGGCTGTTTTAGTTCGAGTGGCGGTGTGCAACAACCCTGCAACAATGAGGCAAGTAAAATGAAAGCTGAAATACATCCCGCTTACGGCAAGCTGACGGCAACCTGCAGCTGCGGTAATGTTATCGAAGTTGGTTCAACTCGGGTCGATACCATTCACCTCGACGTCTGTTCACAGTGTCACCCCTTTTACACGGGCAAGCAGAAGACAGCAGATGCCGGTGGTCGAATCGACCGTTTCAACCAGCGTTTTGGCGGTATCAGCAGCGGCAAAAAGTAAATTTAGCCAGCTGGCTGACAAGCCAATGAAGAATGCGCTCAGAGTTCACGCTCGGAGCGCATTTTTTTTGGTCTCGATTTTTTCCTGTTTCCTTATTTCTTCTGCCCCCGCCCTGGGCGGCAATTGCACGCTGGCTGATCTCGATGCCGGTCGTGGTGAACGCATCGCCGTCCAATATGCCTATGACGGCGACACCTTGACCTTGAGCGATGGTCGTCGCATACGTTTGATTGGCATCAACACGCCCGAGCGCGGTCGCAAGGGTCAGCCCGATGAGGCTCTGGCACTGGCGGCGAAGCAGGCAGTGCAAAGTGCGCTGCAAGCCAGTGGTGCCCGGCAGCGAGATTTACGTCTTGTCCTCGGTCGCGAGCAAACCGATGCCTACGGTCGACAGCTGGGCTATGTTTTCATCGACGGCCAAAGCCTCTCGGCGCTGCTGCTGAAGCAGGGGCTGGGTTGGCATGTGGCGATACCACCCAACCTGGGTTTGCTGCCTTGTTTTGTCGGTGCAGAAAAAAGTGCCCGGCGCGGGCAAAAGGGCTTGTGGCAGAGCACTTTAGCCCAATATGTTGGCGCGAAAAATATTGAGCGGGGTGGTTATCAGCGGGTGCGCGGCACGGTGCGCAAAGTGAGCTTTGCCAAAGCCTGGTGGATTAATTTCGAGGACGGTTTTGTGGCGGTGATCTACCCGGAAAACCAGCGCTACTTTGATAAAGCCACTGTTAATAGTTGGCGAGGTAAGCGCCTGGAAGTTGAAGGCTGGGTGTATTCATCAAAGTATCGCGGTAAGCCGCAATGGCGTATTAAATTAGCGACCCCTCACGGCTTGTCAGTGCTTTGATTGAATGGCGCGGAGCTGTGCGCAGGCGTTCAGGGCTTAGCTTGTACGGGACAGTGCAGTGATGTGAGTACAGAATAGAACAGTAAAGCAGCCCAGCCTGTTGCTGGCGGGGCTGTTTGGCTTTCGGGTTTAACTAGTGCTGCCGTAGGACATTAAGCGATTAAAGCGTTTTTCGACAAGCTGATCGAGAGGCTCGCGCTGCAGCCGGTCGAGCTGCTCGATCAAACGGCCTTGCAGGATTCCCGCCATAGCGTCGACATCGCGATGAGCACCGCCCAGAGGCTCGGGAATGGTTTCATCGGCAATCCCCAGCTCTTCGAGAACACTGGAGGTGACACCCATGGCCTCGGCCGCCAGTGGCGCTTTTTCAGCGGTCTTCCAGATAATATTGGCACAGCCCTCTGGCGAGATAACGAAATAGGTCGAGTATTGCAGCATATTCAGCCAGTCACTAACGCCGATGGCAATGGCGCCACCGGAGCTGCCCTCGCCGATGACCGTGGCGATAATGGGTGTTTTCAAACGTGACATCACGGCCAGGTTCTGGGCGATAGATTCACTAATGCCGCGCTCTTCCGAGTCGATGCCGGGGTAGGCACCGGGGGTGTCGATAAGGGTCAGGATGGGCATTTTAAAACGCTCGGCCATTTCCATTAAGCGCAGTGCCTTGCGATAACCTTCGGGCTTGGGCATGCCGAAATTGCGCGCGACTTTTTCACTCACGCCACGGCCTTTTTCCTCGCCAATGACCATCACCGGTTTGCCATCGAGTCGCGCAACGCCACCAATAATGGCTTTGTCGTCACCAAAATGGCGGTCGCCGTGTAATTCGTCAAACTCAGTAAATAACCTGCCAATATAGTCTTTGGTGTGGGGGCGCAGGGGATGGCGAGCCACCTGAACGATTTGCCAGGAGGAGAGGCCGGAGAAAATGCTCTCCGTCAACTTCAGGGATTTACCGCGTAATTTTATTATCTCATCGGCAATATTCAGCGCATTGTCGTTGCCGACCAGTTGCAGCTCTTCAATTTTAGCCTCGAGTTCGGCAATGGGCTGTTCAAAGTCCAGGTAGTCAAGATTCATAATTACTTTAATTCCGCTTGCTTTATTTAGCGCTGGGCCGGGGAGATAGACGTCCAAATTATACAGATAGTTTATTCAATCGATACATCGAACTGGCATTTTGCTGCAATTTCTTTATCAGCCAGGCTCCTTAGTAGAGTAGTTGTAAATTGCCGGCACCGAAGCTGTCTCGCAGATGATGCAGTAAATCATCCTCTGGCTGTATCGCCCATTTCTCACCCAGTGCGAATTCCCCCTCGGCGCCGCGACAGCGGTATTTCACTTTAACGCTACACTGGCCGCTGTTATAGGGTTTGAGTAATTGCTCGAGATTGTCGACGGTTGCCAGGGTCATGGTGCTGCCAGAGAGATCTATGCTCAGGCCCTTGAGCATAGCCTGTCGAGCTTCGATCAGTGTTCGCACTTGCTGGGCGCGCATTTTCAGGCCGCCCGTGTATTCGTCCTCGCTGAGTACGCCATTGACCACCACCATGGTGCCCTTGCTGATGTTGTCGCGACAGGCGTTGTATTGTTCAGAAAAAATGGTGACGTCGATGCGGGCGCTGTCATCGTCGATGGTCATCACGCCCATCACGCCGCGACTGGTTTTGATGGTGCGAATGTCGAGCACTAGCCCGGCAACGATTTGCACACTTCTGGAGGGTTGCAGGGCTTTGAGCCGACAGCTAATAAAGTGGCTCAACTCGCCGACGTATTCTTCAATGGGGTGTCCGGTGAGGTAGAGCCCCAGAGTATCCCACTCGCCCTGCAGGCGGTCGCGCAAGCGGAAACGACGCACTTGAGTAAAGGCGGAGTAGCCGATTTCTGGCGCGCTCTCGGCGGGTGTGGCGCCAAATAAATCGACCATGCCGCTGGCGGCATTTTTACTGTGCTGGTCGGCCAGTTTCACCGCCTCTTCCATGGCCGCGAGCATCACTGCGCGACTGTAGCCGGGATCGTCATTGGGGCCGATTTTATCGAGTGCGCCGGAGCGAATCAGCGCTTCGAGAGCGCGTTTGTTGACTTTGCGGGCATCGATGCGGGTGCAAAAATCGAACAGATCTTTAAAGGGGCCGCCACTACTGCGGGCCTCAAGGATACTGGCGACGGGCCCTTCGCCGAGGCCCTTGATGGCACCGAGCCCGTAGACCACGGCTGATTCAAGGGAGACGGAAAACTGGAATTGCCCGATATTGACATCGGGCGGCGTGACGACGAGTTTCATCGCTCGACACTCATCGATCAGCGTCACCACCTTGTCGGTGTTTTGCATATCGGCGGACAGTACGGCGGCCATAAAGGCGGCGGGGTAGTGGACTTTCAGCCAGGCAGTTTGATAGGCGAGCAGAGCATAGGCCGCCGAGTGGGATTTATTGAATCCGTAACCGGCAAACTTTTCCATTAAGTCGAAAATGTTTTCCGCCAGCTCATTGCTGACATTGTTGTTGGCCGCGCCATCGACAAAGAGTTGCCGTTGGCGGGCCATTTCTTCGGCCTTTTTCTTGCCCATCGCGCGGCGCAACATATCGGCTTCGCCGAGTGTGTAACCGCCGAGTACCTGGGCGATTTGCATCACCTGTTCCTGATAAAGGATGACGCCGTAGGTCGGTTCGAGAACCGGTTTCAGGTCGGGGTGCTGGTACTTGGGGTGGGGGTAGGCGACTTCCTGGCGACCGTGTTTGCGGTTGATAAAATCGTCGACCATGCCCGACTGCAGGGGGCCGGGTCGAAACAGGGCCACCAGTGCGATGATGTCTTCAAAGCGGCTCGGCAACTGGCGCTTAATCAAATCCTTCATGCCTCGGGACTCCAGCTGAAACACCGCCGTTGTTTCGGCGCGCTGCAGGAGTTGATAGCTGCCTGGATCGTCGAGGGGGATGTCTTTAATCACCACCGGGGGCTTGCCGTCTCGTTCATTCTGAACATTGGCGTTGTCTAGAGCCCAGTCAATAATGGTCAGGGTGCGCAGGCCGAGGAAGTCGAACTTCACCAGCCCGACGTCTTCGACATCGTCTTTATCGTACTGGGTGACCAGGCCTTCGCCGCTTTCGTCGCAGTACAGGGCGGAGAAATCCGTTAGCTGGGTAGGGGCGATCACCACACCACCGGCGTGCTTGCCGACATTGCGGGTCAGGCCTTCGAGCTGCAGGGCCATCTCCCAAATTTCCTGGGCCTCTTCGTCCTGTTCAAGAAAGTCCCTGAGTATCTCCTCCTGATCAAAGGCTTTTTGCAGGGTGATGCCAATTTCAAAGGGGATCATTTTCGATAAACGATCGGCCAGGCCGTAAGACTTACCCTGGGCGCGGGCGACATCGCGCACCACCGCCTTCGCCGCCATGGTGCCAAAGGTGATGATCTGCGAAACGGCCTTGCGACCGTAGCGGTCGGCGACATAGGCAATCACCCGGTCGCGATTGTCCATGCAGAAGTCGATATCGAAATCGGGCATGGAGACCCGTTCGGGGTTGAGAAAGCGCTCAAATAGCAGGTCGTATTCGAGGGGGTCGAGATCGGTAATTTCCAGGGCGTAGGCGACCAGCGAACCGGCACCGGAGCCGCGACCGGGGCCAACGGGAATATCGTGCTCTTTGGCCCAGCGGATGAAATCCATGACGATCAGGAAGTAGCCGGGAAAGCCCATCTGGTTAATGATATTGAGCTCGAAGTCGAGGCGGTCGCTATAGTCTTGAAGGCTTTGCCCGACTTCGGGCTTGAGGGTGATGCTCTCCAGGCGTCGGCTCAGCCCCTGCTCGGATAACTGGCGAAAGTAGGCCTCGGTGGTCATGCCTTCGGGGATGGGGTATTCCGGCAGTTGCGGTTTGCCCAGGGTGAGCGTCAGATTGCAGCGCTTGGCAATCTCGACGGTGTTTTCCAGGGCCTCGGGAATGTCGGCAAACAGGCTCTGCATTTCGCTGACGGATTTCAGATATTGCTGGTCGCTGTAGCGGCGCTCGCGGCGCGGGTCATCGAGGGTGCGGCCCTCGACAATGCAGACTCTGGCCTCGTGGGCTTCAAATTGATCCTGGCTGATAAAGCGCACGTCATTACTGGCGACTACCGGGCAATCGAGTTGCTGCGCCAGGGCTACCGCACTGTGTACAAAGCTTTCTTCGCCGGGGCGCTTGCAGCGTACCAGTTCGAGATAAACGCTAGCGGGGAAGTCGCCCATCCAGTCCTGCAATAAACGCTGTGCCTGCTTATCGCGTCCTGTCGCCAGTGCCACGCCGATATCGCTTTTGTTGCCACACAGGACAATCAAACCGTCGCCGAATTCTTGCAGCCAACTGCGACGAATGCAGGGCAGCCCATGTACCTGGCCTTCGAGGTAGGCGCGGGAAATCAGTTGGGTGAGGTTTTGATAGCCAACTTTATTTTGCACCAGCAGGGTAATCTGGCTTTGTGGGTCGTCGGGTTTGTCACCGGCAATGGTCAGGTCACTACCGCAAATGGGCTTGATACCCCCACCCTGCGCGGCCTTGTAAAACTTCACCAGAGCGAAGAAATTACAGATGTCGCCGACGGCAACGGCGGGCATATCGAGCTCGCGCACTTTGCCGATTAAGGATTTGATGCCAATGGTGCTATCGGCAATGGAGTATTCACTGTGCAGGTGTAAATGGATGAAAGCGGGCGCTTGTGGGGGGAGGGGTGCTGGGGCCTGCTCTGACATGGACGAACCTGATTAGCTGCTGCGGACCTGACGTTTAGGCCCGCAGAATGACGGGAAGTGGTGGCTGATGTTAGCAGTTCAACGAGACGGCTTGAAGGCGTTTCTACTTCGTCTCGTTGCGCTGTGCTGCCTGCTCTCGCACCTCTATAGCTTCGAGAATTAATTCCAGCCCGGTCTTGTCAGTGGTGGGCAGTTCGACATCGCTCTCACCCAAAGGTAACACTCTGTCAGCCCAGGTAAAGAGTGACGCCCCCCAGGTTAAACCGGCACCAAAGGCGACGATGAGGATGGTCATGCCGGGTTTGACGCGGCCATCTTCGAGCGCTTCACAGAGGGCGATGGGGATGCTGCTGGTTGAGGTGTTGGCGTAGTTTTCAAGGGTGACCACGACTTTGTCCATGGGGATTCCAAGACGTTTGGCCAGGGCCTCAATAATGCGGGTATTGGCCTGGTGGGGAATCACCAGGTCGATATCGTCGAGCGTGAGCCCAGAGTTTTGCAGCACATCGGTGCAGGCAGCGGCCATGCCATTGACCGCGTTGCGGAAGATTTCACGGCCGGAAAAATCAAGGGATACATCCAGCGGGCGGTGTTGGGCGACGGCGTGCATGCCGAAGTCGGGCATCGCCAGTAATTCGCGGGTATCTTGCACACAGCCCAGTTTGCCCTGAAAAAAGCCACTCTTCTGCTCGGAGGCCTGCAGTACCACAGCACCGGCGCCATCGCCAAAGAGTACGGCGGAGTCGCGCTTGTTGGCCCAGTCCATTAATGAACTGAGGCGTTCGGAGCCGACTATCAGAGCCGTCTTAATTGAGCCGGCGCGGATCATATCCGAGACCATGTTGAAGCTGTAAAGAAAGGCGGTGCAAGCGGCGTTGAGGTCGAAGCAGGCGGCGTTAGAGGCCCCCAGTTTGCCCTGCAACATCGATGCAGTATTGGGGATAATTTCGTCGGGCGTGGTGGTGGCGTAGGCAATAACGTCGACATCGAGTGCGCTAATACCCGCGCAGGCCAGTGCCCGTTCGGCGGCAACGTGGGCCAGGTCGACATTCCTTACATGGCTGATGCGCCGCGCCTTAATACCGGTGCGCGAGCTGATCCACTCGCTGGAGGTATCGACGACCGTGGCGATGTCTTCGTTGGTTAATATTGCCGGTGGCAGGTAGCGACCCCATCCCGTAATTTGAGCGTAGTGCATGCCAACCTCGTCTATCGAACACAACTTCATATGACAAAAATGTTACGGCTGCGATTCTCCAGTACTTAGGCTTTGAGTGCAATGCGCTGTGGGTGTTTTTTAGCCGATAGCTGTGGCTGGATGATTAAATCAAAATCTCGCTCCTGATTTCTGCTTGTAGTAGACTTTAGCGCGCTCATATTGAGCGCATTCACTTAATCGTATATGGAGATAGACCACGTGAAAAAAAGACTAAGTTTGCTTATGGCATTAGCCCTGTCCTTTGCAGCGCAAGCACAAACGCCAGTTGTTGCCGACCAGCAGTTGGCGGCCATTGAGAGCCAGGTGGCTCTGGTGCGCCAGGTTGCCGGTACTAAGCGCGCGGCTTTGGTTGCTGAGAATATGAACTTCACTTCGGCTGAAGCAGAGGCATTCTGGCCTTTATACAGAGAGTACCGAGCGGAAGTGAATAAGGTCGGGGATGGAACCTTTAGTCTGATTAAGGACTTTGCGAAAAACTACTCGGCGATGACAGATGAAAAGGCGATTGAGATCACCGATGCCAAGCTGAAGCTCGATGATAAGCGCCTGAAGATTAAGAAAAGTTATGTGAAAAAGTTTCGCAAAGCTGTAGCGCCCGCCAAGGTGTTCCGTGTTTTCCAGATTGAAAATAGAATTAACGCTGTTTATACCCTTAAATTGGCCTCAGAAATCCCTCTAATGAAATAGAGCTTCTTATGAGGTGAGGGCTCTTGTCAGATAGGGCTTCGCCCTTGCGCGACGTTAGCCATTAAAAAGGCAGCCAGGTTTGGCTGCCTTTTTAATTTGGCTGATATTTTGGAGGCTTTGCTTAATTTGCCTTCGTTTAGTCTGTTGTTATCAATAAAGTGATCAATAAAGTTTTTACGCAAGTTATCAAGAAAGTTGCCGCGCCACTTTTTAAGACGCCCAGCCTGACTTGCTCAGCCGCTATGCCGATATCGGCCCCATCAATATTTCCGCCAGTTTGGCTCGCTGGTATTTGGCATCGCCGTAGAGCACCTGATTGTGTTTTTGGCGCTTGCAGTACAGATGTACAAAACACTCCCAGGTAAAACCGATACCGCCGTGAAACTGAATCGAGCGGTTCGAGGCGAAAGCCGCCATCTCCGAGGCAGAGGCTTTGGCCATGCGCGCAAATTTAGCGGCATTCTGCGGCTCGCTATCGATGGCACTGGCGGCGTTATAGGTCAGAGATTTAGCCTGATCGATCATAATCATTAAATTGACCAGAGGGTGTTTCAAAGCCTGAAAATAACCCAGTGGGTGGCCGAACTGTTCTCTGACCTTCATGTATTCGACGGTGGTTTGCAGTTGCCACTCCCCGGCGCCACACATGTCGGCGGCCACTAGGGTCAGCAGGCCGGGTTCGGCGCGCTCGAGTACGGCACGGGCATCATCACTCAAGCGTTGCGCGTCGCCAACCGGCACATTGTTAAAGTGAATGTGAGCCTGGTCTCGGGTGAGGTCGATAATGGCATCGGCGACGATGTTGAGCCCTTCACAGTGGGTGGAAACTTTATACAGGGCAGTGCCTTTGCTAGTTTTGGCTTGCACAATCAAGTTGTCGACTTTGCGGGCATCCTGTACAAACCAGGCGCTGCCGCTGAGCTTGCCATCGACGAGCTCGACATCACAATCTGCGGCTAACCATGAGCCATTTTTCGGTGTGCAAGCCAGGGTGGCAGTGCTGCCTCCGGCTATTTCGCCCAGCCAGTGACCGGCGGCGGGGGAGTGGCATTCACGCAATACCAGACTGGCGCAGCTGGTGGCAATAAAAGGTGAGGGCAGGCTAACCCTGCCGGTTTCTTCCACCAGGGCGCAGAGGGCGACCAGGCTCATGCCCATGCCGCCGTCCGCTTCGGGCACAATGACAGTGGTCCAACCGAGTTCGACAATCTGCTGCCAAAGGTTCTTGTCCCAGAGGCTGAGCGACTCACGGTAGGGATCTGGATCACTGGCCACCAGCTGGTGGAGTTTGTCGGTCGGCAAATTATCCTGAAGAAATTTACGAGCGGTATCGCGCAGTAATTTTTCATCTTCGCCAAAGGCAAAGTTTTTAGCTTGAGTCATTTTAAATCTTCTTTAAAAACAGGTTTTTAATTATTTTGGTTATTTTGATTTGGCCATGCCCAATATCCGCTCGCCGAGAATATTGCGCTGAATTTCACTGGCGCCGGCGGCAATGGTGATGCCGTAAGAATTCATATAAGCCAGTGGCCACTCGCCTCCCGCGGGGGCGTTTTCATCATTGATATAAAGGGTGCTCTGGGCGCCGAGTATATCGATGGCGAGGGCTGATGTGTCCTGGCGAATTTCCGACATCACCAGTTTGGCCTGTAGCGGAATGCGCATGGGGTGCTCACACAGACCTTCCACTTTAGCGCGGCGGGCCCCCTGTTTAGAGCCTTCCTGGCGAATAATCATCTGCATAATCTGGTCGCGCAGCAAGGGGTCATCGGCGGCACTTTCGCCATCGCGAGTGGCGTTTTTAGCGAGATTGATTAATGCATAGGCATCGCCAATGGCACTGCTTTTAGCGCTGCCGCGACCACTGGAGGGCGTCAGCATCGGCCCCGCGCCGCGCTCGTGGAGCAAGGTTGTTTGGGCGACTTGCCAGCCCTTGCCAATTTCGTCGAGCCGATAGTCGTCGCCGATTTCCAGATTGTCGAAAAACACTTCGTTAAAGCCGGTTTCACCGGTTATTTTAATTAAGGGCCGAACGGTGACGCCCTTGCCCAGTGCCGATTTAATAGGCACTACAAAGTAGGACAGGCCATCGTACTTGCTCGATTTGTCGGTGCGCAGTAAAAGAATCATCCAGTCGGCAAAGTGGGCGAGAGAGGTCCACACTTTATGGCCGTTAATAATCCACTTGTCACCTTTGCGCTCGGCGAAGGTTTGCACATTGGCCAGATCAGAACCGGCGCCGGGTTCACTAAAGCCCTGGCACCAAACATCTTTACAGGAAAACAAGCCCGGTAATAGGCGTTCTTTTAATGCCGCTTGCGCGTGGAAGTGCATGGTCGGTGCGGCCATGCCGAGGCCAAGAATATTCGGTAGAAAGGGTTTGCCCGCTCGGGCCATTTCTTGATTGGCTACCATCTGGCAGTCTTTGCGCCCGCCACCGCCCTCGGCGATGGGGTAGTCGCAGCCTATTAAGCCGGCTTCATAGGCTTCACTCTGCCACTTGCGCAAAAAACTGAGCTGTTCGCTGTGCATGATTTCGATGGCGGACTGGGGGAGTCTGACCGAGGGTGTCCCCTCGTCGTGCTGACTTAACCAGTCGCGGCAGTAAGCGCGAAACTCGGCCTGCTCGGGTGTGTCCTTCTTAGCTTGCTGTGACATAACTTACCCTATTTATATTTATCGTCGCCGCTGTGCGATCGTGTTGCGATGGAATAGTAACATTGAGTGGTGCCAAATGTCTGTCAGCTGGTTATGATGACCGCTGCTAATGGCGGATTTTTAGCCTGAAAATTATCGACTCTCAAATCATCAGCTCTAAAATGTTTAATCCTAAAAATCATTAATAAAATAAATAAAGGAAAATAAAGGAAAATAAAGTATGACTATTCGATATGACAATCGCGTCGCGGTAATAACCGGTGCTGGCTCTGGCCTCGGTCGCAGTCACGCCCTGTTTTTAGCGTCGCGGGGCGCTAAAGTAGTGGTTAACGATTTGGGCGGTGCCGTTGATGGTAGCGGTGCCTCGGCCTCGGCGGGTGAGGAAGTCGTCGATGAAATTAAAGCGGCGGGTGGTGAAGCGGTGGCCAATGCCGACTCGGTGGCCACGCCAGAAGGTGCCGCGAACATTATTCAAACGGCCATCGATAATTATGGCCAAATTGATATTTTAATTAATAATGCCGGTAATTTACGCGATAAATCTTTTGCCAAATTACAGCCTGAGGATTTTGATGCGGTGGTGGATGTGCACTTGTCCGGCTCAGCCTACTGCACCCTGGCAGCCTGGCCCCATATGAAGGACGCCAATTACGGGCGCATTGTTATGACGACCTCATCGGCCGGCTTGTTCGGCAATTTTGGTCAGGGCAACTATGCAGCGGCAAAAATGGGTGTTTTTGGTTTGATGAATGCGCTCAAGCACGAGGGGCGAAAGTTTAATATCAACATCAATACTCTGGCACCGATGGCCCTTACGCGCATGACCGAAGAGATTATGTCTGACAAAATTAAACCTTTGGTTAAGCCGGAGTTTGTCACGCCCATCGTGGCCTGGTTTTGCGCCGAAGAAAATACCACCTCGGGCGATGTGGTTGAAGCGGGTGCGGGCTATTATGCCAAGGTGCAAATAGTCGAAGGCGCGGGCGTTGTGCTAGGTGGTGGTGAAATTCCAACGCCGGAAGAGATACAGGCCAATTACGATAAAATTACAGACATGAGCCAGGCTGCTCCTTTTGATTCAGCCAACGATATTATGCGTCATGTGTTTCGTACTTTGCGGCCGAGATAAAGGCGGGCGTTTATCTTATTAACGCATATTGCAAAAATTTATTATTAATAGTGGCAAGTGATATTTGTTGATACGGTGCTTTTTTGTAAGGTCAGGGGATAAGCGGGACGACAGTCGTCAAGCCGCTTATCCTTTGCTGTTAATATTCCTCGGTCGAATTTTCAAAAATAAAACCACTTTTCGCCATGGTAATGCGGTGGCGCTCGCCTTCAATTTTTGCATCCCAGGCCTCGTAGCCGGCATCACCGTGCCAAATGGCGACCCGGTCGCCGTCCTCCGTTTTACCAAGGTGGGTCTCGTAGATTTTGGGGGGGCGCGATGCAAATACGCTGAGTAGTTCATCGACAGAAGCGTATTTCGCCAGGTAGTGCAGTGTCACCCAGGTGGGGGGCACGAAGTCGAGGGTGCGTTCGGTGTGGCGCGCAATAGCATCCCGCGGATTAACCCACTGGTGGTCGTGGATCTCGCCACCGTCGATAATAATCTCTTTGTGCTCGGGCACGCGGGCGGCAAAAAACCAGGTAGTAAAGCGCTTTGGCGTGATCGGTGGCGGTGTCCAGTGAGAGAACCAGATGAAGTCATCCGGGTCAGCGTGAATGCCGGCTTCTTCGTGAGTTTCTCGCGCCGCAGCATAACGGGCGGCTTCGGTTTTATCACCACTGGCGGGGTAATCATCGGCATCGATGCGCCCACCGGGGAAAACCCACATGCCACCGAAGCGAATATTTTTGTTTTTGCGTAGCATCAGCGTTTCAATGCCGTCATCGCTATCGCGTAGTAAAACCACCGTTGCAGCGGGAATGGCCTCTTCGGTAATCGGCTTATCACCGGGTTTGATAAGGTCAGCGTAGGGGTCGCTGGCGTGCTTTTCAGGTGTTTTGTCGGAGCTGCTCATATTATTATGTCCCGCTCGGGGCGGCTTCCTGTATTGATTTAATGACAGCCAGTGTAACGCAGCCTGAATGCAGATAATAAGGCCGGAGCCACTCGCTCTGTCGGCGCTTCATTTTAGTGATATTTGCGCTGAAGGGCTTGCAGGGCTGTTGTCGATACCCAGACCGATGGTTTTAGGCTAGAGTACCTGGCTGATTACCTTCCCCTCAGTGGCTCGTTGAGCCTTTTTTAGTCAGCTTTACGATGATACCCCTATGTTTTTCAGTGAGCCGCGCCGGCACTTTTTTAAACCCCTAACCGGTAAATACCGCGAACAGGTGGTGCAGTGTTTGTGCCTCCTCTACCAGCGTCAGTACAGCTCGACGGCCGACTACGGTCAGGCCTTGAGTCGTGAACAGCTAGTTGAAATTCTTACCGAAGCCTTGGCCAGACCTCAGGCTGAGGTACTTGATGATGGGCTCACAACCCTGAGCGGTGATGATGTCGAGCCGCGTTTTAAAAACCATCGTGAACAGGCAAGCTGGGTACTCAAACAATTACTTGAGGGTGGTTGGCTGGAGCGCCAGGTCGATACGGCCACCCTGCATTCAAGTTTCCCTTTTACGCGCCTGGGGCGGGTGTTTGTCCTGGCTTTGCTCGAGGCCGACACTCGGCAAATTCGTACTCGACACCGCAATACCCGCAACACCTTGAATGCTCTTGAGGCCTTGCTCAGTCGGGGCGAAGTCTATGACCTGCTCGACGCCTACGAATATTCCGAGCGTATTATTAGTGATTTCACCGATGTCATTGCCGAGCTCGATGAGCGCAAGCGCGAGTTGATCCGCGAGGTTGAGTCTCAGCAATTGGCACAGCAGGCCGCCGAACAGTTTTTTGAATTTATGGAAAAGCGCTTCCAGCCCGACATTGCCGTGCGTCTGTCGGCCGATAGCGTTGAAAAACACCGCGAAGATATTAGCCGTACGGTGGCGCGTATTCGTCGCAAACCCAAGGGCTTTAAACAAGATATCGAGCGTAGTTTACGGCGTACCGTGCCCGATCTCTGTGCCGATGAGCAGTCTTATTTGTGGTTTATTCTCGACACCATTGAGCAGCGTATGCGCAATGCGGCCGAGATTATGTTGCCCGCCTTGCGCAGCGCGCTACACAGCTTTACCCGACGCGCCGATATTATTATTCGCCAACTTAGTTATATGAACAGCCGTCACAACAATGATTTGTTGGCACTGTGTGCCGAACTGGCCGACCTCAATGACGAGCAATATGCTGCCCGTCTGGATGGCGCTGCAGATTCGATGGCCAGCCTCAAAATCAATCTGGTCGATCCCCAGCACATTAAATTGCAGGAACGCCAGTCCCGCCTTTGGGTTGATAATGTCTTGGCCACAGCGCAAGTCGTTGACCAAGAGGCACAACGAGAGTTGATGATTCGACAATTACTGGACCAGGCCTTCATGGTCAACAACAGTCATTTAAAAGATTATGTACTGCACGCACTGCGTGGCGGGCAGCGTATTTCCACCCGTGCCCTGACCATTGATAGTGCTGAGGAGCTATTGGCCATGGCCCACGTTATTGAAGTGGGGGCGCTCAATAACCTCAGTTCAGCCCTGGTGTTTCGGGTCGAGGCCACAGGACGGCAGGTGACAGACAGTGAGTATTATGCGAATTACGATGAGTTTACGATCGAACTGTTGTCTAAAAACACAGGTGACGATTCATCGGGTGACACCAGTCCTGATGATGATCCGCTTGGTGATGGCTGTGCTAGTCAGATGAACTCATCTTCCTCAGGAAACAATTCAAGTCTTTAAACACTCCCCACCGACAGGGCTTAGGTTACGTTATTTATGTTTGCAGAAAAAATAGAAGAAGGGCTCAGCGAGCTTGGTATTAACGCTGACGAGTTTTCACAATTGTTGATTCGCCTGCTCGACTACGGTGTGTTGTGCCGTGATGAAAGCCAAATTGAAGGCCTGCTCTACGACCGTTACTTGCAGTGCAGCGACCTGGTCGAGGATTATTTGAGTGTTATAAAAATACGGATTCAACACGACAGCCGTTTTTCTTTCGTGCGCATTTTTCCTCCCGGTGCCGTTGTACCGGGTATGGCTGACGATGACCATAGCGCCTTTAACAGCGGTTTTCGCCAGCGCCCCAGCCAACAAGAAGTGGCCTTAATTTTGGTGCTTCGGGTCGAGTATGAAAAGGCCCTGCGTGATGGCCAGGTGGACGACAAAGGTTGTGTCTTGTTGGCGCTAGAAGGCTTGGCCATTGCCTATAAGAATTTATTAAAGCGCCCGCTACCCGACACGGCGAGTGAGAGAAAAACTCTTTTTAAACGCCTGCGCCAATTGCGTTTAATCCGCTACGACACCGAGCACGAATTAGACTTTGGTGAGGGCTGGATAAGTATCCACCCCTCTATTACCCGCTTCGTTAACGACGAGGTGTTGTTGAATTTATCTTCGCCAGAGGGCTTAGAGACAAATTCCAGGGACGCTTACAACAGCCCCGTGCAACAGGACAATAGCGAAGAGGGCGATAGCAATGTTTTGTAAGCGCGTTATCTATATCAATTGGGGCAATATTCCGCCCCTTGAATTTGATTTTGGCCCCATTAATTTATTTTCTGGGGGCAATGGTTCGGGTAAAACTACCGCTGCCGATGGGCTGCAGTCGTTGATGACGGCGGCTCACGAAAACCTGTTCACCTATAACCCCGGGCAGGATGAAACCACCCAGAGAGGGCGCGGGGGTAAGCAAGTGCGCACGCTGGCTTCGTATGTGCTGGGTTGTGATGATGGTAGTTATGCTCGTCCCCATGCTTGTGACGGCTACGTGGCCGGTGTATTCCATCCCACCGAGGGCGAAGGGGGCGAGACGTTTACGGCGGTGATGTGTGTGCGTGCCCATTTAGACAGCGCCAGTGCCAGTCGTCAGGCGCGGCAAGATGAGTTGCTGTTTTTAATTATTCCCAACCAGCAGCTGTGTTTACAGGATTTTCTTCGCGAGGACCCGGCGGGACAATTAATTGTCCCGCTACCAGAAATCGCCAATCGTCTGAAGCGCCAATTCGGCAGTGATGCGGTAGAAATTTACGACAAAAAAGGCCCCTATTTACGTCGACTCTATGGCGCTTTTCGCGGTATGCCCGGCGCTATATCTGACCGGGAAGCGAAGCACGCGGCGCGTACCTTCGCCAATTTTATGGCCTATAAACCGGTAAAAAGTATTAGTGCTTTTGTCGAGCGGGAAATTCTTGAACCCAAAGATTTAAGTGAAGATATTCGTCAAGTTTCAGAGTTGATGAAAACCATTCATAGCATGGACGAAGAAACACGGGCGATACAGCGGGTGCTTGAAAACCTCGACGTCGCGCAGAGCCATGCGGCCACCTATATTGCCAACTGGCTTGACCATTGTGTGGGGCAGTACTGCGAGCTCAGCCGCCAGGTGTGGGTCAAGCAGCAGGGCTATCTCGGTATTAAAGACCAGCAGCGCCTCAACGTTGAGGCCATTGGGCAAACAGAGCGGGACATACAGGACAATGCCGAGCTTAAGCGCGCCACCAATAGTCAATTAGTCGACCTCGCGGCCCAGCGCCGTGGCATCGCCGCACTGCGCGATAAAGACCAACTTGAACAAGAGCTTGAAGCTTGTGAGCAGAACCTTGTCGCTAGCGCCCGATCTTTACTCGAGCAGGAGCCGCAATTTGCACATAATTATCAAGCCATACGCCAGCTGCAACAGAGTTTAAAAAGCAGCTCCCTCGGGGTGGAGATTCCGGCGCTGGAGAGCAAGGCGCTGAACCTGCTGATCACTAATTTATTACAGGGCCCCGAGGACTCCGGGCTCGACATGCCACAGTTAATGACCAAAGACTGGGTCGGCATTGGCGCGCTTGAGCACAAGCTCGAACAGGTCAAACAACTCGACCGGCATCACAGTGACCTGGCTCTGGCTCTGCACAGTGCCGAGCGCAGTAGCGGCCCGCGCAGCATCCGAGACCAGGTGCTAACACTGAGTAATGACAGGCAGCGCCAGCTGAGTCAAAGTAAGGAGCGCCACGAGCGCAAGCAAGTAGAAATTCAGCGCCTCGAACACAATAAAATTAATTACCCGCCCCATGTCGAAGCCGCTCTTAAGGCCATCCATAGCCAATGCCCCGATGCCCGTGCCGCAGTGCTCTGTGACTTTGTAGAAATTATTGACCCGAAGTGGCAAATGGCCATCGAGGGATATATGGGTGGCGCGCGCTTTGCCATTATTGTCGAGCCCGAATATGAGGCCGAGGCCATTCGCGTGGTGCGGGGCATGAAGGGCGGTCGCAATAATGCCCGGGTTATTCAGGGTGAAAAAGCCCAGCGCGACGCCGCTAAAATCACCTTGGCACAAGACTCCATTGTTGAGTTGATGGAGTTTGATCATAAAATTGTCGAATATTATTTGCAGGCCTCCTACGGTTCTGTCTTGCGAGTGCAGGACGAAGAGGGCTTGCGACGAACCCGCCGGGGCGTCACCCGCACCGGGCTGGGTTCGGGTAACTACGCCATGTTCCGCTGTGATCTCAATGACGCCGACCTGGTGTTCGGCCAAGGTGCGCGCCAGCGGGCATTAGAGGCGAAGCGCCAAGAGCTGAGTGATCTACAACACCAGCGCCAACAACAAGAGGATGAATACCGCCAGGCGGCGCGACTGTACGAGCTAATAGAAAGCATAAAAGCGCTGCAGTGCGCTGACTTGTTAACAGAAATGTTGACGCTGTATCGCGCCCGACAACACAGTGAAGAACAGCTACAAAACCTCGATTTAAGCGACTTCGAAGAACTTGAAACGCGCATGCAAGCTGTGCAGCTAGAGTTCGATGCGCTTGATAAAGGTGGCAGTGAACTGAATAGTCGGCTCGGTGCTTTAGAGGAGAAAAAGAGCAATCTTACGGTGTCCATCGACACCTTCGTGGCCGAACTCGAAAGGCTGCAAGAAGATAGAGATGAGCGTGAAGCCAGGGTAACGGGTATCGCTAGCTATTATCCCGAGTTCGATAGTGAAGCGGCCCTGCAAGAGGCCGAAGTAAAGGCCCGTGCTGCGAAGGGCGATTTTAGCTTTGTCGAGGAAAATAGCGCTTATTGTAAGCAGCTCGACCAGCATGACAGGGCGCTGTACCAGGCCATTATGCAGCACAATCAAATGGCGACCCTCGCCCATAATATTATTTACGCCATTGGCCATGGCGAGCAACACGCGGCCGAGTACTTTCAAAGCATTGCCAAGATGGCCGGTGAACTACAGGCCGTTCACAATGCCTTAAAAAATAATGTCCTGGTGGGTAAAGCCGAAAAGCTGGCGACCTTGCGCGATAGCTTTAACACCGCGTTTGTCAGCAATCTTTGCCACTCCATTTATCAGGCCATCAATGATGGCAAGCGGGTCTTGGAAGAGCTCAATAAAGAGCTCGAACACCACGTGTTTGGCTCCGACCGCGAGCGCTTCTATTTTGACTGGCAATGGGTGCCAGAATTTAAAGAGTACTGGCGCTTTTTTAAAGAGGTGGTCAACTTGCCCAACCTGGGTGATGGCAACTCCCTGTTCGATGCCGACTTAAACCCGCAATCTTGTTTGGTGAGAGACAAGCTCGTCGCTATGTTACTCGACAAGGATGAACAGGCAGCCTTGCGTGAACTGCGCCGCATCAGTGATTATCGTCTCTATCGGCGTTATGAGATTTATAAAAAACCGGAAAATAAAGAGCCCATTGCCCTCAGCAAATACGGCACCGGCTCCGGTGGGCAGCTGGAAACACCGGCCTATATTATTCGCTCCGCGGCGGTAACCTCGGCCTTTCGTTATAACGAGGGAAGTTCGCACTGTCGCATGGTATTGGTCGACGAAGCATTTTCGAAAATGGATGAAGCTCGCTCTCGGGAGGTCATCCACTATCTCACCGAGGCCCTGGGCCTGCAGTTGATTTTTATTATGCCCACCAGTAAATCGGGGCCATTTTTAGATTTAATTTCCAACCAGGTGGTGTTCAGTAAATGCCCGGCTACTGAAAAAGTGGGTGAGCTTGATACCCATGTGCTGGTTGACCGCAAGGTGTGCAATCAAGAAAAAATTAAAGCCCTGTGGGCACGGCATCGAAAAACCATTCGCAACCAGGCCATGTTGGATTTTATGGATGATCTGTAGGTCATGAGCTTTAGTAAATCTGTTCTGTCGTTCGCGTTCGGCTATGGCAATGCCTGAGCCGAGTTTTCGTGCGCCGCCTGCTTATCTACATGAGCCTTTTGTTTTGGCTTTGTTGAATACACTACTTACAAATATCGACAAGGGGCGCGTGCGGCCTCTGCAAGTGAACCGTAAAACCCTGCCGCCACTCTTTGATTTCAGTAGTGAAAACACTGAATATTATTGGAGTTTGATAGTCGATCTGGCTGATGAAGATGAATACGCAATTTTTTCGATTCAAATGGCGCGCCCACGACCCGGTATCGAGGTGTATGAAAAAGCGCGTTTAGTTCTTGAGCCTGGGGGGGAGGCTCTGCTACGGCATTGGCTGCAACGCCCTCGGGAGGCGTCCTACGCCGCTAATTGGAAAAGAGCGGTGGAGAGCAACGCGCAGTACTTTATTGCCGGTGGTGCGGCCTTGCTCGCCAAGCCAATACAGCGTCAGGGGCAAACAGCGGAGCAGGTGGTCAAAGGTTTTGTGCAGGCCGCCAAGTTGCCACTTGAGCCCATTACCTTGCGAGCATTGTCGGCTAAGTGCTTTTGGGCTGATTCAAAGTTTCTCGATGCGCGGGAAGATCTGGTGCGGCGTTTATTGCCCAATGCTGATATGTATTTAATAACGCGGCCTCTCTTGATTCATGTCGCTATGGCCGCAACAAGCCGGCAAGTCCTGTTTGTTGAAAATCAGGATACGTTTTTACAACTGGTCGCGGCGCAGAGTCAGAGTCCTCTGCTCAATAATATGACTCTGATTAATAGTGCGGGTTTCCGCGGTGCCTCTAGTCGTATTCGTCAGCGGGGGGCCACTCAGTTTAGTCATGTGCAGCCCTACGATGAGGGTCAATTTCTGGCTTTTCAGCGCTGGTGGTTGAATCAGGGGAGCAAGGCCATCCCCTGCTATTTCTGGGGTGATCTGGATTATTCTGGCATGGCGATACTCGCTGCACTGGGGCAGAATTTTACGGACATAAGGGCCTGGCAGCCGGGTTATCGGGCGATGTTGAGTTACCATTCGAAGGGTCTTTGTCACAGTGGTGAAGCCTCGGGTAAAGAGCGCCAGCGGGACCCCGGACAAAGCCATTGTGCCTATGTGAATGATGTTCTCTTACCCCTGTTGCGCTCGACAAAGATGTTTGTCGATCAGGAAGTGGTCGGCATGGGCGATTTACACACTGATTAATCTGTTGGCCCCAATGCCCCGGCGCCACTGTTTGCAAAGTGTCGATTTAATGAAGCCTTGTCTGTGCCAGGGCTTAAAGGGGTTTGGAAAGTCGAGCCCTCGGTTTACCATAGGCAAACTGTTTAAACCCACTCAATGTGATGTTAGAGGATGTAGTGTCGATGCGTTTAGTCTCCTGGAATGTTAATGGTATTCGAGCCGCCATGAAGAAAGATTTTGCTCAAGCGCTACAGGACATGGCGACGGATGTGCTTTGCCTGCAAGAAACCAAGGCCCAGGATGAGCAGGTGGTCGAGGCGCTGGCAACGATTGAGGGCTACCACCTGTACAGTAATTCTGCTGAGAAAAAAGGTTATTCGGGCACGGCGGTATTGTCGAAAGTTGAGCCTTTGTCAGTGCAGTACGATATGGGCATTGCCGAGCACGATTTGGAGGGCCGGGTCATCGCCGCTGAGTTTGAGGCCTTTTATCTGGTCACGGTGTACACGCCAAATTCCGGTAACGGTTTGAAGCGGCTCGACTATCGCCAGCAGTGGGACGCCGACTTCCTCGCTTATTTAAAGCAGCTAGAAACACTGAAGCCGGTGGTGGTCTGCGGTGATTTGAATGTCGCCCACAAAGATATCGACCTAGCGCGCCCCAAGCCCAACTACAACAAAAGTGCCGGCTACACCCAGGCGGAGATTGATGGGCTGGACAATATTGTCGCCGCGGGCTTTGTGGATACTTTTCGCGATCAGCATCCCGAGGAGGTTAAATACAGCTGGTGGAGCTATCGCGCCGGTGCCAGAGCTAATAATGTTGGCTGGCGCATCGATTATTTTTTGCTGTCAAAAAGCTTGCAGGCGAAGGTTGAAGGCGCAGATATTCTCAATGAGGTGATGGGCTCGGATCACTGCCCAGTATTGCTGGATTTGACTGAGTAGTTCCTTAATACAATTGATGTAATTCCATAAAGCGCTCAGTCCAGGGTTCGCCGAGGATTTCCATTAGCTGGCGAATCTGCGATTTGGTGATGGCGTCCTTTGAGCGGCTGCTGTAGTTGAGAATGTCTTCCAGTAAATTGGGTGCGTTGAGGGTCGGCGCGCGGCCAAACTCTTCTTTAATGCGCTTGCGCACGACCCGCAATTGGTCGAGTTCAGCCTTGTTATAAATAGTCATAAATTGTCTTGATCCCACTTTTTTAGCCAATAACTACATCGGCAAATCAACTACGCCAGCCAATCAATTACGCTAGCAAATCAACTACGCTAGCAAATCAACTACAAGATAAATGTTGTTGCTATTGCCAATTGTAACCGCTTGCCTGTCTCTGTCCATCCTGCCTTTATTATTTAGCGCTCAGAGTTGAGGAATAGCAGCAAAGAGCTGCTGGGTATAACTCTCGCGGGGATTAGCCCACAGTTCTTCAGTGTCACCACTCTCAATTAATTGCCCTTGGTGCATAACCAGTATGCGGTCGGCAATATATCTGACCACCGAAAGGTCGTGGGAGATAAACAGCATGCTTAAGTTGTGGCGCTCAACAAGCCTCAGTATTAAGTCGAGGATTTGCGCCTGAATCGTCACATCCAGCGCCGATACCGGCTCGTCGGCAATAATCAATTCAGGCTTGGTAGCGATGGCGCGGCCAATGGCGATACGCTGGCGCTGGCCGCCGGAAAATTCGTGGGGGTATTTACGAATGTCGCTGTGGGCGAGGCCAACATCGTCCATCAGCGTTAACACCTGGGCCGTGACCGTTTTACGCTTGGCCAGGCGGTGATAGAGCAGCGGTTCGGCGAGGGTGTCGAACACTGTCATGCGTGGATTCAGCGAGGCGTAGGGATCTTGAAAAATCATTTGCATGCGCTGACGCAGGGGTTTCAGTTGCCGGGTGCTGAGCTGGCACAGCTCTTGGCCATCGAGGCGCACGCTGCCCGCTGTCGGCTTAATCAGCTGAATCACCGAGCGCCCCAGTGTCGATTTGCCGGAGCCGGATTCGCCGACCAGGCCGAGAATTTCATGGCGGCGCAGCTCAAATGACACATCGTTGACGGCGATAGTCGGCGCCGGGCGGGGGGCGAACAAGCCTCGACTGCCCTGTTCAAAAACGGTTTGCAGGTGTTCAACTTCCAGTAGCGGGCGCTCATCCCCGCTGGGTTGAAAGGCCTGTGCTGGTTTGGGGCCGCTGGGCACTGAGGCGAGGAGTTGTTGGGTATAGGCGTGCTGGGGCCGTTTGAATATTTGCTCGGTGCTGCCCGTCTCGACGATTTCTCCGCCGCGCATCACCGCGACTCGATCGGCAATATTGGCGACCACGCTGAGGTCGTGGGAGATGAAGACAAGGGCGATATTGCGTTGCTTTTTTAAGTCATCCAGCAGGGCCAATATTTGCGCCTGAATGGTGACATCCAGTGCCGTAGTGGGCTCATCGGCAATCAGTAATTCGGGCTCGGTGATCAGCGCCATGGCGATCATCACTCGCTGGCGCATACCGCCAGAAAATTCGTGAGGGTAGCTGCCAAAACGCAAGGCTGCCTCTTTGATGCCGACCTCTTCGAGCAGTTCAATGGCCCGCGCACGGGCCTGCTTGCGGCCCATATTCTGGTGCTGACACAAGGGTTCTATCAGCTGTTCGCCGACCGTTAAATAGGGGTTGAGGCAGGTCATTGGGTCCTGAAAAATGACCGCAATTTTATTGCCGAGCAAGCTGCGCAATACGGCTTTGTTACTGTGTAACAAGTCGCACTCTCGCCCCTTTATTTTGAACAAAGCACTACCGCTTTCGATGACACCTGGGGGTTGGGGAATTAGCCCTAAGAGGCTGTAACAGGTGACGGATTTACCCGAGCCGGACTCGCCAACAATGGCCAGTGTTTCACCACGGGCGATCTCGAAGCTGACCCCGGCAACGGCTTTACTCGATCCATTTCGTGTTTTAAAACAAATAGATAGATTGTTAACTTTAAGTATATTGTCTTGTTTGTTTTCGCTCATCACTACTCAGTCCCTGGCCGCGCGCGGGTCGAGGGCATCGCGCAAACCGTCGCCGAGAAAGTTGAGGGAGAAGAGCGTAATCGACAGTGCCAGCCCGGGAAAGATCAGTAGCCAGGGGTACTCCTCCATGGTTTCGACGCCGTAGGAAATCAGCAGCCCCCAGGAGCTTTGCGGTGGCTGAATGCCGAGACCGAGAAAGCTTAAAAAAGACTCTAGCAGCATCACGTTGGGAATGGTCAAGGTGGTGTAGACGATGACTGGGCCGAGTGTGTTGGGGATAAGGTGGCGGCGGATAATCGCCCACGGCCCGAGTCCGATGGACACCGCGGCCTCGACAAACTCTTGCTGGCGCAGTGACTGCACCTGCCCGCGCACGATACGGGCCATGGTCAGCCACTCAACAGCGCCGATGGCGAGAAACAGCAGCAAAATATTGCGCCCGAATATCACCATTAACAGAATAATAAAAATCATAAAGGGCAGGGCGTAGAGTATGTCGACCAGACGCATCATTGCCGCATCAATTTTGCCACCCATATAGCCGGCGATGGTGCCGTAAATCACGCCGATCAGCAGGGCTACTGCGGTGGCAATAAAACCCACAGCCAGGGAGATGCGGCTGCCGTAGAGGATGCGCGTCAACAGGTCGCGGCCCAGGGTGTCGGTGCCCAGCCAGTGCTCGGCAGAGGGTGGGGATGCACCGAGCATGAGGTTTTGTTCTTCATAGGCGTAGACGGTAATCCACGGGGTGAGCAGGGCGGCGATACACATCGTGATCATGACGCCCAGCCCGAGCAGGGCCATTTTGTTCTTTTGCAGGCGGTGCCAGGCATCGCGCCACAGGGAGCTACCTTTTTCGGCGGGCGCCTGTTGATCGGTGCTGTTATTAAGCTCTGTGCTGTTCATCTTTATGCGCCTCCACTGCGGTAGAGATCGCGCAGACGCGGATTGAGCCAGACGGCGACAATATCGGCGAGCAGATTAAAGAGAATAATCAGCGTCGCAAACAAGACCGTGGTGCCCATAATCATCGTGTAGTCGCGGTTAAAGGCGGCCTGTACATAAAAGCGCCCGAGGCCGGGGATTTGAAAAATAGTTTCGACCACAAAAGAGCCACTGAGCAAGCCCGCAAAGGCGGGGCCGATAAAGGCGATGACCGGGATCATGCCACCGCGCAGGCCGTGTTTGAGCACCACCTTCCACTCTGGCAGGCCCTTGGCGCGGGCGGTGCGAATATAGTCCTGGGACATCACTTCGAGCATGCCGCCCCGTGACAGGCGGGCGATATAGGCTGTGTAACCGGAGGCGAGGGTCAGCGCCGGTAAAATTTTGTCACCGGGAATATCGCCCCAGCCCGACACCGGCACCCACTCCAGCCACACTCCAAACACCAGCATCAACAGCGGGCCGAGTAAAAATGAGGGCAGGCAAATACCCAGCATAGCGGTGGACATGGGGATGTAGTCCTGTGCGCTATTGGGTTTTAGCGCGGCGATAACCCCGGCGCTGGCGCCGATCAATAACGCAAAGCACATGGCGTACAGGCCCAGCTCGGCTGTGGCGGGCAACCCTGCGGCAATCATCTCATTGACCGAGCGGCCGGGGTATTTAAACGAGGGGCCGAAGTCGCCGTGGGCCAGATCGCCGAGGTAGGAGAAGTACTGGTTTATCACCGGCTGGTCGAGATGGTAGCGGGCTTCGAGGGCTTTTAAGACCTCCGGCGGCACGGCTTTTTCGGCGCTAAAAGGCCCGCCGGGGGCGAGGCGCACGAGAAAAAACGTCACCGTAATCACCACCAGCAGTACCGGTATCGCCTGCAACAAGCGCATTAAAATAAAGCGAGCCATGGTGGGTTTAATCCTCGCTCAAATAGATTTGCTTATACAGCGGGTAGTCGAGAATGTTCGACGGCATGCCTTTAACATGGGTATGCACAAGGTGGGTGCTGTTGTAGGTGTAAATGGGGATGATGGGCATGGCATCCATCAAAATCGCCTCAGCGCGGCGAAAGTGGGCGTAGCGTTGTTCGCGTTCCTTGGCGGCGGGTGCGGCTTCGCTAATCAGTTGGTCGTATTCATTGTTGTGCCAGCCGGTGCGGTTATTGCCGCCCTCTTTGAGCCACATATCGAGGAAGGTATTGGGGTCAACGTAGTCGCCAATCCAGCCAGCGCGGGAGATTTGGAAATTGCCCGAGGCCTCGCTGTCGAGGTAAACCTTCCAGTCCTGATTATTCAGGGTGATGTCGATATTAAGATTCTTTTTCCACATTTGCTGAATGGCAACGGCGAGCTTGCGGTGGCCCTCGCTGGTGTTATAGAGAAGCTCCGTCGGTGGAAAACCCTCGCCATTGGCATAGCCCGCTTCTGCCAGCAGGGCTTTTGCAGCGTCAATGTCTTCAGCAAAGCCATCCTCCGCCGTATAGCCGAGCGTGTTGGGCGGTGTGAAGGTAAAGGCCGGGGTTTGCCCACCCTTGGTCACGGTGTCGATAATCTGCTGGCGATTAACGGCCATCGCCAGAGCGCGGCGTATGCGCTTGTCGCCCAGGTGTGCAACGCGGGTGTTAATGCGATAAAAATAAGTGCCGAGATAGGGCGAGATACGCAGGGCTTGCGGGTTGGTCTTTTTATACACGGCAATTTTATCGGCGGGCAGTGAGCCGGTGACATGGAGCTGACCAGCGCGAAACATGCGCTCTTCGGTGGAGACGTTTTCCGTGGGGTAAAAGCGAATCGCCTTAAGCCGTACTTTATCGGCATCGTAATAAGTTGGGCTTTTTTCAATCATTACCAGCCGGTTGAGATCCCATTGCTTGAGAATAAATGGGCCATTGCCAACAAAGTTGCCAGCCCGCGTCCAACGGGTGCCACGCTCGGCGGGGCCACCAAATTTTTCGATGGTGGCGCGGTGCACGGGAAACATCGAATAGTGGTCGAGCAATTGCAGAAAGTAGGGCGTGGGATTAGCTAGTGTCACCACCAGCGTTTGGGCATCAAGCGCCTTAACGCCAACTTGTGAAAAATCATCGAGCTTGCCGGTGGCATAGGCTTCGGCATTAAGAATCGGGTAGTACATATAGGCGTAGAGGTTGCCCAGAGCCGGTTGCAGGGCACGCCACCACGACCAGACGAAGTCCTCGGCGGTGACCGGGTCGCCATTCGACCAGCGGGCAGTGCTGCGCATATGAAAGGTATAGGTTTTGCCATCGGCGCTGATATCCCAGCTCTCGGCCATGCCCGGCGTCGGCTCCAGCGTGTTGGGGTCTTTCAGCACCAGCCCTTCAAGCAGACCGACAATAATGTGGTGCTCGGGAATGCCGGTGACAATATGGGGGTCGAGCTCCTGGGGTTCGGCGCCATTGCCCCAGTGCAGGGTTTGGCTTTGCAGGCCGCTGCTGACATTGTTTTCGCCGTTGCCGCAGGCGATGAGAAGAAAGCAACTGAGGGTGCAGAGCAGGTATTTAAACAGGGAGCGGGGATGCTTGGGGGTGTTCGGTTTAACGAGCGCAGAGGGTGGGGCCACAAGTCTATCCTTGTCTTTAAAAGGGACGAGCACTTATTGCAAAGGGACAAGCACGCACTGGCCGCCATTCGAATTATTTGCGCTGTGATACTACCCTAGCATGGGCTTGCGTGAAAGCTTGCCTGCCTGTCGCGGGCAAGGCCAATCGCGTTCACCTACTGTTGGGGCTCTGGTCTGCAGTGTCTGGTCTGAGTTGTTATTGCTTTGTTTTCATCTGACTTAAATCTTTAAAGAAGGGCTGCCTATACTCGCGCCTTTAGTGAACTCCTTTTTATTTTGTCGGGTGTCTCTTTTATGTCCTTGTCTCAAGCCTCAGCAGCAGCGCCGTTACGGCTGTTGGTTCTTTTTGCCGGGTTTTTCCTGTTGCTGCAATGGTCTTACGAGCAAGCGAGCGGAGGCCCTGTCGAAACAGTGGTTATCGATTATGCGACCGTGAAGCCCGCCGCCTATTTAATCAGACAGCTTGCCCCCGAGCTGCAGGTCAGAGCAGTGGGACATCAACTGCTTTCCAGTAACTCAACGCTGTCTGTGCTCAATGGTTGTGAGGGGACGGAATCTCTGTTCCTGATTATCGCGGCGATAGCGGCCTACAAAAGTCGCTGGCGCCACAAACTGCTGGGCATGGTGCTGGCGACGGCGCTCATTTTTGTCACTAATCAGGCGCGTATTGTTGCGTTGTACTTTGCACTGCAAAACAATCGAGCCTTGTTTAACGCCTTGCACAGCTATATTGCACCAACCTTGATTATTGCCGTGGCGGCGGGGTTTTATCTGTGGTGGATCCGCTGGGTTGAGTCGGCGTCGCAAGTATAAATACGGTGGAGGCCTCACCTTGAAAGCCCGTTTGCTGTGTGCGCTACTGGTTTTTGTTGCACTCAACAGCATGGCCTGGGTCTGGGGCGATGTTTTCGTCAAGGCGCTGCTACCGACTTACGCCTGGTCATTTGAGTGCCTGACACCCTATTTTACGGTTGAGGCGATGACCATTGATAGCGAGCGCGGGCAGCTTTTCGTTAAAGTCGATGCGCTCACCGATGGTCGTCGCAACTTGGCGGGGAAGGGCGTGGCGGATGGTATTCCCGTATCGAGTTCTACCTTACTAGGCCATGCCCTGCAGCCGCTAATATTGCTGTTGAGTAGTATTCCTTTGTGGCCCGTCAAACGGAACTGGGAATACGTACTGCTTTGCGTGCTGTCGCTGCCTGTGCTGTTGCTGATTGAAGTCCTCGATACGCCGCTAGTACTGGCCGGTGCCCTTGAAGACATGGTGCTCTACTCGCGTGACCCCGCTCGATTGAACACCTCAATACTGGTGCAAAGTATGCACTTTATGAACAGTGGTGGGCGACTGGCGCTGGCCCTGTTGGGGGCCGGTCTGGTGCGCAGTGTGCAAGTAAGCCTTAACAAATTCCCGATTCATAAATTCGTCATCTAAGCGTCACTTCACTTCAACCGTTTTGCCACAAGCGCTGTCCATAATCAGCCCTGGTTACATGCTGCCTGATAATACCTTGTCAGCAGATTGGCGCTAACAGGGAAGTGTTTTCTCTAGGATGGGGAGTTAAGTGATGGGCTGGGTAAAAACAAGATTGCGGCTTGAACTCGCAAATCGAGCGCCGGGACAGGATGTCTCGCTAAGTGTGCCCGCCAGGGCCATCGTGCAGCGTGTGTTACTGGCTTTGGGCCTGTGCCTTTCTCTCGCGGCTTCAGCCCAGGTAACGATCGACTACAGTTACGACGACTTGAATCGCCTACAAACAGTCAGCCGTGGTGACGGCCCGAGCATCGCCTACGTCTACGACGAGGTGAGTAATATCACTGTGCAAACCGTGTCCAATAGCCCCGATAGCGACGACGATTTGCTGGCAGATTTTGCCGACCCAGACGACGACAACGACCAAATGCCCGATACCTGGGAGCTGTACTATGGCCTCGATCCACTGAATCCACTCGATGCCAATTCGGATGTCGATGGCGATGGTGTCACTGCGGTGGATGAGTTTTTCAACGGCACTGACCCCGTCGTTAACAATAACAGCAGCGATGATAACGGCGAAGAAATCCCCTTTTTACCGCTCTGGGCGCTGGCCTTGTTGGCCGGTGCTCTGGGCTGGCTGGGTAAACCTAAGGTTCGATCTTCCAGCCCTCTTGTTTTGTTCCTGGTGCTCGGCCTGTGCGCTGGCCTGGTTGATAACGCCGTTGCTGCACCGGATATTGCCAATTTGGTGATGCCCAGTGCCGTACGCCACAGCGGCGCAGCGCCAGGCCAGAAAAAGAAAGCACTGCGCCAGCGCGCGATAACAGCGCCCGACCCCGGCTGGTATCAGAGTGAAGCGGAGCCGGTGTCTGCGGAGGAGGCCCGGCAGATCCTTGGCGAACCTGATGTGGGTGGCGACCAGAATGCCGACTTACAGTTTTCGGCACAATCGGCCTTCGCCACCGCATCCGATTACAGCGCATTGGCTGAAGCTCTGGAAAATGATCCGCGACGCATTTACCAATATGTGCGTAACCATTTTGAATACGTCCCCTATTACGGCGCTTTAAAAGGCCCTTATTTAACCTTGCACGAGCGCGCCGGTAATGACTTTGATCAGGCCGCCCTGTTAATCGAATTATTGCGCGCGGCGGGCTACACGGCGAACTTTCGCTACGGCCTGGCTACGGTCTCGCCCACCGACCCCCAGGCCTTACAAGAATTGGCAGACTGGTTGGGTGTGGAGGCCGATGCCCAGCTGATCGTCAATACTTTTGCCAACGGTGGCGTGCCCGTCGCCTGGTACAGTAATAACCGCATTGAGTTTGATCATGTGTGGGTAGAGGCGACGATCAACGCCAATGTTGTGTCACTGGATCCGGCCTTTAAACTATCGACGACATCGCCCACCCTTGATCTCGATAGCGCCATGGGCTTTGACGAGGGCAGCTTGCTCGCCGCTGCCGGTGGTAGTGTCACAGCAGATTCCATTGCCAACCTCAATGAGGGCGCACTTGGGGCCTATCTATCGACCCTGACCAACACCTTTCAAAGCTACCTCAAGGCGAACTACCCCAACGCCCGGGTCGAAGAGGTGATCGGCGGCTATAGCATTATCCCTGATAACAGCACGCTATTACCCACGGTGCTGCCATTGCCCGTAGCCCCCACTTTTGCCGCCTGGGCGACTGTGCCCAGCACCTATGTGCATACGGTGCACCTGGTACACGGCGGCATTGATGCCCTCTACGACATACCGGACATTGCCGGGCGCAAACTGAGCATTCGCTATGCCGGGGACAATGTGGTGATCGACCCCCTGCCTGCGGGTGCCAGCGATTTTGGCTCGGTCGCTATTGGTGGGGATGGTCCGACCTTTGCCTGGAACCCGGATAATCCCAATACTGTTGTCATCCAAATCACCAGCACCCTCAGTGGTGCCGATGCCAGCGCCTTTGCCTTTGTCAGTGGTGCGGGTACGCAGAGCATTCCTGCCAACGGTGGCTCTGTTAATGTCAGTGTTAAATTGACCGGCCTTGGCCAAACGGCGGGGCGTAAAAACGCCGTGTTGACCTTCGACTACAGCTACAACGGCAGCTCTATCGGTGTACAAAGCGTCGACTTGAGCGGCGTGGTTGAAGCTGATCGGGTCGCCGAAATTTATATTGATGATGTGCTCAGTGTTAGCGAGGGCACTCCCTCGGGCAATTTGAATGACCTAAGCTTGAGCATCAACCATCCCTACGCTGCCAACGGTGGCGCCTTTGCCGATCAAACCACGACCTTTAAGCTGGATCGCGGTGGTAGCTTTGTCCTGGCCTCCGCCTTTGGTGGTGATAAGCACAGCACCTTGTTGGCCGAGCGCCAGCGCCTGCTCAGTCGCATGAGCCTGGAAGGCAGGGCCGAGGACGACCCCGCAATGGTCTCTGAAACCCTCAATATCATCGGCCAGACCTGGTTGCAGCAAACCCAGCTCAACGATGACTTGCTCGCGGCTCTGAGCGGGGTGCGCGGCATTCGCCACCACCGTTTTGGTATCGCCGGGCAGAATGCAGGCTACTACGTTGATGTCAAAGCCCAGTACGTCAGCTCCTCCGCCCGCATCGTCGCTGCCAAAGAGGGCTCTTTCCCGGCCAGCGGCCTTATTGCCAGCGCCATGGAGCACAGTGTGCTGGAGCAAACCCAGGGCGCAGATAAGGCCGCCGTATCCACCGTCAAGATTTTTGCCCTCAACAACCAGAATGGCGCTCGGCTCTTCCTCGCCAACAGTGGCAACTACGCCAGCGTGCAGGGCCAACTGGTCAACTACAGCGCGGGCGATAAGGCCAACTTTCAGGCGGCGGTGAATGCCGGGCACACTTTAATCCTCCCGGAAAACGGTGCGGTGAGCCTCAATCAATGGTCGGGCAAAGGCTATGTGGATTATCTCGTATCGGGCAGCAGTCGCAGCCTCGGCATGATAATTGGCGGTGGATTGAATGGCGGGTTGGGTACAAGCTCAGGGCCGGTGTCCCCGAGCGTTACTAGCAATGAATCTCGGTCTGAAAACACGCCCAGTCAGACCGTAGCGCAAGTCCACGCCCTCGACCCCGTCGACCTCGGCAGCGGTGCCTTTTTATCCAATATGACGGATCTCGCCCTCGGCGGTACTGGCCCTCGGGGCTTAAGCTTCAGTCGCAGCTACAACAGCCAGCAGGTCGGCCAAAACAGCGCGGGTCTGGGGCAGGGCTGGACCCACAACTATGATCTGCATCTCGCCATCCACAGCGATGTGGGATCGGCCCTGGGCACCAAGACCCCCTTTGAAGCGCTGCCGCTGCTGGTCGCCGCCCACGCCGCCCGGCACTTGATGGCCCCCGCGCAACCCGCGCTAGAAAACTGGGCCGTGGCCGCCCTGATCGCCGACTGGGCCACCGATCAACTGCTCAATAAATCTGTCACCCTGCATTTGGGGAGCCAGGCTTTAACCTTTAAAGAACTGCCCGATGGCCGCTTTGTCTCGCCCGCAGGGATTAGCGCCGAGCTGCTGCGTTTAGGCGATAACACCTTTGAGCTGCGCCAGCGCTTTGGCACGGTACTCAGCTTCAATGCCAATAATGCCATTGCCTCTATCAGCGACATCGACGGCAATACCCTCAGCTTTAGCTACAGCGGTGAACAACTCAGCCAGGTCACCGACAGCTACGGTCGCACGCTGACCCTCAATTACAGTGGTACTCAGCTCAGCTCCGTCAGCGACTCAACGGGGCGAACGCTGACCTACGGCTATAGCGGCGATACCTTAACCAGCGTCACCGGCCTGGAAAATGCCCTCTGGCAATACGGCTACGACAGTTTGAGTCGAATGCTCACGGTCACTGACCCTGAAAACACCATGATTGTTGATAACACCTACGACGATTTTGATCGCGTAGTACAACAAGTCGCACCACGGGAAACAGGCAGTGCCACCTACAAATTGCACTACACGGGTTTATCCTCCAGTGAAGAAAAGCCCGATGGCGATCGCCTGACCTATTATTTTGATCACAATACGCGGGCCATCGGTGTAGAAGATGCCCTCGGTCACCGCACGGCCACCCAATATGACGGCCAGGGTCATGGCATCGCCTTTACCGATACTCAGGGCCGCACCAGCACTCTGGTCTACGATAATCATCACAACCTTATCGAAGCCCGCGACCCTTTAAATCAGCTCACAAGTTTTAATTACGATGCACAGCATCGTTTGACCCAGGCCACCGATGCCTTGGGCCATAGCAGCGAAACCGACTTTGATGCCGAGCACCACAGCACCGCCGCACGGGATGCATTGAATAACGAAGCCACCGTAAGCTATCGTGCCGATGGACTGGTTGCCACCACCACAGATCCCCGCGCCACCACAAGCACCTACAGCTACGACAGTCAGGGCTTCCCCTCCAGCAGTCAAACCGGCAGCCATCCCGCCGTGCTTACCCGCTATGACAGCATTGGCCGCCTGCTTAGCCTCACCGATCAGGCCGGTGCAGTTACCAGCTTCAGCCATGATAACCGCGGTTTGATCACCAGCCGTACGGATCCTCTCAATAAAACCGCCACCATGAGCTACAACGCTCTGGGGCAGCTGGTCAGCCAAACCGACCGCAACGGCGACACTTACAGCGCCACCTATACCGCCAGCCAAAAGTTGAATGTGATTAGCTACCCGGCAAGAGCCGCCACGGCCAGTCATCCCGCCGTCTCCGGCTTTAGCGTTGATTTTGATTACGACCTGAATCGTGATCGTTTAAGTAGCATGACAGGGCCACTGGGCATCACTTCAAATACCTATGATGTCCTAGACCGGCTCACCAGCCACACCGACCCCCTCGGTCATCAAGTGCAATACAGCTATGACGAGGTCAGTAACCTCACACAAATCACCTACCCCGATGGGAAAACCGTTTCCTACAGTTACGATACCCTCGACCGTGTCGGCAGCATTAGTATTGACTGGCTCAATAAAACCGCCAGCACCACGTACGATGCCACCAGCCGGTTGACTCAAGTCGACAACTTCAACGGCAGCTATACCACCTACGACTATGACAATGCCGACCGATTAACCAACCTTGCCCACCATCAAAGCGGTGGCCAACTACTGGCTGATTACAGCTTCACCCTCGATGCCAATGGCAACCGCATTCAGGCCACCATCAGTAACGAACCCATCCTGCCTGAAACACTGATTAATGCCACACACAGCCAAAGTTTTAATGCCCAGAAAAACCGTCTGGTCTCCGCAGTCACCAATGAAGCCATCAACTTCAGCTATGACAACGAAGGACAAACCCAAACCGTTACCGGCGCAAGCACCAGCAATAGCTATATTTTCGATGGTGCCCATCGCCTGACCGGCTACAACAGCAACGGGCAAAGCAATAGCTATCAATATGATGGTGTCGGTAACAGACTCAGTGCCACCAGAAACGGCATAAGCACCCAATACATCTACGATGCAGCAGGCAACCTGCTCGCCGAAGCCAATAGCAGTGGCACCATTACACGCTACTACATCCACGGCTTAGGATTAATGGCCTTTGTGGATGCACAGACCAATCAGCTTTATGTTTATCACCACGATGCCACTGGGCATACCGTCGCCATCACCGACATTAACCAAAACGTCGTCAATAAATACGCCTACGACCCCTATGGCCAACTGATGGCCAAACAAGAACAGATCGCACAGCCCTTTACCTACGTCGGCCAATACGGGGTCATGACCGAAGCCCAAGACAGCGATCTTTACTACATGCGGGCACGGTACTACGATGCCGAGATAGGTCGCTTTATCAGTGAAGACCCGATTGGCATGGCAGGGGGGATTAACCTCTATGCCTATGTGGGGGGGAATCCGGTTATGTTGGTGGATCCTAGTGGATTATATGCAGGTTATGGAAATGGGCCTTACGGCAATTACTATGTAACCAAAAGAGCCTCTGAAGCGGCAGGTCGAAAGGAATATGCAGATGCGTCAGCAGCTTTCGGTGATGCTTTAACAATTGCGACTCCTATTTCAGGCCCGTTGGCCCCTTATATAGGTGCAGCGGCAACAGGGCTCACGATTCTTTCCATGGGCTTGGATTCATCTCAAAATGGGAAGACTGGATTCGCATCGTTAGCTATAGAAAAATCTGTATCCATCCTGCTGAAAAAGGTACAGGTGGCATTAGAACTCACAGAATCCGCTGTAGCGGCAGGATCAGCGCTTGCAGTAACTCCTGTATCCTTATCCAATATGGCAAACAGAGTGTCGGAAAAGGGTTCTGTTTCAGCTGGTAAGCCTGAAGGGTGGTAAAGCATAAGGTGCAAAAAAAGACTGCAAAAATCGTTTTGCTTTTTCTTGGTTTTTTACTTTGTGGTGGATCACTTTCGACTATGTTTTGGGGCGGCTTTGAAGGGTATGGCTCAAGTGGAAAGATGTTGATCCCTATACTGTCTGTACTTGTCGGCGCCTCCGTTTTTGTTGAGTACATTTTTAATAAACCTATGCAACTTGGCTTGATAACAGTTCCTGTGGGGTATCGCGGTTTGAGGGCGCTTGTATTATGTGTTGCCATTTTTCTTACTTCCCTGCCTTTATTGATAGCGTTCGGCATTTATGGTTAATTTAAAGGAGTATTAGGGTCAGTCTCAAATTAATTCCGACATCGAAATAGCCGATCAACGAGGCAACGTCAGCACCCTGAGCTACGATGGCGACCAAAACCTCGAACAGATTATCGACGCCAACGGCAACGCCAACAGCAACGCCAGCCTGCTGGACTACGACGCCGAACAACGGTTGATCCGCGTCACCGATGCCCTCAACCACAGCGCCGAAACTGACTACGATACGCAACACCACCCCATTCGTGCACGGGATGGCCTCAACCAGCAAAGTACCCGCAGCTATCGTGCCGATGGCCTGCTCAACAGCGCCACCGATGCCAGCACCGTGAGCACCGCCTTCACCTACGACAGCAGTGGTTACCCCAATACCCAGCAAACCGGCAGCCATCCCGCTATCGACAGCGACTACAGCGCCCGGGGCGAGCTCACTCGCCTTACCGATGGGGCAGGGGCACAAACTACCATTAGTCACGACACCCGGGGCCTGATCACCAGCCGCACCGACCCCCTTAACCAAACTGCCACCCAGGTCTAC
>JAGPUW010000044.1 GCA_018069465.1 Gammaproteobacteria bacterium | reverse complement strand
CAACTGATTAAACGTACCGATGAAGTTTACTAACCGGCTTTTCAAGGCTATTAACCAAGCCGAAGACTAAACAGACGTACTACTTATAGTTAAGCAGCCCCACATAAAAACACACCTCTAGTACTAAAGTACTATAGACATTCATTCGTTGCTTCTGTATAAGTATAAATATTGGACAATGACGTTCAATATTAAATTATTTAACCGCCAAACTTAGCGTGAGCTAAGGACGGAAAACTATAGATCTTTGAGAGGCAAAGCTCCAAAGATGGCTGGGTTACATTTTCAACGGAAAGGAAAATGATATGAAAAAATATTTCGCTATAATAGCGTTGCTTACGGTAAGTTTTAATATCAATGCAGCAACACTACAAGATTCCCAGTTGCAGACTGTAACAGGGCAAAATTTCACGCACAATCTTAACGGCCCCGCATCCAACGGTTCCGGCGGCGTGTTAACTGTGACAACACGAGGCGACTTCTATGAAGGAGGCCAGTTTAACGAAAGCTACGATGTTAGCATCGACGGCATAACCCTTGGAGCTGGCATTAGTTTCGATACCACGGGGGCATACGACGTTACAACTACAACTTTTAACGACCACACGTTTTCAATGAATTTCTTGTTAAGTGGAGCCCAGATGAGTTTGATCATGCAGGATTTGCTAGCGGTCGTGCTCGTCGATTTCGGCTCAGGGATGAACGTTTTCAATGCCGCTTTTGGATCTACTGTTAGCCTTAACTACAACAGTGTGTCAGCCGTACCTGTGCCAGCAGCACTCTTTATGCTTGCCCCAGCTCTATTGGGATTCTTCGGCTTCCGCCGTAATATGCAAGCGTAATATAACCCTGCGGAGCAGCAACACTGCCAGCGTTTAGAGTAAACACCCAGAACTAAAGCCACCTCATTTGAGGTGGCTTTTTTCTTTCTCTGTTGCTCATAAAGCCGGTTTATACGGTCAACGTGTTTTCTGATCGTATTGGGTGTGAGTGTTATTGGTTTATTTGAAAAATAACAAGCCAAAAAAAACACCCTTGGCTATAAGATTTTAAATACAGTGCAGCCAGTATTGGGCTGATGGGGCAGACTTAAAGCACAGCATTCAATACGCTAGACTTGCTGAAGTTTTAGTTTTAAATCGGTCAATCTCTCAGGCGTACCCACGTCTATCCACTCGCCTTGATAAAGCTCACCGCTCACTTGATGGCGGGAAATTGACTCACGAATAAGCGGAGCTAAAGGAAAAACACCCGCTTCTTCATTTGCAAAAATTGTCGGGTTAAAAACACCCACGCCACTGTACGTGAGCCACTCACTCGTTGCTAATTCAACCCGGTTAGCTATTAACGAAAAATCGCCTTTTAAATTATGTGCCGGGTTATTAACCAGTACCAAATGGATGTTTTTGTCGGTCTTATTTCTCAAGCTTTCGTACGGAAAATCGGTCCATACATCCGCGTTCAGCAAAAGGAATGGTGCTTCGCCTAATAGCGGTAGCGCCTTAAAAATACCGCCGCCGGTCTCTAACGCTTGATTGCCCTCATCAGAGTACTCGATATGCACTCCCCAACGTTCCCCATTACCCAGTGCATCTTTAATTTGCTTACCCAAATAGGCCACGTTAATCACTAACTGACTAAAGCCTTGTGCTTTTAGCGCCAGAATATGGTGTTCAATTAGCGCCCTGCCTGCCACTTGTAATAAGGGCTTTGGACAGTGATCGGTCAGGCGACCCATCCGCTCACCACGACCAGCCGCTAAAATCATCACCTTCATGAGGTCTGAAGCCCTTTTATTCGATCATCCAGCTTAGCCGTCACCTGATGAGAAGCCATTATTTCAGCCAGTGGCTTTAGTTCGTCGTATCGTTCGCAAACATTCTTAACGTACGTCAGCGTTCGCGGGATGTCTTTTATATAGCCGGCTTTGCCGTCGCGTAATAATAAACGCGAAAAAATGCCTATCGCTTTCATATGCCGTTGCACGCCCATCCAGTCAAACCATTGATAAAAAATGGCTTTCTCAAAATTGTCGCCACAGCCTCGTTGCTGCCTTTGTTGTAGAAACTTATCTAACCAGGGGTATATTTGCTCGTCAGGCCAGTCGATATAACAGTCTCGATATAAAGAAACGAGGTCATACGTTATTGGCCCCACTACAGCGTCTTGAAAGTCGATCACGCCGGGGTTGTTTACCTCCGTCAGCATCAAGTTTCTGGAGTGGTAGTCTCGGTGAACAAAAACCTGCGGTTGCTGGGTGGCTGAGTCGGATAGTTTTTGCTGAATATTAGCCAATACCAAACGCTCTTCGCGCGTCAATTCAATGCCTAATAGTTTGTCCATAAACCATTCATCGAACAAAGTCATTTCTTGTTTCAGTAAGGCCACATCGTAATTAGCAATAGCCAATCCATTCGGCGGTATTTGGTGCAGTTTATGTAAAACCTGCACCGCATCAGCGTATTGCTGATCGACAGTTTGCCCATTCAAGTTATCTAAAAAGCTAATACTGCCGAAGTCACTGAGTACTAAAAAACCTTGCTCCAAAGATTTGTAAAAGATTACCGGCGCGTTAACCTCGTGTTGTAGTAGTAACTCTGCAATTGATATAAAAGCACTGCAATCTTCTTTGTGAGGTGGGGCGTCCATTACGACATAGGATTGAGAACCTACAATAAGGCGAAAATAGCGTCTAAAGCTGGCGTCACTAGACGCCGGTTCACAGCTAAACTCACTAGTTACCAGAACGGTTTTCAACCACTTAATTAAAAGTTGTTTGCGTTCATCACTCGACATTAAAATAACTCATATTGACCTAATTAGTGCACGCCGAAAGTAGCGTGTTATTATATTAAAAAATAACTAAAGTTTCGTTGTGGATTTCATCATTCTATGCGATTTTATACCTACTAAGTTAGACACAAACAAAAAGGCTGCATCATCAATCGCTCAAAAAGACATCTTTTTCTTGGCTTAGCCCTGCTACTAGTGCCATCTCTGTCCTATGCCTACAGTGATTCGCAATGGGACTGCAAACTAGCAAGCGATGGAGATACCTGGGATTGTTCAGCGTCGACTAAACCGGTTGCAAAAGCACCCGCCGCGAAAACCCCAACGGATTCCACAAGCGACAAA
>JAGPUW010000007.1 GCA_018069465.1 Gammaproteobacteria bacterium | reverse complement strand
AGGGTAAATGACGCGATTTATATCGGCAAAATATGTGTTGATAATTATTCGTAATGACAATAAGTCGTATTAGGGAAAGAAAAAAGGTAGGGCTTAGTAAAAATTAGTCAAAAAACTGCATTTTTAGAGGTGCCCTTAAGTGTCCCCCTTGCTTTATTGGCCTCCTTGGTCAGTGGTGAAGAGGCCTTTCGGTTGGAGACGATTGTAGTTACGGCTAGCCGTCATGAAACAGCATTGCAATTGGCACCGGCTAGTATTTCAGTGGTTGATAGAGAAGAGATTCGCTTGCGCAATGCTGACGATCTTGCGGATGCGCTGGGTGGTGTACTTAACATTATAACCCGCAGGACCTATAACCACGGGCGCGAATTAGCGCCTGCGCCTTCGGGCTTTGCAGAAATTTAAGAAAAGCCTCACTAGCACTATTGTTATGGCCCCGCTTTAACAGCACCGCCATTTGTTGAATGGGGCTGTGCATCGCCTTCGGCACTAGCCAGGAGGAGCCGCGCTCACTCTCTGGCAGGGCGAGAATCTGGGCCTGGGCGATGAAGCCTAGCTGGGCATTGCCCGACGCCACAAACTGAAAAGTCTGGGCAATGTTTTGCCCGGTAACACGATAGCGGCTTGTCGCATCGACGAGCTGCATTGTTGACAGGGTCTGCATGGCGGCTCTGCCATAGGGCGCTGTTTTAGAGTTGGCGATGGCGATATGGGTGATGCCTTTTTCCTGCCAGTGAGCATCGCGCAGAATATTGCCCTGGGGATCAATAAGGTCGGCCTGGCTGCTCCACAGGGCTAGCAGGCCGGTGGCATAAATAAACTGACTGTCGGCGACGGCAAGGCCATCGCGAATCAGTTGTTGGGGTCGCTGCTTATCCGCTGACAGAAAAACATCGAAGGGTGCGCCGTTGTGTATTTGTGCGAACAGGGTGCCACTTGAGGCAAAACTGGTGACCAGGCGGTGGCCCGTTTCGCTCTCAAATAAGGGTTTTAATTGTTTCATCGTCCCGGCGAAATTAGCGGCAATGGCTGCCGTGACCTGCTCGGCCTGGACGCACAGGCTCAGGTTTAGAGCCAATAGCAAAAACAAAAGATGATATTTTAAAAACTTTATCGGGCGCAATTTAAAGAACTTTTCAGATATTCTGTTTTTTACTGAGACGCTATTATTTAAGGCAGTACTAGATTGACCACGGTAATCACCGAGCCAATAAAGATTACCGTAAAAATAATACCGGCAACCACGAAGGTCTTAATATTGCCGTGCTTGAAATCTCGCTCGCGGTTGGCATTACTCTGCACGCCGATGGCTGCTGATAGTGTGCTTTTGAGCAAAGCGGTGGCACCGGGCTTTTGCTCTTCTGCGGCGAGTTTTTCATCTTCAGCTTGTTTGCTCATTGCCAGCTCCTTAATCGGGATTGTAGCCAAGCACCGGAGCCAACTCGCGCTCCAGTTTTTTGGTGCTACTCTTTTTGCGTTGCGCCAGACTTGCAATCTGGTCGCGCTGTATTTTCCCGGTATTAAAATAGTGTGCTTGTGGGTGGCCAAAATACCAACCGCTAACCGAGGCGGCGGGAAACATGGCGTCGCTTTCGGTGAGGCTTATTGCGGCGTTTTCTTCGGCATTTAATAAATTAAAAATGGTGCGTTTTTCGGTGTGATCCGGGCAGGCGGGATAGCCGGGCGCGGGGCGGATGCCCTGATATTTTTCGCCGATTAAGGCGTCGTTGTCGAGGTTTTCATCGGCGGCATAGCCCCACAATTCCCTGCGCACGCGCCGGTGCAAGTGCTCTGCCAACGATTCCGCCAGACGGTCGGCGAGGGATTTCACCATGATCGAGTTGTAGTCGTCGCCCTTGGCTTCGTATTCTTTTGCCAACTCGTCGGCATTAATGCCGGTGGTGACGGCAAAGGCGCCGATATAGTCTATTTTCCCCGACGCTTTGGGGGCGATAAAATCGGCCAGTGAGGTGAGGGCTGTGTCGTCTTTACCCTTGCGGGTTTGTTGGCGAATATGGTGAGCCGTGGCGATGGTCTTATCGGCACTGGCATCGCTGTATATTTCGATGTCATCACCGTCGACACGATTGGCGGGCCAAATACCCATCACCGCATTGGCGGTGAGTTTATGGTTGTCGATTAAATCGCGGAGCATAGCCTGGGCGTCGTCAAATAAATTTTTCGCCGCCTCGCCGACGACTTTGTCATCAAAAATTTTCGGGTATTTGCCGACTAAACTCCAGGTGATAAAAAAGGGCGTCCAGTCGATGGTGTCGATCAAATCTGCCAGGGGGTAATCTTTAAATACCTGTACGCCAAGCGTTTTAGGCGGGATGGGGTTATAACTCGCCCAGTCGTATTGCCATCCTGCTGCGACCGCTTTTTCGTAGGCAACAATGTCGCCGCGGGGTGTTCTATTGGCGACGCGCTCGCGCACCACGTCGTACTCCGCAGCGGTGTCTGCGTAATATTTCTGGCGCTTTTCAAGGTTCATCAGGGTGCTGGCGACGCCAACGGCGCGGGAGGCATCGGCCACGTAAATGGCCTGGGCGCGATGATATTTTGGATCTATTTTTACCGCAGTATGGGCTTTGGAGGTGGTGGCTCCGCCTATCATCAGGGGTAGCTCAAAGCCTTGCCTTTCCATCTCTGAGGCAACGTGAACCATCTCATCGAGTGAGGGTGTGATTAGCCCGGAGAGGCCAATAATGTCGACCTTTTCTTCTTTGGCGATGGCGAGGATTTTATCGCAGGGCACCATGACGCCGAGATCAAGCACCTCAAAGTTATTGCATTGCAGCACCACGCCGACAATATTTTTACCGATGTCATGGACGTCGCCCTTCACTGTGGCCATCAGTACTTTGCCGTTACTCCGTGCGCCGCCCGATTTTTCCGCTTCGATATAGGGCTGTAAATGGGCGACCGATTGCTTCATCACCCGCGCCGATTTGACCACTTGTGGCAGGAACATTTTGCCATCGCCGAATAGATCGCCGACCACGTTCATGCCGTCCATCAGCGGCCCCTCGATGACATGCAAAGGGCGCTCGGCCTGCTGGCGCGCCTCTTCGGTGTCTTCAATAATGTGGGTAGTAATACCTTTGACTAAAGCGTGTTCCAGCCGTTTACCAACGGGGAGTTGCCGCCAGGCGAGGTCTTCCTTTTTCTCTTTTACGCTGCCGTCACCGAGGTAATCATTGGCGATGGCGAGCAATCGGTCGGTGCCATCGTCGCGACGGTTGTTAATAACGTCCTCGACGGCCTCGCGCAGTTCTGCTGGCAGGTCGTCGTAAACTGCCAGTTGGCCAGCATTGACGATGCCCATGCTCAGCCCAGCTTTAATAGCGTGGTAGAGGAAGACCGAGTGAATGGCCTCGCGCACCGGGTTGTTGCCGCGAAAAGAGAAGGAGACATTACTGATGCCGCCGGAAATTTTCGCACCGGGCAGGTTGGCGGTAATCCAGCGCGCCGCCTCAATAAAATCAACGGCGTAATTGTTGTGCTCTTCAATACCGGTGGCCACGGCAAAAACATTCGGGTCAAAAATAATATCGTTGGGATTAAAGCCGACTTCATTAACCAGAATGTCGTAACTGCGTTGGCAAATATCTTTACGTCGCTGCAAGTTATCGGCCTGGCCGTCGGTGTCAAAGGCCATCACCACCACGGCAGCACCGTAGCGCTGGCACAGTTTGGCCTGCTTGATAAAGGGCTCTACACCTTCTTTCATGCTGATGGAGTTGACCACCGGCTTGCCCTGAATACACTTTAGTCCCTCTTCAATCACCGACCATTTTGATGAGTCGACCATAATGGGGATGCGCGAAATATCGGGTTCGCAGGCAATTAACTTTAAAAAAGTGGTCATGGCTTCGATGGCGTCGAGCATGCCCTCGTCCATATTAATGTCGATAATTTGTGCGCCGTTGTCGACTTGTTCTAGCGCAACGGCGAGGGCGGTTTCGTAGTCGCCCTCCAATACAAGGCGTTTAAAGCGCGCCGAGCCGGTGACGTTGCAGCGCTCGCCAACATTCACAAAGAGGGAATTTTGGTCGATGGTAAAAGGTTCTAGCCCGGAGAGGCGGCAAGCCATGGGAATGTCGGGAACCTGCCGGGGGGCGATGTGCTTCGTTGCTTCAACAATGGCGCGAATGTGCTCAGGCGTGGTGCCACAGCAGCCGCCAACGATGTTGAGTAAACCACTGTTGGCGAACTCGGCAATAATGTTGGCCGTTTGCTCTGGGGTTTCGTCATATTCGCCAAAGGCATTGGGCAGGCCCGCGTTGGGGTGGGCGCTGACGAGGGTGGGGCAAAGCTTGGATAATTCCGCGATATGTGGGCGCAATTGCTCGCCGCCAAGGGCGCAGTTAAGGCCAATGGCAAAGGGCTTGGCGTGGGCCAGGCTATTCCAGAAAGCCTCGGGTGTTTGACCGGAAAGAGTGCGGCCACTGGCATCGGTAATGGTGCCAGAAATCATAATCGGCAATTCGAAGCCCAGCTCTTCAAATACATCCTGCACGGCAAACACTGCGGCTTTGGCGTTGAGCGTGTCGAATACGGTTTCGATCAGAATAATATCGCTACCACCGGCAATTAATGCGCGGGTGGCATTGCGGTAATCTTCGGCCAGCTCATCAAAGGTGGTGTTGCGCGCAGCGGGGTCGTTAACGTCGGGGGAGATGGACGCGGTGCGACTGGTTGGGCCAACGACACCGGCCACCCAGCGGGGTTTGTCAGGCGTCAGTGCCGTGAACTCGTCCGCTGCCTCGCGAGCAATGCGCGCGGCCTCAAAGTTCAGCTCGTAAACAACCGCTTCCATGCCGTAGTCGGATTGCGAGGCGCAGGTGGCATTGAAGGTGTTGGTCTCGATAATGTCAGCGCCGACCTCAAGGTAGGTGCGGTGAATATCGCTAATAATGTGGGGTTGGGTCAGCACCAACAGATCGTTGTTACCACCGAGATCCTGTGGCCAGTCGGCAAAGCGCTCGCCGCGAAAGTCGGCTTCATTGAGCTTGTGGCGCTGAATCATGGTGCCAGTGGCGCCGTCGAGAAAGAGTAAACGTGCGGCGACAGCTTGATGGAGGGCGGTGATACGTTGTTCGCGAGTATTCAACAGATTATCCGATGTTTATGAGTCAGTCGCTTAAGGCCAATGAGTAGGGCGAAAAGCTCGGGGCTAGCAGGCGAGTATTTTAGCAGTTTGCTTTGGGCCTTGCTGCTGCAAATTGTGAAGCCCCAAATGGCGCTGCCGAAAATAAAGCCACTGCAATAAACAGCGGCTTTGCCATGGTGTTTATTGGCTGGTGGTCGGCCTGGATAAGCTGTCGATATCAGCCCTCAGTGTTTGCAAAGATACTGCGCCCTGGCGCAGCAACCACTGCCCCGTTGTGTTGTTAATAATGATATTGGCCGGTGTGCCGAGTAGCCCCATATTCTGAGCGTTGTCTGCGTCGGCCTTTACCCTGGCTGCATTTCGCCCCGATTTAACGCAATCAGCTAAAGCAACAGTGTCGATACTGGCCGACTTTGCCGCCTTGTTGACGGAAGTGGGTAGGGCATCATGGCTGACTGCTTCCACTTTTTTGCCGCGCTTGGGCTGCATAACCAGAGTATCGGTAAAGCGCCAAAATGCCGTATTGCCGCCGAGTTCGGCTGCGCACTCTGCAGCTTCGGCCATTTGCTGGGCTGCTGGCTGGTGCCCGAGCAAAGGGAAATGGCGATATACCCAGTTGACCCTGCCCGCGGAGTCTTTGATCAGCCGTTTTGCGCTGGGGTGAAAGCGGCGGCAGAAAGGGCAGTCAAAATCAGAGTACTCGATCAATGAAAACTCGGCGTCGATATTACCCCGAATATGATCCCGCTGCCGGTCGATGGGCAATGGTTTAGCATTACTTGTTGGTTGTGATGTTTGTTGGCTTAGTGCTGCGTTGTTGTCGAATGGCAGGCTTTGCAGTGGAACCGCAGCTGAGGATAATTCTGTGGCTGCTTGCTCAGACAAAACAGGTGCGGCTATTGCCATAAGCAGTAAAACGACCAGGTGTTTAATCAGCCGAAAGTGTCGGTGGGGGGGCGGGTTGTTACAGGGATATTGTCGAGCCGGCATGGTGGGATTTTGCGCATGGGGAGGGACTGTTAACAGTAAACGATAGTTTAGTGCATTTTCTAGTGTCAGGTTTCTTTACACTTTTATTGCTGTAGGGGAGTGTAAAAGCCGATTAATGCGTCTATTTCCTGTTAAAAATGAATTTGTGACAAAAACATTACAGTTAATTAAGAGTTTTTATAGAAAATGTCCTCTCTACTGTCAGCTTTTTTTACACTTTTGTTTGAATTGGGAGCGTAGTAGGGGAGGTTTTTTTTAACACGCTGAAATAAAAGATTATTTTAAAATTGGTGCGTTTTTTGCTTCTTTCTTTGATTAGAAGGCAAGGACGCATTCTTTAGTTTCATATTTAACTAATGGATTAGTTTTGGCCTGCTTGAAATACGCATTTTTAAACGCGCTCATTTTAACGAGAGGTCATATATGAAACACCCGTCTACGCATTCCACATTCAAAACCTGCCTTCAAGCTAGCGCACTCGCCGCTGGTTTGTTATGCAGTAGCCTGTCTTCTGCAAATTTGCTGAATGGCGACTTTTCCTCGGGCTTTACGGGCTGGCAGGGCGTCGTTACTGAATCTGCCCCCATGACCTTTAACCCAGTTGATACGGTTGTCGACCCTTTGCCTGGTGGCTTTGCTAGTAACTTTGATGCTAGCAGCGGTGCAGCCGTGCTAACTAATGACGACACTTATTGGGGTGTGGCCCTGTTTCAGGACTTCACCGTGCAAAGCCTGCTCGACCCTAATAATAGCCTTTGGTTGGAGCTGGATTTTAGTGCCTCTGGGAGTAGCATTGCTGATCTAGTTGTCGCTGAGTTCGTGGACACAAATAACGTCTTAGCTACCCTGGATATATCCGGTGGCTCGGTAGATATTACCGCCTGGGCGGGACAAGCTGCCGAAATTTTGTTTCTTATTGAAGATGTTGATTTTTCCACTGGTGACTTCCTAAGCATCGATAATATTCGCATCACTCAGCATGCAGCATCGGTTCCCGAGCCGGGTAGCCTGATGCTCTTATTAGGTGCTGGCCTGGGCCTTGTCGCCAGCAAGCGAAAATTCAAAGTGTAAAGTTTTTCCCCACTATTTTAATTAGTACCAGAGTTTATCGTTTGGTAGCTAACACCCATAAATGACTAATCAATTACTCAATTGACAAAGGATAAAGCAATGGACATTGCATCTCGCTATCTTTTTAAACAGGGCCTGGCCGCAAGATTATGTTTGCTACTAGCTTTTTGTTTTATGTATACCACACAAGCGAATGCGCTTGTAGCTGCGGGCGAATGGCAGAGCGCAGACGATCTTTCTATTAGCCAGGGCGATCGCTTTTACGACCGCAGCCTGGGCGCTTATTACACCTACAACACGGTAGCGGTTAGCGCCGGTGGAAATCTGAGCGGAGACTTGCGACTGGTGGTGCAAACCAGCAGCCACACGGTATTGAATGCCGATGGCGAGGTTGATGGTAAACCGTTCTTTATGGTGCCTGGCGGAGGTGCTGAGCATGTCGTTAGAATTAACTTTCAGCGCAAGAGGGCAGCCTTTGCCTACACCACGCAAATGCAGCGTTTTGTTGAGCAAGCCGACCCCGATGATGATGCTGATAGTGTCCCCAATTCGGCGGATACCTGCCCCAATACCCCTGCCGGTGAATCGGTTGATGCCAACGGCTGCAGTGAATCTCAGAAAGATGACGATAACGACGGTGTTATGAACACTGCGGATACCTGCCCCAATACACCGGCGAATGAAACTGTCGATGCCGATGGTTGCGGTGACTCCCAGAAAGATGACGACATGGACGGCATCGCTAATTCTCTGGATCAATGCCCCAATACCCCTGTTAATGAAGTGGTAGATGCCGATGGTTGTAGCGAGTCTCAGAAAGACGATGATGACGACCAAATCGTTAACTCTGAAGATTTTTGCCCCAACGATGCCACCAACACTTGTTTCAACCTGCACATTACCGTGCGCGGTGGTGGAACGGCACTTGCTGACGTGGCAGTAGTGGTCGGTATTGATAGTGCTGGTGGTGCAACCACGAGTAGTAGCACCAATGGCGATGGAGAGTTTGTTGCCAATGTTGGCCACCCCGGTGGTATTGGTAATGACGGTCTCGATGACTTCTTCCCTGTCAGCGCTACCCTTGATGGTTTTGCCAGCGGTTTTGCCAAAGTGGTTCTGGCCCCCGGTGTCTTTGTTTACCAGGTAGACATCGACTTGGCACCGGTCTCCGATATCATCGGCGATGACGAAGATGTCGCTGCTGGTGTCAGTATTGAAAAGGCAGGTGAGCCCGTTGGTGCGCTGACCATTCCTGAGGCTTCTTTCCCCAGCGGAGTGACGGCGATTACTGGGCAAATTACTTATCTCGACCCCGCGACTGACGTTGCGCTGGCACCGGGTGGAGATTTACTGGCCTTGCCAGAAGGTGCTGATCCCAACGATGCACCTGTGGCGCTGGAAACCTTCGGCATGATGGAGTTCGATTTGGTTGACCAGGACGGCAACCCGATTACCGATTTGCCCGGGTCTGCTGAAGTGTGCATGAAAGCCGGTGCAGGTTTGTCTGCTGGCGACACTATCCCGCTGTGGTACTACGACGATGAAAAAGGCCTGTGGATTGAAGAGGGCCAGGGATCGGTCGTCGATCGCGATGGTCAATTAATGATTTGTGGTGAGGTTAGCCACTTCTCGTGGTGGAACTACGACCAGCCCATTGAAACCCACTCCTGCTTTAAGTATCACTTTATCGATGGTGATACGGGTGATAGCTTGCGCGAGGTTTTCGATTGGTACGCAGAAGGCGTGACTTACAATGGTACATCTCCCGAACGTCTTTGTGATCGAGACGGCGATGACCCGGCGACTAACGGTGCTGATATTGACTCCTTAACCGTAAAACGCACCACTGATACCGCCAATCCCGAGCAAATTCGGGTGACCACTTCTATCGGTGGCAACAGCTATTATCTGGTCGATAATGGTGACGGTAGCTACAGCTTATCTGCCAATGTTGCCGATGCTGCGGTATTTAATAATCCACAGTTAAACGCCAGCTGTCTCAACAATAGCAATGTTAGTGATTGCCTCTTCCTTGACTATAAGGAAGGTCAGGCGGCTGATGGTGTATTGCCTTTGAACGTTAGCGATATCAACCTGCCGCCAGTGATTAGCGACTTCAGCTCAAGCATCGGTTTTTGGGGTAATCTTGAGATCGGTGCTATCACCGATATTAGTGCCTTAGTGACTGATATTGAAGGCTCGGGGGTTGCCATTGCATGGTCTGCTCAGTGTTACGGCACGGGTGTGGATAATGGTGTGCTAACACCCGCTGCTGATAGCGGGCCATCGGGCACGACTTTTGGCAGTCAGTTTACGGCTCCGGCGGGGCTCACACAGTTTTATGCCTACTGCGAGATGACAATCACGGCGACTGATGCTGAGGGTAACAGCGGGACGGCCAGCCATCGCTTGAGGATTATCGACCCCGGTCTCACCTTCACCCTTCAAGGTACTGTTTACGGTACTGATGGCCAGCCCTTGCCCTTCCATAGCCTGGATCTGACTAACTGGTCTTGTTCTGAGGAAATAAGCTTACCCTTTAGCACCGATGAAAACGGTGCTTACAGGGTGGAAATAGGCAATATTGCTTGCTCGGATGGTAGCGGTAGTGAGTCCTACTACTGGGGGCTTGACTCATCGTTTGTCTATGACAATGCCACCTGGGGTTACACTTCCGACCTCAGTGGCTGTTTAAATGAAGAACTCGGCGGTGGTGTTACGGGCGACCTGCTTTGCGAACGCGATATCCACTTCCCCACAGTATGGGCACCACTCTCCGGAACGGTTTTTGGTGATATGGGTGAGTTCTATGTAGAGTCGTCTCTTGGCGATTTTCCATGGGCTTACGCGTCGAGGGCTGTACCGCTCGATGGCAGTGGTAACGGGCAAAGCACTTATAACCTAATGGTGCCGGTAGCTCAGGGGTATTTGTGGGGCTGGGATTCCAGCACTAGCACGTCGTCATTTCGTGAGTTCGGTGTCCTGTCAACAGATGGGCTTATTGCTGACTTTGGGCTTGCCAGTGGAAGCGCCACCATTACAGTTGTTGATGATAATGGTGCTCCTGTAGCAAATGGGGTTGTTACCGGCTGGACGTCTGATGGTACGACCTCTATTGACACCACCTTGGATGCCAATGGTCAGCTCGAATTAAGCGATGTGCCACTTGGGCGACTTTGGTTAACGGTGACAAGCGCTAATGCCTTTTATAATGGTTATGGCATTCTCAATATTGCGGGCGAACATATTGATGTGGATGTCAATAGTCCCGATAGCTGTGATATTGCCGGTACGGCCTATGATTTGTTCGGCCAGGTGGCGCCGGGGGTAGATATTACTGCCGAGGACTATTCGGGTAGCAACTGGTTTACTGCCAGCACGCAGAGTGATGGTTTCGGTGCCTTTGCATTGTCGGGAGCCTTTGGTGGCGGGTATAGCTCCATTTATCAGGGCTTACAAGGCGGTTATGCTGGATGGTCTAGCTACATGACGATTAATAACTGTCGCCTCGACGTGAATGGCAATCCGCCACTAATTCGAGTGGATGTGCCCAAGCGGTATAACAGCTATGATTTCTTTCTTGACTAAGCTTGAAGAGAGGCTGCGTGAATAAAAAAGGCAGGGCTTAGGCCCTGCCTTTTTTATTGCCCTCATTTTTCTAACACCTCCACCTTGCTTTACACCCATTTCAGTTTTGGGTCTTTCTGTATTGAGCCTTGGCGAGGCAGGGCGTATAATAACCAACTAGTTTACTCGGGTTTAAGGTGAGAGCGTCATGAGCAGTATTGAAATTACCGAATCAGCACAGGAATATTTAGCGGGTTTGCTGGCTAAGCAGGATTGTGAGGGCATTGCCATTCGCTTGTTTGTGGCGGATCCGGGTACACCGAAGGCCGAGACCTGCATCGCTTACTGCAAGCCGGGCGAGGAGCAGGAAGAGGATCAGATACTTGAGCTTCCCGGCCTTAAAGCCTATCTAGACAAGCGCAGTATCCCCTTTCTTGAGGACGCTAAAGTCGATTATTCCCCCGATCGTCTGGGTGGACAGTTGAGCATTCGCGCGCCCAATTCACGCATGCCTCGGGTCACGGACGATAGTCCCATCGAAGACAAGGTCAATTACATTCTGCACAGCGAAATCAACCCCGGCCTGGCCGCCCACGGCGGTAATATCAGCCTCGAAGAAATGGACGGCGATATTGCGGTACTGCAATTTGGCGGCGGTTGTCAGGGTTGTGGGCAGGCGGATGTGACCATGAAAGACGGTGTGGAGCGCACTTTGCTGGAGAAAATCCCCGAATTGAAAGGCGTGCGTGACATGACTGACCACAGTGATAGCTCCCAGGCCTATTACAAGTAGGCCTTTAATCCATAGCGCCGCTACTTAATTAAAGGCTTGAGCCACCGCTGACAAAGTTTTTATAGCTTCTCTTATGCCCTGATATTTATTAGTGGTATATTTTCCACTCTGTCTACAGATTAAAGACCCCCATGCCTCGTCCCCCCGAATACAATCGAATTGAAGTGGTCAATGCCGCCATGCAGGTGTTTTGGGCGGAGGGCTATGAGTCCAGCTCGATACAGAAGTTGCTGGGGGCGATGCAGCTCAATCGCGGCAGTCTGTATTCGGCTTTCGGCGATAAGGAGGGCTTGTTTCTCGAAGCTCTCGACCTGTATGTGGAGGAGGTGACGATCACCTTAAAGGCCACGCTGTGGTCTATTGACGACCCCTTGCTTGCCATCCGCAGCTTTCTCGAAAGTGTGTGTTTGATTGAGGACGAGTCAGTTCGCTCTCGGGGTTGTTTGTTATTCAACAGCATTTCAGAGTTTGCCCACGTCAACCCACACCTGGCTGATGAGGCGGAAAAGCGCAGTAAACCCCTCCACGCCCTGTTTGAAAAGCGTCTCTCTGAGGCGCAGTCGCTGGGCTTGATCGATAGTCAAAAAGTACCGAAAGCGATGGCCGACTATTTATTAACCCTGGCGGTTGGCCTGCGTATGCACGCCAAAATGAATACCAGCCGCGATACTTTGCAGGGCATTATCGATGTAGGGTTGTCCGCGCTTTAGCGGCTATGGTTAGGCTATAAAGTCGAGCTATAAAGTCGAGCTATAAAAGTTGATCTATAAAAAAGGGGCTCTGTGTTAACAGAACCCCTTTTTTATAGGCGGTGGTTTATTGCTTACCTACCGCAGGTATTTACTGCGCTGTAAAGCGCGTGGGCAGCACGTCTTTCAGCTTGTCATGCATGGCGAGAATAGATTGCTCGGTGGTCGCCCAGTCAATGCAGGCGTCGGTCACCGATTTGCCGTAGACCATTTCATCGCGATTGGCGGAGATTTTCTGATTGCCCGCCTCGATATTACTTTCGACCATAATGCCAACGATGGAGCTGTTGCCTTCGAGGATTTGGCTGGTGACGTTTTCCATCACCAGTACCTGGAGCTCATGGTTTTTATTGGAGTTGGCGTGACTGCAATCGACCATAATGTTGGGGGTAATACCGGCTTTTTCCAGGGCCTGCTCACACAGTGAAACGCTGACTGAATCGTAATTGGGCTTGTCATCGCCACCGCGCAGCACCACGTGAGAATAGGGGTTGCCGTTGGTTTTGATAATGGCAACGCTGCCCTCGGCGTTAATGCCGAGAAAGCGATGGGGGCTGGAAACAGATTTCAAGGCGTTAATGGCGACGGTCAAACTACCATCGGTGCCATTTTTAAAGCCCACTGCCGAGCTCAGGCCACTGGCCATTTCCCGGTGGGTTTGTGATTCGGTGGTGCGTGCGCCAATGGCCGACCAGCTGATTAAATCCTGTAAATACTGGGGTGAAATCGGGTCCAGCGCCTCGGTTGCGGTGGGCAGGCCAATATCCGAAATATCCATCAATAACTGGCGGCCAATGTGCAAGCCGTCGGAGATTTTGAAGGAGTCATCGAGGTGGGGGTCGTTGATCAGCCCCTTCCAGCCAGTGGTGGTGCGCGGCTTTTCAAAATAGACCCGCATTACAATCAGCAACGTATCACCGACTTTATCGGCCAGTGCCTTCAGGCGTTCAGCGTAATCTTTGGCGGCCTCGACATCGTGAATCGAACAGGGGCCGATGACGACAAACAGGCGATGATCCTTGTGATCGAGAATGGCCTCGATATTTGCCCGGCCCTCGGCAATTGTTCTGGCTGCCGCCTCGGTGAGAGGAACATCATTTTTCAAGGCATTCGGTGTCAGCAGGACTTCCTGTGACTGAATATTGAGGTTTTCGAGTGTTCGCTGGACCATAACGTGACTACCTGAATGATCTGGTTTATTAAAATGGGTGGTTATTCTACTGCAAAATTGGTGACAATTGGGCGAAAAACCGCCCGTACTACGGGTTAATGACGATTTCCAGCCGAGAGAGCAGGGGAAAATAGAGGGCCGCTTTTAGTTGGTCTATCTTAGCCGCTGTTTGTTCACTCTGATTGTTGTTTAAAGCACCGAGAGTTTGCGCATAAAGTGCCAGTTGGGGCTGGTAGAGCTGGCTCTGTTGGTGGAGAAAGTCGTCGAGTTTTTGCCCCTGCGCAGGTGTCGATAGCTTGTAGTCAATAATCCATTGGCTGTCGTCGCTAATAAAACAGCGGTCGATAATCGCCGTGGCCATAGCGCCATTGGGCTTGAGGTAATTGAGGGCCAATTCGCACTCACTTTGCTGCGGGTGTTGATTAAAAATCCACTGATGCTCGGTGTCGGCCAGACACTTTTCCAGCGCCTGATTGAGCACTTCCAGCGCGTGCTCGGGGCGAATAATACCGGCCTGGGCAATTTGTATGGCCCAGCTCGCCTGTTGCTGGCCAATGCGCGTGGCGTCCCAGTGTGGGATCCCTTCAAGCACCAGCTGGCGCAGAGTGCGGTGAAACAGGGTGCCAATTTTTCGTTGGTCAGCTGCATCGGGTGGCGCTATCTCGGGCAAGGCGTTAAGCGACGAGGTGTGACTTGTTGCGGCATCGCTGGTCTGGATATTGGCAAGGGCAAACTGATTGTCGCCATCTTTCTCGGTAAAAGGGCTCCGCCACTCGGCGGGCAGACGATAACTGAACAGGTGGGCCTCGGGCGCATCAGTGGCCTGTTCTTCATCCAGAACTTGCGAGGGTGAATGTAGGGTGATCGCGCAATGGTCGAGGTCCGGTGCTGGACCGTCGTCATCTTCGACAGCGATATGTGGTGCCAGTACCGGCCACAGGGGCGCGAGCAAACTTCCCTTCGGCGGGTTCTTACCCGGTTGGCAAAATAGCAGGTGCAAGCGCTGGATGGCGCGGGTGCAGGCAACGTAGAGCACGCGGGTATTTTCGAGGCGAGATTTAATGCTCTCTTCCCGTTTGAGGTGGGTGTAGAGGGCATCGTCCGCAGTGCCGAGTTTTTGCGGCGGCGAAATTAGCAGCTGATTGTGGCCGTCATTATTGATTCGCTCGCGCCAGAGTAATAACTGGTGACGGTTGCTGGCCCCGCCGCGATGGAGGCCGGGAATAATCACCGTGTCGAACTCCAGACCCTTGGATTTGTGGATGGTCATGATTTGCAGAGGGGGGGAGGGCACTTTATCCGCTGAGGGCTTTCCATCAGCTGAGGGCTCTCCATCAGCTAAGGGCTCTCTATCAGCTGAGGGCTCTTGATCTGCTAAGGGCTCCTCATCGGCTAAAGGCTCTGCATAAAGCTGGTCAACGGCGTATTGAAAGCTCGGCCAGTCGTCGATAGCGACGCCGCCTCGGCTGTGATTTTCGAGCAGGTCAAAATATTGCTGACATTGGTGCAGCGCCATCTGCGCTTGTTTGTCGTCGCTGCCGAGGGCGGCGGGGCCGCCGAGGGCCATCCATGTGCCCTCTAGCCAGCTGCGCAGGGGCTTGCGATAACGCTGCTGCCAGGCGCTGGCGAGCACAGCGGCAACGCGGCCAATAATTGTTTGGCCCTGTGGCGATAAACACAGACCATTTTGCGTCTTCATGTCCCGGTGATGTAACAACTGTAAGAGCAGCAATGGGTACTGGGCTTTTTGCGGCCTTGGGTTGGCATCGATCTTCGCGGTGGCGATGACCAGCAGATCGTGTAAATCCAGCCCACACCAGGGGGCGCGGAGGATGGCCAGCCAGGCAATGCGGTCGGCCGGATTGAGCAGGGCGCGGGTGAGCGACACCAGATCGATTACCGGCATCGCCGAGGCCAGGGGGTCGATATCCCTCGCCTGCCAGGCCAGATTGTGGGCGCGCAGCGCGGGCAGAATTTCACGCAGATGATTGCGGCCCCGCACTAGAATCGCAATGCTGCCATCGGGGTTTTGCTGCCTGGCTTGCAGGGCGCGTTGGGCCACCTGTTCCGCTTCGAGCAGGTTGCTGTTTTCATCATCACTGCTCATCACATCAATGGTCACCGCCGCCTCGTCGAGGGCGGGCTTGAAACTATCGGAGTGGCGGTAGGGCACGGCACCGCGCCCGCTGTCCATTTGCGGGGGAAAGGCCTCGGCAAACACATGGTTAACCCAGTGAATAATATTCGCCTGGGAGCGGAAATTGACGCTTAAATCGAGGGGCTGTAATTGCAGGCTGCCGATGGGGTGTTTGCGGGCATCGAGAAACAGTCCGACGTTGGCATTGCGAAAGCTGTACAGCGATTGCATGCCATCGCCAACAATAAACAGGGTGCGCCCGTCGCCGTTTTGCCAGCCATTAGTGAGCAGTTGCAGCAGGCGAAATTGCACCGATGAGGTGTCCTGAAACTCATCGATCAGAATATGTTTGATTTGCGCGTCCAGGCGCAGGGTTAAATCGGTGGGTTCGTCCTCGCTGCCCAACGCTTGCAGGGCGGTGAGGGTGATCTCCGAAAAATCGCTGGCGCGTTGTTGCTGGAAAATGAGTTTCAGTTCGGCGACCAGGCGCGGCAGCAGGCTGGTCAGGGCATCGAGCACTTGCCACTGGGCCTCATCGTAGCTGGCCGGTGGCAGAGCGCGAATGTCTCTCAGGGTGTCGAGTAGCTCCGGTTGTTGTTGAGCCCAGACGAGCAAGTATTTCCACTCGGCTTTGCGCTGGTCGGCAAGGGCGGGCTGGTGTGAATCCTTTTTGGTGGGAAAGCCTGTCCCCTTGTTAATGGATTTACGCCACTCACCTTGTTTGGTTAGCAATAGCTCGACGATGCCCCGCCACGGGGTGAGCTCACTATGTTCATTTTCCGGTAGACCCGTGAGGCCGAGGCAGTGGCCACTGTCGGGCAGTGGCGCTTTGTCCTGCAGGTGCATGGCGGCGTAGTCGGCGAGCAGGGCGATATCACTGGCGCGCTCGGCGAGCTGCAGTGTCGCCAGCTGGAGGGTTTCATCGATTAACTGCTGCAGGGCCTGCTCAAGAAAATCTCGGGTATTACCCTCGGAAAAAATCAGCGCCAGCCACTGCTCACGGCGACTTAAGAGCTGCAGTAGCAAGTCTTCGAGGCGGGCCAGGTTGTTGTCGAAATGTATTAAAAGCGTTTCGAGGGCAGCACTCGTGGGGCCGGGATTTTCCAGCTCGGCGAAGACTTGCTGTACAGCCAGGCGGTAGGCGGCGAGGGGGTTGTCGCTGGGTTCGGGCAAGTGGCCAATGCCGGCATCCACGGCCAACTGGCTGGCGAGGTGACGGCAAAAGCTGTCGATGGTCAAAATGCGCAGTCGGTTGGGCGCTTCAATTAAGTTCCAACCCTGCTGCTGATCCCGAGCCAGAGCCTTGAGGGCCAGCTCCCGGCTTTGCTGCTGGTAGTCATTGGTGACGGGGGTGGCGTTCTGTGCATCAACCAGGGCGGCCACTAAACGCGCGCGCATTTCCCCGGCGGCCTTGCGGGTGAAAGTCATGCAGAGAATTTCTTCGGGTGCATCGGCACGGGCCAGAAGGCAGAGCATGCGCTGGGTCAAGAGGCCGGTTTTGCCCGAGCCAGCCGGGGCGGCGACGGCAAAAGAAAGGCGGGTGTCGAGAGCCAGTTGGCGGGCGTGTGCGTCAGCGGGTGGGGTCATGGTTTTCCATCTTTATTGGTAGCGCTGGGTGTTGATTGAATTGTTGATTGATCGAATTTAAGGGTTTATCACTGGCGCTGGCTAGTCCATGTCGGCAAGCATCTCGATAGCGGCGTTGTCGCGCTGACTAATTTCTGGCCAGCGGTTCAGCGGGTAGAGGTGGCTTTGGTAGCGCAGTGCATCGCTATTGTAAAAAGCTACCTCGGCCTGGCCAGCAAGAAACTCGGCGGCCAGTGTTTCGAGCTGTTCGCGCCATTCATCGAGGCAGTCTTCCCAGCCCTCATAATTGATCTTGTCCAGCGGTTGCAGGCCGGGAATGATCTCGGGGGTGTCACTCACACCTTTTGCGGTAACGCTTTTGGTGGTGGATATTTGGCCGAAGCAGAGGGCGGCAATGTGCTCGGGCAGGCCGAGGGCGTAGAGGGGCAGCTGGGGTTGTTCAATGCGCTCGCCCGCCCAGCAATTGATATTGGTGTCGCCGGTTTTGTAATCGATCAATACCACGCGCTGGTCATCGAGCCGGTCGATGCGGTCGATGCGCAGCTTCAGTGGCAGACCGCCGATGGTCATCAGCAGCTCTTTTTCAGGCGCCAATACCGTAAAGTTGCTGCGCTTGAGTTCGATCGCTAACCACTGTTGCAGCAGCTGCTTTAAACGCTGGCTTTCGATGGCGGCAAAGCGCGGCCCGAAAATATCGCTGCGCGACTGGTGCAGTGGGCGCATGGCCTCTGCAATGACTTGCTCAAGGGCGCTGTCGAGAGCGGCGCTATCGAGTGCTTTGACGCTAGCTTGATCGTTAAAGCGCAACCAGAATAATTCCAGGCATTTGTGTACTAAATTGCCGCGCTCCATCGCCGACAAGCCACTGCTCGGCTCGGCGAGTGCTTGCGCCCCGAGTCGCCATGTGGCGAAGGCGTTAAAGGGGCTACCGGATTGAGCCTGCAATATGGCGGTGCCACCGCGAACCGCCTGGTCGCCAACGTGCAGGGGCGGGCCATTGGCGATTTCAATAGTCTGCAATTTTGCGCAGGGCAGGGACTTGAGCAAGGGCTGGCGCAGGTCGGGTGCTATTGATGTCGCCACGACCGATGCCGGGTTGATGAGTCGCGAAACCTCGCGCTCACTGTCGCCATCGCGGCTGGCGTAGCTGAAAATAATCGCCTGACTACTGTGCTGAAAGTCTTCGATAAGCTGCCTGGCGAGGGTCAATTCCTGACTGGCACTGCTGCGCGGCAGTTGGTATTGCTGCTGCACGGCGACCGGTAACAGCGGGTTGAGGGCGGTGGGTTGGGGCCACTGCCTGTCGTCCATACCGGTAATCCACAGCTGGTCAAATTGCAGTCCCGCCGCTTCGAGCAGGCCGAGTATTTGTACCTGACTGTCATTGGTTTGCGCTTGAAAGGGGGTGGCCTTAGCCATGCGCGTGAGCTGTGTTAGCGCACCATGAGCACTGAGTGGCGCGGCGCAATGGTCGAGGGCGGCAAACTCCTCGAGCAGACTGAGCCAGTGTTGGTGTTGCTGATACTCGATGCTGTCGAGGCTGCGGGAGCCGGGCCAGCCAAGAGTGTTCAGCCGCTGGGTGAATTCATCGGCCCAATGACAATAGCTGGCCGTATTGGCCTGGCGCCTCACTTGCTCGGCGTTGTCCTGCCAGGCTCTGGCAAGGGATGGGGCTTGGTCGCTGGGGTTTGTTGGGGCTGCTGTGGTGTTTGCGTTTGTGCTAATAGCTGCTGCGTGTTCTGCGGCGTTCTCAGTAGGGGTGTGGCCGGCATTCGAACGCAGTTCGGCCTCGGCGAGGCTGGCGCGAAACTCGCCAGGCTTGTAGACCAGCTTATTGTTGTCGCGCAATAGCAGTTCGCAGTTGGCGCGAGTGATCAGTTGTCGATGGTGCCAGCTCAGTGGCGTGTCGTCTTCAATGCGGTCGTCTGAATCAGCGCTTGTAGTTGGACTGTTGGCGTCGACTGCCTGGCCATTCGCAACAGGGGTCGCTCCCCAGAAAGGATCACCGAGCAGTTGGCACCATTGGTCGAGGGGCTGTGGCGCCGTTTGCACGGCCAGAAGTGATAGTGCACTGGCGACCAGGGGTGTCTTGCCAAGGGGGCTACCCGCTGAAAAATTGAAAGGTGGTATAGCCCGTTCACTATTGGGTAAACAATGCTCGGGTAAAAAAGTATCGTGAAAAATTCGCGACACCTGCTGTTGAGACTTGGCCAGATTGCCGAAGACAACGCCAATGCGCTGTAGCGGATTACGCGCATGTTCTGCCTTTGCCCACTGGGCGGCGGCAGTAATTTCGTCCTGGTCGTCGCGGCAGTTTTGCAGCGTAAGGGCGGCATGGGTCGTCGTGTGCTTCACCGGGGCAACATCAGCAGAGGCTGCAGCGACGATGCCACGGTGCAGGGCTGTCAGTGTTTGGAAGCCGACCAGCCGAATAGCGGGGTAAGCGGGGAAACCCCCTTCCTTGAAAGCCTGGGCGACGAGGCCTTGTGCCTGCTCCCAGGTGAGCAATTTTTTGCTTTCAAGGGCGCTATTGAAACTGTTTAACCAGCGCAGCAAAGAGTCGGTGCCGGGGTGGTGGCTGTCGTTGAGTTCGTTCAGTGGCACAGCACAGCGCTGTAGCTGCTGCCCCGTTGTCATGGCCAGTTCTGCCAGCGAGGCAATATCGGCACCCTCGGGAAGCTGGGTGTCCTGGGCGATACTGCTGCGCCAGAGTAATAGCTCGCCATGGCTGTCGATAACGCTGCGCGCTGGGGCGATTAGCGCTGGGTGGGCGGCGTCGACCAGTTCGTCCCAGCAGTTGCGCAGCCAGTTATCGAGGGCAAAGACGAGGGGTTGTCGCCACACAGTTTTTCCTTGTGCGCTGCAGTATTGTCCCCAGGCCTCGGTAATGTGTCGGGCCAAACGATAATTGGGCGTCAATATCAAGTGCCCGGCCTGGATGCTGGATATTAAGGGGTCGATAGTAAAAAAAGAGGGAGGCATGGCGAGCTGATTCCGGGCTTTAAGCATGATTGGTTTTTGACAGCGACGCTTGATCTCGGTGTTGATCGTCGGTGCACTTGATTTTAAATGCGCGGTGGCGAAGGCAGTCCATGATTAGCCGGCGGTAAGTGTCTGAAGGCCTGCTGTTAATCATCGCTATCAACAGGAATATTGCCACAGATACCGGTGAAAGTCCGCAGTGAGCAATGTGCTCAGCAAAAGCCTTAACCGTACTATTGATCGAGAGCGCTGGTCTTGATTTGAAACTTTTTACGTGGCTCAGGGCTTTGTTTCAATGTGCCGGCAAGCCCTTGTTTATTAGGCTTAATGCTAACAGGGAGACTTGCTCCACAGAAATATGGGGTCGATTTAATTAGCATGGGCAGCGCCTCCAGTCGACCAACGGTAGGGTCGCACGATAGACGGCGGAGTGAGGTGCCGATGAAGTGCAGACATAAATGATCGGCACCAGATGCCCATAAATCAGCATAACAGGGCACAAGCAACAGCCCATTTTGGACTCTTAATACAGTGTTATTGACTATGGAAAAAACAATTTTGGCAGCTTTTATTGCACTTGCGGTATTGCTGTTGTCCGCTTGCGCACCGGCACCGTTAAAGATGTCTGAGCTACATATTGACGCCGATCGTAAAAAGATCGTTGGTGAGGTGCCTGCACCGATACTGGTACACCCGGATAGTGGCTCCAGTGCAGATAAGGGGGCTGAGCTTGCCAATTTGTCGAACGAGGTCTACTCCGTTGTCGTCAATAATGTGGATTTAAGAGAGTTGCTCTTTGCCCTTAGCCGCGATGCAGAACTGGATGTCGATATTGCCTCCGACGTGAGTGGTACGGTGACCTTAAACGCGGTGGATCAAGGCTTATTTCAAATATTGGATCGCATTGTCGGGCTCTCGGACATCCGCTACACCGTGAAAAATGGGGTGCTGGTCATTCAAAAAGATGGCCCTTATTTTGTTCACTACGATGTTGGCTACCTCAATATGGGGCGCTCGAGTCAATCAAATGTGTCAATTTCGACAGAGGTAGCAACCACGGGTGTCGGTGCTGAAACCGACGGCTCTAGTGGTTCCGGTTCTGGTGACAATAGTTCGAGCACGACGATACAAAATAGGTCAAACAATAATTTCTGGCAGACCTTGACGCAAAATATTGAGGCTATGCTGCAGGGTAATAGCAGTACCGGGTCTGCCTTTACCAGCTTGGCTGGTCAGCAGCTAGAGGCCTCAACTGAAATCGGGGCGGACAATAAAAATGCCTCGAGTGTGATCGTCAATTCAGAAAGTGGCCTGATCTCAGTCAAGGCGAGTAAAAAACAACATCGGGAAATAGGCATATTTCTCGATCGTGTTTTGGATGGCGCCAAGCGCCAGGTATTGATCGAAGCGAGTATTGTTGAAGTTAACTTAAATGATAGCTACCAGGCGGGTGTTGATTGGTCCCGGCTGGTGCAAAGTGGTGCCGGTGGCGTCAGTTTTGCCCAGGAGTTAATTGGTGCCAACCTTGGCGCGCCACCCGTTTCAACCTTGACCTATACGGATACAGGAAAACACGATATTAGCGCCACCGTTAAACTGCTGAGTGAGTACGGCAGCGCCAAAGTGCTGTCGTCACCTAAATTAATGGTACTAAACAATCAGACCGCCTTGCTGAAAGTGGTCGATAACATCGTATATTTCTCCATTAATGTTGAAGAAGATGTTCAGGAAAACTTTATTAACCGAACCTTTACCTCGGATATCCACACTGTGCCGGTGGGCCTGGTGATGAGTGTCACACCCCATGTGTCAAAGGTTGATGAGGTTATATTGAATGTGCGGCCGACCATCTCGCGGGTTTCACGCTTCGTCGAGGACCCGAACCCTGCCTTGATTGACTCCGATGTTGAAAGCCTTATCCCTGAAATATCGGTGCGGGAGATGGAGTCAATGATGAAAATCAGTGGTGGTGATACCGCTATTATTGGCGGATTAATGCAAGATATTCACGGCGATAACTCCTCTGGTATTCCTGGCTTGTCAAAGTTGCCCTACATTGGCAGCCTGTTTAGTTACAAGAGTAAGGATTACAGTAAATCAGAGTTAATTATTTTTATTCGCCCGGTCATTATTAAACAGGCAAGTCTCAGCGCGGACGAATTAGCCCCCTACAGGACTCTTTTACCGCAAACAATTTCAGCGGATTTTGCGGAGTAGCAACTGTGAGCTTGTTACTGGATGCATTAAAAGAAGCGCAAAAGCAACGTAAGGATGCGAGTGCTGAAAATCAAACTGAGCCTGAGCCTCGGCTGGATTCTCCTGAAACTGAAACTGAAACTGAAACTGAAACTGAAACTGAATTTGAGTTAGAGCTTGAGCTGGATTCTGAAGATAAAACTACCGTTGAGCCCCTTGAGCAAATAAGGGCGGAGACAATGTCACTGGAAGCAGCAGTTGCAAGCCCTGATGAGCAAGCTTCGCAGCGTTCAGAAACTGGTAACTCCCCCTATGCGGCGAGTGCCGTCTTTCGCAACCGCCGTCGATTAACAAGCAAGCGCCCACTTGTCGCCGCCCTCTCATTTGTTTGCCTGTTACTACTGGTTTTTGTTGGTTATATGTTTTTTATTGGGGAAAGTTTTTCCCCGGATTTAAATCAGAGCGGCAAGAAACACCTGGCCGGAAATTTTAAGCCTCTTCAGGCATTACCTGCTGAAACAGTTTCTGAAACAATTAGCGATGAAATAAGTAGTAGTGAAACGGCCACCGGCGGCAGTGGCAATCAACAAGTCTCAAGCGATCAATCGCTTGTTGTCGGAGACGTACCGGTAACCGGCGATATTGTTGCGAGCCCGACAGACAGTACTCAAGCCATTAAGGTAGCGCACACAGTCATTAATCGGTCAAAAAATAAGACTGATGCAGAGGCTGCAATTAAGTCTGCTACTGGCCAATATAGTGAAATTCAATCTGATGAAGCTCAGTTTGGTGAAATCGTCGTCAATCAAGCAACTCAAGAGATACCGACAGAATCGGGTTCAGTGATTAGTATTCGCAAACGACGCATACCCGCCAGACAGAATGAAAACCTGGTACTTGCAGAAAAAGCTTTGGCCAAAGGTCAGTTGAAAATAGCACAATCAAGCTATGGTTCTGTACTAAAGGCGTCCTCTGATAATATTAAAGCCTTGTTGGGAATGGCCAATCTATCGGCAATTAAAGGACAAAGCCAGCAGGCTCGATTGTTTTATCAGCAAGTACTGACTTTGGCACCACAAAATATTAGTGCTAGAGCGGGTTTGCTAAATCTAGCAAGCAGCCCTTCTCTCAGCGTTGGCAGTGGCTTAAAACACCTGTTAAATGAAAACCCTGAACAGGCTTTTCTACATGCAAACCTGGGTGATTATTTTGTCAAACGTGGTGAGTGGTCTGCTGCACAAAGTGCCTATTTTGAGGCTTTTAGCCGCGACGCAGACAATGCAGACTACGCTTATAACTTGGCAGTTTGCCTGGATAAAATGGCTAAACCAAAGCTGGCAGTTGACTATTATCAGCAAGCTTTAGCGCATGGAAAAACTGGTGGGGCTCGCTTTGACAGAGCGCTTATAGTGGCTCGAATTACTGTCCTCCAGGGTGCGAAATAATGAACGCTCCTGCACCGGCACGAAAAAGGATTGGCGACCAGCTAATTGATAGTGGCGTCATTAGCGCCGACCAGTTGTCCATTGCCGTGCTTGAGCAAAAGCGCTCGGGAGAGCGTCTGGGTGGAGTGCTGGTTCGTCTGGGCTTTCTTACCGAATCGGTACTCAAAGAGGCTCTTGGCGAACACCTGGGCCAGGACAGCGTTAATTTGCGAGAGGTTGTCCCCGACTCTGATGCTATAGCACTAATCAGCAAGTCCCTGGCGGTGAAGCTCAAAGTCATGCCGGTGAGTTATCTTGCCGACCAGCAGAAATTGCTATTGGCAATGCCCGATACGTTCGACATCCTCACTATCGATCGCATTTCTGCGGCCTTGCCAGAGGGCGTCAATGTAGAGCCCCTACTCGCCAGCGAACAGGAAGTGATGCTGGCAATCGACCAGTTTTATGGTTTCGAATTATCTATCGATGGCATTTTGCATGAGATTGAGACGGGTGAATTTGATATCCGTGCCAATGAATTTGAGGGTAAAGAATTCAGCCACCCAACGGTGAGGCTAGTGGATGCCTTCTTGACTGATGCGGTAAAAAAGGACGCCTCGGACATTCATTTTGAACCGGAGGAGGGCTTTCTCCGCGTCCGCTATCGTATTGACGGTGTGCTGCGGCAGGTGAGGAGTTTGCACAGAAAGTACTGGCCAGCCATCGTGGTGCGTTTAAAAGTACTTGCTGGTATGAATATCGCAGAAGTAAGGGCGCCCCAGGACGGCCATATGTCATTGAAAATCACGGGCCATCCCATCGATTTTCGCGTCGCCTCGCAGCCGACACTGCACGGCGAAAATGTGGTGCTGCGTATTTTAGATAGAAGTAAGGCCATTGTGCCTCTGGATGAACTGGATATTAGTGATTACCAGCGCAATTTATTAAAGCTGATGATGGCCCGGCCCGAGGGTATTATTTTGGTTACAGGGCCGACGGGCAGCGGTAAGACCACGACCCTCTACTCCCTGTTAAATTATCTCAATGATGAGTCGGTTAATATTATGACCCTGGAAGATCCGGTCGAATATCCGATGCCAATGATTAGACAATCGTCATTAAACAGCGCCGTTAAAATGGATTTTGCCGGGGGTATTCGATCCTTGATGCGCCAGGACCCGGATATTATTTTGGTCGGCGAGATGCGCGATGCCGATACTGCAAATATGGGTTTTCGTGCAGCTATGACAGGCCATCAAGTGTTTTCGACTTTGCACACCAACTCCGCTCTGGGTGCCTTCCTGCGTTTGCGGGATATCGGCGTTGAGCCATCAATGATGGCCGGAAACATTATCGGCCTTGTTGGCCAGCGCCTGGTAAGAAAGTTATGTCACCATTGCCGTCGAGAAGATACGCCGACCGATTTGGAAATTCAATTACTCAATACCGAGGCCGGTGCCCCCGATATTATTTATCGAGCTGAGGGCTGTGATAAATGTGAGCAGCGGGGATATAAAGGTCGCATGGCATTGCTCGAGATCTTAAAAATGGACGAGGATCTGGATGAGCTCGTTGCCCAGCAAGCACCGATGCGCGAACTCAGCGCACTGGCAACCTCAAAAGGTTATTTGCGTTTGGTTGACGACGCCATTACCCGTGTGAGAAGTGGCGATACTACGATAGATGAAGTGTCGAGGGTCATCGATTTTAGTGCGCGGCTAGGTATGTAGGCGATGCCAGAATACACTTATCGCGCAATCGATGACAGCGGCAAAAAAACACGTGGCTATCAGCAGGCCAGTGGTCTGGAGGAACTTGCTTCTCAGCTCGACAGGCAGGGTCTTCATTTAGTCGATGGCAAGCTTAATAAGCAGGCTTTTACTCTATTGCCTCAGGCTAAAGTCGAACGGCGCAACCTGATCGTACTATTTATGTACCTCGAGCAAATGGCGGCTGCGGGTATCTCCATTCTCGACTCATTGAGTGAGATGCGCGATAGCGAAACCTCGCCAGTAATGCGCAAGATTTTAACGGCACTGGCGGATGATATTTCATCGGGTAAGACCTTGTCCGGAGCCATGCAGGAGCACGCTGAGATCTTTACTGAGTTGATGATTAACTTAGTACTGGCGGGCGAGAAAACGGGCAACATGGCCCAGGTTTTTGCCGAATTAAGGGACATCCTCACCTGGCAGGATGATATCGTCAGGAAAACGCGAAAATTGATTTCCTACCCCTTGTTCGTCGGTACCATCATCCTGGCTGTGGTTTTCTTTCTGATGATTTATCTGGTGCCACAATTAGTGAATTTCATCATGTCGATGAATCAAGAGGTTCCACTAATGACCCGGGCGCTGGTCGGGTTATCTAATTTCTTTGTTAATTATTGGTGGCTGATTATTAGTGCCCCAGTATTTATTTTTATCGTTGCCAGCCAAACTCTTAAGCGTAGCCAAAAGGCTAAATACTGGTTTGACAGGAATAAGCTTGAAATCCCCTTGTTTGGTGAGGCCATCAGCAAACTGGAGCTAGCGCGCTTTAGTAAGAATTTTGCCCTGCTCTACGATGCGGGCATCAGTGTGCTGGAATGTCTAAAAATCAGTGCCAACATCTCGTCAAATATCTATATCAAACAGGAGTTAGCGGTTATCCGAGAAAAAATTTCCAGCGGCGATAGTATTTATCAGGCATTTTCGTCGGCAAAGTTGTTCCCTCCTTTGGTTTTGAGAATGCTCCATGTTGGGGAGCAAACTGGAGCCCTGGCTGCATCACTAGGGCGTATTAGCGAATTTTATCATCGCGATGTGAGTGAGTTGATTGAAAAGATACAAGCAATGATAGAGCCGGTGATGACTGTCATCATGGGGGTGCTGCTGGGCTGGATAATGCTCTCGGTACTGGGGCCAATTTACGACATTATCAGTACCATTCAGCTGTAATGAAAGTCGATACGATTTTTTACCTCAGTGATAGCCAGATAAAGGTTTATCGCTATGGCGCCGGCGCTATTACAACGGACGTGGTTTTCGACTTGCAAGAAGTCGATGTTCTCAGCCATTTTTCAAGCTGGCTAAAGCCTTTTAAAACTAACAACGCTTACTTATTACTCGATTTATCGAGTGAAAATTATTATGAAGAGCATCTTCCCCATGTGCGGGGGCGGGATCGAAAACTCCTGTTGAGCAGGAAGGTAGCCAAGTACTTTCCAGTTCATGGCTACGCCTTCGCTGAGCATGCTCGGCGATTGCCGACAGGTCGGCGCGACGATGTGTATTTTATATCGGGTGTTGATGATGCTTCTGCTATTGCCCCGGTGATCGATGTGCTGGCCGATAGGCATATCGAAATACGTGGTGTTTATTCATTACCCCAATTCGCCGCAGAGTTAGTTCAAGCGATTGAGCACAGTGAAAAACTATTAATAGTGAGTGGTGAGGAGTTTGATGCCGTCACCGGACGCTATACCTTTCGCCAGACATTTGTCGATAATGAAAAAGTCTATTTTAGCCGTACTACCTCTATTGCTGCCGAAGAGAAGGGCGTAGCAGAATTAGCAGAGGGCTTACGCAAGGAAATAGAGCGCACCTGGCAGTACCTAAACAATCGACGAGCCCTGGTAGCCGATACCCGGATGCAGGTATTGTTAGTTTTACCCGCTGCAGTCACTGGCTTGTTAAGAACGGAGCCAGCGGCATCGAACTGTGATTATATTTATGCCGATACAACAGAGTTAGCGCAGTATCACGCCTTTAAAAGTAAAGTGGATGAGCCTAATTACACCACCTTAAGTGCCTTTCTACTAGCCAGGAAAGGCCGGCGAAAAGCCCACTATCAACCTGAGAGATTGAGCTATTTTAATAAACACCAAAAAATAAAACAGTTATTGAACCTTGCTTGTTTTGTGGTGGCGGTATTGGCCATCAGTTTCACGGCAATGAATATCAAGCAGGGGCTCGATCTTGCCAGTGAGGCCAGGGCTTTGGTCGTCAAGTCACAACAACTCGACTTTGAGCTACAGGCTCAGCGGGACGCTTTTCAATACCAGGGGCCTGCACCCGATGAAATGCAGCAAGTTGTTTTACTGTCGCAACGGATATTGGCGCAGAGCGCCCTGCCAGATTACGTTTTTACTACCATAGGCAGCAGTTTTTCTAGCTTTAATGACCTGCTGTTAACAGGGCTTGAATGGCAGGTGCAGACAGATGATGTGCAGGGTGGTATGGCAGATGCTATGGGTTCACCTCCTCAGAGAGAAGACGCCAGTGTAAAAACAGTGCTTAAGCTAGCGGGAGAAGTGCGGAATTTTGACGGTAACTTCCGCCGTTCCATTGATCGTATAGAGCAGCTGATGGCGCGATTAGAGGCGCAAAACAATGTGCAGAGTGTTATCGCCACAAGCCTGCCCCTGGATCTTGACCCCTCACGGAAGAGCAGTCGTGCGCTGACGGATGCCCGAACGCCGAGTTTTACACTTGAAGTGATATTGCGTCAGGAGGTGCTGTAGTGGGGGCTATAGATTTTGCACTGATAAAAAAACAGGCCATGCTTTTTTTAGTTATTTTTGGCCTTGGCATAGTACTTGTTGGTGGTAGCTATCTTTTTCAGCAAAGCCAGTTTGACGATAAGCGCGGCCTTGAAAAGCGAATGAATTCGACACGAGCTGAGAATAGTCGAATCTTGCAAGACATCGAATTATTGAATACTTACAGAGCCGATTATGCTGCTCTGGTAAAGCGTGGTTTTTTTAATGCTGAACACCGCCTTACATGGATAGAGCAGTTGGAAGTCACATCATCAGCCTTGGAAATCAGTGATTTACACTACAAAATAAGCGCTCAACAAGCAGTCGGCGAAGAACGTTTTGCGACGCCTTATGGTATATCGCTGCAACAGTCGCTCTTCACTTTTCAGAGTAGTTTACTTCATGAAGGCGATTTGCTTGATTTAGTCGCCGGTTTGAAATCTCTGAATTCAGGGCTATTTGTGCTCGAACACTGTCAGCTTGCACGAATAAATGATGTTGCTGAAAAATCAAGCCGCAATAATTTCAAGGCCTCCTGTGATGTTTCCTGGTACACCAGCGGCTCTGTTGCGGCACCCGCTCTGCCGCAGAGGGATAAAATATGATACTGAAACTGTCGGCAATTCCAGGTTATGTGGCACTTGCCCTTATTCTACTTTGCTTGTCGCCATACAGTACTGCTTTTGGAACAGTGTTTACTACTGCCCAGCAGCGTGCCCTCCTCGATGATATGCGTGACACCGTTGAACCCATCCAGGCCCGCGAGTATCACGGCAGGCAAGAGCTCAAAAAAACCTCCCTTGCCCTCGACGGCATGGTGACTCGGCGCCAGGGCCCAAACAGTGTTTGGATCAATGGTCACTTACAGACACGAGTGGGTGGACGATCAGTAGCGGATACAGCCGGTGAAATGAATTCACGCGGCATCGCCGTATTACTGCCTGTTTCAAAGCGCGTGGTACAGATTAAACCCGGTCAGGTGCTTAATTTGGATAACGGTGAATTGATCAATCATTACGATAATGTTCCTCAAGGGTCTGCCATACAAGACGTGGGGCAGGCCTCATCAGACATGCCAGATCGCCCCCTGCTAGCCGCGCCTCCAAAGGGCGAATGAATGAAGAGTCAGCGGCCCATAAATCATTATGTGAGGCCCCATCCGCACACTCTGCAGAGTGGAGCGGCATTGCTGGCTTTTATGATGCTGCTGGTTTTATCGGTATCCGCATTTTTACTCTCGGGCTTGAGTCCCCTGGGGCACCAACTTGATAGGCCCTTTCATAATAAGGCTGTATTGGCAGAGGCGAAAAACGCCGTCATTGCCTATGCTCGGCTTTCTGACCCAGATCTCAGTGTTGATAGCGGCTTAAATTACCGCTACTTACCCTGTCCCGATCAGGATGGGGATGGGCTCGAAGAAACGCCCTGCGGGACGGCAAGTGCAGAGGGTTGGCTGCCATGGCAGAGTTTGGGGCTCGCACCATTGAGAGATGCCAGTGGGGTTTGTCTGCGTTATTTTATTTCTTCTTCTTATAAGTTGGGTGCGAGCGACATACCGACAATCAGTGCGCCACCGGCTGGGGACTTTGTATTAAGTAATAGCGAAGGCGTGATTAGCCAGCAAATTGTTGCTGTGCTTTTTGCGCCTGGTGAAATCGTGGCTGGACAGGCGAGAGGGCTCTCGCCTGGTCTCGCCACCGAGTGTGGTAGCTCTGCTTTGTCGAGTGACAAAAACCAGGCGGCTAACTACCTTGATGCCGTAGTGGGCATTGATAACGCGACTGCCCCCGGTTTTGTTACCTCACCCATCATCATTAGTGGCGCGCTCAACTTCAACGATACCCTAATGACAATATTAACCAGCGAGCTATAGAGTGGACTATGTTCAGTACTAAACCTTGGTGCCGCCTATCGTGTAATCGTGTTGAGCAGCACCCCCACCTTCGCCAACGTGGCTTTTCCCTGCTCGAGATGGCGATTGTCCTCGTTGTTATCGGCCTGTTACTCGGTGGTGCCCTGGTGCCATTATCGGTGCAAATGGAAAAACAGGATAGAGATGAGACCCGACGGTTATTGATCGATATGCAAGAGGCAGTACTCGGTTATGCCCTCGTCAATGGCCGCTTGCCCTGCCCAGATACTGATGGCGATGGCCAGATGGATATATCGACAAGCTGTAGCAATGTAACGGGGCAATTCCCATGGGTTGATTTGGGTTTGGGTAAAGACGATGCCTGGGGCCGTCCTTTTACCTATCGCGTTAGCGCCAACTTTGCAGACACCACTGACGGCACGGGCTGTGCGGCATCGCCAACAGCGGGGCTGTCTTTTTCATTATGTTCGCTAGCTGATATCACTGTGCTCGATGGCGCTGGTGGCAATTTAGTGGCCAGTACAATTCCTGCGATTATTGTCTCCCACGGCAAGAACTGGGCGACAAGCAGCAGCAACGATGAGGCGGAAAACAGTGACGCTGATGGCGTCTTAGTTGACCGGGTGTACTCGAATAGTGCTGCCCCAACTTTTGACGATCTTGTGGTTTGGGTGGTGCCGAATATATTGAAAAGCAAGATGCTCAGTGCAGGCTTAATTGTCGGCAACAACGGCAACAACGGCAACAACGGTAACAACGGTAACAACGGTAACAACGGCAACAACGGTAATAACTAGACCTCAAACCACTCCCTTCTCTAATTTATGATGGTTAATATTTTTATAGTGAGGGTATTCACAGTCCTGTGGTGACTGACTGGTGTATTACTGGGCTATTCGTATACTCCTAACCCTTAAGTTGTGCTCTATTTTCAATGATAAATATCACGGAGTGATAAGTACCTGGGGAGGGAGCGTTGGGTTTTTTAAATAGGTGTAGTTATGAAACATAAAAATATTAAAGCTTTATCCAATTCCAGCAGGCAATCAGGTTTTACGCTAGTTGAAATAGCTATTGTACTAGTCATTATTGGCTTGATCCTTGGTGGGGTACTCAAGGGCCAGGTCTTGATTGAAAATGCAAAGTATAAAAGCTTTGTGAAGCAAATCGAAAGCTATCGTGCCGCCGTTTACACCTTTCAGGATACCTATCGAGGTTTGCCCGGTGATCTCTTGAATGTGTCAGCTCTCGATGCAGCGGCAACCGCAGGAGATGGTGATGGCCTGATTGAGGGCGGTTTTTGCGATATTTCAGGAGAAGAGGTCTGTAAAGTCTGGTCCCATTTGCGCTATGCGGGCATTATTTCTGGAGACCCCGGAGATGTGGATGCAACTGCCTCTCCAACACATACCTACGGTGGCCTGGTGAGCTCTATTGGCACGGGAAATTGGGCGAATGGCAAAACTCAAATTAAAATATTGACCAAGGGCATCCCCGGCGATGTCGCCCAGCGCTACGACAATGAGTTTGACGATGGTGACGCAAGCACGGGTAGCATTGCTCGCTATGGTGGTAGTGGTACTACTTACAATGCGGATTCCTCTCATGATGTCTTCATCGCGCTCTAATGATTGCTGTTAAAGGCCAATATGTTCGTGATAGAACCTTGTTCAGTATTTACCTTTATTAGGGTGGTGTGTTGACTAATATTTCAACAGCTGAGCATCGTCTGGAGCGCCGTATTCCCGCCTTGAGTACCACGGTTAAGATACGGCGTCGCAGCATTGGGTTCTCTCCCTGGCGCTCTGATCTCACTTTGATTGATCTCAGCGCCAATGGCATGGCCCTGGTTTCTCCCGTTTTAAAACTTGAAGCTTTGCAGAAAGTTGACTTTGAGCTGACTTCAGGTCGACGCACCACAACCGGTTGCGCCGTGGTCTGCTATGCGGGTAAAAATGAAGATGAGCAGCGCTACGGTTTTCTATTTATTGATACCGATGCGCAGTTCGACGGCTTTCTCACCGGGGAGTCATTGTCTTCTGTTGAGGTAAAGCGGCTTGGTGAAGAGATGGCCGAGCAGTTTATGCACCAGCGCTCTGGTAATGATGGTGCGCAATTTCAAGTACAAAATCAGCGCATGGTCGATGCCGTGAGTGCTCTAGCTCAGCGTTTGGGGCAAATGGGCCTGTCTATTGTCGATGATTCTGGGCGGGTGGTTTTGCCCGCTGACTCTCTGGTGGTCGGTAAAAATGGCGGCCTCAGTTTGCCAATGAAGCTTGAAAATGATGCTGCGCTTATACGTGTCGAAATCACCGTGCTTAAATCTGTCGAGCCGAGTACCACGCGCTACCAGATTATTGGTGGGCAGACATTTGACAATATCATCGACTTGCTCGACCATCTTTGTCACTGCTTTGAGCGCATAGCAGTGAGCTAATTATCCAGTGCAGTTGGTTCGTCAGCGCAGCGAGTTATCCAGATTCTAAGCCGCTTTTTGACGGGCTGTTTCCGCCATCACCGTCAAGTGCTGTCAGTATTAAATCCTGTACACTGACTCACCGTCGTTATTATTACCGCCTATGTACAGTCAATTTTTCGGTTTTACGGCCCCGCCTTTTCGCATAACACCGGACACCACTTTCTTTTATTCGGGCGGTGAGCGCGGGGCCTTGATCACTGCCATTGCCTACGGGATTGTTCACGGTGACGGGCTGATCAAAGTGGTGGGTGAGGTTGGTAGTGGCAAAACTATGCTCTCACGCATGTTGGCAAAGCAGTTGCCGGATAACACGACGGTGGTCTTTTTGCTCAATCCCAGCCTTCAAGCCTGTGATCTGGTTTTTGCCATTGCTCAGGATTTGGGCCTGGAGATTGACAGTCAGTGCAGTAAAAACCACGCCCTGCATTTGGTGCAATCCAAACTTCTGGCCATGCATGCAGACAATCAAAGAGTGGTGGTTTTTATTGATGAAGCCCAGTGCATGCCTCTGGAAACATTAGAGGAGCTGCGCCTGCTGAGCAATTTCGAAACCGAAACCGATAAATTATTGCAACTGGTGTTGTTTGGTCAGCCAGAACTCGATGACCACCTTGCCCATACCTCTGTTCGACAAATTAAAGAGCGCATTATTCACAGTTTTTATTTAAAGCCCTTTAGCCGCAATGAAGTGGCAGAATACCTGTCATTTCGTCTGCATAAAGCGGGCTACAATGGCTCAGCTATTTTTACTGGATCGGCCTTAAAACGACTGACTCGTGTGTCAACGGGTCTGCCCAGGAAACTGACGATACTGGCCGATAAGTCTTTGCTGGCCGCTTTTTCTGCGCAATCAAAAATTGTTAAGGCTTCGCATGTGCGTCTGGCGGCAAAAGATTCTGGGCAAGCTCAAAGCCGTGTAACAAGAAAATCAATGGGGCTTATCGCCTTGTTCCTGGCTCTGCTGATATCTGGTGTGGTGTTTTATAATACATTGCCACTTAGCCTAACTCTACATGAGTCGCAGGCAAAAGATTCGGCCTCGTTGGTGTTGGAAGATCGGGTTTTAATCGCTGATGTTGTGGCTGTAAAACAGTATCAGCATTTTTCGACAGCCACGGTAATCCCCACTACAAGCGCCACTACAGCAAGCACTGAAATGAATATACTGTCAGCGCCAGCTGATACTGTGGTGACACTAGAGACATTGATTGAGAAAACACAGCAGTGGATGCAATCTTCCAGTGGCGTGGTTTATACCATCCAGATTCTATCCGCCAATATTGGTGATGATGAGTTTCTTGAGATTTTCTTCGAAAATATTGCCCGGGATATAGGTCTGGATGAACTCTATATTCACCCTGTTAGCGTTGATGGAAAAGCTTTTCTCGCGGTCACACTAGGTGGTTTTACTACGCTCAATCAGGCTACCGCTTATCTTGATTCCCTGCCTGATTTTATTCTGCGCTACCAGCCTTATATTAAAAATATAGCCAGTTTTAAAAGCCCGGGTTAGCGCCCCACTAGAGCTGTATATAATCAATACGGTCCAGGTCAAATTTATTCAGGGCATCCCCAAGTAAGTCGATATCGTTGCTGGCCATGGTGAATATTGCTGTGTGTAGCGTGCTGTACTGCGGGGGTTTTATAGAAGCACTGTTTGTAAGCAGGGTGCTAACTCTGCGTGCGATAGCCTCTCCAGAATCAACCCAATTAACAGGGCGCGGTGCTGCCTTTATTAACTGATCTTTAATTAAAGGGAAATGCGTGCAGGCAAGGACGATGGTGTCGAGCTGATGTTTATCAAACAAGGGTTTTAAAATCCCGCTCAATGTCTCTAGCGGCGGTGGCGTGCCCCGTAGTGATTGCTCGGCCAATGTCACGAGCTCAGCGCTGCCGACGCTGACCACCTCGCAGTCGTTGGCGAATTCTTGTACTAAGTTCTTTGTGTAGGGTCTGGCCACGGTTCCCGGGGTGGCGAGCAAGCCGATGATGCCCGTTTTTGATAGCAGGGCTGCAGGCTTGATAGCGGGAACTACACCCACTATGGGAATGGAGAAATGTTGGCGAATATGTGGCAATACCAGCGTACTGGCCGTATTGCAGGCGACGACGATTAGGTCTGGCCGGGTTTTTTCGATCAGTGCCTGCAACACGGTGTGGACGCGCTGAATTAAAAAGTCAGCATTTTTGGTGCCATAGGGGAAGGCTTGATTGTCGGAGGCGTAGGTATATTCGCAGCCCGGTAGTGCTTGTTGCAGCGCTTGAAGAATACTCAGGCCGCCAACACCGGAATCGAAGACCAGAATTTTAGCAGATGCCGTGTTTGTCAATGGAGTGAGCTGCCTCGTACAGGGTTGCGTTGGTGTGTGGCGTTGATGTGGGGCCGGCTAGCAAGGGAGTCTCTTGATCAAGCCATGAACTTGCATACCGCACGTTAGAATATTCAGCTTCTGCGTTGCAACCCTTCGCAATAGCTCGCTATTACGTGCGGTTTGCGCCTTGAATCTGAACACCCTAAAGCACAGCCTGCTTCGTCCAGACTTAATCAAGAGGCTCCCAAGTCAGTACGTATTTTACCCCATTGGCGGGAGCTGAACTGTTAAAATCCTCAATATGACTTCACTCCCGCCCTCTTTCCCCTTGCTATGGATTTTTCTTGCCGCTCTTGCTGGCGGGATTCTGGCTGCTCTGGTGTTTTATTGGCGATTAAGCCGTCGCGACGCCTCTGTGCAAGTCGAGATCGCTACTTTGGTTCGCGACAAGCAACACCTTGAGAAAAGCGAGGCAAGTTTAGAGCTTGAGGTGTCTGATTTGCGGCAGCAGAACCTTGCCTTAAGTGGGAATAATAGCGCCCTCGCAGTACAGCTAGAATCTGCAACGCTGCGGGCTCAGGAGCAAATTGCCTTGCTTGAGCACACACGCAGCACTATGGCTAAGGAGTTTGAAAATCTGGCGAATCGAATTTTTGATAATAAACAGGCATCGTTTTCACGCAGCAGCAGAGAAACTTTAGATACGACTGTCGCGCCCCTGCGTAAAGAGCTGGCCGATTTTCGCAAGAAGGTTGAAGACGTTTACGACAAGGAGAGTGCTCAGCGCAATCGTCTGGAGGGTAAAATTGGCGAGCTGCAAAACCAGACACAGCAGATTGGTCAGGATGCAATAAAGCTGGCCAATGCCCTGAAGGGCGATAATAAATTTCAGGGTAACTGGGGTGAGCTGATCCTTGAGCGCTTGCTCGAAGAGTCGGGCCTGCGCAAGGGCAGGGAGTACCAAACTCAGGTGGCCCTGCAAGATGAACAGGGTCGGCGACGCAACCCGGATGTGATTCTACACTTACCCGATCAGCGCGATATTGTTATCGATGCCAAAGTCTCGCTCAAAGATTACGAATGTTTTTGTCGCAGTGATGATGAGCAACAGCGTGGGCGCAGCCTCAAAGCACACATCGCCTCTTTGCGCGCCCATGTCACGGGACTTAATCGCAAGGCCTACGAGCAGTTGGAGGGCATCAATAGCCTCGACTTCGTGCTGATTTTTATACCCGTCGAAGCGGCCTTTATGTTGGCGATTGAACACGATCACCAGTTGTTTAGCGACGCCTACGACAAGGGCATTATTCTTGTCAGCCCCAGTACACTGCTGGCCACCTTGCGCACTATTCACAATATTTGGCGTTATGCCGATCAAAATTTAAATGCAGAAAAAATTGCCGCTCAGGCCGGTGGCCTCTACGACCAGTTCGTGTTGCTGGCGGAGGGCTTGGAGGATATCGGCAGGCATCTAGATAAGAGTCAGGAGGCATGGACTAGCACACGCAAGCGTTTGATTTCGGGTCGGGGTAATCTGCTTAAGCGCGTAGAGGGACTGAAAACTCTGGGTGCGAGAACCCGCCGTGAGATGCCGGTTAAATTGGCAGATGACGCTCAACTGGCCGAGCAAACAGTGCTCCCCGAGCCGACTGACGATAGCGACCTGAAACGGTGAGTGATAGGCGGCAAGCGCAAGGACTAGAGGTGCTCAGTAGTGCAGCATCTTGAGGTTATCGGTTTTGTTTTCACCGCAATTCTACCGGTCTATCTGCTCACCGCGTTGGGTGTATTACTGCGCCGCATGGGCTGGCTGAGTGAGGATTTTCTGCGGGATGGCTCGCGCATTGTGTTTAATTTTGCCGCGCCGACCATGCTTTTTTTATCCCTGTCGAGTGCTGAATTAAGTATTACCCAGGCGCCGCGTTTTCTTTATGTAAGTGTGGCCCTGTTGGTCTTCATGTCTTTGCTGGCCTGGGCTTTGTCGCGACTGATTGTTTCGCAACGCGCGGATAGAGGCGTTTTTATCCAGGGTGCTACCCGTGGCAATTTACTGATTTCAGGTCTCGCCATGGCCTACAATGTCTATGGTGTTGAAGGTGTGGCTCTGGCCTCGCTGCCGATGGGCATTTATATTATTTTTAATAATATTTATTCCATTAGCGTGCTCAAGTTTTACGCGCAAAATGCGGATCACCAAGAGGGTAGTTCCGCAAAAAATTATCTCTCCGATATTGCCAAAAACCCCATTATTATTAGTGTCGTGCTGGGTACGATAGCCGGTGCCATTGAGTTCAAATTGCCGGAGGCGCTGGCTAATAGTGGTCGACTTTTAGGGCAGTTGACGGTACCGCTGGTGTTAATTAATGTCGGTGCCTCGCTGGACTTCGCCCAGTTGCGCAGCCCCAGTCTCGCCGGTTGGGGCGCGGCACTGTATAAATGCTTGCTAATGCCTGCGCTGGGTGTGCCCATTGCCTGGTATTGCGGCTTGCGGGGCATGGAGTTGGGCATTGTGTTTTTGGTTCTGTCTTCACCGACCTCCACCATTAGCGTGGTTTTTGCCCAGGTGTTTGGCGGCAATGCAAAGATGGCGGCCAATATTGTTTTGCTGGGTGGTCTGTTTTCCTTTGTGATCGTGGTCTGTGGCTTGATCTTTTTAAGGACTGCGGGCCTGGCGTAAACGGGCTTTGTCAGGCCTATATTTTTTATTTTTTTACTGAGGTGTTTGTGGTTTTTTTAATCGTAATGGCAGTTGTTATTGTCGTGGCTTTGGCCAGTTATGCGCTGCATCTGCATCGAAAATTGCAGCGCGTTGATGTCGAGCGTGAAAAGGCAAAACTGGCCTTTGAGCAGCAGCTCAAGGATAAAACGGCAGAGACGAGTAAAAGCATCACCATTTTGGCGCGGGCTCTGGTTGCAGAGGAGTTGAGCGTCACGGAAGCTTGCCTACGCATCTCCTGGCTGTTGACACAGATTAACCCGGATGCGCGGGAGTCCGAGGCTTACAGTGTGTTTTTTCAGGTCGCCGACGCCACCGCACATATTCCTATTCTCGACGCCTGGAAATCCCTGTCCCGCGAGCAGCGCAAAGCCTTTGATCGGGAGCGGCTTGAGACTGAAAAAGCCTTCGGAGACTTCGTTCTCGATGCTGCTAAAAAGCTGCTCGACGAGGGTGTGCCAAAGCCGGCTGGTGAAGCTTCCGGTCTTTACTACTCGGCTTGATCGGCTTTGCTGGATGCGCGTTTTTTTAACACCGCACCCGCTTCGAGGTGAGGGGTGTAGGGGAACTGGTCGAAGGCGGCAAAGTGTTCAATGCTATGGCTACTATCCAGTGCGAGCAGATTGGCGTGCAGGGTTTCGGGATTGCAGGAAATATAAATAATATTGTCAAAACGGCGCAGCAATTCGAGCGTGTCGTCATCGAGCCCGGCTCTGGGTGGATCGACAAAAACAGTTGAGAATTCGTAGCTTTTTAAATCAATATGGCGCAGGCGGCGAAAGGGTCTGACCTCGTTGAGTGCCTGCGTAATCTCTTCACTGGAGAGGCGCACAACCTCAATGTTTTCAATCTTATTGGCAGCAAAATTATAAGTCGCGGAGTTGACGGAGATTTTGGCAATCTCTGTGGCCAATACACGCTTAAAATTCTGCGCCAGCACCGCAGTAAAATTGCCGTTGCCGCAATAGAGTTCTAGTAAATCGCCAGCAAAATGAGCGCTGTGTTGGCGAGTCCAGTCGAGCATTTTTTCATTGACGCGGGCATTGGGCTGGGTAAAGCCCGTTTCTTTTTGCTGATAGGTGTAGGTACGCCCATCGACCTGCAACTTTTCAATCACATAATCTCGGCCAATCACCACCTTTTGCTTGCGACTGCGACCGATAATATCTGTCTTCATGTGGGCGGCGAGCGCTTTGGCGCGCTCTTCCCAAATGTCATCGAGGGGGCGATGGTAGAGCAGGGTGATCACCGCTTCGCCACTCAAAGTAGTCAAAAACTCCACGCTAAACAGGCGCTGGCGGAGAATGTCGCACTGGTTGATTTGCGCCAGCAGTGGCGGCATTAAGGCTTCGATGGTGGTGGAACCCTGGGGGAATGCGTCGATGATATAGGCTTGCCTGTGCTCGCCCTGGCGGTACATGGCGTAGTCGGCGCGGCCCTCTTGTTGCCAAACCTTAAACTCGGCGCGCATGCGATAGTTGAGTGGTGCCGAGGGATAGGTGTCGAGTGGCGGTAGTTCAAGCCCCAGAAAGCGCGCCTGCAAAGTGGCCACCTTGTCCTGTAACTGCTGGTCGTAGGTGGCGGGGTCGATATCAGTCACAGTGGCTCCAGAAAAACATTTATTATAGCGTTAATTAAAGCGCTTAAGCGGCAAACAATAGAGGGGCCTGAGTAAATGATTGCCACACTATCTATCGATGTTAAGCGCCAGGGCTTACTCGATATTAGCGCCGAGCTTTTGGCCGTTGTGCGGGGGGCGGGTGTGGATGAGGGGCTGTGCACACTGTTTATTCAACATACCTCGGCCAGTCTGTTGATACAGGAAAGCTATGACCCGTCCGCGCGCAGAGATCTTGAAAACTGGCTCAATCGTCTGGTGCCCGAGAATGATCCGCTCTATACCCACACGCTTGAAGGCTCCGATGACATGCCGGCGCATATTAAAGCGGCGTTGACCGCGAGCAGTGTGTCGATTCCGGTGCTGGACGGTGAGTTGGCGCTGGGCACCTGGCAGGGGGTGTATATTTGGGAGCACCGCCATCAGCCGGGCAGGCGGCAGGTGATCGTGCACTTGACGTAGGGGCACCGGGCCTGTTGCAGAGCTTGCCAGAGGGTTCTTGTGCTCACTCGGGACTAGAGACATAATCGGTGTCGTTTGGTGCAGCTCTTAACCTGAGAGTTCGCACTAAACGCTTCGTCCTTTTGTAAGAGAATGCTGGCAAGGGATGGCATAAGTGGCTCGCTTGCTAAAGACCTGGCAGGTAAAAACTATAAATTGTTAATTAGATACGTGGGAGATCAATATGGCTTATCAACGGCCCGAGTTTAAAGAACAGTACGAAAATTACATTGGTGGCAAGTGGGTAGCCCCGATTGATGGCAATTATTTTGATAATCACTCACCAATAGATAAGAGCTTTATAGCGCGCATTGCCCAGTCTAATGAAAAGGATGTCGACGCTGCCGTTGAAGCAGCCACCGCGGCGGCTCCAGCCTGGGGTAAAATCTCGATCGTTGAGCGCAGTGCCATCCTTAACAAGTTAGCAGATTGTATCGAGCAAAATGTTGAGGCATTGGCCTTGGTCGAAACTTGCGATATTGGCAAATGCCTGCGTGAGACCATGGGCGCTGATATTCCCATTTCCGCTGGTGAACTTCGCTATTTTGCCGGAGTGATTCGTGCTGAAGCGGGATCCATCAGTGATATTGACGAGAACCTGGTCTCACAGGAAGTCCACGAACCCCTTGGCGTGGTCGGCCAGATCATCCCCTGGAACTTCCCCCTGCTCATGGCCTCCTGGAAAATTGCCCCGGCTCTGGCCGCTGGTAATTGCATTGTCATGAAGACGGCCGAGCAGTCGCCCATGTCGATGCTGTTGTTGTTGGAGTTGATGGAAGGCATTTTGCCACCGGGCGTGCTGAATGTGGTGACAGGCTTTGGTGCCGAGTGTGGTAAGCCCCTGGCATCCCATCCGGGTATTAAAAAGGTCGCATTTACTGGTGAAACATCAACGGGTCGACTGATTCTGCAATACGCTGCCGACAATATTATTCCCGCATCCCTTGAACTAGGGGGCAAAGCGCCGAATATTTTCCTGGAAAGCGTGATGGACCAGGATGACGAATTTCTCGATAAGGCCATTGAAGGCTTTGTATTTTTTGTTTTGAGTCAGGGGCAGGCGTGTACCAGTCCCACCCGAGCATTAATCCACGAAAATATTTACGAAAAATTCATCGAAAAATGTCTGGTACGGGTTGCGGCCGTCAAGATGGGCGACCCCTACTCGCTTGAAACCATGATGGGCGCTCAATCTTCTAACGATCAATATCAGAAAATAATGAGTTATCTGGATATTGGTAAACAGGAAGGCGCTGAACTGCTCATCGGTGGTGAGAGCTACGACAACGAGGTTTACCCCGATGGTTATTATATTCAGCCAACGGTTTTTAAAGGGCATAATAAAATGCGAATTTTCCAGGAGGAAATCTTCGGCCCAGTGTTATGTGTGACAACCTTTAAAGACGACGACGAAGCTCTTGAGATTGCCAATGACACCCAATACGGCCTGTCGGCTGGTGTCTGGACAAGAGATATACACCAGATGCAGAAGTTTACTCGCGGTATAGAGGCGGGGCGCGTGTTTGCCAACTGCTATCACACCTACCCTGCTGGGGCTTCGTTTGGCGGCTATAAAAACTCCGGTATTGGCCGTGAGACCCATGCTATGGCGCTTGATCACTACCGCAATACCAAGAACATCTTGATTTCCTATGATAAAAATAGGCAGGGTTTCTTTTAAGAGAAACGGTTGGTATGAATTGGTACATGAAAGACGTGTCAATTCACCAACTCACCACATCCACCACAGAGGTAGCTCACCATGCCCCTTGAACGAGTTAGCGTGACTGAGGCAGCGGCCAAGGTGATCGAGCGCTTGCGCGACAAGCATGGTGAGCTGATGTTTCACCAAAGTGGTGGCTGTTGTGATGGCTCTGCGCCCATGTGTTTTCTCGCCGGTGAGTTTCGCCTCGGCGGTCGGGATCTCTACCTGGGCGATATTCACGGCTGCGGTTTTTATATGCATGCAGATCAGTTTGAATACTATAAAAATTGCCATACCATCGTCGATGTTGTCGAAGGGCGGGGCTCCAGCTTTTCCCTTGAAATTCCCCTCGGTTTACGCTTTATGATTCGTACACGTCTTTTTACCGATGAGGAGTTAGCTGATGTACGGCCCGTTGAACCTGCCACCTAAAGTGCTCTCGGTTGCTCGAAATACGATGAGCTACTAAGCGCTATTAATAAGCGCCATTAAGGAGTTTGTATTTGATTCAGCCAGGGTGGCGTACTTCGGTAAAAATAATAAAAATTACTGTTACTGATTATCGATTTATCTTTTCACAGCAGGGGCTAAGTCTTGTTGCCTTTTTTTTACTCTTGTCGAGTGGCCTGGCTACAGCCGCTTCGCTGCCCAGCAGTAATAAGCAGGTACAAGATATTCAAAGGTCTGCCTATTATCAGGTGCCGATGGCTACTACGCTGAGCGTAGACGAGGCCCAAGATCTGTATGACAGCGGTGGATTTACGACCTCTGCTTTGCCTTTGAACCTGGGTATTGGTGCTCGGCCGGTTTGGCTTGGTTTCGAATTCACCAATCCCATAGGCACTGATTTGTCGAAACGCCTGTCGATTAAAAATTCCTGGCTGGATGAACTCGATGTCTACTTTGTTCATGGCGGGCAGGTCGAAAGCCATCACGCTGGTGACAGCCTTGCCTTTTCTCAAAGAGCGACGAAGAGTCGCTACTTTGTTTTCGATCATGACTTCCCAGCGGGAATAACGCGGGTTTTTATTCGCGCTGCATCGCCGGACCCTATGTTGTTGCCCATTTATCTGCAAGATATTAATAAAGCAGGCGGGGAGCAGACCGTTGAAAACTATAGTTATGGGTTTATATACGGCGGCATGTTTACGCTGCTGGCCTATAACCTGATGCTTTTTTTTAGCCTCAAAAATGCCCGCTACCTTTTTTACAGTGTGTATGTCACGGCCTTTTTGGCAACGAATATTGCTTATACAGGGCACGGCTTTATGTGGCTTTGGCCCGAGTCCTTAGTTTGGCAGCAATGGTCAAATCCCGTATTGATGATGCTTTACGCCGTAACCGGGCTTTTGTTTGCCGCTCAATTTCTCAATACCAAACAGAACTTGCCAAAGCTTCACCGTCTAATACGCTTGATCTGTATTGGGTTTTTACTGGCTCAATGTGCCTCCGTTGCTGTGGGTGCGCAAATATCGGCGCTACTCTTGTCATTTTCATTTGTATTCATTTTTTCCGTGTTAATGGTACTACTGGGTGCAGTAGCATATTTAAAAGGTAATCAATCGGCTAAATACTTCCTCATCGGATCGATTGCCCATGTCACTGGCGCCTGTGTCACAGCCATGGTGGTATGGGGTTTTATGCCCTATAGCGTGCTGAGCTATCGCGCCGTTGAGCTTGGCTCGATGGCCGATGCTATTTTACTGGCGATGGCGCTGGCCGATAAATTCCGCATTGTTCAAGAAGAAAAGCAGATTGCGGAATCATTATCGAATCTTGACCCCCTGACAGAAATTAACAATCGGCGTGCTTTTTACAATATCGTCAATCCTGTTTGGGATGTCGGGCTGCGCAAGAGTCGCCCGATGTCGGTTATTTTGCTGGATATTGATCGTTTTAAAAGAATCAATGACCGCTACGGCCACACTCAGGGTGATGAAATTCTGGTTTTGATAGCCAATGCCCTGGGTGAAGAAATCAGGACCGGTGATTGTCTTGCCCGTTGGGGTGGTGAGGAGTTTATTATCTTCCTGCCTGAAACACCCGGTGAAACGGCTCGAATTATTGCCGAGCGCTTGCGTGAGAAAGTGTCAGTCATGAGCTTGCCGAGTAAGCTCGACAATATGGCTTTGACCGTGAGTCTTGGCGCGGCTGAAAATGATCAGGGCAACCTGTCTTTGGATGCCTTGATTTCTGCCGCTGATAAATATTTGTACCGGGCGAAGGACGGGGGACGCAATCAGGTGTGCGGCGGACTGTTTTCTGAGGCCCCTGCCAATAAAGTTTTGAACAAAGCAGAAAGCTAAATATGGGGGATATCAAATGAGTTCCAGCAAACTGGATAAACATCTCGCTGAGCAGCGGACCTACATTGCCAAACGAGAGAAGGGTTATCGCGAAAAATCACTGAAGCTTTATCCGTGGATTTGCGGTCGCTGTAGCCGCGAATTTACCCGCACCAACCTTAGTGAGCTAACGGTTCACCACCGCGATCACAACCATGACAACAACCCCTCTGACGGTAGCAATTGGGAGCTGCTGTGCATTTATTGTCACGATGAAGAGCACACCAAGTTTGTTGATTTTATTCGCTACGGCAGCGGCGAAGAGGCAGAAATTGCCCCCGCGACGTTTAATCCCTTTGCCGATTTAAAAGAAAGAATGAAGCAGGGTAAGTAAGTGTCTTGCTCGATGGCGCTATTTTCGAGGCAACAGCCATCTGGCCATACAGGGTGTAAAGACAGATATAAATTCACTGTGATTTTATAGGGTATGCAAAATGGATGAATTAGCCCCCTTGCTGAAAGGCATTAAAGTGTTGGAGATAGCGACCTATATTTTTGGTCCCGGCAGCGCCGCCATCCTCTCTGACTTTGGTGCGGACGTTATTAAAATTGAGGCGCCGGGGCGGGGTGACCCGCTACGCTATGCCCATAAAGCCCCGCCCTTTATGCCGCTGGACTTTGCCTATATCTGGCAGCAGGATAATCGCAATAAGCGCAGCATTGGCCTCGATATGAAATCGCCCGAAGGCCGGGAAATTTTATTATTGCTGGTGAAGGAGGCCGATGTGTTAATCACTAACTTCCCTCCCGATGTGCTGGCGCGATTAAAAATCCGCTATGAGGATCTCTGCCCTGAAAACGAACGTTTGATCTATGGGCAAATCACCGGCTTTGGTGAAAAAGGCCCAGAAGCCAGCGCCCCGGGTTTTGATGCCACTGCCTATTGGGCGCGCTCGGGTTTAATGGATACCGTGCGCACCGCCACCAGCGAGCCGTGCATGTCATCACCGGGAATGGGTGACCACCCCAGTGCTATGACCATGTACGCAGCGATCATGACCGGGCTCTATAAAAGGGAGCGCACGGGGCGTGGTGGCAAGGTGCACAGCAGTTTGCTGGCTAATGGTTTGTGGACGGCTTCCAGTTCGCTATCGTGCCTATTGGCCGGTGGGGCGGCGGTTGAACGCCCCAGTCTGAACCAGCCCTCTAATGCCTTGCTCAATCATTATCAAACGCGTGATGGGCGCTGGTTACTGCTGGTCATTTTGCACCAGAACAAACATTGGCCGAATCTGTTGGTGGCGCTGGAGCGGGATGATCTGCTCAGCGATCCCCGTTTTATCGATATTAAACAGCGTAACAACAATGCCAAATTACTTGCGCCTATTCTGGCCGAGATCTTTAAAACCAGGGATCTGTTTGAATGGCGTGAGCGGCTGCAAGCTCAAAAATTAACCTTCAGCGTACTGGCGACAATGGAGGAGGTTATCGATGACCCCCAGGTGTTGGCCAACGATATGCTGATTGATGTCGAGGGCCATAATTATGGTCGAGGCCAGGCGGTGAATAGTCCGTTCTGGGTAGAGGGTAGCGATAAAGTACCGGCTCACATTGGCCCGGAACCCGGTGCGAGTGGCCCCGAGATCTTACGAGAGCTGGGTTATAGTGAAAAGCGCATTGCGCAGCTCAGTCGTAAAAAGGTTATTTAAAACATTAAATCGTCGGGCTCGCTTTTGATGGAGCTGCTTGCACTGCAGGCGTAGATAAATATTTTTTATTTGCAGCTAAAAGCCACTTTTATAAGCAGTTTTCTGGTCTCGGTAGCCCGGCAACTTTACTTGCAACCCGTGCAGGGCTGGGCGGAAATAATTGCATTAAATAAATACTGCGGCCCTTTTCCTTGCCCAGTTGTTGGGCGATGTATTTCACCAAAGGGCGCATGGGGGGCGATAGCTCGAAGCGCTGATGGAAGTCTTTCAGCAGATAAATAATTTCCCAGTGGGCGTCGCTGAGTTCGATGTCTTCACTGGCGGCGAGCTGGATGGCAGCTTGCTCAGTCCAGTCGGCAAGATGCAGCAGGTGGCCGTCGCTATCCAGTTTCAACGCCTTTTCCATGCTTGAGCCTTTATCATTGAGCGGCGCTTCACTACCCTTTTGCGCATTTAATACCAGCTCTGTATCGCGCTAGCTGCAGCGGCAAGGGCGACAAAGCCGGCGTCGTCGATGATTTCAAAGGGAGCTGCCAGCTTGGCGTCGTCGAGCCCCCGCGCTTCACAGTCTGCCTGAAGTACATAAAACCGCGTGCCATCGGCGCTGAGTTGGGCGATGCTCTCACTGTGCTCAAACCCGCTTTGCGGGCTATTTAGCGCCGCGTAAACGCCATTTTCGATCAGTAGCACGGCATCGCTAGTGGCCACCACGCGCAGGCAATCGGCGAGGGCGCTGCTGTCAAAGGCTGATTTATTCACCGTGTGTAATAACATTAAAAACTCAAAATACTCTTGTTGCTGGAGGCCAGTAGAGTCTGCACGCGGGAGCGGCTAATGATTTTTCCGGCATTGATATCTGCGCCGCTGAGGTTTCTCTGGCGCAGGGAATCTTCATCCACCCAAATATCGTCAATGTCGTAAAGTGGTAAAGCACTCGCCATGGCCGCCTGATTTTTGCAGTCGATGGCCGCACTGTTTTGCGCTTCCAGTAGTTGCCAGACACCCTCATTGATGTAGAGCACGCTGGTTTTGGCACCCATGGCACCGCAGGCCAACACAGCTTCTAGGCCCTCTCTCGCGAGGGCGCTGCCGTAGGGTGCGTGGCGAAACACCAGTAGGATTTCTTTTTGCGCAGGCTTGTCAGTGGACGGCTTAGCCAAAAGTAATCACCCGATCCGCATTGGTAGCGGCGTCGACCAGCTGCCCCAGCCCCGACAATTCGTGGCCGTCGATGAGGTTGCCGCCTGTTTTACCCTGTCTCTTCGCCTCTTGTTCGTTGAGTACTCCGCGTCGCGTGGCGGCGGCAATACACACCACGGAGTCGATTTTATGTTGCTCGATAAGTGCTTGCCACTGCTGGGGAAGGCTTATTTCATCCTGTGCGGCACTGACCAGGCTCGAGGCATTGTGCACCCCGTCGTGGTAGAAAAATAGCCGATAAATACCGTGTCCACTCGCGAGTGTGGCGCGGGCAAAGCGCAGGGCGCTGGCCGCTGCCTGGGTGCTATAGGGTGGGCCGAGTATGAGTAGTGCAAAATTCATAGGGTCTGCTGTTTTTTTAAACAGCTCCGCGAGCGCTGTGGGGGTGGGCATTCTAACAAATCCTGCAAACACATTTATTCTGAAATGTGGCCGGGTTAAACTTTACGCTACTGTACGGTGTCATAGGGATGTGGCATAGCGAGCGATGGATAACAAAATGAGAAATACAAAGCGATGGCTGATCAGAGCGTAGAGCACGTGTCGAGCGCAGGCGATATTGCGCCGCGCCAGCACAGTGCCGGGGGCGAGTTGATGTTTAGCGAGGATGCCTTGCGTGAGGCTCTGATCGACAAGGGCTTGCTCAATGCCATGGATTTCGCCCGTGCCCAGCGCGTGCACAGTGAAAATAGCGATGAATCTCTGGTCGCCTTGTTAGTGCGTCTGGGCATGGTCTCGGAGCGTGGCATGGCCCAGGTTCAGGCTGGCATCGCCGAGCTAGCTCTGCTCAAAGCCGACGATTATCCCCAGCAGGCCGTTGAGACCAGTCTTGCGCTGCGCTTTATGAAAGACCAATGCCTGCTGCCTCTGGCAATGACTGGCGACACCCTTGAGTTAGCCGTTGTCGATGCCAGTAATCTTTACAGTCTGCGAGCCGTCGCCATGGCCTGCCACTGTGCGCTTAAATTGAGCGTCGGTTTAGCGCCCGATATTCAGGCGGCCATTGAGCGTCTCTATGAGCAAGCGGAAAGTAGTGGCGATGAACATGTCGATCATGAGGCGGGCTTTTCTGCTGTCGACGTTGCCAAGTTGCGGGACATGGCCAGCGAGGCTCCGGTCATTCGCCTGGTCAATCAAATTATCCAGCGCGCTGTCGACAGCCGCGCCTCCGATATTCACGTCGAGCCCTTTGAGCACAATTTAAAAATCCGCAATCGCATTGACGGTGTGTTGCGCGACGAGCCATCACCGCCGCGCGAGATGGCTCCGGCGGTGATCTCGCGAATTAAAATTATGGCCGATCTCGATATCGCCGAGCGGCGCCTGCCCCAGGATGGGCGCATTAATGTTCGCGTCCAGGGTCAGGAGCTCGATGTGCGGGTGTCGACGGTACCGACCATGTACGGCGAAAGCGTGGTGATGCGTTTATTGCAGCGCGACAGTGTGACCCTTGATTTCGACAGTCTCGGTTTTACCGCCGAGCAGCGCCAGCGCCTGCAAAAAGAATTGAGCATGACCCACGGCATGGTGATCGTTACCGGCCCCACCGGCAGCGGTAAAACCACGACCCTCTACACCGCCTTGAATTCACTCAATACCGAACAGCGCAAAGTCATCACCGTTGAAGATCCGGTGGAATACAACCTTGAGGGCATTAATCAGATACAGGTCAATGCCTCCATCGGGCTCGACTTTTCCAGTGCTCTGCGCTCCATTGTGCGCCAGGACCCCGACGTAATAATGGTCGGCGAAATGCGTGATCTGGAGACGGCGCGCATCTGTGTGCAGTCGGCTTTAACCGGTCACCTCGTGCTGTCGACCCTGCATACCAATGATGCCGCGGGCAGTGTCACGCGCCTGCTGGAAATGGGCACCGAGGACTACCTGCTCAACTCGACCCTCAATGTTATTCTCGCCCAGCGTTTGGTGCGCCTGCTTTGCGAGCACTGCAAGCAGCCCTATGAGGCCGAGACACGAATTATCGAAGAGTTTGACCTGCCGCGCATATTGCCCGCCGGTCAGCCCCTGTGCCTACACAAAGCGGTGGGTTGTGAGCACTGCGCCAACACCGGCTATCGCGGGCGCGTGGGTATTATTGAAATTCTTACCATCAGCGACAAAATACGTAGCCTTATCCTGCGCCATGCCAGCGCCGGTGAAATTGAAGCGCTGGCGCGGGAAGAGGGAATGGCCACCATGTTTGAAGACGGTTGTCTGAAAGCCGCCCAGGGCCTCACCACCCTCGAAGAAGTGGCGCGAGTGATACAGGAAGGCTAATGCCCCAATTCGACTACCGCGCTGTCAATGCTCAGGGTGAGCTGACCAGTGGGCAAATGAGCGGCGCCACTGAGGCCGATATCATTACCCAACTGCAGGCCATTGGCCTGATACCCATTTCCGCTCAACTCCAGCCCGGGGGAGGGCGGTCGAGTGGCAGGGCATTTCTGTCACTGCGCAAGCCCTCGCTTGGCCACAAAGATATCGGTGATTTTACCCGCCAGCTATCGACATTGGTGGGCGCCGGTCTGTCTCTCGATCGCAGTCTTGAGATTATTGGTGGTGTTTCATCTAAAGCTTTAATGGTCGCCCTCATCGCCGATCTTCAGGCCGCCGTGCGCGGTGGTCAGTCACTGTCCGAAGCGCTGGCAGAGCAGCCGCAATTGTTTGCCAGTTTCTATATTAACTTCGTGCGCGCCGCAGAGCTGTCCGGTGATCTGGCGAAAAATCTGATGGAGCTATCGACCTACCTCGACAAATCCCACGCCCTGCGCGAACAGCTCAAGTCGGCCTTAATGTACCCGCTGATACTGGTCGGCGTGACCCTCCTGTCACTGGGCATTATCGTGATTTTTGTGCTGCCTGAATTTGCCGCACTGTTTGAGGATATGGATGCCCCCCTGCCGGCCTCAACGGCCTTTGTGCTCGGCGTGTCCAACTTCCTGCGCGACTACGCCCTGGTGATTCTCCTGGCAGTGATTCTGGGTGTGGGCTACGTGCGCAAAAAACAGCAGGACCCCGCCTGGCTGTACCAGCGGGATGCGCGTTTGCTGGAGTTTTCACTGCTCAGTGATGTGATTAAGAAAGTGAATATGGCGCGCTTTAGTCGCAGCCTTGGCACCCTGTTGGGCGGTGGCGTGGCCCTACTTCCAGCCATTTCTGTGGCTAAAGAAAGCATGCAAAACAGAGTGTTACTTAAAAAACTTAATGACGCTTCTAGTGTTTTACGCGACGGTGGTGGTCTCGCCGAACCCCTGCTGCAAGCGGGAGTCTTTCCCGAATTTGCGCTGCAAATGATTCAGGTGGGGGAGGAGACCGGTCAGCTCGACAAAATGTTAATCCGGGTGGCCGATATCTATGACGACGAGGTGGCCACGGCCAGCCAGCGCCTGTTATCGATACTGGAGCCGGTGATGATTATTGGTCTGGGCATTGTTATTGGCGGTATTATTATGTCGATATTGGTGGCCATACTGGGCATTAATGATTTGCCAATGTAGTGGCTGGGGCGCAGCGGCAACGGCCATTTATTAATTAGTGATTTACCTTAAATAAACTCTATAACTTATTGAAACTAAATAGAAGGATAGCTATGAGCTTGGTGTTTGATAGTCGTAATATTGGGTGCCAAAGGCGCGCAGGGCAAGGGGGCTTTACCCTGCTTGAGCTACTAGTGGTGCTGGTTATTCTTGGTTTTCTGGCGAGTTTGGTTGGCCCCCAGGTGTTGAAGCAGATTGGCGGCTCCAAGACCAAGGCGGCGACTCTGCAAATAGAGGAGTTTTCCACGGCTCTCGATCTTTACCACCTCGACGGTGGGCGCTACCCGGGTACGGCTGACGGTCTCAAATCATTGATTGAAAAACCCGCCTCAGCGCGCATTTGGAACGGGCCCTATCTGAAGAAAAAAGTTATTCGCGACGACCCCTGGGGCAACCCCTATCACTACGCCTCCCCCGGAGAGCACAGCGACTTCGATCTGTTTTCCCTGGGCCGCGATGGCCGGGAGGGGGGCGAGGGTGAAGACGCCGATGTCTTGAGCTGGGAGTAGTTGGCCCATCTGCCTCGGCCATAGAAGCTCACTTGCTACGCCCCTGTCTGCACGGGTGGATGCTTGTTGATGCCCGGCCCAGGGCTGCGACTCTTATTGGCGCAGCGTCTTGTATCGAGGGCGCGACAGCCAGGCTTTACCCTGCTCGAGTTATTAGTGGTGCTGGTGCTGCTGGGCATTATCGCGGTGCTGGTGGCCCCCGGGCTGGGCGGCAGTTTAGATAATGCAAAACTCAAAACTGCCAGTCGCGAGCTACTTGGCGCCTTGCGTGTGCAACGCAGTGAGGCTATTACCCAGGGTAAAATTATTACCTTGCGCTTTGTCGCTGATGAGGCGAGTTATCGTGTTGACGGTGAGCTGGTCATGCTGGCAGAGGGCTTGAGTGTCAATTTTCAGGCCCCAGCCGCCGGGGCTACAGGCAGTGGCATGCCCGGCCAGTCGCTGCCAGACATCGGCAATCATCGCCTTGCTTTTTACCCCGACGGCAGTTCTTCGGGTGCTTTGCTGCAGCTGCATTTGGGGCAGGGCGTGCGCGCTATTCGTATCGACTGGCTCACCGGGGAGGTGAGTTTGCTCGACAGCCTGGAGGCTCAGTCACTTGCCCCGTCGGAGCCACTGTGACGCCTTGCCAGCAGCCATTGTTTTGCAAGAGCGGGGGCAGGTTTGATGCCTAAGCGCTCGGCTTATTGTGGACCCGCTGAGGGGGCGAAAGCACGCGGCTTTACCCTGCTGGAAGTGGTTGTTGCCCTCTCTATTCTGGTCATCTGCATGACCGTGATTATGCGCATTCTCGGCGGCTCCAGCCGGGTGGCGGCGATTAGCGCTGACTACTACACCGCTCTGCAAATTGCCGAATCGAAAATGGCTGAACTCCGAGTACTGAAAGGCACGGCTGCCTACCTTGAGACGGGAACCGCAAGCGCCGAGGGCTTTGAATGGGCGGTGGAGGCGCGACCCTATCGCAGTAGTGCCGACGATCCGGTGTTGCCGACCGGCATTGCGGAACATCCACTGGCGGCTTATCAACTGTTTCAACTCGAGGTCTCGGTGTTCTGGGGCGGTTTGCACAAGCGCGAGTTTCAACTGTCCAGCTTACAGCTCAGAACAAAAGACGAGAGCGCCTTGTGAGCCGGGGCAAGGCTCTTCACAGTCGGGGTTTTACCCTCGTAGAACTACAGATCGCCATCGTTATTATGGCGATGATTTCACTGTTGCTACTCGGTGCCCTGCGCCTGACATCGCAAACTTGGAGCAAAGTCACTGCCCGACAGGATGCCGCCGAGCATCAATTCCTGCTGAGCCAATTGTTGCGCCGCCATTTAAGTGGCGCGCGTTTTTTTAAAATTCGCCTCAGCTCGGGTGAGGCGGTGGACAGTTTTATCGGCGGGCGGGACTACCTGCACTATGTTGCGCCATTCCCCCATTTTATTAATGACGGTGAGCTTTTTTGGTGGACGCTGAAAATTGCCTGGGATGAGCATTATCAACAAGAAGTACTGGTACTCGACTACCAGCCCTTTAATAGCAGTATGAGCCTTTCGTGGGACGGTGGTTCAAGCATCGCTCTCGATAACCAGCAGAGTCAAAGACTGGTGCTCGAACCCAATGTCGAGCACCTGGAGCTGGCCTACTACGGTGATGCCAGCGACGCGGGGGAGGAGTGGCATGAAGAGTGGCCCGATGGGGATTTGTTCCCGAGCGCCGTGCCCAGCTTGCTCCGTGTCAACGTGGCGCGTGTCGAGTCTACTGTCTATCAAGCGTGGCCTGAAATTGTGCTGGGGCTGAGCTATGCCAGCGATGCTCCCGGTGTAGATGCCGGGGCTTTACAGGAGCGTGAATTTTGAGCCGGCAAGCGCCCTTTAAAGGCCCCGGTTTTCCCCCCCTGCCTGGCGTGTTGCAACACTTCGCCAGACGGCAGCGAGGCGTGGCGCTGATACTGGTATTATGGTTCGTCGTACTACTTGGCGTACTGGCACTGGGTTTGTCAAAAGTGAGTCGCAATAGCGCCCTGATTGCCCGCCAGCTAAGTGGCGCGACCCAGGCGCGACACTTAGCCGAGGGCGGTGTGCAGCTGCTGCTGGGCAACTTGCTAATGGCTAGCGATGATGAGCGCTTGCTGGGTGATGGTGAAGAATTTGCACTGTCATTTAAGCAGGGTAAGGTGGCGCTGCTACTGTGGAACGAGAGTGGAAAAGTCGATATTAATCGGGCTAGCGAGGCCTTGCTGGCGCGCTTGTTTGAGGCCCATGAATTACCGCCGGAGCAAAGTGAGGCCCTGGCTGCGGCCATTGCCGATTGGCGCGATGAAGATGATCTGGCTCGCTTGCACGGTGCTGAAGACGAAGATTATTGGGCGGCAGGTTTGGCCTATGGCGCTGCTGATAGTGCTTTTACCAGCGTCAGTGAGTTGCGCAAAGTATTGGGAATGGATGAAAGTTTTTATCAACAGATCGAAGCCGACGTGACAATTTATTCCAAAAGTGAAGGTGTTAACCCCAAAGTGGCGCCATTGAGTGTTTTGCTGGCTGTCAGCGATGTTGAACTCAGCGCGCTCGAACACTATATTGAAGAGCGTCGCCGCACCCATCGCGCTGGCTTGCCACTGCCGCCAGTACCGCTTGTGGAGCAGAGTTTTATCGTCAATGATGAGGCTGCTGTTTTTACCCTGTCGGCACTCGCTACCACCACGCAGGGTAGCATCGGGGGCCACAGTGTGGTTTTTGAACTTATTGAAAACGCGGGTAAAACAAGGGCCACAAAGCTTTATTCACAGCCCCATGCCATATCTACAGCTCACCAAAAAGGGCAGGGCCGAACAGGACAGGGCCAAACAGGGAAACGCCATATGCGCGTAGAAGAAAAATAGGCATGGCTGGATTTATCCCCCCCCATCGTCAGCAGCAGTTTTTGCGCGCCAGCACAGAGTTTTTTCAGTGGTGGCTGGCCGAGCTTACGCAGTTGTTACCTCAAAAGTGGCGGGCTGGGCTGTTGGGCCGGCAGGCTGCGTGTCGGCTCAGTCTTGACGGTGGTCGCCTGGCGCTGACACTGGAAACCCAGGGCCGGGAAACAGCTTTGGGCAGCGCTTATGTTGCGGCGCTCTCGCCAGGGGATGCGCTGCCGCCAGGTATCGATGCAGCGGGGCAGGCGTCGGCAAAGCAACAATTACTGGCGCATATCGCCGCGCTGGATAGTCGGTCTCAGCGGCGTGTTGTGCTGGAGCTGGCCGATGATTATTTATTGATCCGCGATATTTCACTACCCCTGGTCAGCGATGCTGATCTCGTCAGTGTGCTGGCCCATGAGATTGATCGACTCAGCCCCTTCCAAAAAAATAATGTGTGTTACAGCTATGAGCTGCTGGAAAAAAATGCACACACCGGCAAACTGCGCCTGCGCTTGATTTGTCTCGAAAGGGCTGTGCTTGAACGCCTGCTGGTACAGTGTCTCGAACTCGGCCTGAAGGTGACAAAAGTACTGCGTAAAATTGATTCGTCGCAGCCTGAAAGCTTTTCCGAAACTTTTTCCGAAACCAGGAATTTATTGCCCCTCGATCAACGGCCCGCCAAAGAAAAGCTTTGGAACAGCGCCAATCAAGGGATGGCGGGGCTGGCCCTGCTCTTGCTGCTGGCGGTATTGATGCTGCCACCGTGGCACTATGAAAATCAAATCGCTGCATTGAGTACTGAGGTGGATGCTCTGCTAGAGCAAAGCAAGGTTGTCAGGGCCAAACAGGCGCGTTTGGTGAGTGCGCTGGATGTGCGCGATGCCCTGGTAGCGCGTAAAAACAGTGAGTTTGAAAAAATAATTATTTTACATAATTTAGCGCGCATTATTCCCGATAATACCTGGTTGACGCGGGTGACAATTCGCGATTCGGCTCTTGAAATAGAGGGTGAATCGGAGAAGTCGTCCGACCTTATCGAGAAGCTCGAGTCACAGGCGGCTTTTAATCAGGTGGAATTTGCCTCGTCGGTAACGCGCAATTCACTTACGGGTAAAGAGCGCTTCCAGATTAAAATGCAGCTGTCTGACAAGCCGGACGCGGGGCTGAATAGCGCTGCATTAGATACAGAATTAGATACTGAGTCAGAGCCACAAACATTGCTGGGGGCTAAGGCCGATGAATGAATTGCCCCTGGCTTTGCGCCGCCTTATTGCTGTCAGCTTGCTACTACTGATCGTGGCTTGCCTTGGGGTCTATGCGGCGGCGCCCTGGTTTGAGCAGATTACGCAGCGCCAGACACGGGTAGAAATGTTACAGCGACAATTGCTGGGCAATCAGACCCTGCTCGCCAATGAAAGCGCTATTGACGATGAATTGACCCGCATTGAACAGCTGAGTGACGAACAGGCGCTGCTCTTTGCATCGACCAAGCGAGCGCTTGCCGCCGCTGATTTACGTGAGCTGATTGGTGAGATAGTGGCCGATAGTGGCGGTCAGCTGGTTAGCGTCCAGGAATATGAAGCGCATGATTTATTGGGTACTCGGGCGATTGGTTTGCGCGCGCATTTGACTGGGGAGGCGCAGAATTTGAGCGACATTCTCTATGCCCTCGAAAGTGCGCGGCCGGCTATCTTTATCGATAAATTGACGGTGGCAACGAGTCGACGCAGTACGGCGCGCAACAGCCGGCGGCTTCGTGCTCGCCCCAGCTCAAAAATGGTGAAGCGCAATAGTTTGGATGTTCGTCTCGATCTCAGCGCTTACATTGTGGCGGGACTATGAACAAAAAGTTTTGGTTCGCCGCGACACCCCTGGGTACGCTATTGCGCTATAGCGTCGCGATTTTGTCATTGTTGCTGATCATTGAGCTGCTGTATTTTTCAATGCTGGGGGGGCAGGACAGCGGACAGGTCTCTGCTTCGCCATCGACTTTTGAATTACTGAACCCTGTAAAACTAGCGCCACAAAGCACTTATGAGGAGCTGGTACGGCGCACTTTATTCAGCCCCGACAGAAAACCGAAAGCGTCTGTGCAGCAGTCGACAGCAACGGCCAGTGGCAGGGCCTCCGAAAACTGGCTACTGGCGGGAGTGGTAATAACGGATGATGACAGTTATGCCATGTTCAATGAAAAGCAGGGCCAGAGACACTTAAAGCTAGAGCCCGAGATGCTACTTGATGGCTGGAAAGTGGAAAGTATTAGTGCTGATCGGGTGGTCTTAATAAAAAATGGTGAGAGCGATACAGTGCGCTTACTGGTTAGCGAGCCGGTGAAGCAGTCGAAAAGAGCACTGCGCAAACAATCGCGATCGGCGGTCAGAACCCGCCCCGGCGACACTCGCAATAAGACGCGAACACTGCAGCAAAAAACGCGACCAAGGTTGGCGAAGCCAGCAGAAAAAACGCAGGCCGAGCGCCTTTAAATTGCAGTATGAAATAACAGGATGATTGATGGCCTGGTTTAACGATGGGAAAAACAAAGACGTGAAAAAATTAATGTGTGCGGGTATCACAAGCGCCCAGGGTCAAATTAAGTACGGTTTGACAGTGACTTTTTGCACACTCTTTTTACTGGGCGCCTGTGCTGAACAGCCGCTGATGGAAAGAGTTGATGAGGCGCTGTTAAAAGAACAGGCCGCGCAAGTGCCCGATGCTGTTGTTGAAGAGGTCGTTCTCCCCGCCAGTGAGCAAGCGGTGTCCAGCGCTAGCCAAACTGTTACCGGTGGCAGCCAAAATGGCGCTACCGCAGAAAGCACAGCGAGCGAAATATACCTTGGCAATGGGCGTTTTATTGCCAGCGGCACCGCTGGTAATAACTATCGCGATAACGGCGAGGGCGATGTGACCTTGAACTTTGAAGCCTCGCCCATCCGCGAGGTCGTTAAAACTATTCTTGGCGATATCCTCAAGCTCAATTACGCCATCGACGAGGGCGTCAATGGCAATGTGTCGATGCGCACAACCCGGCCCATTAGTCACGATGCTTTACTGTCAACGCTGGAAAGTTTGCTCCAGGTTAATGGGGCAGTGTTGATAAAAAATGGTGACTTTTACGAAATTCTTGCCGTCAGTGATGGCTCGGTGCCCACCGGTCTGTCCGCCTCCACACGCCTGGACCCAGCAAAAGGTTACCAGGTGTTGATTGTGCCCCTGCAATATATTGGCGCAGGGCAAATGAATAAAATTATTGAAACCGTAAAAACCACAAAAACTAAAATCGTGGTTGATGACTACCGCAACATCTTGTTGTTGGCAGGGCCTCACGGTGAGTTGGCCAATATCCGCCAAACGATCGGTATTTTCGATGTCGACCAGTTACAGGGCAAATCGGTGGGGTTTTTTCGCCTGGAAAATGTTGATGCAGTGACTATTCTCAGCGAGCTGGAGACTATCTTCGGGAATCAGTCAGAGGGCCCCCTGGCGGGTCTGGTTGATTTTATCGAAGTGGAGCGACTCAATGCCATTCTTGTCGTCAGTGCCCAAAAGCAATATTTAAAAAAGGCTGAAACCTGGATTCGACGCCTCGATCAGGCTGAGAATTTAAATGGCGCCAACATGTATGTCTACCATGTACAGAATGGCAAGGCTGAAAATTTGGCTGACATTCTCAGCCAGTTATTTGACAGTAAACGCAAGTCAGATTTGGGCCGGGCCGTGCGGCAGGCGGGCAGGGCGAGTGTCAGCAATGCTAAAAATAGCGTCAAAAAGCCGGGTGTTAAAACACAGAAAAACCAGGGTGCAGGTACTCTCGACGTTGGCGAGGTAACAATTATTGCCGATACGGAAAATAATGCGCTGGTTATCTCCTCTACGCCGGGGGACTACAAGGGAATAGAAAAAGCCCTTAAAAAGCTGGATGTGCTGCCACTGCAAGTGCTGGTTGAAGCCTCGATTGTAGAAGTGACTCTCGATAAAGAATTGAAGTATGGCCTGCAGTGGTTTTTTAAGAATAGCCACGGTCGCTTTAACGGTGTTGGCGGGCTGAACATTCCCCCCAGCGGCATCGTGGGTAGCACCTTGCCCGGTGTGTTAAATCCAGCAGATTTTACCTATGCGCTGTTTGACGCGGCGGGCACCCGCGCGGTACTTAATGCGGTGGCGGGGGACTCGCGCCTCAATGTCCTGTCGTCGCCTTCGCTAATGGTGCTCGACAACCATACGGCAACGATTCGCGTGGGTGATCAGGTGCCTATTCGCACCTCTGAAACGACCAACACCGCTTCTGACGATCTTAATACCACCAGCCAGATTCAATACCGCGACACGGGTGTCACCCTGGAGGTAACGCCACGGGTGAATGCCGGGGGCATGGTGATAATGGATATTACCCAGCGGGTCGATGACGTTGATCAAACCGATACTTCGGGGATCGACTCGCCGACGATAATTCAGCGTGAAATTACCACCAGTGTTGCGGTGCAGAGTAATGAAACTATCGTTCTCGGCGGTTTGATTCGTGAGAACAAGCAGAGTGCCAACCGCGGCATTCCCTTTTTAAAGGACATTCCTTATGTGGGCTTTATATTTGGCGGCACAGAAAAAATTGAGAGCAAAACTGAGTTGGTGGTGATGATTAAGCCGATTGCCATTACTAACAGCAATGAAGCGAGAAGTGTCACCGAAGAATATCGCAAAAAAATGCAGGGTGTCGATTTTAGCTATCTGAATTAGACTAGCCCTAAATAGCACTTGCCAGTGCGCCTTGCTGCTGAGTTCGCCAGGCTTATTTAGGCCCCTGTCCCGCAGCGCGAGCTCCCAGATTATCGCAGTAACGTCCCCTCCGGTTTCAAGGCCTACAGGTAATTGCTAGTCTTATAATGATAAGCCTTGAAAGCCGATCTATTCAATTAAGGAGAATAACAATTACCACGCTAGAGAAAAGACCCTCAAGTTACGATTTCAGTGAAATTCACGATGCCATGCAGCGCTATGTCGATGACAATCTCGTCAGTGGCCTGTCGGCGGTCATTTTAAAAGGCACTGATATTGTCGATGTGAAAACCTGGGGCTATATGGATATAGGGGCTCAAACGCCAATGCGTGACGATGCCATCTTTCGCGCCTATTCCAATACTAAAATCGTCACCTCCGCCGCCGCCATGATTTTGTATGACGATGGTGCCTTTGATCTCGACGACCCGGTTGAAAAATACATTCCCCAGTTCAAAGATTTGCAGGTGCTAAATAAAGGCGCGAAAGATCTCGACGATACACAGCCTCTGCAAACTCCACCCACCATTCGCCACTTATTTACCCACACGGCGGGTTTTGCCTACGGTCTGTTTATGACCAACCCGGTGGACAAGGTTTACGTCGAACAGCGCATGATGGGGAAGGAATCAACGCTGACAGAAATGATTGATAAACTGGCGAAACTGCCCCTGCTCTATCAACCCGGCGAAGAGTGGCAGTACAGTATTAGTATCGACATATTGGCGCGACTGGTAGAAATTTGGTCGGGCAAAAGTTTTCTCGCCTTTCTTAAAGAGCGAATTTTTGAGCCGCTGGCTATGGTCGATACGGGCTTTGACGTGCCGCCAGAAAACCATCACCGTCTGACCACTAACTATTCCCCCATCGACTTGCGCGACCCCATGGTGCCGGGTCTGAAGCCTTGCCCAGATATTATGATTGGCAGTGTGCTGGAACCCAAGAGCTATCATTCTGGCGGCGGCGGTCTGGTGACCACTATCGCCGATTACACCACCTTTATTCAGATGATTATTAACGGTGGCGAGTGGCGGGGGCAGCGCATTCTTTCGTCGGCCTCGGTGGAGCTAATGCACAGCAACCAGCTGCGCGAAGGGCTCAAGGTCAAGTTGCCCACCTGGGATATGCCCAATACGGTTTTCGGCCTCGGTTTTGCGATTAAAAACGCCCCGGCGACAGGTGAGCCAGACAGTGCCATTGGCGAATACCACTGGGGCGGCATGGCTGGAACTCACTCGTGGATTTCCCCTCAGGCGGGCGTGTCGGCACTGATTTTCACCCAGCGAGCCTATGGTTTCTGGCATCCCTTCAGTCATGAATTTAAGCGTCTGGTGTATAAAATCGCCGCTTAGCCGCACTCTTTATTCCATCCACCCCGGCCCATTAACACGCCCATATATAAATGGGGAATGGGCCTTGTTAGCTACGCTGCAACGCGTTCTTGTCTCTATTTTGGGCTTCTGTAGCTGATATTTCACCGCTGCTACACTGTGGTAAACTGATCCTTCAGGTATAAGCCTGAACACAATTTATTACTAACAAACTCCGAGCTTCGGTGTTCTAAGCGCCACCGGCCATTTAACAGGCTGGCGAGTACGAACCCGGGAGCCGTGAATGCTGCCTTTGCTCAATACAACGCGTATTGGCTGGCAGACGATTCAGAGGGATAGCGGGGAAACCTTCTATCCTCCCGACATTGGAAAGGTGTTTGATATGTTACAAGACTACTTCGGGCGCGAGTTCCGTTACTTGCGCCTGTCTATCACCGATGTTTGCAACTTCAGCTGCAATTACTGTCTGCCCGAGGGCTATCAAGGCGATAGCGGTCGCGCGGGCGGCGGTTTTTTGCGCCTGCATGAAATTCGCAATATTGCAGCGGCTTTTGCTCAGGCGGGTACACGCAAAATTCGCATTACCGGGGGTGAACCCTCGGTGCGTGGCGATTTGGCCGAAATTATTGCCGCCGTGAAACAAACCCCGGGTATTGAAAAAGTGGTGATCACCACTAATGGCTATAAGCTGCCCGAGCGTATCGACAGTTGGGTTGAGGCCGGTCTAGACGGCCTTAATCTCAGTATCGACAGTCTCGACCCCTCAATATTTCAGGCCATTACCGGCCATCACCGTTTGCAGGAGTTGCTCGACGGTCTCGACCGCGCTGCTGCCCTGGGCCTGAAGGCCATTAAAGTCAATGTGGTGATGATGAAGTCTTACAATGGCAATCAAATTGACCAGTTTCTGGCCTGGGTAAAACACAAACCCCTGACTCTGCGTTTTATTGAGTTAATGCAGACCGGCGATAATGAAGAGTTTTATCAGCGTAACCATGTGTCTGGTGAAAGTATCAAACAGCGCCTGCTGAGTGAGGGCTGGGAGCCCGCCCTGCGCTCGAAAGACGCCGGCCCGGCTGAAGAGTTTTATCACCCCGACTACCAGGGCCGTATTGGTCTCATCATGCCCTACAGCAAGGACTTTTGTGCGAGCTGTAATCGCCTGCGCATCAGCGCCACCGGCAAGCTGCACCTCTGCCTGTTTTCTGACAACGGTATAGAGCTGCGCCAGCTGCTGCAGCGCGAAGATCAAAAAGACGAATTAATTGCCTTTATGCAAGCGCAATTAAATGACAAAAAAGTCAGCCATTATTTGCAGGACGGTTACACGGGTGGCACCAGTCATCTGGCAATGCTCGGTGGTTAGTGGCGTTTATGAACAAAAGATAGATGGAGGGAATTGAGTAATGGCAAAGAATTACGCGGAAAACTTTCAGCCTTTGACGATCGCCGTATTAACGGTTTCAGACAGTCGCGATGAAGATAGCGATACCTCCGGAAAATGCCTGGTCGATAATCTATTGGCGGCGGGTCACCAGCTCGCAGAGAAAGTGATTCTCAAAGATGAACTCTATCAAATACGTGCACTGGTCGCTAAGTGGATTGCCTCGGACGACATACAAGTCGTGTTGATTACGGGCGGTACCGGTTTTACCGGGCGCGATTCGACACCCCAGGCCGTTGAGCCCTTGTTTGATGTCACTATCGATGGCTACGGCGAACTCTTTCGGCAAATCTCCTATGCAGATATTGGCACCTCCACCGTGCAGTCGCGGGCGCTGGCCGGACTGTCCAACGGCACATTGGTGTTTTGCATGCCCGGTTCGACCAATGCTTGTCGCACTGCCTGGGACGGCATCATTGCCCAGCAACTCGACGCCAGCCACCGACCCTGTAATTTCGTTGCCCAGTTAAAAGCAACGAGCGGGGTTGATTGCGGTAGTCGAGAAGAACTAGGGAACCTCTGAACAAGTAATGAACTCGCATGCTGCACTTTAGAATATTCAGCTTCTGCGTTACAAACCTTCGCAATAGCTAGCTATTACGTGCGGCTTGCGCCTTGAATCTAAACACCCTAAAGCACAGCCTGCTTCGTCCAGACTTAATCAGCGGCTCCCTGGCTTAAGCAAAACTGTATTTAAAAATTAAAGGCAAGTTATGTCCCAATTAAGCCATGTTAACCAGGCGGGCGAAGCCGCCATGGTCGATGTCAGTGGCAAGGCGATCACTACGCGCATCGCCGTCGCCGAAGGCTATGTGCGCATGCGTGGGGAGACCCTCGCGCTAATTCAGGAGGGCGGCCACGCCAAAGGCGATGTGCTCGCCGTTGCGCGTATCGCCGGTATTCAGGGTGCCAAGCGTTGCCCCGAGCTAATTCCCCTGTGCCACACTTTGCTGCTGTCAAAAGTGCAGGTCGATTTCGAAATACAGCTTGAGCATAGCGCTATTCGTATTGAAGCCATGTGTAAACTGGACGGCAAAACCGGCGTTGAAATGGAGGCGCTTACCGCCGTGTCGGTCGCCGCTTTGACCCTCTTCGATATGTGCAAAGCCGTCGACCCCGGCATGACCATCGATGGCATTCGCGTTTTGACAAAAGAGGGCGGCAAGACCGGCCCCTGGCAGCGTGGCGATGAAATGGTTGGCGGGCAGCCAGGGTGATTAAAATACTGTTTTTTGCCCAACTGCGCGAGATGCTTGAGCTGGAGTCGCTTGAATTCGCCCTGCCGGATCTCTTAAGCGTTGCCCAGCTCAAAAAACAACTCGCCGATAAAGGCGGTCGTTGGCAGTTAATGTTTGCCGAGCAGGAAGTGTTAGTGGCGGTCAATCAAGTGATTCGCGACGATGACTATTTGTTGAAGGCGGGTGATGAAGTGGCTTTTTTCCCGCCGGTAACGGGGGGTTAAGTTTAGCGTTTTTTTATTCCATCTACCCACGCCTGCTCATCGGCCGCAGTACCGGTGGCTACCACCGGCGGCAGGAGGCCTTCCTCGCAGCGCTGGGCCTGTTGAGTACAAGGGACGCTTTTCCCGCCAGACAATAATTACTCTCTCCTCGCCGGCCGTCGTGCCGTTGCTATTTAGCCACTGCTCAAAGGTCTGACATCGCTTGTTTTGTCGGACTCCATCAGTCCCCGCATATTGTGATAAAGCATGTTACTGCCGGCGATCAGCATGCTCTGGCGCAATGCTTGCTCGCTCCTTAAGGCTGCCTTAATAAAACCTTGGTAATTTGTCCTTCTCGCGGGTTCGAGTTTTTTCGTATTCAGGGGGTATTTATTATTGGTGAAGTGGGCGTTTCTAGAGCTATTGCGGTGAAGTTTATGGCTAAAAAAAATCCAGCGATGCGTGGTTTGTGGCGTTTGGCAATACTAGTATGCACTCTGTCTGGGACAGGGGGTATCTGGATGCTGGCGCAGTCAGAGGAGCTGGTCAATATTTCAGATAGTCACAGTATTGAGGCCTTTAATTTGTCGGCACACTGGGCGCAGGGCAATGTCGTGGCTCTGGTGCGCCATGCTGAGCGCTGTGATAAGTCTCAGTCTCCATGCCTGGACGGTGATACTGGAATCACCGTTCGCGGCAAAGATATGGCCCTAAAACTGGGCGGCAATTTCGCAGCCTTTCTGCCTCAATCTCATACGCACTTCTATAACAGCCCGGTTAAACGCACGGAGCAAACAGCCAGGTATATGTTTAAAGGTGCCAGTCGCAGTAAAGAATGGCTGCATGAAAGCTGTAAGTTGAATTTTTTAGAAGATATTCTGAAAAACAAAGAAGAGGGGGTAAACATGGTGCTGGTGACACACAGCACCTGTATCAACAATCTCCATCCCCTGATTGATGATAACCCTGCCACCCTTCATGCGGGAGGTAGGGAAAGTTACGGCATCACGATTTTTCTCGCTATCTCTAAAGTGGATAAAAAGGTCTATGTCCTGGGTGATCTTTTCCCCGATGACTGGCGTCATTTGTCCGAAGGTGCTTTGAGGGTGGCAAGAAAAAGGACTTCACCAGTCAGTACGACACTTTAATGCGGCCCTTTTTTTGATGGGCTGCTACACGAATAACTTCGTGACCTGGCGCACTTTGCCCTGCGCTTTCGCGACCAATAGAGTTGCCTAATGATGACGCCAGTAAGTCTTAAAATAAGAATGCCAATATATTTCCTCTGCACATCATTGTTTAGTGTTTTTCTTTGTCGCAGTTTCTTTCACTTCGCTGCAAGCGATGTTTTACTCGATAAAAGTTATGCCGTATTACTCATAGTGACCTATGGGGTGATGTATCAGTTGCCCGCTATGCTGAGCTACGTCTTGTTAAAAAAGTGGCGTTCCCTGGCGTTATTTACTGCAGTTGTGTTGTCAGTGATAGCCCACCTTTTTGTCTTCTTCGACAGCCATTTATATGACCTCTACGGATTTCATATCAACGGTTTTGTGTGGAATTTATTGACCACTCGCGGCGGCATCGATTCGCTGGGTGCAGATCAAACTAATGCCTTGCTGGTCGTGGGATATGTGTCAGCTTTAGTAGCGGTTCATTTTTTGGCAATACAGCTCTCTCGCAGACTTTCAGCGACATACATTCCGGTTGGTAGCTTGATAATAGTGCTCTTGCTTGCGACCCTTGTTGAGCGGGGTATTTATGGGTATAGCAACGCAACACTGTATGGCCCTGTGCTCAATAGAACCGATGCCATCCCTCTGTATCAAAAGTTCACCATGAATGGCTTGCTGGACAGGCTGGGCCTGGACGTTATCAAGAGGTCAAAAATACAGGTGGCCGAGTCGAGCGCTGGCATCGTCTACCCGAGGAAGCCGATTGTTCTTGAAAAGCGCGACAAGCCCTTTAATATTATTATGCTGGTGTCGGAGTCGATGCGATGGGACTTATTGACGGCCGAAATTATGCCGAATATGGAGCGTTTTTCTCGCCAGGCGTGGCATTTTAAGCAGCATTACTCGGGCGGTAATGGCACACGGCAGGGCTTGTTCTCCTTATTCTATGGGCTGCCGGGTAATCATTGGGATGGCTTTCTTCGCGATCAAAAAGGCCCGGTGTTTTTTGATGTTCTCAATGATTATGGATACCAGTACTTTATTTACACCAGTGCGAAATTTACTTATCCGGAGTTGGATAAAACGATCTTTAGTGGATTTGCACAAGACCAGCTGATAGAAAATAATACCGGTGAACCCTGGCAGCGTGATGAGGCAAATACCAGCCAGCTTATCCGTGATATACAAACGAGAGACCCGTCGAAACCCTTTTTTGGTTTTGCTTTTTATGAGTCGACACACGCCCGGTATTCTTTTCCGGAAAGCTCTGCTCTGCGCCCCGATTATTTAAAAGCACTCGATTATGCCGGGCTGTCACGAGAAGATCTGGCCCAGTACATACCCGGTATGAAGGCCCGCTATGAAAATGCTGCCCACGGTGTTGATGTGCAATTACAGCGCGTGGTTGCGTCTTTGCAGCAATCGGGGGATATCGAAAACACGCTGATTATTATTACCGGCGACCACGGTGAAGAGTTTATGGAGCGCGGGCGCTGGGGGCATAATTCAGCCTTTACGGACTGGCAGGTGCGCACGCCGATGATCGTTTCAATGCCCAATAGCACTGCCAGAAGCATTGAGCAGCGCACTAGCCATATGGATGTCTGCTCGACCGTATTAACCCGCCTGGGTGTTAGCAACGACGTGAAAGACTATAGCCTGGGTGTGGATCTGGGCAGCCCGCTTGAACATCGTAATATTATTGTTTCAAGCTGGACAGATATCGGATTGATCAATGACTTTGGGAAATTAGTTATTCCCTTTAAATCGACCACTCAACACGAAAACCTGGCGACTGACATGGATGACAAGCCGGTGAGCGGCAGTCAGCTGGCAGTAAAAATGCAGTCAATTATTTTTCAAACACTCAGTGATATTGGTCGCTACAAAAAATAAATAAAAGCCGGCCCGTCTTTAAAAGTCTAGTGCAGTGCTACCTTTTCATTAATGCGGCTTGCGCTTAGTGGGCACTTTCGTCGTCGGTTTGCACAGCGGTGCTGGGCTCTATGGGCGGCCTGTGATGGCACTCGCTTCATTGATGATTTGCTCGGTGCCAGTTTGCTCAAGGCTTGCTTTTGCAGCGCGCGATACCTTGATCAGCAGGCCCATTTTGGGGTGGTCGAAATAGTGCAGTTTGTCGAGCTTGAGTCGGCTCGATTGTTTGAGCAAAATAATTTCTTCGATGGCGGGGAGCAATGGCTCCAATACCGCCTGGCGTTCTGTTATCTCTGCGATCGAGGCAGAGCTGCCCGTGAGCTGGCCAGAAATATTTCCAGTGCCCGGGTCGATTGCAATGGCCTCTGTATTGATGGCTTCAGTATTTATAAGGGGGCTAGCGGCCAGGGGGTTTTCCGGGGGCCTTGGCCAGGGGGGTAGTGCGGGAATACTGGCTTCTTCTTGCGGCAAGCCAGCTGGCGATAAGGGCGTTTCTAGCTCTAATTTTGGCAGGCCTAATTCTGGTAAGCCTAACTCGCGCTCGTTGAGGGGCTGTTCACCGTTGGCGTAGCTGGCCAGCCACAGGTTGCTGTCGAAGTGGAGGTAGCTCGACAAATAAACGCGCAAGCTACCGTTGAGGGTTTTATCTTCATTAGGCGCTGGGGCATCGACGTAAATCCACGGTGCTTTTTCGGGTGCCAGGCCGGGTTGTCGCCAGGCTTTATGGAAGAGCACCTTGTAAACCCCGGTGCGCTCTAGCGAGTAAGCGTCGGGGCCAAGTTCTAGCTTACTTTTGGCAAGGGCGGTATAAGCGGCATTGTTATTGTCGAGGTCAATCAGGTTTTCTGGATAAGTCAGGACAATATCCCGCGAGCTAAGCTCATCGCCGAAGACATCTTTCTGCGTGAAAATAATGACTTCAACCCGGTACCATTTTTGTCGGGGCTTGTTTTCCACGAGCGCGGTTTGTTCGGACTCGGTTTTTACGAGTTCTGCGCTTTCTTCAGTGGCGTAGCTGTAACCCGCCAATAGTGCGAGTGAGGCCAGTGCCAGAAATTTTGTCAGTAGATTCATCAAGCAACCTGTTTTTGTTGGGGAGCGAGCAGCTCGAGTAATTCTTCGCAGTTTTGCAAGCGCTCTTCGGCACTGTGCATGTCGAGGTTGTAGCGCAATTGTGTCGCACCCTGTAGGCGAAAGATATCGCTTTGCTGTTGCACCAGTTGGACGATGGTGATGGGTTCGACGGCGGTTTCTTTGCCGAACTCGACAGTGCCACCACCGGCACCGGCCTGTAATTTGACGATGCCCAGTTGTTCGGCGCGATGGCGCAGGCTGGTGACGCGGAAAAGGTTTTTCACCGGATCGGGCAGCAGGCCAAAGCGGTCGATCATTTCGACCTGTAACTCGCGCAGTTGGGCGGCATTTTCAGTGCTGCCGATGCGTTTATAAAGAATCAGCCGGGTGTGAATATCGGGCAAATAATCATCGGGTATGAGTGCGGGAATATTCAGATTGACGTCAACTACGGGGTTGAGGGCGCTGTCTATATCGGGCGTTTTACCCTCGCGAATAGCGTGCACGGCGCGCTCGAGTAAATCCATGTACAGGGAAAAGCCGATGCTGTGGATGTGTCCGCTTTGGCCGTCGCCGAGTAATTCACCGGCGCCACGTATTTCTAAATCGTGAGTGGCGAGGGTGAAGCCGGAGCCCAGTTGGTCGGCGGCGCTAATCGCCTCTAGCCGTTTGTGGGCATCTGTACTCATTTGCTTGGGGTCGGGCGTGAGCAAATAGGCGTAGGCCTGGTGGTGTGAGCGCCCGACCCGGCCGCGCAATTGGTGGAGCTGGGCGAGGCCGAGTTTGTCGGCTCGATCAATAATAATGGTGTTGGCGCTGGGCACATCGATGCCGGTTTCAATAATGGTGGTGCAAACCAGAATATTGCAGCGCTGGTGATAAAAGTCGGCCATGACTTTTTCCAGATCGCGCTCGCGCATTTGGCCGTGGGCAATGTCGATGCGCGCCTCGGGCAGCATGGCTTGCAGTTCACTAGCGGTGCGCTCAATACTTTTCACCTCGTTGTGCAGGTAGTAAACCTGGCCGCCGCGCAGCACCTCGCGCAGTATCGCCTCGCGCACAACGCGGGTTTCGCTCTGGTGAACAAAGGTTTTGACCGACAGTCGCCGCGCTGGGGGGGTGGCGATAATCGACAGGTCGCGAATGCCGCCCATGGCCATATTCAGGGTGCGCGGAATGGGGGTGGCGGTGAGGGTGAGGATATCGACTTCGCTGCGCAGGGATTTGAGCTTTTCTTTTTGATTAACACCGAAGCGGTGCTCCTCGTCGATAACCAACAGCCCCAGGTCGCGGTATTTGATTTTGCTGCTCAGCAATTTATGGGTGCCGATAAGAATGTCGATCTCGCCGGTGGCGGTTTTTGCGAAAACGCCGTCGTGTTCTTTGGCGGTTTTGAAGCGTGAAATCACCTCGATATTCACCGGCCAGTTGGCGAAACGGTCGTTAAAATTGTCGTAGTGTTGCTGGGCGAGCAGGGTGGTCGGCACCAGTATCACGATTTGCTTGTTGTTACTGACGGCGATAAAGGCGGCGCGCATGGCGACTTCGGTTTTGCCGAAGCCGACATCGCCGCAAATCAGTCTGTCCATGGGCTGGGGGCCGGTCATGTCGGCACACACGGCTTCGATGGCATCGAGTTGATCGGGGGTTTCCTCGAAGGGGAATTCGGCAGAAAAGGTGCGGTAGTCGTCGGCCGACATTTCGTAGTTAAAGCCTTTGCGGGCCTCGCGGCGGGCATAAATATTTAATAGCTCGGCAGCGGTATCGCGAATTTGTTTGGCGGCTTTTTCTTTAGCTTTTTGCCAGCGTTCACTGCCGAGAATATGCAGCGGGGCGGTATCGGGATCGCCACCACTGTAGCGGCTGATTAAATGCAGGTTGGCCACCGGCACGTAGAGCTTGGCCTCGTTGGCGTAGTGTAATTCGAGAAACTCCAGTGGCTCGCCGTCCATCTCCATGGTGGTCAAGCCCGCGTAGCGTCCCACACCGTGGTCGATATGTACTACCGGCGCACCGAGTTGCAGTTCGGTGAGGTTTTTAACAATTTGCTCGGCACCCTCTTTCTGCCGCGAGCGACGGCGGCGTTGCAGAATTTGCTGGCCAAATAATTCGCTTTCGCTGATTAAATTAACGGCGGGCCTGTCTAATTGCAGGCCGCGCTCAAGGGGATAAACGGTGATGCAGATTGACGATTTGTCGTCACAAAAAGCCTGCCATGAATCGACAGCGGTGGGTGTAACGCCGATGTTAATCAGTAATTCCAGGAGCACTTCGCGGCGACCGGGCGACTCGGCGCAAAACAGGGTTCGAGCCTCGGTTTCCAGCAGGAAGTTATCGAGTTTGTCGAGGGGCTGGCTGGCCTTGCTGTCAATGCTGAGATCGGGCAAAAGCTGGGTGGCAAAGTTATGGTTGGCACTGGCCGCCGCTAGACTCGGGTATTGAATGTCGGTGCGCGGCAATTTGCCGATGGCCGCGAACAGTTCTTCAACGGGCATAAACAACTGGGCGGGTTTGAGCAGTGGCCGCGTGGGGTCGACGCCGTAGGACTCGTAGCGGTCGGCGGCCTCGTGCCAAAAGCTGCTGGCGGCGGCGTTAATTTCGCTGTCGGCAAAGAGCAGGGTGTTGGCGGGCAAGTGTTCAAACAGGTTGGCGGTGTGCTCGAAAAACAGGGGCAAATAATATTCGATGCCGCTGGGCGTATTGCCGCTGCGAATACTTTGATAGAGGGTGCACTGGCGGGGGTCGACATCGAATTGCAGATGCCAGTTGTCGAGAAAGCGCTTGGTGCCCGCGTCAGTTTGGGGGAACTCCTTGGCCGGTAGCAGGGCGATGCTGTCGGTTTTTTCCAGCGTCAGCTGGCTTTCGGCATCGAAGCTGCGCAGGGTTTCTATTTCATCGTCGAAGAGGTCGATGCGAAAGGGGTGGGGCGAGCCCATGGGGAAGACATCGATCAGTGCACCGCGCACCGCGTATTCGCCGTGCTCGTAAACAGTATCGACGCAGTGGTAGCCCGCGCGCTGAAACTGCTGGCGCAGGGCGTCGATGTCGAGCTTCTCGCCAACCTTGTAAACAAAACTATTACCGGCGATGTAGCTGGCGGGGGGCAGGCGGTGCATGGCTGTCGAGGCCGGTACCACCAAAACGCCGCGTTTTATCTGGGGCAGCAAGTGCAGGGTTTGCAGACGCTCGGAAATAATATCCTGATGGGGCGAGAATAAATCGTAGGGCAGGGTCTCCCAGTCGGGGAGGTGGAGCACAGGCAGTTGTTCGTGGTCGCCAAAAAACTGTAATTCCCGTTCCAGGGCGGCAGCGGCCTTTGCCGATTCTGTTAGCACCAGCGTCAGGCCGTCGTGTTTTTTTGCCGCCGACATAATGGCGAGGGATTTGGCGGCGCCGTAGAGCTGCCCCCAGTGGCGACGATCGCCAGCTTTGTTGGCGGCGGGGGTGTTGAATTCAGATTGAGGCATTGGCAATAATTCGCTGGGGCGTCATAAATGTTGAAGGATAATCGCTGTACTATTGTACCGGCACGTTTGCGCAACGTCATACTATGACGCGAAACAAGCAATGTAAATTTGTGGTGATAATAGTGGTGTGTTTTTTACTTGCTTGACCCACTGGCCCAGCTCGACCAGCAAAAGCTCTACGAGAGTGCGCGCAATGTCGAAATACTGGTCTGGCGTCTGGCCCACTCGGGTACTGAAAGCGGGCCTTTACTGCTGACAAACAGCTTGCCTGGCGAACCGGCTAATTTGAGTTTTGAGCGGCTGTTTGGCAAGTTGATCGCCAGCCAGGACATGATGGCGAGGGTGGTGGCGCTAAAAAATGAACGGCTAATTAACCGAACGGTGCAAAATGTGGCCGCGTTGGTGTTTTTCCCGCTCTAGGCCCGTTGCACTTGGGCAGTTGAATCACGATAATAGCGGCCCAATTTATACGCGGCCATTTTCTGGCGGCAGATGATCGACAATGATATCCAAGCAACCACTTCTGACAACCCCTCACAAGCAGGTAACTCAACGTGAATAGACCGCAACCGACTGACTTCTTCAAAGACTGGAAAGAGCGCGAAGCACTGGCAGAGGCAATGATCCCATTGATCGGTAAACTCTACCGTGAAAACAATATTTCGCTCTATATGTATGGACGCAATATGGTGAACTTGTCGGTGACCGATCTTATGAAGGTGCACCGCTTCGTGCGTCAGATCGAGCAGAACGAGTTGTCGGAATTTGAAACCTTCCCAATGATTAGCGCCTTGGTGGCAATGGGTATCGGCCCGGCGCATATTGATATTGGCAAGTTGACGGTTACTTATCAGGAAAAAGGTGAAGGCCGTGATCCCCAGGCTTTCCTGACTGAAGAAATGAGTGCGATGATTGCCAAAAATCAAAAGCCATTGCCCGAGCCGCAGGATGTTGTGCTCTACGGTTTCGGTCGTATTGGCCGTTTGGTAGCACGTTTGTTGATTGAAAAAGCCGGCGGTGGCGATTTGCTGCGCCTGCGCGCCATTGTGGTACGCAAGGGCAAGAGCGATAACGATTTGGTGACACGGGCAAGCCTGCTGCGTCGCGACTCGGTACACGGTTCTTTTAAAGGCACCATTCGCGTTATCGAAGAAGAGAATAAGCTGATTTGCAACGGCAATGAAATTCAGGTGATTTATGCCGGTTCGCCCTCTGAGGTGAACTACAGCGACTACGGTATTAACAATGCCATCGTTATCGACAACACCGGTGTGTGGCGTGACGAGAAGGGCCTTGGCCAGCATCTCGCATGCGAGGGTGTCAGCAAGGTGATGTTGACGGCGCCGGGCAAGGGCGATATTCCGAATATTGTTTACGGTGTTAACGACAATGAAATAAGCACTGACAGCACCATTATCTCAGCGGCTTCGTGCACCACCAATGCCATCGTGCCCGTGCTGAGCGCGCTGCTTGGCGAGTACGGCGTTGAGCGCGGTCACGTTGAGACCGTTCACGCTTACACCAATGACCAAAACCTGATCGACAACTATCACCCCGGTGCGCGACGGGGTCGCAGTGCGGCACTGAACATGGTGTTGACCGAAACCGGCGCTGCCAAAGCGGTGGCTAAGGCCATTCCCGAACTCGAAGGCAAGTTGACGGGTAACGCGATTCGAGTGCCCACGCCCAATGTGTCGATGGCGATTCTCAACTTGCGTCTGGGTCGTGAGACCAACCGCGAAGAGTTGAACGAATTTATGCGCCGCAGCGCTTTGTTCTCGCCGCTACAGCAGCAAATCGGCTATACGATTTCCAGTGAAGCGGTATCGACTGATTTTGTCGGTGATCGCCACGCCTGTATTTTTGACTCCCAGGCAACCATCGTCGACGGCGATAACTGCGTGCTGTACTGCTGGTACGACAATGAGTTTGGTTACAGCTGCCAGGTGCTGCGCTGTTTGGAACAGATGGCGGGCGTGCGCTGGCCCATGTTTCCATCGGCACATTAAGCTGCCGGGTCGGTGCTAGCGCTCTGGAAAATAGCCATCGCTCTGGTAAATAGGCGCTGATCTCTTTATAATTTCCGCCCGATTGCGCCGCCCAGCCACACTTTGTTCGTGTGCCGGGCGGTATGTCCCCCTAAAATACCGCGCTTGCTCCCTGGTTTTATAGAGCAAGCGCTTTTTCTGTGTGGGGCAAAATATTATGTTAACTGTGAGAGCGCTTTCTATGATCAAGATCCGTAGAGGATTAGACCTACCAATTACTGGTGCGCCACAACAAACCATTCACGAAGCGTCCGGTGTCAGCAGTGTTGCATTGCTGGGCCCCGACTATGTGGGCATGAAGCCGACAATGTTGGTACGTGAAGGTGAGCGGGTTAAGTTGGGCCAGGCTCTGTTTAGCGATAAAAAAATTCCCGGTGTGCAATACACTTCGCCCGGTGCGGGTGTGGTGAAAGCCATTAACCGCGGTGAGCGCAGGGTGCTGCTGTCGGTGGTTGTCGAACTTGACGGCGATGAGGCTGAGTCGTTCGCGAGCTATAAAAGTGGCGAGCTGGCGGCTTTGGATCGCGCCAAAGTGGTCGACAATCTGCTGGCCTCTGGTCTCTGGACGGCACTGCGCACACGGCCCTATTCCAAGGCACCTGCGATTGACGCAGTGCCCAGTTCAATTTTCGTCACCGCCATGGATACCAATCCACTGGCGGCCGACCCGGCGCAAATTCTGGCGGGTCAGGAAGAGGCCTTTAGCAATGGTTTAACCCTGCTGACTCGTTTGACGGAGGGCGCGGTAAATCTTTGTACAGCACCGGGTGCGACTATCCCAACGGCTGGTGGCGTGACTCAGCATGAATTTTCTGGCCCCCACCCCGCAGGTCTGGCCGGTACCCATGTGCACTTTGTCGATCCGGTTGGTGGTTCAAAGCAAGTCTGGACTATCGGTTATCAGGATGTCGTGGCCTTCGGTCAGTTGTTCACGACGGGTCGCCTGCCTGTTGAGCGCGTTGTCGCCCTGGCTGGCCCTCAAGTTAAAGAGCCCAAATTACTGCGTACTCGCCTCGGCGCCGATCTCGGTGAAGTGCTGGCCGGAACCTGTAAAGAAGGCGCCAATCGCGTCGTCTCCGGTTCGGTATTGTCGGGCAGCAAAGCTGTTGGTGCGCTGGCTTATCTGGGTCGCTTTCACAATCAGGTGTCAGTGCTTGAAGAAGGCGCTGAACGCATCTTTATGAAATACATGTCGCCGGGTCCCAATCTGCATTCTTCGCTGCCGATTTACCTCTCCAGTTTGGCGAAAGGCAAGTTGTTCAATATGAATGCCAGCACCAATGGCAGCGAGCGGGCGATGGTGCCTCTAGGCAACTACGAAAATATTATGCCGCTCGATATTTTACCCACCCAGCTGTTACGCGCACTGGTGGTTGGTGATACTGAAATGGCCCAAAAGCTTGGTTGTCTTGAGCTCGATGAAGAAGACCTGGCGTTGTGTACTTACGTTTGTGTGGGTAAATATGAATACGGCCCCATTTTGCGTGACAATTTGGCGCGCATTGAGAAGGAGGGTTAGGCCATGGGTTTGAGAAAACTTCTAGATTCTATAGAACCGCATTTTAATAAAGGCGGTAAGTACGAAAAATGGTATGCACTCTATGAGGCGGCCGATACGATTTTTTACTCGCCCTCCAGTGTCACCAAAACAGGCTCACACGTACGCGATGGCATCGACCTGAAGCGGGTGATGATCACCGTTTGGCTGGCGGCTTTCCCCGCCATGTTTTACGGTATGTACAACCTGGGTTTTCAGGCCAATACCGCTATGGCCGCCATGGGTGGCGGTGAAGTTGCCGGTTGGCACGGCATGTTGATCGGCATGTTTGCCGGCCAGGATGCCGCCAGTATCTGGGACTGCTTTATATACGGCGCGGTGTTCTTTGTGCCTATTTATATGGTGACCTTTATTGTTGGTGGCTTCTGGGAAGTGCTCTTCTCCATTGTGCGTGGCCACGAAATTAACGAAGGCTTCTTCGTTACCTCTATACTTTTCGCCCTGATTTGCCCCCCCGACCTGCCTTTATGGATGGTTGCTCTGGGTATTAGCTTTGGTGTGGTGATCGGCAAGGAGATTTTCGGTGGCACCGGTAAAAACTTCCTCAACCCGGCACTGACCGGGCGAGCCTTTGTCTTCTTTGCCTATCCTGCAGCGATGTCGGGTGATGCAGTTTGGACAGCCGTTGATGGCTTCACCGGCGCAACAGCACTGTCTGTTATCGCCAGTGACGGCATGGTTGCACTGCAAAGCCAAATGACCTGGATGGACGCCTTTATCGGTCGTATTCCCGGTTCAGTGGGTGAGGTGTCTACGTTGGCAATCTTCCTCGGTGGCGCCTTGTTGTTGTTCGCTCGCATTGCTTCATGGCGGGTAATGCTCGGCGTGATGCTGGGTATGTTTGGCGTATCGACCCTCTTTAACATGATCGGCTCTGACGTTAACCCCATGTTTGCGATGCCCTGGCATTGGCACCTGGTGGTTGGTGGCTTCGCTTTTGGTATGGTGTTTATGGCGACTGACCCCGTGTCGGCGTCAATGACCAATGCCGGTAAAATGTGGTTTGGTGCTTTGATTGGTGTCATGGTGGTGTTGATTCGGGTGACGAACCCGGCCTTCCCCGAAGGCATGATGTTGGCCATTTTGTTCGCCAATCTCTTTGCGCCATTGATCGATCATTTCGTGGTCCAGTCAAATGTTAAACGGAGGCTCGCACGTGTTTAATAAAGATACCGTTGGCGGCACGCTCAGTGTCGCCCTGATCCTTTGTGTCGTGTGTTCCATTGTGGTGGCCTCCTCGGCTGTATTGTTGCGACCCATGCAACAGGCCAACAAAGACCTCGACCGAAAAACCAATATTCTTGCCGCAGCAGGTTTGCTCAAGGAAGGCGTGAGTGTCGATAGCCAGTTCGAAGATATTACGGTGCGAGCCGTTGATCTGAACACTGGCCAGTTCACCGACACTGTTGATGTCGCGACCTACGATCAGCGCAAAGCCAGCAAAAATCCTGCTCAGTCCGAGGAGCTTTCGCGTCGCGATGACCTGGCGAAAATTTCACGTCGCGCCAATATTGCCACTGTCTATATTGTTGAAACCCCAGAGGGTATCGACAAAGTGATTCTACCGGTCAAGGGTTATGGCCTGTGGTCAACGCTCTATGGCTTTATCGCTTTGGATGGTGATTTAAACACCGTCGCCGGTCTCGGCTTTTACGAGCACGCTGAGACACCGGGCCTGGGTGGCGAAGTCGATAACCCCCTGTGGAAAGCGAAATGGGTGGGTAAAAAAGTCTTTGATAGTGAGGGCGAAACTGCGCTGACAGTTATCAAAGGTTCGGTTGATACCAGCCGCGCTGGCAGCGAATACCAAATCGATGGCTTGTCAGGGGCGACCTTGACCAGCCGTGGTGTTAGTCAGTTAATTCAGTTCTGGTTAGGCGATAACGGTTTCGCACCGTTTTTGGCCAAGCTTAAAGAAGGGGAGGCGTAATCATGACGGAAAAAACGAAAGATATTCTGTTTAAGCCGGTTGTTGAAAATAATCCAATTGCACTGCAGATTCTCGGTATTTGTTCTGCACTGGCGGTTACTTCACAGCTGTCCGTGGCTCTGGTCATGTGCTTGGCACTGACGGTGGTAACGGCATTTTCAAACTTTTTTGTTTCTTTAGTGCGCAATTACATTCCCGGAAATATTCGCATTATCGTGCAAATGACCATCATTGCCTCGCTGGTAATCGTTGTTGACCAGGTGCTCAAAGCCGTGGCCTACGATGTCAGCAAGCAGTTATCGGTATTTGTTGGTTTGATTATTACCAACTGTATCGTCATGGGTCGCGCCGAAGCCTACGCGATGAAGAATCCGCCAGTGGCGAGCTTCCTCGACGGTATCGGCAATGGTCTGGGCTACAGTGTTATTTTGATTGTGCTGGCGGTTATTCGCGAACTCTTTGGTTCCGGTTCCCTGCTCGGCATTCAAATACTGCCAGTGGTGAGCACCGGTGGTTGGTATGTGCCCAACGGCTTGTTGCTGTTGCCACCCAGTGCCTTCTTCCTTATCGGTGGTTTCATCTGGGTGCTGCGCACCTTTAAGAAAGATCAAGTTGAGGCAGCCGATTTCGATATGGCGCCTAATACTCGAGCGGAGGTGGCGTAATGGCTGAGTATCTGAGTTTATTTATTCGCTCGGTTTTCATTGAGAATATGGCGCTGAGTTTCTTCCTCGGCATGTGTACCTTGCTGGCCATTTCCAAGAAGATCGAAGCGGCGATTGGTTTGGGCATTGCGGTGGTTGCCGTATTGGCCATCACCGTCCCCGTCAATAACCTGCTCTACACCTACTTATTGTCTGAAGGTGCCTTGAGCTGGACGGGTATTGAAAGCATGAAGACGGTGGATCTGAGCTTTCTGGGTTTGTTGAGCTACATCGGCGTTATCGCGGCCATCGTACAGATTCTCGAAATGGTGCTCGATCGCTATATGCCAGCACTGTACAACACCCTCGGTGTTTTCCTGCCCTTGATTACCGTTAACTGCGCCATTTTGGGTGCTTCACTGTTTATGGTTGAACGTGACTATGAATTTGGTGAGAGCGTCGTTTACGGCATTGGCGCCGGTATTGGCTGGGCACTGGCGATTGTCGCCCTGGCGGGTATTCGTGAAAAGCTCAAATATAGCGATATGCCCCACGGCCTGCGCGGTCTCGGCGGTGCATTTATGATTGTTGGCTTGATGTCCCTGGGCTTTATGTCCTTCGGCGGCATGAACCTGTAAGGGCGAGGTAGAGAGTTTTATGAATATCGAAAATATGACCATCATTCTTGGCGTCGCGATGTTTACCGGCATCGTGCTGGGACTCGTTGCTTTCATTCTGGCAGCGCGAACTCGCCTGGTGAGCAGTGGCGACGTGACGATTGAAATTAATGGCGAAAAAACAGTGACCTCACCCGCGGGTGACAAGCTGCTACAAACGCTGGCGGCCAATGATTTGTTTTTGGCCTCGGCCTGTGGCGGTGGCGGTAGCTGCGCCCAGTGTAAGTGCATCGTGACTGAGGGTGGTGGCTCAATACTGCCCACGGAAGAAGTACACTTTACACGCCGTGAAGCGGCTGAAGGCTGGCGTTTATCCTGTCAGGTGCCGGTTAAACAGGACATGAAAATTGTCGTACCCGAAGAAGTTTTCGGCGTTAAGCAATGGGAATGTGTTGTTGAGTCAAACCCCAACGTGGCGACCTTTATTAAAGAGCTGACACTGCGCTTGCCCGAGGGCGAGAGTGTCGACTTCCGCGCCGGTGGTTATGTGCAACTCGAAGCTCCACCCCACCACATCAAGTTTAGCGACTTCGATATTGAAGAAGAATATCGCGGTGACTGGAACCACTTTAAGTTCTTTGACCTCGAGTCGAAGGTTGATGAGCCGGTGATTCGCGCCTACTCAATGGCCAACTACCCCGAAGAGCAGGGTATCGTGAAGTTTAATATTCGCGTTGCCGCGCCACCACCGCGCACTCAGGGTTTACCCCCCGGGCAGATGTCTTCCTACGTATTTAGCCTCAAGCCCGGCGATACGATCACTGTTTACGGCCCCTTTGGTGAGTTTTTTGCCACCGATACCGATAAAGAAATGGTCTTCGTTGGCGGTGGTGCGGGCATGGCGCCGATGCGCTCGCATATCTTCGATCAGCTCAAGCGCCTGAAAAGCACGCGCAAAATGAGCTTCTGGTATGGCGCACGTAGCTTGCGGGAGATGTTTTATCAGGAAGAGTACGACGCGCTGGCTGCAGAGAATGATAACTTTGAATGGCATATTGCCTTGTCGGAACCTCAGCCCGAAGATAACTGGGATGGCTTGACTGGCTTTATTCACAATGTCCTGTTTGAGGAATACCTGAAACAGCACGAAGCGCCAGAAGATTGCGAATACTATATGTGTGGGCCACCGATGATGTCAGCTGCCGTTATCCAGCTCTTACACAGTCTGGGTGTGGAGGATGATCATATCTTCCTCGATGACTTCGGCGGTTAATGCAGTGATTTATCGCGCTCAAACGAGGCCTCTATGGGCCTCGTTTTTGTTTCTGCTATCGGCGCTGGTGCTGCTGTCGGGCTGTACCCGCAAAGATATTGATCTGTCCTTTAGCGGTCAGACCATGGGCACCAGCTACCATATTACGGTGGTTACAGATGCCGGTCGTTTTCCCGACGGTGTTGAAGACGCCGTAGCCGGGCTGCTCGATCGGCTCGACCAATCCATGAGTACCTATAAGCCAGACTCTGAGCTGAATAAACTCAATCGACTTGGGGTCGGTGAAGAAATGACCCTCAGTGCCGATCTGTGGCAGGTCTTACAGGGGGCTCAGCATATTCACGCCCTGACCCTCGGCGCCTTCGACCCGACGGTTGGCCCTTTGGTTGACCTCTGGGGTTTCGGCCCCCAGGACACGGGCGACAAAGTACCCTCAGAGGCTGAAATACAAGCCTTGATGGCGAGCGTTGATCTTGGGCAATTGCACCTGGCGAGTGATAATAAAGTCATTAAGCGCGCTGCGATTAATCTCGATTTATCGGCGATTGCCAAGGGCTATGCGGCCCAGCAAGTTGCCGCTTTACTGAGCATCAGGGGTTTTAGTAACTACCTGGTCGAAGTCGGCGGTGAATTACAGCTGGCTGGCCACAATCGCAAAGGCTCGCCCTGGCGCATTGCCATAGAGGCGCCGAGCCCGCTGCAGGGGGGCGTTGAACGAGTTATTGCCCTTACTGATATTGGCGTCGCTACATCGGGTGACTATCGCAATTACTTTGAACGTGAGGGTGTGCGCTATTCTCATACTATTGATCCGCGCACAGGCAAGCCCATCAGCCATAATCTGGCTTCGGTGACGGTGCTGGCGGATACGGCTGCGGTGGCCGACGCCCTGGCGACAGCGTTTATGGTGATGGGTGCCGATAAAACCCTCGAACTGGCAGGGCAGCGGGATATTCCCGTCTATCTACTGGTCAAAACGGTTGATGGTTTTCAGGCGAGCCACAGTGATGCTTTTACGCCCTATCTGGATGGAGCTGAATAATGTTTGAATTAGTTTTTGCCTTTTTCTTTTTATTATTACTCGTTGCGGGCATGTCTCTCGGGGTGATTTTCTCCAACAAACCCATTAAAGGTACCTGCGGAGGTATCGCCGCCCTGGGCCTGGATCGCAGTTGCGATATCTGTGGTGGTGATACGAATAAGTGCGATGAAGAACAGGAGCGTGTGGCGTCCCTGTCTAGTGAATTATCTACCGAGCTGAGCTATGACGCTACGAAGGGTCCCGGTAGATAATTGTGAAGGGTTTTATTCAGTCTCAGACTCACTGTCAAGGTTCTTGGCGCTGTGCTTGAGTACGCTGTGTAACACCTTGTCGTATTCAAAGTAGACGATGTAATCGCGATACTGCCACGATGAAATAGGTGGCTCGCCGACGGCGTTATTAACTGCCTCTGGCGCACCGAACTGGGCTTCTACGCTGTCGCGGCTTTGGCCATTGTTGGGCAATACCAGGTGCTGCTTATCGGCAGCCTGGCTACCGACCGGTAATTTTATGACCTCGGCAAATGAAACTTGTGCGGCGAGGGCGGTGGTAAAAATAACAGCGAATAGCTTTCCCATAATTTACTCCCAGTGTGGGCGGCAACTAGATACTTGAAGGCAAAGATTATAGACAGTCTGAAGTTCGAAAGTACAAGGTCGGGGTGTTGATATGCCGAGTCAATCAAGGTTTTCTTACCTGGTGCAGCTTTTCGCTTCTTTTAAGGCGCAGGTAGTGCTTGTCGATGACTTGTTACAGCGTCGGTTTCTGGTTTATAAGGTGAGTTCCCCTTGCCTCTAAGCAACTCCCGCCTCTCTGTTTTTATTGGTCTGCGCTATATCACCAGCGGCCGCAGTGACGGCTTTGGCTCCTTTGTCTCCGTGTTTTCTTTTCTGGCAATGAGCCTCGGCGTCATGGTGCTGATTCTTGTGCTGTCGGTAATGAATGGTTTTGACCGGGAGATTAAAACGCGTTTACTTGAGGTCATCCCCCACGCGACACTTCATGCCCCGCACGGTCTTCAAGACTGGCAGCTTTTAGCGAGCACTTTAGAGCGGCCCGAGTTGCTTGCCTCCATTCCCTATATTGAAGGCCAGGCCATGCTCACCTCGGGCTCACATTTTCAGGGCGTGAGTGTGCAGGGCGTTTTGCCCGACGCTAGTAATTACCCTTCCGTGTCAGGTCCCAGACCTTTTGCCGCCGAGGTCGAAAAACTGCAAGCCGGCACTTATGGCGTGGTGCTGGGTGCACTGCTGGCGCGCAGTCTCGACGTTGAGGTGGGCGACCGCTTGCTACTTACTTTGCCGGAATTGTCTGTTACCCCACTGGGTGTCTTTCCACGGGTTAAGCAAGTCACCGTGCTCGGTGTTTTTCAGGTGGGTGCGCAAATCGACAGTGGCGTTGCCTTTATGCATCTTAACGACCTCGGTCGTTTGTTGCGTATGGGCAGTAAAGTGAGTGGCTTGCGTTTGTTTTTTGACGACCCCTTTGCGATGTCTGGCCTGTCCTCTCTGCGTGCTGATATTAGTGCACAGGGCTATCAAATTGAAACCTGGCAGCAGTCCATGGCGCAATTGTTTCAGGCCATTCGCACCGAGAAAACCGTAGTGGGCCTACTGCTGTCGGTCATTATTGGTGTTGCCGCCTTTAATATCGTTGCCAGTTTAGTGCTCATGGTCAACGAAAAGCGCAAGGACATTGCGGTGTTGCGCAGCCTCGGCATGATGCCCGCCACCATCGCTGCTATTTTCAGAACTCAGGGTGGCGTCACCGGGGTGCTGGGTGTTGCATGCGGCGTTATTGCCGCTTGTCTGTTGGCACCGAATATCGGTGCTGTGCTGGCTTTTTTTGAGGCTTTGGTGGGCGCTCAGATGTTTGATCCCGAGCTGTATTTTATTACCGTGCTGCCCTCACACTTGCAGTGGGCCGATGTCATTGTGGTGGGGACATTGGGTGTGGTGCTCAGTGTGCTGGCGACCCTGTATCCGGCCTGGCGTGCGGGCAAAGTACCCCCGGCAGAAGCCCTGCGTTATGAGTAGAGGAGGTGTTGATGAGCAGCGATCGCAGTAGTCAAACCGTCGGCGACCGTCAGCCGGTGATTGCTTGCCGTGGACTGTCAAAGTCCTATTTAGAGGGTGAAAACACGCTAACGGTACTCGCGAATATTAATTTGACCATTCAAGCGGGTGAAAAACTGGCGATTATTGGCGCCTCCGGCTCCGGCAAATCAACGCTGTTGAATATGCTCGGGGGTTTGGATGAAGTGAGCAGTGGCGAGGTCGTTGTCAGTGGCCACAATTTTGCCACCATGAGCGAGTCGCAATCCGCCCAGTGGCGCAATCGCCAACTCGGCTTCGTTTATCAGTTTCATCATTTACTGGGTGAGTTTACGGCCCTTGAAAATGTCGCCATGCCGCTGCTCATCGCGGGTATTAAACGCAGCGAAGCACAGCGGCGTGCGCGGGCAATACTGCAGCGTGTGGGCTTGGGTGAGCGGCTTAAGCACAAACCATCGACCCTTTCGGGTGGTGAGCGCCAGCGGGTTGCCATCGCCCGTGCCGTTGTTGCAGAGCCCTCCTGCGTGCTGATGGATGAGCCCACCGGCAACCTCGACGCCGACACCGCCGACACTGTTCTCAAGCTATTGCTAGAACTCAATACCGAACTGGGCATCAGCTTTGTGATCGTCACTCACGACAGAGACATCGCCGCCCAGATGGATCGCATACTGGTACTAGAGAAAGGCGAATTGCGCGAGTCCTCGGTTTAATGCGCAGCTACCCGCTTTTTATTGGCCGACGTTTCTTTGGTGCCGGCTTGTCGCGCAGCGGAGCGAATAAGCAATTGGTCTCTTTTATCGCGCTATTGGCGATTAGTGGGCTGGTGCTCGGGGTAGCTCTGATGATTATCGTGCTCTCGGTGATGAACGGTTTCGACCGGGAAATGCGCACTCGAGTGCTGGGCGTGGTGCCCCATATTCAGCTCTTTAGGCCGGGTGGCATTGCGGATTGGCAGACACTGGGGGCCAGGCTTGCAGAGGTGCCTCAGGTAAGAGGGGTGAAGCCCTTTACCCAGCTCGATGGCATGTTGAATTTTCGCGGTAATACTCAGGCCGTGCAGTTGCTGGGCACCACTGGGGATGGCCTGGGTGACGGTTTTAGTTTGGCAGCGGGTAGCGTCACCTACCCAAACTTGAGTGCCAATGAGATCCTGTTACCGCTACCGCTGGCTGCAAAGCTGGCCGCTAAAATCGGTGACAGCATGACTCTCATCATTCCCGGTCAAGTGAGCCAGGGGCGTCAGGCCTTGCCCAATGCGCGGGTTTTCAAACTGGCGGGCATCTATCAAACCCACACTGGCATCGATGCCCGAGTGGCATTGGTGGGCTTGCAAACGGCCAGCACCCTGGCGGGTCATGAGGGGCGAGTGGCGGGTTTGCGCCTTAAGGTGGATGATGTTTTTAAGGCCCGGCAGATTGCCTACCAGTTGTTGCGGCAACTACCCGAGACGTTTCGTTTTACCGACTGGCTGCAAACCCACGGCAATCTCTATCAAGCGATTCAAATGTCGCGCAAGTTGGTGGGCTTACTGGTGTTTTTGGTTATCGCCATCGCCGTGTTCAACATCGTCTCCATGTTGGTGATGACAGTGGTCGAAAAGCGCGGTGATATCGCCGTGTTGAAAACTCTGGGTGCTAGCAATTCTGCGGTGCTGTCTATTTTTATCGTACAGGGCGCCATGATTGGTGTCGCGGGGACGGCGCTGGGTGTCCTGCTCGGGGTGCTCGGCGCCCACTTTGTCGCCGATATTATTGGCTTGCTAGAGGGCTTGATGGGGCGGCAGTTTCTCAGTATCGATATTTATCCCATCGACTATATTCCCTCAGACCTGCGCAGCACCGATGTGCTGCTCGTGGCTTTGGTTGCGCTGGCGCTTAACTTTTTCGCCACCTTGTATCCGGCCTGGCGCGCTGCGCGCTTGCAACCGGCTCAGGTACTGCGATACGAATAAGTCTTGGTGATACGAATAAGCCCTTGTGATACGGGTTTTTCAGTAAAGGGGTGTTGCTTAGGCAGAGCGGTCCAGGCGCTTTTTCTTGCGAGCTTCCCAGCTTTTTATGACCTTCCAGCGCCATAAAATACGCACTGTAAAATAGCCGATACCACCGATAATCAGGCCGCAGGTAACCCCGGCGAGTAGCATGGGGAAATAGACATTGTCGAGGTTTTCGCTGAGCCATTGCCAGTTGAACTGAATGGCGGTAGCCGCTGCTTCATTGCCGAGCATCCACTGGCCCAGTTCATGCAGGCCAAGAATCATCGGCGGTATGGTTAGCGGATTGCTCACCCAGATTAGCACTACCGATATTGGCAGGTTACAGCGCAGCACCAGTGCCAGTGCAGTGACGATAAAGGTTTGTCCGGGGATGGGCAAAAAAGCACAGAATAAGCCGATAAAAAAAGCAATGGAGACAGAGTGGCGGTTTAAATGGAGAAGATGGGGGTCGTTCAGAATCGGCCCGAACCAGCGCGAGGCGAGGGAGTTTGGCTGCGGATTCAACTTCACGGGGATTAGCCGGCGGAATAGTTTTCTCGGCATGACACTTGATCGAGTGGTCCGGATGAATGGTTTAGTTTAGTGGCTAGCTTTAAAAAGCGTTGGCATTATGCCCATTTTTTAAGTTTCGAACCACCAAGCCGAGACTTATTTCTACGCCACTTGTCTTCTCGTAAGGTCGGCTAGTTTAAAGTGGCTTACCGGTTATTGTCAGACAATCATGGTTGATCGTGGCGGTTTTTATTGGTATAAAAGCCACCCTGTCAGACAGCGGCTAGCCTTTGGCTCTCGAGTCCATACATTGAATACCTATATTGCCCACCCCGGTGCCTCTACCGCAGTCGATACTTTATTTCATCGTCTGCGCGGCGATATCATCAGTGGCGACATCGCCGCCGGTAGTAAGATTAATGAGGCTGAACTCAGTCGTTATTACAAAGTGGGTCGCAGTACGGTGCGCGAAGCACTGGCCCGCCTGGTCTCCGCCTGTTTAGTGTCGCGCAAGGCCAATGCCGGTGCCCGTGTTATCGAACTCAGCTTGCACGGCCTGCTAGAGATTTATCACGTGCGCGAAGCGCTAGAGGGCATGGCTTGTCGCTTGGCCGCGCAGAATATGAGTGAGACTGAAATTGCTGAATTACAGCAGCTACTCGAAGAACATATGCAAAACAGTGAGCTGCAAGAGGGCAGGGCCTATTATCAAAAAGAGGGTGACCTGGACTTCCACTACCGCTTAGTGATGGGCAGCGGCAATAGTGAGTTAATTCGCCTGCTTTGCGATGAGCTCTACGCCAAGGTAAGAATGTACCGCTACCAATTTGGCATGCTCAGCCCCCGGGCCAGCGATGCGTTTTCTGAGCACCGCCACATCGTCCAGGCTATTGCCGACCGCGATGGGGAAATGGCTGAGATGCTGATGCGCCGCCACATTCGCGCATCGCGCATTAATGTTGAACGGCAGATGGGGGCGGTCTCGACTTGACGCTGAATCCCCCTCGTTGAATCTTGGCAATTGAGTATCGGCTCAGCGGGGCAATGAATGCTGGCAATGGCACAGCTGAAAAATTGAAACAACAAAACAACGCACGACTATCACGACAACGCACGACTATAGAGGTGACATATGGCTACATCATTAACTCCCGGCGCTCGCTTTCGCAAGGCGCTGGCCGATAATAAACCCCTGCAAATTCTCGGCACCATCAACCCCTATTGCGCGATGATGGCCGAGCAAATTGGCCATAAAGCCATCTATCTTTCCGGTGGTGGTGTGGCCAATGCCTCCTACGGCCTGCCCGATCTGGGTATGACCAGCCTCAATGATGTGCTGGAAGATGTGCGCCGCATTACCTCGGCCGTTGAAGTGCCTCTGCTGGTTGATATTGATACCGGCTGGGGTGGCGCGTTCAATATTACCCGCACCGTTAAAGATATGATTCGCGCCGGTGCCGCCGCCGTGCACATCGAAGATCAAATTGCGCAAAAGCGTTGTGGTCATCGCCCCAATAAAGAAATCGTCAGCCAGCAGGAAATGGTCGACCGTGTGAAAGCGGCTGTTGATGCCCGCAGCGATGAGAGCTTTTTCATCATGGCGCGCACCGATGCCTTTGCTCAGGAAGGCCTGGAGAAAGCCATCGAGCGCGCTCAGGCCTGTGTCGAAGCCGGTGCCGATGGTATCTTTGCCGAAGCGGTGAACGAAGAAGAACACTACCGTGCCTTTAGCGCTGCCATCGACGTGCCCCTGCTGGCAAATATTACGGAGTTTGGTCAAACACCTCTGTACAATAAGGCCGAATTGGGCGAGTGGGGCGTCGATATGGTGCTCTACCCACTGTCGGCTTTCCGCGCCATGAACAAGGCCGCAGAGCAGGTTTACACCAGCATTCTTGAAGAGGGTGACCAGAAGGCTGTGATCGATACCATGCAAACCCGTATGGAATTGTACGAATACCTCGGTTATCACGATTACGAGCAAAAGCTCGATCAGTTATTCGCGCAAGGTAAAAACAAGTAGCGCAACAGTAATTAAGGTAAAACGACTTTAATAGTCAGTCACACGGATTAATAGGAGAGGAATTAAGCATGGCAACTAAAGTACTTTCAGGCGCAGGCCTACGAGGCCAGGTGGCCGGTAAAACCGCATTATCCACTGTCGGCAAAGAGGGCTCTGGCTTAACGTATCGGGGCTACGATGTAAAAGATCTCGCCGAGAGCTGCGTGTTTGAAGAGGTGGCCCACCTGATTTTGAAGGGTGCACTACCCACTCAAGCTGAGTTAGACGCCTACCGCACTACATTGAAAGGTCTGCGCAGTTTGCCTCAGGCATTAAAAGACGTGCTCGAACGCATTCCCGCCGCCGCCCACCCCATGGACGTGCTGCGCACCGGTTGTTCCTTTTTGGGCAATCTCGAAACCGAGACTGACTTTGCCCAGCAAGAAGCCGCGACCGACCGCTTGCTCGCCGTTTTCCCATCGATCATTTGCTACTGGTATCGCTTTAGTCACGACGGCGTAAAAATTGAGACGGCAACTGACGACGAATCTGTTGGCGGCCACTTTCTGCACATGCTGCGCGGCGAGAAGCCCAACGAGCTGCACGAGCGAGTGATGAACGTTTCTTTGATTCTTTACGCCGAGCACGAGTTCAACGCATCGACCTTTACCGCTCGCGTTTGCGCATCAACCCTGTCTGACCTGCACTCCTGTGTTACCGCAGCGATTGGTAGTTTGCGTGGCCCACTGCACGGCGGTGCCAACGAAGCGGCCATGGACATGATCGAAGGCTTCACCAGCGCCGATAATGCCGAAGAGGAAATGATGGCCATGCTGGCTCGCAAAGACAAGATCATGGGCTTCGGTCACGCCATTTATGCCGACTCCGATCCGCGCAATGCCATCATTAAAGAGTGGGCTGAAAAGCTCGGTAAAGACGTTGGCGACACCGTGCTTTATCCCGCATCGGTACGCTGTGAAGAAGTGATGTGGCGCGAGAAGAAGTTGTTCTGTAACGCCGATTTCTTCCACGCCTCGGCCTACCACTTTATGGGTATTCCCACTAAGTTGTTCACGCCAATTTTTGTCATGTCGCGCCTTACCGGCTGGGCCGCTCACGTCTTTGAGCAGCGCGCCGACAACCGCATCATTCGCCCCAGTGCCGAGTACACCGGGCCGGACATGCGCGCTGTACCCGCGATCACCGAGCGCTAATTGCACGGCTCTGTTATTTGATCGTTTATCAAAAAAGGAGTGCCGTGTTTGCGGTGCTCCTTTTTTAATTTCAATAAGTTACAGGTCGTTTTTAAAGTGATTTGTTTCATGAGGAGTCTCACATTATGAATACCAAATATCGCAAATCCCTACCCGGCACCCAGCTCGACTTTTTTGATACGCAAGAGGCGGTCGATGCTATAGAGCCCGGTGCTTACGCCAGGCTGCCCTATGTTTCCCGCGTCTATGCCGAAAACCTGGTGCGTCGCTGTGAGCCCGAAGTGCTGACTGATTCCTTGAAGCAAATCATTGAAGGCAAGCAAGATCTCGACTTCCCCTGGTACCCCGCGCGCGTGGTGTGTCACGACATTCTTGGCCAGACGGCACTGGTTGATCTCGCTGGCCTGCGCGATGCTATTGCCGACAAAGGTGGCGACCCCGCAAAAGTGAACCCGGTAGTGCCGACCCAGCTGATTGTCGATCACTCACTGGCTGTTGAACACGCCGGTTTTGAAAAAGATGCTTTTGCTCTTAACCGCGCCATTGAAGATCGTCGCAACGAAGACCGCTTCCACTTTATTAACTGGACCAAAAAAGCCTTTAAAAACGTTGACGTGATTCAGCCCGGCAACGGCATCATGCATCAAATCAACCTCGAGAAAATGTCGCCGGTGATTCAGTCCCGCGACGGCGTGGCCTTCCCCGACACGCTGGTCGGCACCGACAGCCACACCCCTCACGTTGACGCGTTGGGCGTTATCGCCCTCGGTGTCGGTGGTCTCGAAGCTGAAACGGTCATGTTGGGTCGCCCCTCCTACATGCGTCTACCGGACATCATTGGTGTTGAGCTGAAGGGTAAAGCTCAGCCGGGCATTACCGCCACCGACATCGTACTGGCGCTGACCGAGTTTCTACGCAATGAGAAGGTGGTTTCCTCCTACCTCGAGTTTTACGGCGAAGGTGCGGATAATTTGACCATTGGTGATCGCGCCACCATCTCTAATATGACGCCAGAATTTGGCGCTTCTGCGGCGATGTTCTACATCGACCAGCAGACTATCGACTACCTCACGCTCACTGGTCGAGATGCCGAGCAAGTGAAATTGGTCGAGACTTACGCCAAACAAACTGGCCTTTGGGCTGAGAGCCTAAAGACCGCCGAATACGAGCGGGTGCTCAGTTTTGATCTGTCCACCGTGGTGCGCACCATCGCTGGCCCATCCAACCCCCACGCCCGCGTGCCGACCTCCGAGCTGGCCGCCCGTGGTATCTCCGGTGTGGTTGAAAACGAAGAGGGCTTGATGCCCGATGGCGCGGTGATTATTGCCGCCATTACCAGCTGTACCAATACCAGTAACCCGCGCAATGTCATCGCCGCCGCACTGATTGCTCGCAACGCCAATAAACTGGGTTTAACCCGCAAGCCCTGGGTGAAGACCTCCTTCGCGCCGGGTTCAAAAGTGGCTCAGCTCTATTTGGAAGAAGCGGGTCTGTTACCCGAGCTGGAAAAGCTCGGTTTCGGCATCGTCGGTTTTGCCTGTACTACCTGTAATGGCATGAGTGGTGCGCTTGACCCCGTTATCCAACAGGAAATTATCGACCGCGATTTATACTCCACCGCTGTATTGTCGGGTAATCGCAACTTCGATGGTCGTATTCATCCCCACGCCAAGCAGGCATTTTTAGCCTCGCCGCCACTGGTTGTCGCCTACGCCATCGCCGGTACTATCCGCTTCGATATCGAGAAAGATGTACTCGGCAAGGATCAAAACGGCAACGACATTACCCTGAAAGATATTTGGCCCAGCGATGAAGAGATCGATGCCATCGTCGCCGCTAGTGTGAAGCCCGAGCAGTTTCGTGAAATTTACATCCCTATGTTTGAAATCAAGGATGACGAGGGCGAGCAGGTCAGCCCACTCTACGACTGGCGTCCACAGACCACCTACATTCGTCGCCCCCCGTATTGGGAAGGCGCCCTGGCGGGTGAGCGCACCATGAAAGGCATGCGCCCACTGGCGGTACTCGGTGACAACATTACTACCGATCACCTGTCGCCCTCGAATGCGATTCAGCTCAACAGTGCTGCCGGTGCCTACCTCGACAAAATGGGCCTGCCGGAAGTTGACTTCAACTCTTACGCCACCCACCGCGGTGACCACCTCACCGCTCAGCGCGCCACCTTCGCCAACCCAAAACTGTTTAATGAAATGGTTCAGGAAAACGGCGAGACGAAACAGGGCTCGCTGGCTCGCATTGAGCCAGAAGGCACAGTCAGCCGTATGTGGGAAGCGATTGAAACCTACATGGAGCGCAAGCAACCGTTGATTATCGTTGCCGGTGCCGACTACGGTCAGGGCTCGTCCCGCGACTGGGCGGCCAAAGGTGTGCGTCTGGCCGGTGTTGAGGCGATTGTTGCCGAGGGCTTTGAACGCATTCACCGCACCAATCTGGTGGGTATGGGCGTGATGCCGCTGGAATTTAAAGCCGGTGAAAACCGCAAGACCTACGCCATCGACGGCACAGAAACGTTCGACGTGATCGGTAAAGCCAGCCCCCGTGCTGAACTGACGCTGCGCATCAACCGTAAGAACGGCGAGACGGTTGACGTACCTGTCACCTGCCGCCTCGACACCGCTGAAGAAGTGCTGGTTTATGAGGCGGGTGGTGTACTGCAGCGCTTTGCTCAGGACTTTTTAGAGTCTTCAGTCGCGAGTTAAGCGGCCCTCGACATGAGCCTGCGCTGCGCTTTGTTTGGCCTTGTCGCAGAAGTGCTCTCACCCTATGCCCAACACAGAATCGTTATTAATCGTAAAAATTTGATCAGGATGAAACCATGGCCCATGCAGCGCAAATAAAAGTCCCCGCCACCTATATGCGTGGCGGCACCAGTAAAGGTGTTTTCTTCAGCTTGCAAGATTTACCCGAAGCGGCACAGGTGCCGGGTGTGGCGCGCGATAAACTATTACTGCGCGTGATTGGCAGCCCCGACCCCTACGGCAAGCAAACCGACGGCATGGGCGGCGCCACCTCCAGCACCAGCAAAACCGTTATCCTGGCCAAAAGCAGCAAGCCCGACCACGACGTTGACTACCTCTTCGGCCAAGTCGCCATCGACAAAGCCTTTGTCGACTGGAGCGGTAACTGCGGCAATCTCACCGCAGCGGTGGGCGCGTTTGCCATCAGCAATGGTCTGGTCGATGCCGAGCGCCTTCCCGCCGACGGCATCGCCGTTATCCGCATATGGCAGGCCAATATTGAAAAAACCATTATTGCCCACGTGCCCATGACGGCTGGAGAAGTGCAGGAAACCGGCGACTTTGAACTCGACGGCGTAACCTTTCCCGCCGCCGAAGTGCTGGTCGACTTTATCGACCCCGCCGACGGCGATGGCGCCATGTTCCCCACCGGCAATGTCGTTGATGAATTAGAAGTACCCGGCATTGGCACGTTTAAGGCCACCATGATCAACGCCGGTATACCCACCATCTTCCTCAATGCCGATGAAATTGGCTACACCGGCGCCGAGCTGCAAGAAGCCATCAATGGCGACCCCGCCGCGTTAACGCGTTTTGAAACCATCCGCGCCCACGGTGCAATTCGCATGGGCTTAATTAAGGATATTGATGAAGCCGTGGCCCGCCAGCACACCCCCAAGGTCGCCTTCGTCGCCAAACCCACTGATTACACCTCATCAAGCGACAAACCCGTCGCCGCAACAGACATCGACCTGCTGGTGCGCGCACTGTCCATGGGTAAACTCCACCACGCCATGATGGGCACGGCCGCAGTCGCCATCGGCTCAGCCGCCGCCATCCCCGGCACACTGGTTAACCTCGCTGCCGGTGGCGGTGAGCGCGACAGCGTTACTTTTGGTCATCCATCCGGCACCTTAAAAGTCGGCGCACAAGCCAGCCAGGTTAATGGTGAGTGGGCGGTGAATAAGGCGAGTATGAGTCGCAGTGCGAGGGTGTTGATGGAAGGCTGGGTTAGGGTGCCTGGGGATGTGTTTTAGGGTGGGGTGAATGTGTTATTGGGGTTTGGTGGTTTGGGTTTTTAAAGCTTAAAAGTGATACGGAAGACCCACTCCAATTTTGCGCGCGTTATTTTCGAAATAAAATAGACAGCCCCGCCCCAAGAGGTGAGGTAATAAAAAACAATTAATCCATGGGGATACAATGAGGCTGAGTCAAGTTCTATCACAAATAAACCAAGTCGAAAGATCAAAGTTCATCAATTGTTTGGACAAGATTTGTTCTGTCGCGACAAAAACTGATACAGAGTTAGCAGAAAAACTTTCAAATATTGAAGGGCAGTTACGCAGTGCTTCTGGAAGTGAAATCACACAGTTATTCGCCGCAGCTACAAGTCATTTTAAGGATTTTGTTCGGGAAAAAGTCGCTCTTGGCGGATCTCAAGTTGCTTTGTTGATTAATATTTTATCACGCGATGGTAATGGTGTGGCTCGTATACCCTGGCTTGAAAGTTTGTACGCAAATGAACATCAGTGCCTAAGTGATCTTTCCGCGGTGCTTTTGGAAGAGATAGAGGTGGCAGCTGAGCTAGATGGTTATGGTCGTGGAACTAGATTATCAATTTATAAAGATTGTTTTGAAATGGCTTATAAAAATGATCTCAGGTTGAACCGCGAGGCAAAAATCACCGATGATGAGCGGATGATTCTAAATACCTTATCTGATCGACTCGGGATGTCTGCTGATGAAACCTTTGCTGTAGAACATATTGTTCTTCCTGTTCCTAAGGGCAATGTACAGGATTCATTAAATTCGCTTAGAGAAATGGGGCTGATTTTTATAAACAAAAATCGTTCAGAGGTTTATGTTGCGGATGAAGTTGTGTCTATATTTCATGAAATACAAAATAGAGAATTGTCAGGCAAACACGTATTACGGATTTTGCGATCTTTGAGTGATCCAGAGCTATCGAATATATTACGTCGGCATGACCAAAAGTGGCGTGGTGTTACGCGCCAGGAGAAAATTCAATATATCACTCACACAGGCATACCTATTCGAAGTGTTTTGTCTCGTGACATGTTTGGTTCAGATGAGACGTTAAGCCAGCGAAAAGATAGGTTGAAATCGCTTATTGATGATTTGGATATGTCTACGTCTCGGCTTGGCGTGACACTTGATGACCGTATTGACGTGGTGGTTGAGTCCTTAAAGGCTGGGGTGGAAGCTGAGTTTAATGCACTCAGTGCCAGCGGCTTTAAGGAGTTGGTTAATTCACTATCAGAAACGATTCCTTCTGTAATTGATCGGTTACGAGATGATTTTGAGATTGAGGAAATTGCAACAATAGACCCAGATAGCCTTAGGGCGCTTGGGGTTTCGCCCCTCGATATTTTGTATCTTTATACCAATGACGAAGTTAAGAAAATTTGTGATGTTATGGGGCTTTCTAAGCGGAATAATCCACGATCTTCTATTTTGGAGAGCTTTGCCAGTGCTAATGATCGGTTGATAGAAAACTACGAAATGTTGGCGCGCAGAGATCTTTCTGGTTTGCACTCGGTGGGTATTGATATTAAAGAGTCTGAGATTGGGTTGAAATTTGAGGAAGTCACTCGGACGATATTTGAGCAGTTGGGGCTTCAGGTTGATGAAGACTTGAGGAAGCAGATTAATACAGCGAAAGATAAGGTAGATATTATCGTTTCACTTGGTAGTGATGATGTGATTGTCGGTGAAGTAAAGTCATATAAGAATGGGGATTTCCCAAAATATTCGTCGACTTCGCGCCAAGTTAAAGCATATGTCAATCGGTGTGAGGCAAATGGGAAACGTGTTGCCCAAGCCTTGATTGTTGCACCAGGCTTTTCCCAAGACTTTATCGATTCAGCAGAAATGGATACAGATATCAATATTTCTCTACTAGAAGCTGATGGACTCAAGAAAATATTAGCGGCCTATAAATCGCGCCGGAACCCTAAGTTTTCCGAAAAGCTTTTGACCAAAGGTGGTTTATTGAAGGCTGATTTGATTGCGAAGACGATTTGATGTAAGCGAGAAATCGGGGTGAAAAATCTAGTTAGGACACCCATCTCAGAGGGTGTTCAAAACTCTGTGTCAACCTAACCAGCTTACAGGCTGATGTATTTGTTTAGGCGATCTGGAAAATGAAT
>JAGPUW010000005.1 GCA_018069465.1 Gammaproteobacteria bacterium | reverse complement strand
CGCGCGAGTTTGTTACTAATAGACATTAGGGCAGGCTCTCGATGATGGTGATTTGTTTTGTCGCAATCAGCCTATCATTGATCCTGCCTTTTCTTTATTACTTTCAATGCCTTATGCTTAAGTAAGTGCCATTCGGGTCAGATACCGTCTTAAAAATCAAGCAAGTTTTTCATCGAATGGCACTCCATTTTTAAGAACACCGTAAATCAAGTGGACCAGCTTGCGCATCGCTGCGCCCACAATGGTCATTTTTGACTTGCCTGCTTCGGTTAATCGCACCTTCATTTTTTTGATCGCGGGGTTGTAGCGCAAAGCAACCAGCGCCGGCATGAAGAAGGCCTTGCGCAGTTGTGACCGGCCTGTTTTTGACATCAAGCCGCGACCTCTTAACGATGAACCTGATTCCCTCACTCTTGGTGCCACGCCTATAAAAGCGGACAGGGCTTTCGCATTTTTAAATTGATTAATATCGCCAAGTTCAGCCAATATCACCCGGATAGTCGCCTCACCAATACCGGGGATGCTGGCCAGCAAGCGCTTGCGTTCATCTAACGCCGGGTGAGATTCGATATGCTGATTGATCAAAGATTTATTTTCTTTTATTTCTATGTCCAGGTAATCGATATGGCGTAGTAGCTGCACTTTGATGATCTCACTCGCAGCCTCAAGACGATTTCTTTTTTGTTGACGCATGCCCTGCAGTGCCTCTAAATGCCTTACCAGGTCGCGTAATAGCCGGGTTTCCTTTGGCATAGGTGTCCAGGGTAGCGGTCTCATGGCATGACAAAAGCGCGCAATCAATCCGGCATCGGCTTTATCTGTTTTATGTCTAAGTAATTCACTTTGTGCAAAGCCTTTAACCCGAGCTGGATTAACAACACTGGTGAGGCAGCCCAAAGCGTAAAGATATTCTGACAGAGGCTCTCCATAAACGCCTGTGGCCTCAAGACAAATATGGGCCTTTAAGCCATCATGTTTATCAAGCCATTGGCGTAATAACTCGAACCCTTGGCTGTCGTTTGTGAATTTTTTATTTTTAAGTTTTTCATTGCACAAAAGGGCAACATCAAACGTCTTCTTTGAAATATCAATACCAAGTGTTTTGTGACTTATCATAATTGCTCTCGCTAACCTCGTGATGCAGGCTCACCATAAATGGGGCCTAAGATACCGTCCGGCGTAAGAAACAAAACGGCCGGGGCACCTATCTGACCCACAGGTTCGAGACCTAAAGTCTTTGCGATGTCACCCAGCCGTACTACTACATGCCCATTATATTGTAGTAGCAGATCTAAGATACGAGGTCTTTCGAGATCACATTATAAAGTGATACTAGTCTAGTTAGGACACTCATCTCAAGCTCCCCCTTGTTAGATGCCCGTGAAGTACTCGGTTTTGACAGGGTTGAGGCGGGGTTGTTGAATCTAATAAGCTGCGGGTTCGTCGGCTGGATCTTGGCTTTGATTAATTTTTTCACATGGTTTTAATGTGCCCCGGCGGGGTTTTCTCCACAGTGAGTTGTTATACGTAACGACGCTATACCCAATACCACCGTAAGTTATTGATTTAGTATCGCTATCATCCTAACAGGTTGATTTTATTAGTCTTTATTTTGTGGCTAAAAAGTAACCATTTTGCGGCAGTGCCAGCGATTGCGGGGTTTGTTGGAGTTGTGCGATACCAGTCCACAGACTTACCCACAGTTTTTGTGGGTAAGTGGTGTCAACTGAAAAAACGAGAATAACGAAAATAAATACAGCGGTATTTTGTGCCTTAGTTAGGGGGAAGCTCAGGTCGTTGATTTATGATGCTAGCCTTGCTGTTCTATTAATTTCGATTCAATACAACTATGGCCAGACCACTTAGGCTGGAATTTGCCGGCGCGCTGTACCACGTCACTTCGCGGGGGGATCACCGAGAAGCTATTTATGAGAACGATGACGACAGGCTAGCGTTTTTATCTGTATTGGAGCGTGTCTGTGGCACCTATAACTGGGTTTGTCATGGCTACTGTTTAATGGATAAGCACTATCATCTGCTGATTGAAACACCCGATTCGAATCTATCTAAAGGCATGCGTCAGCTTAATGGGATGTATACCCAAACCTTCAATCGCATGAACAAGCGGGTAGGGCAGGTGTTTCAGGGGCGCTATAAAGCCATACTGGTAGAAAAGGACAGCTACCTACTGGGGCTGTCCCGTTACATTGTGCTCAACCCGGTGCGAGCAAATATGGTGCGTTCAGCCAAAGATTCGCCCTGGAGCAGTTATCGGTCGACCGTAGGGCTAGTTAAAGGGCTGAGTTGTTTGAATACCGAATGGATATTGGCTGCCTTTGCAAAAAGAAAATCGCTCGCCATTGAAAAATATAAAAAATTCGTAGCACAAGGCAAGGGCCAGCCATCGCCGTGGATAATGTTGCGAAAACAGGTGTATCTGGGTAGCGATCAATTTGTAGAAGAAATGCAGGCGCTAATCGATGGAGACAAAAAGCTGGGCGAAATTCCGTCATCGCAAAGACGGCGAAGGTCCAAACCTCTGGCTGAGTATAAAGCGACAAGCGATGATCGAAATACCGCTATTATTAGCGCGTATAAGAGTGGTGGATATACCTTGAAAGAAATCGGGGATTACTTTGGACTGCATTATTCATCGGTGAGCGGTATTGTTAAGAATCATAATTCAAAGACTCCGGTATTTGACCCCGGTAATAGGCAAGCTCAATGAAATGCCCCGTAGAGCTGATGTAGTGCTGGGCCTCGACAATCATCATCAAGTTACAGATATGCGTTATAAAAGCCCATGAGCGAAGCATCTGAATTACTGATTTTTACCGATCTTGACGGCACCCTGCTGGATCATTACTCCTATTCGTTTGAGCCAGCCCGGCCGGTGATCGACTTTCTCAACAGTGCGGGTATCCCGTGGATACTCAACACCAGCAAAACGCTGGCGGAGCTTAGTGAGCTGAGTGTAGCCCTGAACAACAGCCACCCGATGATCCTTGAAAACGGCGGCGGCATAGCCATTCCTCGTGATCATCCCATCACCAATCAAGCCATCGCAGTGTTAGCTAACGACGCCACCAAAACCGGTTTTCACTTGATTACCCTGGGAGCCACGCGAACTGCCATTCTTGACGCGCTGGCCCCACTGCGGGATCAATTTTCCTTTCGGGGCTTCAGTGATATGTCTGCTGAAGAATTAAGCGAGTCGACCGGACTCACTGTTGCGCAGGCTAAACAAGCTATGGATCGACAGTTTTCCGAACCGCTGGTCTGGCAAGATTCAGAGGCAAACCTCGCTGTTTTTGCCGCCCAATTAAATCAGCGCTCCCTAAGCCTGCTGCGCGGCGGCCGCTTTATTCATGTGATCGGCGATAGTGACAAGGGCAAAGCCATGGCCTGGCTGAGCAGCCACTGGCCACAAAGCAATAGGCTTCTGACCACAGTGGCCCTCGGCGATGGCGAAAATGATATCGCCATGCTGTTGCAGGCAGATTTCCCCATTATTGTTCGTTCACCTGTCCACGAACCACCTCTGGTCAAACACCACCGGCCGGTCTTGCTCACGCACCTAACCGGGCCGGCGGGTTGGGCGGAAGCACTCGTCGGTGTCCTAAATAAATTTGGTTATACTCTACCGAAGGACGCCAGTTCGGCGGATGTAAGCTCGACAGATACGACCCCCACGGACATAAGCTCGAACAAGGGAAATCAACCATGAGTGACTTTTACCAAAACGGCGTTATCACCACGCTACATAATTTATCCAACCGCCCCCTCGAAAGTCTCGAATCTGAGTTGGTAAAATTCAGTAAAACCCGGCCTATGTCACTGGTCTTGCCGTCGCTGTTTTCAGAGCTAGAAGGTATTGCCCTGCCGGGCATTGTCGATCACCTGTGCAAGGTGCCGTATTTAAATGAGATAGTGATTGGTCTTGATCGAGCCACCGAAGCGCAATACCGAATTGCTCTGGAGTTTTTTTCGCGACTGCCACAGCGGGTCAAAATCCTCTGGAATGATGGCCCACGATTAAAGGCCCTGGATCAATTATTGCGAGACCAGGGTCTCGCCCCCCGGGAGTTAGGCAAAGGCCGCAATGTCTGGTATTGCCTGGGTTATGTGCTGAGTTCTGAGCACGCTCAATCAGTTGCCCTCCACGACTGCGACATTCTCACCTATGACCGAGAACTGCTGGCCCGCTTGATTTATCCGGTCGCTAATCCTGGCTTTAACTACGAGTTCTGCAAAGGCTATTATTCCCGGGTCTCCGAAGGCCGCATCAATGGCCGGGTTAGCCGCCTGCTAGTCACGCCCTTGATTCGCGCCTTAAAGAAAGTCGTCGGTCCCTCTGAGTACCTCGAATATATCGATAGTTTCCGCTATCCTCTGGCCGGAGAATTTTCGATGCGCCGAGATGTCATCAACGACATTCGCATCCCCAGTGACTGGGGTCTGGAAATCGGCGTGCTCTCCGAGATGCAGCGCAACTACTCCACCAACCGCATTTGCCAGGTCGATATTGCCGAATGCTACGACCACAAGCATCAAACCATGTCCATCGACAACGACCAACAGGGCCTGTCGAAAATGTCTATCGACATATCCAAAGCGCTGTTCCGCAAGCTCGCTACCACCGGGGTAGTGTTTAATCAGGAAACCTTCCGCACCCTTAAGGCCAGCTATTTCAGGGTTGCGCTGGATTTCGTCGAAACCTACCGCAACGATGCGCTGATTAATGGCCTGACACTGGATATCCACGAAGAGGAAAGCGCTGTAGAGCTATTCGCCGAAAACATTATTAAGGCGGGCAGTCACTTTCTCGAGCGGCCGATGGAAACGCCCTTTATTCCCACCTGGAACCGCGTGATCAGCGCTATCCCCGATATTCTCGAACAATTGCACGATGCGGTAGATGCGGATCAGCAAGAATTCGGCGCTTAGCTAACTCAATGCATAGTAAATAATGACCAACGACATTTCATCTCATCTCGCTGACACGCTGGTCGAGCTACGCTCACGCATTGTCACTCACCTGAGCCATCTGTATCCAGAAGTCGACCACGACGCATTGTGCGATGAGATTATCGACATCATGGACTTTGAGGGCATGTGTCATCAGCCCCGGCAATTTGAAAACTTCTGGGACGAAACAGATATCGCTGTGATCACCTATGCCGACAGCATTGTCGAAATAAGTGCCGAGCCAGATGTGACGTCTTTCCACAGCCTCGACGATTTTTTTTTCCAGCACCTGAAAGACCTTATATCCATCGTCCATGTGCTGCCATTTTATCCCTACAGTTCTGACGATGGTTTTGCCGTTATCGATTACCTACAAGTCGATAAAAAATTAGGAGGCTGGCCCGATGTCCGCCAGCTCACCACCCACTTTAAACTCATGGCCGACCTGGTGATTAACCACTGCTCGTCGCAGAGTCAGTGGTTTGAAAACTTCAAACAGAATAAAGACCCCGGCAAAGATTATTTTGTTTGCGCCAATCCCGACGACGACCTGAGTCGAGTCGTACGACCGCGCACCAGCCCGCTCCTGCAAAAGGTTAAAACCGCAGATGGAGACAAGCATGTCTGGTGCACCTTTAGCCACGATCAAGTAGACCTGAACTTTGCCAACCCAGAGGTGTTACTCGAATTTGTAAAAATCGTTGCCTTTTATTTACGCAACGGTATCGAAATATTTCGCCTCGATGCCGTCGCCTTTTTATGGAAAATTATCGGCACCGATTGCCTGAACCTCGCACAAACCCACGAAGTGGTGCGCCTGTTCCGAACCCTGGTCGAACACGCCAAACCTGATGCCCTGCTTATTACTGAAACCAATATTCCCAATCAAGAAAACCTCTCGTATTTTGGCAACGCCAACGAAGCGCACATCATTTACAACTTCTCACTGCCACCCCTGTTAGTTAACACCCTGCTGACCGGCGACTGCCACTACCTGCGCACCTGGATGATGAGCATGCCGCCGGCGCGCAACGGCACCACTTATTTAAACTTTATCGCCTCCCACGACGGTCTCGGCCTGCGCCCGGCAGAAGGTTTATTAAGTGATGAAGAAATCATGACCCTCGCCGAAACCCTGCAAGATTTCGGCGGCCACATCTCCCGGCGAGCGCTCAACCATGGCTCAGACGCGGAGCGCCCCTACGAAATAAATATCAGTTTGTACGACGCGCTACAGGGCACCACCAAAGGCGGTGACCAGTACAACCACGAGCGCTTCATCTGCGCTCACGCTATTATGCTAGCGCTAGAAGGCATCCCGGCATTTTACTTTAACAGCCTGGTCGCCACCCACAATGACGATGAAAAACTTAAACGCAGCGGCCACAACCGCGCCATTAATCGCCATAACTGGGACAGGGAATTACTCGAACAAGCACTGAGTAACGGCAGCGAACACCAGCGCACCTTTGAAGCGTTGAGTGAATTAATAAAAATCAGAAAGGCCAATCCCTGCTTCCACCCCAACGCTACGCAATTCACCTTGCACCTGCCTGGTTCCAATAATCAAAATCAAGTCTTCGCCTTCTGGCGACAAAGCATAGACCGACAGCAGAATGTGTTTTGCGTGTACAACATAAGCGACAAGATACAGTCAGTGTCGTTGTCCGATCTAAATTTGATTAACACCGATAGCTGGCATGACTTAATCACCGGGGAAGATTTTGATAACCACAAGGCCGAGATAAGGCTGAAACCTTATGGGTTTATCTGGTTGTCTAATCAAGCTTGGATTTAAACACTGAACGCAAAAAGCGGGGGTCTTTCGAGATCATATTATAAAGTGATACGGAAAGACCTCGTATCTTAGATCTACTACTACAATATAATGGATATGCAGTAGTACGGCTGGTGAGGGTGTCGGGGGAAGCCCTGAACCCAACAGCCTGCGCATAAGTCACCCGTATGCTATTCTTCATAACCAGTGGTTATAGCAGGCCGGAAAATCAAGCCAGATGACGTAGAGCTTTACACCTGGTGACCTGAAACTCCGGCGTGGAATTTCAGCTTGTTTTCTAAGCTGTTGTAATAGCAGGTGTTTTTATCAGGCTGGCTGGGTACATTCGGATGGAATACATCGTATGACGTAGAACTTTGTGTCACAAGACGCAGATTTAGAGAAGTGCTATGATGTAAAAAGAAAATATGGCCAGAAACCAAAGGCTTAGGTAGGGTTGTAGTATTTGAAATTAAAGAACTACGTCACCTGACGCAGACTTAGCTGTTATGTGTTCGGACTCAGTATCACCCACCTTAAATTAGAGAGAATTTTAATGGCAAAACCTAACTATTCATTTGAAAAGCGTCAGAAGGAAATTGCGAAAAAGAAAAAAAAGGAAGAAAAACGCCTAAAGAAATTGGAGCAAAGTACTGAAGAGGTTCAGGCCGAACAACCTCCAATCAACGAATCAACATGAGCAGAACAACACATAGTAAGGCATTAAAACGGACAAAATACAGTTGGTTTTTCACTCCGTTCAACATTATAACCAACAATATTTAGCCGTTTAATGTGGCGTTATGTTTTAAATTCAGTCTAGTTGGTGGGCGTTTAATATTTTATCAACAGTGTTAAAGGAGAAATATATGTCTAAAGGCCAAGATTCAAAAAAAGCAACTAAAAAGAAACCTGAAAAAACACTGAAAGAAAAACGCAGTGAAAAAAAGGAAAAAAGGGCCAATAAAAAATAGGTGCCAGGGCTTAGTGAAAGATGTGTTGAATCCGTTTGGAGTTAATACATAACAAGTTTGTCCAGTTGACGTTTTGGTCTTTTCTTATTTTTTGTGCATGGCCTGCGGCCATCGCTGCACAAAATACACTACGGCCAAAACGCAACTGACAAAGGCGTTAGCAGCCTGCACACACATCGAACCTACTAAACTTTGGTATGGCAGGAATAGACTTATTATTCGATAACGACCACTTTAAAATATGCGAGGCTAATTCCTCTCCTGACTTTGAAGGGCTTTAGCCAATAATAGAAACACCTTCTACCTGCGAAACGGTTTTCACAGCTGAGCGTTCTATCATTTTAACTATTGCTGATTGGATCACTTCATCCTCTCGAGCATCTCCTTTACTAGAAAGCCGTTCCTCCTGGGTGTTTGCGCCTTCTTCTAAGGTGAATTTGAGCGACACCTCGCTGGCAAGATTGGCGGTATTCCCATAATACGCCAAGGATATTTGTGGGTAGCCCTGGAAGCCCATTTTAACTTTCTTCGCTATACGCTTTTTCGATTTTTCCAAATTCATACTAAAACCTCTGAAGATTCACTTGTGTAATAGGCACGCTGGGATGCAGTCATTCCTTCCCGCATACCCGGCATAACTTCGACCATAGCTTTAAATATGCTCAATTCATCCGTCCGGGTCAATATCTAATCGGCTCACTAAAGGAGGTAAATATTGAGGTGTAAAACCGGGGTTATTTTCGCGAATAATACATACCGAAAACGGGGGCAGGTCGTTGCAGATCACATTTCGATCCAGTTTAGGTCACCCAGCGTAGTACTGCCTATTCATTGTATTGTAGTAGCAGATCTAAGATACGAGGTCTTTCGAGATAACAGTATAAGTTTGTAGGAGGGTGCCTTAATAGAGCCCCTTAGGCCACTCATCTGACAGCATAAAAGTCGGTGCACAAGACAAGTCTATTAATAACGAGTGGGCGCAGAGAAAAGCGAGTCTGAGTTGTTGCACTCGAGTCTTGGTGGTTCGGTTGCTGAAAGCTGTAGAGTGGTGTGGAAAGACCCCTACAATTTAGTACTGGCTTGATCAATCACAGCCTTGAAAGCTATTGATCGACGAGTAATAACGTAGCTGTTTTCCTGGGTTAGTTACAGTCTCGGGTTAGTTCGTGGGGCGCAAAAAAAAGGCCGAGACAGCGAATCATTCTTCGTTGCCCCGGCCTTGCTATAAACGACTATTTCACTGCCAATATTTAATAGCCCTTATTTTACCTGTGACGATTGCAAAACGCTTTTTATTTAAAAACCCCTTCAATGCGCAGCAGCTGAGTTTCACCATTTGAGTCGTCAACGCCGTCATTGTCGTTGACTACCAATAGGGTTCCCTGTTCTGTAACAGCAAGGCCTTCAACTTTCTCAAGGGTTAATCCACCCGTTGCCGCAAGGTCGCCCATCAAGTCGCGCAGCAGTGTTTTGCTGAGTACTGGGAAGGATGGCGCACTGCCATCGTCAGCAGTAGGCGTTAAGCCGTCGATAGAGAAGGTATAAAGGCGCTTAATGGCTGCATCTGGGCCGCCCTGATTATCGCGCTCGATGACGGCAAACTTATCGTCACCCAGGTAGGTGATATCCGACAAGCCAACCCAGCCACCGTTGGCAGATTGTGGCGCGTCAATGGGGTAATAATAAAAATCCCATTCACCACTGTCAGTGTTGTAGCGGCCGATGCGTACGTGGCCATCGGCATCACCTGCCCATTCGCGCTGGAAGGCGACGTAGAGTTGCTCGCCGTACTCACTATCGACTGCGACAACACCTTCAAAGCCAAAGCGTACCTGGCGCTCATTGACTGTTTCGGGCAATGTCACGACTTCTTCTATCAGCCCGTGTTTAGCAACGCGCAGTAGTAGGTCGAGGCTTTCGAAAGGTTTTTTGGTATCACCAATGGTGCCCTTACCTTCTGATGCGATCCAAAAACCGCCGTCGGTGCGAGTGGCTATACCTTCGGGGTCGAGGTTGACGGTGCCATCAGCGTTTACCAGTGAAGGGTCAATCGCAGCCAGTTGGCCGTTCGCATCCTTGAGCACGATTTCTTGGGTAATTTTTGCCGGAGTCTCTTCAATATCCAGCTTCAAAACGCGGCTTTGTTTATAAAAGCTGTCCTGAATGGTGTAGGCGGTGTCCTCTTCTTCTGGGTCCATTGCCAGGCCCGATAATGCACCCCAGGGTATGGGCGTGCCATCGGCGCGATCTTTGGAAACGACTGTCGGGTAGTTGGCTTCGTCGCTCAGCTGATAAATACTCAGGCCCGAGCGGATTTTATCGCCCCGATCATCGGCTTCACCGGCGGCCACGAAAAGATTGCGCTGGGGAATAGCCAGCAAGCCTTCTGGCTTAGTAGCGGTGGCCAACACTTGCTTAAGCTGCACCAGCTCGTGCCCTTTATGCTTGCTGCCTTTACGGGCGTTATGCTTGTCAGCTTTACCGTCATCTTTCACTTTGTAGACGAGGACAACGCTAGCCCGCTCCGATCCGACAAACAACAGCTTGTCGTCACCGTACTGTGCGAATTCAGCATTTTCTGGCTCGTTACCTTTCTTACCGGCGCGCTTGTCGGGGAAGTGACCGTGGCGCACGATGGCGTGTTCTACGCTGTTACCGGGTGCATGGGCAACGCTGCCATCGGTATTAAAAATGGTAAAGCCTCGGCTGCCGCCATCGAGATCACCTTCATCAGCGGTGACAAACTGGGTGTTTGAAATCCAGCTAACGCCGTCGGGCTCGCGGGGGATGTCGAGTAACTCACTGTCCAAAGTAATGCTGCCGTCTTTTTCAGTATCGACCTGATCGAGGTCGACAGTGCCTGCGCTAAAGTGATTAACAATGTCGCCGCTGACCAGATCAATGAGTGCAATATGGTTATTTTCCTGCAGAGTCACCACAGCGATATTGTCGCTGTTGATGTCGACGTATTCTGGCTCGGGATCACTGGCAAAGTGCATACCGTCGAGGGTGGTCAAATTTACTTCACGCCTTGTCCAGTCAGCAGGCTCGCCAAGCATATCGACAATCACAAAAAATCCGGCTGGGGCTTGTGGTGGTGCGCCATCACCGGCATCTTCATCGCGCTCATTTTCGATAACGATGGCGGCATAGCGCCCATCGGGGCTGACTGCTATGGAGTCGGGCTGACCGCCCAGATCAAAAGTGGCTTTCAGCTCGCCACTAGCAATATCAATGACCTGTAAATTACCGCTGGGCTCAGTAAAGCTGGTTGAAGTATTCACCGCAGCCAAAGCATAAGCGCCTTTAACCGCGACAGAGGTAGGCTCGCCACCCAGGGCAACAACACCTGCGGGCAGGGGTTTAGCGGGGTCTGTAATATCTACAAAGCCGAGGTTTTCCGTTTTGCCATCGGTGTAAATAAGGGTCATGCCATCGGCGCTCGCCGCAACGATCTCCGCCACTGTTTCCTGGTTGATATCTGTATTCAGGTAAACGGGGAAGGTTGCGATGCGCTGAAATCCCTTTTCATCGTCATCGGCAAAACAGGGGAAGGCGGTGCAAGCGGCGGCAATAGCCAGGGCAAGCACGGTTTTTTTAGGGGTTGATTTTACTAATTTCATTTTTCGCATGACCTCAAAGGGATTCGGTTTTGAACGGATAGAATCTACAGAGGGAATGCGTCAGATTTATGTAGGAGCTGTGACAGCTTCAATAGCAGGCGTTACTGCACGCAGGTGTGCGGTTTTATTAGACCACTACAAACATTGTGGGCGAGTCTGGCGGTCTTCCCCGTCTTCAAAAATAAATTGCACGGCAGGGGTAAATAGCTGCCACCTTGATTAGCGTAAGCAGCGGTAAAAAAACGTTACGCAATGAGAGTGTTGTTGGCGATTGCCCTCTCATCTTTAGCGGGCAGCTGAACAATTATTATGTTTTTAAATTCATCGCTCGCACCTCAAAAGGTAGCGCGGCAAAACAGAATAAAAATATCCAAAGTGTTTAGTGTGCCCCGCGTAGCGTTGTGGGTATCACGGGGCAGACTATGCGTATTTACTTGAGTAAATTGTGTCTCTTCTGCCTAAAGTTTAGCGGCAATGGCGGCGGCCAGGCGGCGCAATAAAACCTTCTCCGCAGCCACCAGGGCAGGGTAACCATCGGCGCTCAAGCGCTCGCTTTCAACAAGGCCACTTTCGACGGTGATTTTGCGTTCGGTGGTATCAAATACCGTCCAGTAGGCCACCAGTCGGGCCTCGCCACTGGCTGTGCCGTGTAGTTCGTCGATGCGGATATCGATGCGGATATCGATGCGCCGTTGCCCGTCAATTTCACCACTGCTACGAGCGCGAATGACTTGCTTGGCCTGAGCCGCGATTTCCTGCGCCAGATAGCTGCGCAGGCTCTCCCGCAAAGGTTCCGCCCACTGATTATCCCGCGCCTCGCGGATCTTGCCCTCATCGGTTTCCAGCACCAGACCGAGGCCGTCAATGTAGGATGCCACTGTCAGCGTGCCCAGCCCGACCACAGCAGTGGCTGGTTCGCCGGCGAATTGCGGCGCTGCATCGCTGCGCAGTAAATATTTATTCAGTGTCGGTACCGAGCTGGTACAGCCAGCGACAAACAGGGTTGCTAGAAGCAATAGTGACTTCATTTGGGGTGAGCCTCTGGTATTGGATCTGATTCGGGTGCAACGGGGAAAATAATAGAGTTGGGTTTGATCGATAGCTGTCGAATCAAGGTGTCGAGACTGGCGAGGGTTGCGTTCAATGTGCTCACCGAAGAACCCAGGCTCTGGCCCATTTCGGACTCGGGTGCGTAACCCGAGAGAAGGCCCCGCAACTCTGCTATCGTCGCCGCAAGCTCTGCTGGCAGGGCTTTAGCATGATCATTACTGAGTAGACTGTTCGCTGAATTTACCACTGCTGTCAGAGAGGCGAGGGTATCGTCGGCCTCGCCCAAAACTTTGTTCGCACCGCTCACTGTTTCCTCCAGAGGCAGGGCGTTGAGTTTCTCAAGGAAGGCGCTGACCTGCTGCTCCAGCCGTGCGATGCCCGTTTCTATAGAGGGAATAACGGTGTATTGCTCGAAGTGAAGCAACTCGGCGTCTTCTTGATCGGGGAAGTAATCAATACTAATCAATTGCTTGCCGGTCAATAAATTCCCCGTTTCCAAAGTGGCGCGCAGGCCATTGCTGCGAACACCTTGCTCAATCACTTGCTGGAGTTGCTTAACAGCCTCCGGGTTATCGCCCACTTCAAGGCGCCCCGGCTCGAGATAAATCAGTACCGGTATAGCCTGACCCGTACCGACCAGGCCCAGGGCCGCCAGCTCTTTGATCAATATGCGTTCTACGCGACCAAACTCAATACCGCGGTATTCAACCGGGGCGCCCGGCACCAGGCCCCGCAGGGACTGCTTGAATGAAACGACGTAGTGGGCGCCGTGGCTATAAGGGTTTTCAAGAATTTTTTGATAGGACGAATAGAGTTTAAACTCTTTACCGCTCTCCACCGCAGTACCCAGGGGCAAATTGGGATTCGAGCCAAAGGCGACACCACCCAGCAGGATGGTATCCAGCGAACCGGCCTCAATTTCCAGGCCTTGAGCGGATGCTTTCAGCGAAACGCCACTCATATCCCAGAAGCGGGTAGAACTGTTAACCAGCTCGTGGAAGGGCGCGTCGATGAAAATATCGTAACGCACCTTGCGCAGCTCCGTGTCGAAGGTCATGGTCTCTATGCGCCCGGCTTTATAGCCTCGATAGAGAATGGCATTGCCGGCACTCACCGACCCGGCGCGGTCACTGAACAGCGTAAGACGCAGCCCGGGGGCATCAAGCGGTGTCAGCGGGGGCTCTTCAAGACCGACAAAGTGCTGCTGCTTTATGCTGCCAGAACCCGGTTCCATTTCGATGTAGGCGCCCGCCAGAATAGTGCTAATGCCGGACACTCCGCCGGCGCCCACTCGGGCACGCACGATCCAGAACAGGGTGTCATCGAGCAATAATGAGCGCACCTCCGGATCAAGTTTTACAGTCGCAGTGACAGCGGATAAATCCGGCTTGATACTCACGCTCTCGACCAGGCCAATCTCGACGTTAAGCAGTTTAACCTTGGTTTTACCCGCTTCAAGGCCATCGGCAGTGGCAAATTCGAGAGTGATTGTTGGCCCCTCCGTCAACCAGGTATGCACCACCATCGACACACCAATTAATAAGGTGACCAGGGGGATAACCCATATCGCCGAAAACTTCCGGCCCTTACCCACTGTTGCTTGCATCTCACTCATCCTTACCATCTCTTTGGTCCCACATTAGTCGAGGGTCAAAACTTTCCGCCGCTAGCATGGAAACCATTACCACTCCGGCAAAGGCAATTGCGGCACCCCCCGGATGAATGACCAGTAAATTCGTCAAATTAATTAATGCCACTAAAATGGCCACTACAAAAACGTCAATCATCGACCACTTGCCAATAAACTCGGTGACCCGATATAAAACGGTGCGCTGGCGAACGGTTTCGGGCGGGCCATTGCGAACACTCCAGCACAGGTAAAACATCATCGCTAGCTTGCTCAGTGGAATCATCACACTGGCGAAAAAAATCACCATGGCAATCGATACCGAACCCATGTTAATCAACAACACCACGCCGCCAATGATGGTGCTTTCCGTCGGCTGACCGAGTTGATCGGTAATCATGATTGGCAGTAGGTTCGCCGGTATATACAGCACACAGGCGGTTACCAGCAGCGCGAGGGTGCGCTCCATGCTGTTGGCTTTGCGTACGTGCATGGCGCTACCACAGCGTGGGCAGTTATGTTCAGTAGCATCAGCTAACTTAAGGCAAAGGTGGCAAGATGCCAGGCCCTTAGAGGCGGCGGTGGTCGGCACACTCACCTCGCTCACGGCTGTAAAGCCCCAATGCGGCGCCAGCACTGAACCCGGTCAAGGCTGGATAAGGAGAGTACAAAGAACAGGCTAAAGACCGCATAGGACCAAAAAGAAGCACCCATAATTACGGTTGCCATATGGCCAATTTTTACCAAACTGACCAGCACGCCAATAAAGAAAACCTCCACCATAGACCAGTTTTGTAGGTGATAAACCAGCTTGCCAGCAGGCCTCAACCAGCGGTAATGCCGCTCCAGCTTCAATGCAACACTAAGACCGAGAATTAACACAACGACTAGTGCTGGAATAATAATAATAAAGGCCGCCACTAAAAATGCCAGAGTAGGCATGCCGTTAGACAAAAGTCTGAGCGCCGTTTCAGGCAGGGTCATGACGCTTTCCAGGCCATTGGACTTAAAAGACATAAAGGGATAACTGCAGGCTAAAGCCAGTAAAATAAGCGCCGAAGATGTGTAGGCAATGACATGGCTCAACTCATTGGTGCGATAAGTGGTCAAAAAATTACCGCAGCGAGAACAGCGCGCCGACTCTCCGTCTGCAAGCATAGAGACATCAAATAACAGGTCACATGACGGGCAGGCCAGGTAATTAGCAAAGTTATTGGCTTCGTCTTTATTTATTATATTCAGGCAACTCTCCATTTGCGCGCCATCGACCAGTGGCTTTGCTGATTTCTTCCATAGTTACAGACTAAGTACCGAAGGAACCAGCCCATAAGAGCCTTTCATCATCGAACAATCTGCTCGGTCATAAAGCGAGCCAGCAGCCCAGCATCAAGTTTTGATTATCCCTCACACTTAAGTAAGGGATCAAGCCCGACTTAACACCTCGCCCCAGTTATAGTGAGTATTTCCCGATTAGCAGTAGATACGCAAGTCAGCTTATATTGCAAGGGAGATCTAAGTAATCCATAAGCTCGTATCTTGAGCCACTTCTACATCAGTCAGTTGATAATACTCAGGATAAAGTGATGCACTTAATTTTTAAATGCGGGCCTTGCGAATTTCAGCGGCAAGCGTGGCGATGTCGCGAATCAATGAGCCGGTTTAGGCTCAATTGGTTCGCGGTGTTGCTCTCCAGCCTTCTCTAGGAAACGACTAATCCGGGCATAAGATCACCTTCCCGAAAAGCCGCCAGTTTTGCGAAATATTGATGGCAACCCATCATGCCGCCGTAGGGTTGATTGTTTCTGGCTCTGGGGTCGTGCTGTCCTTCCAGATTGTAATAACCGGGGGTACAGGCTGAACCACCCATTATGGTGACGGCTTTGGTGCCAACCACTTCTGATGTCCACGCCGTTTCGGCCTCTTCGGTAGTGTCCACTCGAGTGATGTTGTTGTCCAAAAAGTGCTTAATAAGATAAGCCGTGTGCTTCGCGCCTTCATCGAGGGCATCGGGGTAATTGGCGGTAAAAGCCGCCTGGCCATTGCCGATCAGCAAGCAATTAGGGAAGCCGTGAGTATGTAAACCATAGTAGGAGATCATGCCCTTGCTCCACTTTTCTTCAAGGCTGACGCCGTCTACGCCAATTAAATTATAGCCGGCGCGGCGGGTGTAGTCGGTGCCCACCTCAAAACCTGTCGCAAATATAAGGCAGTCCACTTCATATTCTACGCCATCAACGACGACGCCTTTTTCGGTAATAGAGTCGACACCTTGCCCATTGGTATCAACCAGTTTTACATTGTCACGATTGAAGGTGGGCAGGTAGCGGTCGTCCAGGCAGGGCCGTTTACACATAAAGGCATAATAGGGCTTAAGCGCTTCGGCGATGTCTTTGTCTTTAACAATGTCATCGACTCTGTTGCGAACGTTTTCCATTTTTTCGAAGTTAGACATTTCATAGATTTGGCCGATTTCGCTTTTTGGTACTTCTTTACCGGCTTCGCGCATTCGTCGGCGATAAATTTTGCCCATTTCTACCCAGGCATCATCAAACTGGTCGAGCTGATCTATCTCGCCGCGCTTGCCGCCACGCCCGGTCATTATTGCGGTGAAATCTTTTTGCCGCTTTTTTTGCCAGCCTGGCTTTAAACTGGCGGCCCATTCCTGGTCGGTTGGGTGGTCATTTCTGACATCAACACCCGATGGCGTACGCTGAAAAACAAACAGTTGTTCTGCGCTCTCGCCCACAAAAGCCGTGCACTGTACGGCTGTTGCACCGGTGCCAATAATGCCGACTCTTTTACCTTTGAGGCCGGTGAGATTGCCACGGGCATTGCCGCCGGTGTAGTTGTAGTCCCAGCGGCTGGTGTGAAAAGTGTGGCCTTTAAAATCACCAATACCTTTTATGCCGGGGAGTTTAGGGCGATTCAAGGGGCCGTTGACCATGACCACAAACTTGGCTTTTATTTTATCTTCACGGTTGGTAAAAATGGTCCAACGTCTGGTGGCTTCATCCCAGACCAGGTTTTGAACCTCGGTTTGTAGACAGGCGTTGTCATAGAGCCTGTAATGTTTGGCGACATTGCTGCAGTGTTTCAAAATTTCGGGGGCATCGCAGTACTTGCGCGGGGGCATGTAGTTGAGTTCTTCCAATAACGGTAAATAGGTATAGGCCTCAACATCACAGGCAGCGCCGGGGTAGCGGTTCCAGTACCAGGTGCCACCGAAATCCGAGGCCTTTTCAATCACCCGAATATCTTCTATGCCCGCTTCACGCATGCGTGCACCGGCAAACAAGCCGCCGATACCGCCACCGATAATCACCACATCGACTTCATCTTCCAGAGGCTCGCGGACGATGGGTTCTTCTACGTAGGGGTCGTCTAGAAAGTAGGAGAAATCCCCCTTCATTTCCTGATATTGCTGATTGCCATCAGTGCGCAGGCGTTTAAGCCTTTCCTCGTCATATCGTTGCCTTAATGCTGCGGGATCGAACTCTTCTCTGGAAGCAGTGGTGTTCACTTAATAACTCCTTATTTATAGTATATTTATGTTAAAAACTATTTTATTAATATAATTAAATCTTGAAATAGAATTGATTATTACCAGCTTGATGGCAGTCCTTGTCTATTATTTTTTGAAATAACAGCAGGGGTTTTTCACCATCAAGGTATCTATTTTGTCTTCACTGACCCCGGCTTCACGCATGGCGGGCAGGATATTGCGTGAAATATGCGTGGTGTCCCAGTTGGGTGATGAGGCAATCATGCTGTCTAGCACACCCGTGTCGCGACCGCGCCAGCATTGGATGGAGTCGTGAGAGAGCATAATGCGGTCATAGCCGACACTGAGCAGCCCAAACAGGGAGGCCAGTCTCAGTTTGTCTGAGGCAATGGATTCAATACCAAAGCGGTCGAAACCCAGCCATGCGCCACGTTCGAGAATGTCGAAGTAATAGCGCATGTCACCGACACCACAGGCGTGGCCGATCAATACCTTATTAAAATCGACATTTTCTTCATCAAAAATATCCAGGGTTTCACGGCCAAGGGGTTCCATTTCGTCGTTGTGGCAGAGAATGGGTGTGCCGGTTGCATTGCTGGCACGTGCTGCGGCCCGCAAGCATTTTATTTCACTTTCCTGGATACCTCGCCCGGGTGGTGTGATGCCGTGGATGCCACCGATAGCGGTTTTGATGATGCCGGGCTTGATGCCGGTTTTGGCAATGCCTTCTTCGATTTCACTGACATAGTGCTCAGCGATACCGTCGATGTCCATCAGCCGAAAATGCTGGGGAATACCGAGCGCATCATTATAGAGTCCCGTCGCAATGACGATTTGAATGCCCGATTTTTCTGACATTTCGGCGGCAAATTCGGGATCGCGGCCCAGCTCCATGGGGCAGGGATCGACAAAGCTGGTGATCCCCAGATCGCGCAGCTCTTTGAGTTTGTCGACAATTTTGCCACTTTCTTTTTTGCGATCAAAATCCTGCTTGTCGAGCTCCCAACCAGTCCAGCCGATACCTAAGTGCTCGTGAATCAAGGTGGTGCCCAAACTTTCAACATCGATTGGGCCTAATACTGAATTGATTTTCATCTTGGCTACCCCATTATTAAATTTATTGTGTGAGTATTTGTAGACACCAGATATTGCACTAGAGCGCTGATAAGTTCCAGTAGCGCTTAGAGGAGGCTAGGGATGTTAGAGTAGGTGTGTTGTTTGAATGAAATGCTAACAGCCTTTTAGGCTACGCGCAGGATCAATGAGCGCGCCCTTAGCCGCTGCAATGATGGGTAACTTTTTAGGTGATAAAAGTGGAGCACTTGATTTTTGAATACGGGAAAGGTTTTTTACACTGGTATAAAGAGCTACAACAATTAGCCCAAAAAAGTGACGCGTCCTGGGTGGTGTCGACTCAGCTGAATACACACTTTGACGCCTATCAAAAAGGCCTGAGCCCCGCCGAAGAGCTAGCCGAGCTGGATGAGCTGGCTCAGTGGCGGGGTTGCGGTTGTGGTGGCGGCGCTTAAACAGCACTGTCTTTGCGCACTGTTTTTACTCACAGATTGCCCGCATCTGCTTCTTTGCCCCGTCTACCGACCTTAGGATTACTGGGTCTTAGCCTTGCCACACCTCTTTATAAAGCGCCGCCATTTCCTGCACCGAAGGCACTCGCGGATTGTTGTTCGGTGAGCCCGAGGCCATGGCCTGTTCGGCCATGGTCGTTAGCAGTGAAAAATACTTCTCTTCATCAATGCCGTACTCTTTTGGTGACGGTACTTGCAGATCTTTGTTTAATTGCTGCAATTCAGCGAGCAAGCTTTTTACCGCTGCGGAGGTGTCACTGCCGCGTTTCACTAGCCCCATAGCGCGGGCGCAATCGGCGTAGCGTTCCATGGCGAATGACGCTGAAAAAGCGGTGACGGCGGGCAGCAACATGGCATTACTGAGGCCGTGGGCGACATGAAAAAACGCACCAATGGGTCGGCTCATACCGTGTACAAGGCAAACGGAGGCATTGGAAAATGCCATGCCTGCCTGGGTCGCCGCTAGCATCATCGCCTCGCGGGCGGACGTGTTGTCGGGCTCGTTACAGGCACTGCGAATATTGCGGGCGATTAAGCCCATGGCCGATAGCGCCAGGGTGTCGGTGTAGGGGTTGTGTTTGGCGCTGACGTAGGCCTCGATGGCGTGGGTCAAGCTGTCAATGCCGGTATCTGCCGTGGTGCGGTAGGGCACGCTGTAGGTCAATTCGTAATCGACAATGGCCGCGGCGGGCAGACAGGCCAGGCCCATTATCAGCATTTTTTCATCGCTGGCTTTGTCGGTAATGACGATCACTTTTGTGACTTCAGAGCCGGTGCCCGCCGTGGTGGGTATGGCAATAATAGGCAGGCCGGGTTCGTTGGGCTGCTGGGGCACTTTATAGTCGCTGATTTTACCGCCACCTCGGGCGAGTAAGGTCATGGCTTTGGCCGTGTCGATGGGGCTGCCGCCGCCCAGAGCTATCACACAATCGAAATCACCTTTGTTAATGATGTCGGCGCCGACAATGACCACGTCATCGCTTGGCTCCGGTACGGTGTCGGCGAACAGTTGCCAGGCAATGCTGGCCGTATCGAGCACATCGGTGACATGGGCTATTTTGCCGCTGTCACGCATATAAGGGTCGCTGACCACCAGTGGTTTGCTGCAGCCCAGCTTGGCCATGACCGCGGCGACCTCAGCCACGGCGCCACCGCCGATCAACATAATGCGGGGTGTGGTGATGCTTGCTAGCATTATTATGCTCCTTTCGTAGCCCCTTGTTTTATTGCGCTTGCGCGGTGAACTTAGGGTTTATAGATTGACCGTTTAATTGTTTAATTAACGCGTACTAAGCACGGGACATAAATTTACCGGTAAGGGTATTCATTTTAACAATTTCGCCCGGTTCTAGATATTCCGGCACCTGTATTTCTAGCCCAGTGGTGAGGGTGGCCGGTTTGGTGCGCCCGGCGGCGGTAGAACCTTTTATACCGGGTGCCGTATCGACGACTTCCATCGCGACTGACTGGGGCAGCTCTATAACCAGTAGCGCGCCGTCCATGACCAGGCCGGTGATGCCTTCCAGACCCTCGCTGATGTAGGGGATCTGCTCTTCTATCTCGTCGCTATTTAAACCGTACTGGCTATAGTCGTCGCTGTTCATAAACATGTAAGTGTCGGCGTCGAGATAGGAGTACTGCAAGGGCACGCGAACGCAGTCGGCCTCTTTCAGAAAATCATCGCCCTTATAGGACTCATCCAGCTTCTGGCCGGTTTTTAAATTGTTAAAACGTATTTTATAGAGGGTAGCGGCACCGCGAGAGGAGGGGCTTTTTGCCTCCACCTGTTTAACGGCGTGGGGTGCGCCATTAATTTCAACAACGTGGCCTTTTTTTAATTCACTCGCTTTTGGCACTACAACTTCCTTTATTCATGTGATGAGGTTTTTACGGTTTTATTCGCCGTTAAATTGTGGTTTTTCCCGCGCTTTAAAGGCGGCGACTCCACCGAGTCCATCGCGGGTTTTGGCCATGGCGATAATGGCCTTTTCTTCCGCTTCGAGTTGCTGGCTAAAGTTATTGTCGAAGCTGCTCATTAATAACTGGCGAGTGCGACCAAAGGCGAGGGTGGGGCCGCTGGCCAGTTTTTCGGCCAGACTTTGCACCGTGGTGGTGAGTTCGCCGGGTTCGACACATTGATTGATCAAGCCCCATTCTAGCGCTTCTGCGGCACTCAAGCGGCGGTTGGTTATCATCAACTCCTCCGCTCTGCGCAGGCCTATTTGGCGCGGCAGGTAGTAGGTGGCGCTGCCGTCGGGCGTCATGCCGATGCCGGTATAGGCCATGGTGAAACTGGCCTTGGCACTGGCGACCACAAAACTGCAAGAGCTGAGCAGGGATAAACCGGCACCCGCAGCAACGCCCTGCACACTGGCAATGAGCGGCGCGTTCATGCTCGAAAAGATTTCAACGGCGGGGTGGAAGGTGTCGAGCAACTGGCGCAGGGTTGCAGGCAGCGCGTCACCGGCTTCGGCAAAGGTCAGCACATCGCCGCCAGCGCAGAATATTTTGCTTTCGGCATCGAGAATCACCGCGCGGATACTGGGCTCGGCGGCACAGATTTTCGCGACCTGGTACAGCTCTTCGCCCATGGCAAAGTTCAGCGCGTTGGCAGCCTCGGGGCGGGCGAGGGTGATGCGGGCAATATTGCCTTCGCGTTGAAATTTAATGGCTTGATAAGACATCGCTGCCTCCGCTGTAATTTTATGAAAGGCAGATGGTACGCTTTGCGCAGCGGGCTATCCAGCCTGCTAGAATAAGCCATCGATAAACGGGGAAGGCGCTAATGTCTTATTTTAAACAGCACGTTTTTATCTGTACCAATAAACGAGAAGATGGCCGCGCCAGTTGTGAGGACAATGGTGCCAGTGAGCTGCGGGCCTATTTAAAAAAGCGAGTAAAAGAGGCGGGGCTCAATGGCCCCGGCGGCCTAAGGGTGAATAGCGCGGGTTGCCTCGACCGTTGTGCGCTGGGGCCGGTGATGGTGGTCTACCCCAACGAGACCTGGTATCGCTATCGCAGCAAAGAAGATATTGACGAAATTTTTGAATGCCATTTGAAAAATGGCGAGAAGGTGCAGCACCTGCGCATAGCACCCAAACACGATGATTGAGGTTTAGGGAGCCTCTGAACAAGTCATGAACTCGCATACTGCACTTTAGAATATTTAGCTTCTGCGTCGCCTAAAGCGCCTACAGTTGGTACAAGCCTTCGCAATAGCTAGCTATTACGTGCGGTTTGCGCCTCGCCTCAAGCGCCTACTTTTGGTGAATCAAAACATCCTAAATCACAGCCTGCTTCGTCCAGACTTAATCAGAGGCTCCCTAGCTGCGCAGGTATTGAAAGACAGCGTTTTTTTAAGCGCTTTTTGTACAGTGCTTCGTTTACAGAGCTATGCCGAGCACAGCGCTCAAATCTTCAATCGCCTGATCTTGAGAGAGCACTTTAATCGTGGTCATGCCCAGTTTGCGCGCCGGCTTTAGATTAATACCCAGGTCGTCGAGATACACCACATTGGCGGGGTCAACCCCCATGCGCTCACAAGCGAGCAAGTAAATCTCGGGCTGCGGTTTGCGCATGCCTTCTTTGCTCGATTGAATGACGAAGTCGAACAGGCTCATGGCCGCTGCAACTTCGGCAGCATTTTCTGGTGAGCGCGACATGCCGGGGCCTTTGCCGGCGCGCACGTTATTGGTCAGGCAGGATATTTTATAGTCCTGCTTGCAGCGCTTTAAGACTTCGAGCATGCGTGGGCGAACATTACCAGCGAGCAGTTTGATGACTTCTTTACCCGGAATCACATGGCCTGCGGCGCGGGATTCTTTTTCGAAAGCACCGTCAAATTCTTCCACCGAAATCTGGCTCGACTCAAACAGTGCCCAGGCATTGGTTTCGGGGTTGGTGGAGTTAATGCCGCGAATAAAGTCTTTGGGGTAGCCCATTTTTTCTTCAAAACGGTTAAAGGATTCAAAGGGGGATGAGGTGATAACACCGCCGAAATCCCAGAGTACTGCTTCTATGGCCATGGACGATTTGCTCCCGCAACGATAAATGAAAAGGCTGCCGCCTCAAGGAGGGGCATGAATAAGGGGCCGCTATGATAGGTGCTGGGGCAACTTGCTGCAAACCACCTGCCAAGGTTTGGGGATGACATAGACAGATAGCTCGCAGGCTAATATCCTTCCTGCCCCGCAGGCCGGATAAGGTTGCTTGACCTTGCACTGGCTCATCGTCGCTTCATTGTGTTGTCTTACGTTAAAGAAGGTGTATTGCATGAAATTAGAAGGTATTAAAGTTCTCGATTTGTCGCTGTTTTTACCGGGCCCCCTGCTAACACAGATGATGGCCGACCACGGCGCCGAGGTGATTAAGCTCGAACCCATTAATGGCGGCGAGCCGAACCGAGAGATTGGCCCTAAGATTGACGGCACCACGGTGTATTTTTCCAACACCCACCGCGGCAAAAAGAGCATTCAATTGAATCTGAAAACCGCTGAAGGCAAGGCCATGGCGCTGAAGCTGGCCGAGTCGGCCGACGTGGTGATTGAAGCTTTCCGCCCCGGTGTGGCCGCGCGTCTGGGTGTCGATTACGAGGCCATCAAAGCGGTCAATCCGGGTATTGTCTACGCCTCGCTGTCGGCCTTTGGTCAAACCGGGCCCTATATTAAAAAGCCCGCCCACGATCTGGCGACCGAAGCTTATGCCGGTATTCTCAGTGTCAATTTGGGTTTTGATGGCAAACCGGCGATACCGGCTATTCCCAATGCCGATATGCTCTGCTCGATGATGGGGCTGTCGGGTGTGTTGATGGCGCTGCTGCGCCGCAAGGATACCGGGCAGGGTGACTACATCGACCTGGCGATGATGGACTCACTGATCGCCTGCGTACCCAATAATATGGGCACCGTGTTCAGCGAGAAAAAGCCCCCCGTGGTGAAAGAGGAGCGCACCTGGGGCGGCTACGCGATGTATAACATCTACGAAACCAAAGACAATCAATACGTGGTGCTGGGTGCCTCCGAAATGCACTTTGCGGTGGAGGTGCTGACCAAGATGGAGCGCCCCGATTTAATTCCCCTCTGCGAGCCGCCCCCCGGGCCAAACCAAAACCCGGTAAAAGAATTTCTCACCGCAACCTTCCTCACCAAAACCCGCGACGAGTGGGTGGTGTGGTTTGAGGGTGTCGAGGCCGCTTTTGCCCCGGTCAATAACCTGCGCGAGGGCGCCGACGATCCGCAAATCCGCGCCCGTGAAATGATTGTTGAAGACGAGCAGGGGCGCGAGCATATTGGCATTCCTATTAAGTTTAAGCATGAGCCGGGCAGCATTAATTTTGTGGCGCCAGAGCTGGGTGCGGATAACGAGAGTGTGGCCTTGGAGCTGGGGTATTCTGCGGAGCAAATTCAGGCGATGAAAGAGAAGGGGGTTTTTGGGGCTTGAGTTAATTTGTTGTGCTGGCTCGGTGCATTTGGACAGAATACGTCAGGTGACGTAGAGTTTTGCGTCACCTGACGTTGATTTAGAAAGTCACGATGACGGGTAAATAAAAATATAGCTACAAACCAATGGCTTGGGTAAGATCGTTAAGAATTTAAATTGGAGAAGTGCGTCAGGTGACGTAGTTTATTACGTCGGGTGACGCAGACTTAACTGTTAGCTGTCAAAGGAGTTTTCGTGTATTCAAATAAATCCGCATTGCTTTTAGATATGAATAGTACGTTTATGTTTGGTGAAGATAATTTCGGTATTGATGAAAATTTTTCTAAGCATTATCACAATATTGGTGGGGAGCTTTCAAAAGAAGATGCTAATGAAATCATAAGGTCTGTTTATGTACATTTAGATAAACTATATCCTGATGAAAAATATAGACATAACTTTCCAACTGTTGTGGAAACCATCAGGAGTGTCGTAGATAAAAATTTACCTGAAGAGGAAATATCAAAATTAGTTGACACTTTTGCTAAGCATGAGGTTGGAAATATTCCCGCTGAGTATATTGAAGTACTTAATCAGCTAAGTAAAAAATATCAACTGGCTGTTGTAATTGACATCTGGGCACCAAAAGAAAAATGGCTTAACTTATTTGAAAAGTCAGGCATCAATACGTTATTTTCTGCATCATCATTTTCATCAGACCATGGAATGGTAAAGCCATCCCCAAAGCCATTTGAGCTTGTGGTAAAAAATCTTAATATAAGTAAAGAAAGGTGCTTAGTTATTGGTGACTCTGTACGCAGAGATCTTGGTGGCGCATCCGCAGCTGGTATTGATTGCGCCTTGGTTGGCGGCGCGACGCATATAAATGCTTTGGGGAGCTACAAAAACTTGCTAGAGTTAAGTAGTTACTTATATTAAAACACAGCTAACAAAAAAATTCAGCAGACAGCTTAAAGCGTCATGCCTTAAGGAAATAATGAACATAGTTACTAGAAATCCGTTACCTAATGATGCCCATGCTCTTATTGAACTTAAAAAAGCACTATTCAGTGAAACACAATTCATGTTATTTGAACCAAATGAATATCCTGCCAACGTGGAACAGGAAACTTGTTTCATTAACCATTTTAATGAAAGCGCTAACAGCTCTGTATTGGTGTCAGAATTAGATGGTGAACTTATTGGTTTTCTTGGTGCTGCGGGTGGTGATTCAAAAAAAATAAAGCACTGCGCTCAGATTTTTCTCGGTGTTAAGAAAAAATATTGGGGGCAAGGTGTTGCATCAAAACTCCTGACAGAAACTATATCGTGGGCGCGCTGCATACAACTAAAGCGCTTGGAACTTACTGTTTCGTCTAACAACCATAGAGCTATAAAACTGTATCATAGCCAAGGCTTTGAACTTGAAGGTATCAAAAAATGTGCAGTAAGCACTAATGGAAACTTTGAAGATGAGTGCATTATGGGATATCTTCTAAAATAATGCTTAAAAAGCAATGCAAGATGTTGTACAAAACGGTAAAAATAAATGGCCGTAGCAAGCATCCTGCCCTAACTAATAGCTCAAACGGACAAAATATGCACAGGAACGCTACTATTAATGATTTGAATTTCATATTTGAACTTATAATGGACGGAGTAAAATCCGGCTATTTCAATCGGAAATTCCAAGAATTACCCGCTGCTGCAAACGGGCTACATTTAGAGCTTGCATCAATATTAACTGATAAAACTAGAGCGAATGGACTTACAGCATATGGCATTATTTACGAAAATAAAGGTAAACGCGCAGGCTTTGTTTTAATGTCCGCAGGTGAAGAAGATAAAGGGAATGAGTTATGGATGGCTTCAATCAAACCAAATCTTAGAGGAAAAGGTTTTGGCAAAAAAATGATTCAAGGCGTTCTAGAGCAGTTTAAAGGCCGTAACTTAATGCTTTTTGCAAGATGTGCTCAAGAGTCTAAGGCAATGTTTAATTTATTATCAAAAAATGGATTTAAGCATGTTGCAACTGGAGAGGAAGGGTATAGAGGGATGATGTATGAGCTCCAACAAAGCCACTAATTTGACCGCCTTCCGCTAACTCTTCATCCGGAAAATTATGGTGGTGTGATAGTAAATATTTGGAGTTGTCTTAGATAATGAAATATTGGAAGTATCGAAATAAGAAAACGTTACTCTATTCTTGTGGTGGTATTGATGCTGTTTTTAACCATGAAGGCCGAGCTTTTAAAAACAAAGTGGGAGCAAAAGGCTCACTGTTTCATTATGTTTATGGTTTCAAAATTGATGATGATAATATTCGTCGCTTCCATCCGCGCGACTCTAGGTCAATTGATGATTATGAAGTAGTTAGTTTTGACAGTGAGAATCGCGAATTGGAAATTATATCGGGCAGAAAAATGTTTACTCGAAATCAGCTTCTTAATAAAGAAGATCGAATCCTAGAAGATCTTTCCCCTAGTGAATTGGCTTCAGAAATGGAAAAACAATTCTAAATTTGTATAAATTACAGGTAAATAAAAATGAATTTAACAACAGAAATTTTTATCTTTAAAACAGATGCTGATAAAAGAGACAAAACAATTGAAGTCTTGAAAAATTTACAGAAAGAAATAATAGAGGCATCTAATGGTAGCGTTAAAAGTGTGCGTACATTAGTGGGAGCCTCAGATAGTGTGACAATAAGTCAAATATACGAGTGGGATGACCTTGATAGCGCAAAAAAAGTTAATGGATTATTTTTTGGTTTTAAAAGTGCGGCTGATCTTCAAATTCTTAATAAAGAAAATATATTTATGGGTCAACTACTTGAGATAGAAGATAATAAATATTCAAAGTAATTTGAAATGTTCGCGCAAATATCACCTAGCTAACAAGGCATTGCACCGGACTCCGTATGCTGTCGTGCTTTTTGCAAAAAAACGCAAAAAGGCACGCCAACATACTTCGCTCGGTGAATGCGGCGTTATAAGGCAAAAATGAAGATACTAACCACTCTAGCAATTTTGGTATTCCTTAGTTCTTGCTCGCTTCAATTCGCGAAACCATCCTATGATTACAAAGAAAGCGAATTAGTGCTCTATCAAGGTTGTGGCGAAAATAGTTACGCGATTGACAACTTAACAAGGACACCCACCCTAATACCCAGCAAGAATAATACCCACAGCCCTTGCGACAAAAGCATCTTTAGCAATATTGACGATGCCGGCCATACTTGTTCAACATCAGATTAGCGCTTTACGATGAGAACCCCATGACCAAGGCCAGAAGTCAGCAAGTTTCACTTGAGGCTACCCCCTACTACCATTGTGTTTCACGCTGCGTACGTAGAGCTTTTCTCTGTGGCGAAAGTTTTGAACACCGCCGTGGCTGGGTCGAAGATAAATTGCTCGCATTGGCGGAGGTCTTTTGTATTGATGTTGCCGCCTATGCCGTTATGTCGAACCACTACCATGTGGTGCTGCACATTAATGCGCCACTGGCCGGTCAGTTAAGTAATTTAGCGGTCATTGAGCGCTGGCATCAGTTGTTTAAGGGAAACCTGTTAAGCCAACGCTATTGCCGTGGCGAGACGTTGCTCAAGGCAGAGCAAACTGTGTTAACGACTGTTGTAGAGACGTGGCGTCAGCGCTTACAAGATATCAGCTGGTTTATGCGCCTGATTAATGAAGGCATTGCCCGCCAGGCGAATCGTGAAGATCAATGCACGGGACGCTTCTGGGAGGGCCGTTTTAAATCCCAGGCTTTACTGGATGAACAGGCTCTGTTGGCCTGCATGGCCTATGTCGACCTCAACCCCCTGCGCGCCAAGATGGCGAAGACGCCGGAGCACTCTCACCACACATCGGTAAAAAAGCGCGTCGCCAAAGCCAAAACTGCCCACCAGCTCAACCATCCCCAACAACAAGAAAAAAGCCTGATGTGTTTTGCCGGCAACCCTCGCCAGGCGATGCCCGAAGGAATCCCCTGCCGTCTTAGTGATTATCTCGAATTGATCGACTGGACAGGGCGTATCGTGCGCGATGACAAACGGGGCGCTATCGATAAGAACATACCCC
>JAGPUW010000004.1 GCA_018069465.1 Gammaproteobacteria bacterium | reverse complement strand
CTTACTTCGCAGTGTTCTGGACAGTTTCAATACAGGCGATTGCGTCTTAGGAGATGCCTTTTTTGGGACTTATTTTCTGTTGGCTGCATTACGAGAAAAAGGTGTTGATGCCTTGTTCGAACAAATGGGTGCCCGCAAACGGGTTACCGATTATCGCAAAGGAAAGCGCCTGGGTCCAAAAGACCATGAGTTAGCGCTAACAAAGCCAAAACAAAAACCCGGCTGGATGACCCAAGCGAGTTTTGATAGTGCGCCCGACACCTTCACTATTCGCGAGTTAAGCGTTGGTGGCAAGACACTGATAACAACACTGTTAGACCCGAAGAAAACGCCCAAAGCCGCATTGAAAGCCCTGTATAAAAAACGCTGGCAGGTTGAAGTGGACTTCAGGAATATAAAAACCACTCTCGGCATGGAAACCTTGAGCTGTAAGGCCGCACAGATGAGTGAGAAGGAAATTTGGGTTTACTTACTGGCCTATAATTTGATTCGATTGTTGATGGCGCAAGCGGCACTATTGGCCGACTTGCAACCGCGACAGCTTAGTTTCAAGCATTCTCTACAGTTGTGGCTAGCCTGGTGCCAACAAAGAAGTGGGGATGCTGATGTGAGTACGGCTCTATTGTTTACTATGATGGCGCAACGGAAAATTGGCAATCGCCCTGACCGAATAGAACCGAGAGCGGTCAAACGACGGCCAAAACCGATGCCGCTAATGATGAAATCGCGCGAAGAAGCGCGGGCAGAAATCAGGAAAAACGGTCATCCGTTAAAGCTTAAGTAAGTGCCATTCGGGTCAGACTCGATTTAATCCTAATTTCTATGGCCTGCTGTTAAGCAGGAACGCCCTACTCGCGCCCCAGTTATGTCCCAGTAAGTACTGCTTGCAAGCCAAGGTTTTCCACAAAGGGAATGAAGTCTCGGTCTGAAAAAAGAAAAGTTAACGGGATCAGGCTCGATTTAATCTTGCTTAACGACGACCCGTTAGGGGTTTAATATGAAATTTTTACTCACAGCCGCACTTATTCTGATTTCCAGCCTTACTGGGGCAGCTCCTCCAGCACATAGGCTCTCAGAGACGAAGGTTTCTGAGCATTTCGTATATCACTACAATAATATAGATGCGAGATATGCAGGGCAGTTGTTAACACTTTCTGAAGGATTCCTGTCCTTCATTAAAGATAATTATTTCAATCCGAAGTTTGAGTATCCAATAACTGCCCTGGTTTTTAGCAGTAAGCAAGATTTTCAGCATTACTTAAAGCACGATCTGCATATCAAAAATCCTCCGAATTTCGGTATCTATATAAAAGAGTATAAGTTGTTCGCGACGTTCAGGGGTTCTGGTATCGGTACCTTTACTCATGAAATAATGCACCCATTGGTAGAAGAAAATTTACCGAGTAGACCTGAGTGGGCAGTTGAAGGTATTCCCGGTTTTTTCGAAAAATTCTTTGGGTATTGGGAGGGTAATAAACTACAGCTACAGTTGGGCTATCAAAATCCTTGGAGAGTGCACCAGCTCGGTGATGAAATAACAAATCTAGATCTAAAGAAAATAATTACACTGAAGCGCCGTAATTATGCCAAAGCCAGCAACAGCGAACTACGTATGGTTTCAGTATTCATCGACAGACAAGGCCTGTTTGAGAAATACCTTGCATTAGTGAATGCCAACGATAAAAAGGGTTATCGATTTTTTATTGAGGCGGCATTTGAAAAGCCAATCGAAGATATTATCCCTTTGTGGCGAGCTTATCTTGAAGATGTCAGCAGGAATAAAGCGAGTATCTACAAGATCCCTGGTAGCGCGATATTGGGCTCAAAAGAAGAATTTGAAACACTGAAGGCTAAGTTGTACCTTCAGAAGCCACTGTAGCAAATATGTAAAAGGCGATATTTGTACCCGTTGTACCAATAAGGAGAGTGACGTGAAGAAAACAATTCTTGTACCTTTAATAGTGCTATTCGTTGCATTCTCTGCTAATGCAGCTGATGGGATGATAAATGTAAAAAGCCAATTTGATGTCAAAACAACTTCAGACAGGTTTGAAGAAATACTCAATGAAAAAGGTATGATTGTTTTCAACAGAATCAAACATTCAAGGAATGCGGAAAAAATTGGTGTTGAGTTACGTGAAACTGAATTAATAATATTTGGTAACCCTAAGGCTGGAAGCCCACTTATAAAATGCCAGCAGAGCATCGCTATAGATTTACCGCAAAAAGCCCTGATTTGGAAAGACAAAAATAGTGATGTTTGGATTTCATACAATGATACGGCCTATTTGAAAAACAGGCATAATGTTAAAGGCTGTGAAAAAGTAATCTCGAAAGTCGGTAGGGTTTTAGCCAATATAAGCAGTTCAGCATCTAGCAAGTGAAATGGTGCAACACTATGAAAATCAAGAAAAATCAAGGGCGTCAGACTCGATTTAAGCGTTGAATATCCGCTAAATAGTCATTGCCGAGCTGCAGTTTTTGGGCCAGTGCGTTAAATTCACTAATAACTTGATGCCAAACCTTTTTATAAAAGGGCAGGCAAGCTCTATGGATCTATGCTTGCCTGCCGTCGCAAAGCTTATTCTTCCAGCATTTCTCCCGAGCCACCAAATTCTTTTGGAAGGTCTTTGAATTTCGGTAAGCCATCGGGCACGGACATTGTCTTTTCACCGTAATAAATATGCATCGTGCCTTTATGAGTTTTGCCGGGCACGATGTTGAGATAAACATCTGTCATGCCCATGGCGGGATGCTCACTTAAGACGTGTCCGCCGCATTGAGTGCAAAACCTGCGGTGACTGGCTTCGGTCTTTGCAAAAGAACCAAGCTTGTCTTCCCCGGCCGTTACTTTTACGTCATCGGGTGACCACAGGCTAAATGCGTTGACGGGCGCTCCGGCCCACATTGCACAATCGCTGCAATGACAGTAACCCATGACTTTGGGGTCGCCGCTAACCTCGATTTTTACAGCACCACAAAAGCAACTTCCCGCGTGTGTTTCGCTCATGATTTTCTCCGGTATTGGTGGTTAGGCTTCAATAGCCCCTTGCATAAACATCCAGCCAGAAAACCCGGCTGTGTTCAGACCTTACATCTTGCCGGTATAAAAACTCAAACTTTACTTTAAAGCGCCTTTGGATAAATGACGGCCTGGCATTAGGGGGCTTAAAATCCATCTGCACATCATCGACTTTTAGCCTAATAAATATGAGTTCTTGTTATATGATACGTCTACGACTTTAACGCTATTTATAACAACGAGACTTCGTCATGCACCATACCAGCCAGTCAGCCCAATTTATGTTTCGCAACGCTCTGTGGCGACACGCCAGCAAAACGGCGGTGGGGATTGGTGAGCGTGCCTATAGCTACAAAGAGCTCGATGAGCTGTCGAGCCACCTCGCCGCCCACCTGGCGGAGAATGGCGTCGAGAAGCAGGACAGGGTGGCGATTTTGCTGCGCAACTGCATTGAATACGTGGTCACCGATTTGGCCATTATCAAGCTCGGTGCAGTGAAGGTGCCCCTCAACGAAATGCTCAGCATGAGCGATGTGGCCTATATGGTCGGCCACTCCGGCGCCAAGGCGATGGTGGTGCACAGCTCTTTACTCGACAAGCTCGATGAGAGCGAGCTGGCGAGCAGCGATCTCGGTCATCGTGTCGAAGTTGATGACAATGACTCTGGCCACTGTGATTGGCGGCAGCTTTTCAGCGGCGAGTACAGCAGTTTTGAATGGCGCGACGTTGGCCCCAATGACACCGCACTGATTCTCTACACCGGCGGCACTACCGGGCGGCCCAAAGGCGTGATGCACAGCCATGGGGCGATGATGATTAATGGCCTCACCCACATTATTCACGGCGAAATTGCCGAGGGTGAAAAGCTGCTGTTGATTAGCCCGCTGCCCCACTCGGCGGGCTTCTTTTTACAGACGGCTTTGTTGCAGGGCGCAACGGCTTATGTGCAGAGTAAGTTTGACCCGGAGGCGGTGCTGGAGACGATCAGCAAACATGGCATCACCTGGACCTTTATGGTGCCGACGATGATTTACCGGGTGCTCGATGCCTACCAGCCGAGTCAGCACAATATCGCATCTCTGCGCACTCTGGTTTACGGCGCCGCGCCAATTACCAAGTTGCGTTTGCGCGAGGTGCTCGATAAATTTGGCCCGGTCTTGCTGCAACTGTTCGGCCAGACCGAAGTGCCTAATTTTGCCACCAAGTTATCGAAAGCTGATCACCTTGATGAAAAATTTCTCGGCTCTTGCGGCCAGCCGATTATTACCTCTGATGTGCGCATCGGCGATGACAGTGGCCAGAGCCTGCCCTTTGGCGAGGTCGGCGAAATTATGGCCCGCTCGCCCTACACCCTCGAATGTTATTACAACGCGCCGGATAAAACCGACGAGATTTACGACGGCGAGTGGGTGAAAACCGGCGATGTCGGTTACCAGCTCGACACCGGCCACGTGTTTATTGTCGATCGCTCCAAGGACATGATTATTTCCGGCGGCATGAATGTCTATTCATCGGAAGTTGAAAACGTGGTGCAGGAATTCCCCGGTGTTAAGCAGGTAATGGTGATTGGCATCCCCCACGAAGACTGGGGCGAAGCGGTATGTGCGGCGGTGGTGCCCGGAGATGACGGCTTCGACGAAAAAGCCCTCATTGCCTTTTGCAAAGACAAACTGGCGGCCTACAAGGTGCCGAAGACTATCGACATTGTCGACGAGATTCCCCTCACCGCCTACGGCAAGCCCGATAAAAAAGCCCTCCGCGTTAAGTATTGGGGTGAGCAAACCCGGCAGGTGAATTAATGGTGACGGTAAATACTGGGGGTACCCGGCAATGATCCCCGTTACGGTCATTACCGGCTTTCTGGGCAGCGGAAAAACCACGTTGATTTCCCGCTTGCTGCAAAGCCCCGATCTTGCCGATACGGCGGTGATCGTCAACGAGTTCGGCGAGACCGACCTCGACCACACGCTAATCGCCGCCAGCAGTGAGAATATTCTGCAGCTCATGAATGGCTGCATTTGCTGTACCATTCGTGAAGACTTGGCCCTGGAGCTGCGCAATTTATTCCACCTGCGTACCCTGGGCGATGTGCCGCGCTTTAACCGGGTGCTGATAGAAACCACCGGGCTGGCCGACCCGGTGCCGATAGTGCACACCTTGATGGCCAATTCCGAGTTGCGAAAAGCCTACCGCATGCAAGCGGTGGTGACCCTGGTCGATGCCCTGGCTGGTGAGCGAACCCTGGCCGATCAGGACGTGTCACGCCGCCAGGTGGCGCTGGCTGATGAGCTGTTAATCGCTAAAACCGATCTTGCCGACGAGCAAGCGCTAGCCAGTTTGCGCGAGGTGTTGGCGGACATTAATCCCTCGGCGAATGTACAGGTGGCTCGCGACCTCAGCGTTGCCGACTTATTGCCCACGCTGTCATCGGATAATCACTATCCACTGAAGGGCAGGTCAGACGATATTGAACAGTGGCTGGGCGCGGGGCAGGGTGACGGCCATAGTTCTGATCATGCTTCTGCTTCTGCTTCTGCTTCTGCTTCTGGACATGGCACAGGCCATGGCTCGGGCATTCTGACCTTTACTCTCTATCCCGAACAGGCATTTAGGCTGGCGGATTTGATACTTTTTTTTCAGGAACTGGTAAATTACCAGCCGGATAAACTGTTGCGCGTGAAAGCCCTGGTCGCCGTTGAAGGCAAGCTCGGCACACCGGCAGTGGTGCACTGTATTCGCGATAAGGTTTACCCTTTAATCTGGCTTGATAATTGGCCGGGAGGGGAGGCGCAAAACCAGCTGGTATTTATTACCGATGGCATTGTGCAGAGTGAAATTGAAACAATTTTAAAAACCGTTTGCAGCAACTAAAGTGCAAGCTAAATAATATTTAATGAGGAGTTAAAGATGGGACGTGTACAGGACAAAGTAGCATTAATCACGGGTGGTACGGCCGGTATCGGTTACGCAACTGCAGAGTTAATTGGTCAGGAAGGTGGCAAAATTGTCATCACTGATATGCGCCCGGTGGAAGGCGAAGCCTCCGCACAAAAGCTGCGGGATCAGGGCTACGATGCCATGTTCATCGAGCAGAATGTCACCGACGAAGCGCGCTGGAAAGAAGTGCTGGCCGCCGTTGTCGAGAAATACGGTCGCCTCGATATTCTCGTTAACAATGCGGGCGTTGGTGAGCAGACAGACCTTGAAGAAAGTGATCTGGCCCACTGGCGCTTTGTTAACTCGGTGAATATGGAAGCCGTTTTTATGGGCACTCAAAACGCTATTAAGCAAATGAAGCTCAACGGCGGTGGCAGCATTATTAATATTTCTTCCATCGAAGGTTTGGTTGGCGATCCTCGCTTTGGCGCGTATAACGCCAGTAAAGGTGGCGTTCGACTGTTCAGTAAATCTGCCGCGCTGTATTGCGCTGAGAAAAAATACAATATCCGAGTTAACTCTCTGCACCCCGGTTTCACTGTCACGCCCATGGTTGATGGTGCGATTGACCAGTTTTCCCCCGAAGATTCCGAGCGTATTAATCGCGAAATTGCTATCGGCTACATGGCTGAGCCCATCGACCAGGCCTACGGCATCTTGTTTTTAGCCTCCGACGAGTCGCGCTATATGACCGGCACCGAGCTGGTTATCGACGGCGGCTTTACCGCGCACTAAGGCCGGTAAAAACTAACAGGACAGGAAGTAGGACAGGGAGAATAATGATGGGAAGAGTACAGGATAAAGTGTGTTTAATTACCGGCGGCACTGCCGGTATTGGCTACTCCGCTGCGGAGTTGATGTGTCGTGAAGGCGGCAAGGTGGCGATTACGGATATTCGCCCGACTGAGGGTGAGGCCGCTGCTCAAATACTGCGTGACCAGGGTTATGAGGCGATATTTATCGAGCAGGACGTCACCTCTGAAAGCCGTTGGCCAGAAGTCATAGCCGCCGTCGTCGCTAAGTACGGGCGTTTAGATGTGCTGGTTAATAATGCCGGTGTTGGTGCCGCGACGGATCTGGAAGAGAGCGATCTCGCCCACTGGCGTTTTATTCAGTCGGTGAATCTGGAAGCGGTATTTATGGGCACCCAGAATGCCGTTAAGCAAATGAAGCTCAATGGCGGTGGTAGCATCGTTAATATTTCCTCCATCGAAGGCATTATTGGCGACCCGCGCTCAGCGGCCTATAACGCCAGTAAAGGTGGCGTGCGTTTGTTTACCAAGTCGGCAGCGCTGTATTGTGCTGAGAAAAAATACAATATTCGCGTCAACTCGGTGCACCCCGGTTTTACTAAAACACCGATGGCCGAGAGCGCGGGCGATTTATTTGGCCCAGATGACCTAGTGCGTATTCAGCATGAGATTGTGGTCGGCCACATGGCCGAGCCAGAGGATCAAGGCTACGGCATTTTGTATTTGGCCTCGGACGAGTCGAAGTACGTTACTGGCACCGAGCTGATTATTGACGGTGGCTATACCTGCCACTAATAAGCGGTTCGTCGATAAGCCGGTCAAGTACCAGTCTGTGCGACCGGCTTATCAGCTGATTTAAAAGGGCTCTGGTATGCACTCAATACTTTTACTGAATGCAAAGGGTGGCTGTGGTAAAACCACGCTGGCGACTAATATTGCCGCCTATTATGCGCTGCAGGGTAAGCGCGTTGTATTGGCTGACTTTGACCCCCAGGCTTCCAGCATGGACTGGTTGGGAGCCCGTCCCGCCGATAGGCCGCGCATTCGCGGTTTGGCAGCGTGGCAAAATACTATTCGTGTGCCTAAAAAAACCGATTATTTAATTATTGATAGTCCAGCAGCTGTCAGTGGTAAGCCGCTGGCTACTTTGGTGAAACAGGCCGATAGTATTCTTATTCCGATCCTGCCATCGCCGATTGATATTCGGGCAGCTGAGCACTTTATAGGCCATTTAAACGCTCTGCGTAGAGTGATGAATAAAAAAGTTAAATTGGCGACGGTGGCGAACCGGGTGCGAGAAAACACTCTCGCCGCTGGCGATCTTGATAACTATCTCGAAACGGTTAAATTACCCAGCGGCAAAAAAGTCCCCTATCTAGCTTTGCTGCGCGCTAGTCAGAATTATATTCGTGCGGCTGAAAGCGGCTTGTCTATTTTTGAGTTTGCACCGGCTAAAACGCTGCCTGACAGAGAGCACTGGGAGCGCATTTTTCGCTGGCTGGACAGTAAGCGCAGCCGGCCAGCAGCGTGACTTACAAGTAAAGCCCGGTATTAAAAACCATAAAAAAGCCGCGAAATTTCGCGGCTTTTTTATGGTTGAGCACAAAGACTTAAGTCGCTGTGGTACCGCCATCAACGACGATTTCAGCACCGGTCACCCAGGGCGACTGGTCGCTGGCCAAATACAAGGCGGCGTTGGCAATATCGGAAGGCTGGCCAATCATGCCCAGTGGTGTGCTGCGCTCAAAGGCCTCTGATACTTTCTCGGCTGTGGGGGCAAGGCCCGCATCGACAAAACCCTGGAGTACGCTTTTGCCCATATTGGTGGGGATCAGGCCGGGGTGGATGGAGTTGACGCGAATACCGTATTTCAGGCTGGCGAACTCAACGGCAGCAGCTTTGGTCAGCAGTTTAACGCCACCCTTGCTGCCGCAGTAGGCGCCGAGGCCGGCATAGCCGCGCAGGCCGGCAACGGAAGATAAGTTGATAATGGAGCCGCCGCTACCGGCAATGCCGCCGGGCTTCATCGCTTTACAGGCGTGCTTGAGGCCGAGGAAAACGCCGGTGACGTTGATGTCGAGAATACGTTGGAAGTCTTCTACTTTGGTGTTTTCAAACAGGGCGCAGATTTCAATACCGGCATTGTTGATCACTACGTCGAGGCCGCCAAATTGCTTGACCGTTTCAGCGGTGACCCTTTCCCAGTCCGCTTCACTGGTGACATTGTGGGGTAAAAACGCGGCGCGGCCACCGGCTTCTTCAATCTCTTTGACTGTGGAACGGCCAAGATCTTCGAGAATGTCGGTGATCATGATGGTCGCTCCAGCTCGCGACAGAGTCTTGGCAATCTCGGCACCCAGGCCTCGGGCGGAACCGGTAATTAGCGCGACTTTACCTTCCATAGAAATGGCAATGGACTTGTTTGACATGAGGATATCCTTCGTTGGCGTTGATTGGGGCTTTTGCCCCCTGGAAATTGACGCTTAGTTTTGCAGCTTGCGGTATTCAGAGGGTGAGCAATTGCACCAGCGCTTGAAGGCGCGGCGAAAGCTGGTGGTGTCCTGATAGCCCAGGTTGAGGGCAATGGAGTCGATGGAGTGGTCGGTGTTGCGCAGGGCATCGGTGGCCAGCTGTTTGTGCACGGTATCGCGCAGCTTTCGATAGGTAGTATCTTCAGCTTGCAGGTAGCGAATAATGGTCCGCGATGAGACATTAAAAATTTTGGCCAGGTCTTCGAGGCTGGGCATGTTGTCGGGCTGGCGGCGCATCAGTTCGAGGACATGGGACATGGTCAGGTTGTTGGAGCGCAGCTCCTGCATTTTTTGTTGCAGTTGATCTTCCGCCAGCCGATGAATGTGTTTGTCAGCGGTAATACAGCGCTTGTCGAGGATGCTCTTGGGCAAAATCAACATGTGCTTGTCACCGTTAAAGCTGACCTCGCCGGAAAAAAAGTTGCTGTAATCGTCGGCGTACTCGGGTGGCGGGAAGGCAAAGACGACCTTGGCGCTGGTCAGGCTTTGGCCGCTGACAAACTCCAGCGCGTTTTGCATCGTCAGCATCATCGCCTCGACCACGACGGTCTGAAAATCAGGGTTGCCGTGGGTTTCGACAATCTCGACAATGACATAATCTTTTTCGTAATAAACTTCCAGATCACAAAAGGTAATAGCCGTGTGATAGTACTTGGCGGCGTCGTGAATGGCCTGGCCCACGGTCTGACTGCTGATCACCGCCACACCCATGGCGCCATGGCTGGAAATATGAATTTGTCGGCCGATGGATAAACCTGCGCCGGGCATTTTCAGGGTTTGCATCAATTCAAAAATGGCTTCAGACAGTGGGTCGAAGGCAATTTTTTCCGCCGGGTCTTCCAGTTGTTCTTTGCTAATGCCGTGCCGGGCAAAGCAAGCCAGCACCTCTTCGCTGTGGCCCATCGTATTGAACACCAGGTTGGCATAGGCTGACGACACCTTGTGCGGGCTGTTTATTGCCGCGGTGCTCATTGGTGACGCTGATGGGGTTTCTGGCGGTGTATTAGCGGACATAAATAAAATGAATTCCAGTGGGTCGCTAGTGTAAGAATAATTTTTGGATAGCGCCCGAGTTTAGCGGTCGTTGTGGGTGAATGCCTCACTCATCCGGGAGTGTAGCTTATATGTCGGTGGATTTCTTCTGTCAGTTTTCTGGGCCATATAACATCAGTGGTTTCTTGCCGTTGCCGTTGTCGCGTCGAGAAACATTCAAGCCTTTGCGCCGATGTTTTTGTACACTGGGGACTGCTTGCTCAGGTTAAGAGTGCATTGAGCATCAATAAAAAATAATAGGGGAGTGAGACGTGAAAATTGATAGCAGCTTTAGTTTTGGTGACAAGATGGACGACATCGGCTCGATTAAAGAGGGTTACCGGGCCTTTGAAAGTCAGGGTTTTGACGGCGTGGTTACCGCAGAGATACAGAATGACCCCTTTTTGATCGTTGGCATGGGTGCCGATGCGACCGAGAAAGTTGAGCTGCGCACCGGCATTGCCGTGGCTTTTGCGCGCAGCCCGATGACCACGGCCTACACCGCCCACGATTTAAATGCCTACTCCAAAGGACGCTTTACCCTCGGTTTGGGATCGCAGATCAAGGCCCACGTGACCAAGCGCTTTGGCATGCCCTGGCATGGCCCAGCAAAGCAGATGAGTGAATTCATCCGCTCACTGCACGCGATCTGGGACTGTTGGTACGACGACGAGCCCCTGGCTTTTCGTGGTGATTGTTACCAGCACACGTTGATGACGCCTGACTTCACACCGAAAAACACTGAATACGGCCGCCCAAAAGTGGTCATGGCCGCCGTTGGGCCAATGATGATTAAAACCGCCGCTCGGGATGCCGATGGCCTGATTATCCACACCTTTAGCACCCCCAAGTTTATCGAAGAGCGCGTCTTGCCCGGTATCAACGAAACCCTGGCCGAAAACGGCAGGTCGCGCAGTGATTTTGAAATCTCTCTGCCGCCCTTTGTGGTCACCGGGCAAAATGAAGAGGAGTACGAGGCCTGTAAGCAGAAGGTGAAATACCGTATTGCTTTTTATGCCTCGACCCCGGCCTATAAAACCGTGCTCGAATGTCACGACTGGCAAGACCTGCACCCCAAGTTGAATCATCTGTCTAAAAATAATGGCTGGGACAAAATGCCCGACCTAATTAGTGATGAAATGCTCGAAACTTTCGCTGTGGTTGGAGAGCCGCTGCAGGTTGCTGAAAAAATGAAAGCCCGCTACGGCCATCTGGTGGAGAGATTAACACTGGAAAATAGCCTGCCCACCGATGTGCTGGACAAACAGATGGCGATTATTCGGGGCTGATTGTCACTTCGGCCCAGGGCTAGCACCTGGGGCTGTTGCCAGTACAGTATTCGCGAGGTAGTTGAAGCCTGGTCGGTGAGTAAAGCATACTGTGCCAACAGCTTGACAATTCTGCGGCGCGCAGGAATTTTTGGGCACCAAAAAAATAATTTACTTTTCAATAACAATTAAATAACTACGGAGAATGACACCATGGGTAACAGACTTGAAGGCAAGGTAGCGATTATCACTGGCGGTGCCAGCGGCATCGGCGAAGCACACGCACACCTCTTTGCAAAAGAGGGCGCAAAAGTGGTTATTACCGACGTGCAGGAAGACCTCGGCGCCAAGGTAGCTAGCGCGATTCAGAGTGAGGGTGGTGATGCCATCTTTATTCGCCAGGATGTCACTAGTGAGTCGGATTGGGCTGATGTCGCGGCACAGACTGTTGAAAAATACGGCGCCATTACGACGCTGGTTAACAATGCGGGTGTTGGTAATTTCACCGGTGTTGAAGAGGAAACGCTCGAAGGATTTAACCGGGTTGTGGCTATTTGCCAAACGGGCGTTTGGTTGGGCATGAGGGCCTGTATGCCCGCGTTGAAGCAGTCGGGCAACGGCGCCATCGTCAATATTTCCTCATTATTCGGCATTATCGGCACACCGAGCATGATCTCCTACCACGGTGCCAAAGGCGCAGTGCGTTTGATGACCAAGTCGGCCGGACTGGAATACGCTCAGCAGGGCGTGCGAGTTAACTCCGTTCACCCGGGTATTATCGAAACGCCACTGGCAAAAACCATGGGTGACGAGCAAATGAAGGCGATTATTGCCTCAACGCCGATGGCGAAAATGGGCCGCCCCATTGATATCGCCACCATGTCATTATTTTTGAGCTCAGATGAAGCGGCGTTCATTACCGGTTCTGAGTTTGTGGTTGACGGTGGCTGGGGTGCTCAGTAAACCATACTCTACTTAGCCCTGTATTTTTAAGGGCGCGTTAAAAAAGGCCGGGGCTATAGAGTCCCGGCCTTTTTGTTGATGGCTACTATCAACTACCGCTTATCAGCCATCGCCGTGACGCAATAGACGGCCAGAATAGGTATCGGTTTCCTTGTCATCTTTAATAATCACTTCGCCGTTGACCAGTACGTAGTTATAACCTTTGGCGCGTTGAATGCGCCGCCACTCGTTGCCGGGCATATCGTGGGCAACTTCGCCGGGTAGTACTTCGAGGTTTTCATAGTCGTAAACAACAATGTCAGCCGGCGCCCCTTCTTTGATTTGCCCTCGGTCTTTAAAGCCTGCCAGTGAGGCGGGCAGTGCGCTTAAACGCCAGTGGGCCTCTTCCAGTGTCAGCATATTGTGCTCGCGAACGTATTTGGTGAGTGCTTCGGTGGGGTAGCGCCCGGCGGTGAGAAAGCGGGTGTGGGCGCCACCGTCGGAAACCCCAAAGGTGATGAAGGGGTCGTCGATAATTTCCTTCATGTACTCCAGATTACCGGCATTGGGCAGGGTGGCGAAAAACTCGGCTTTTAGATTGGTGCCAACGGCGATATCGAGCATCGCGTCAACCGGGTGTTTGCCGGTCTTTTCTCCGATGAGGCCGACTTTATGATCTTTAAACTCGTTGAAATTATCTGAGTTGGTGCGAATCAGCACAGCATCTTCGATGGGCCCGGTGGCGGAGAAGCCCGGTGGGTTGTCTTTTAAACTCTGGCGCAGTGCCGGGTCGCTCATTTTAGCGAGGCGCTCTTCAAAGGTGCCGGTGGTGACGTGGCGCCAGGCCTCGGAGTCGTCCCACAGGTTCCACTCGTCGAGGGAGAAGTTAAAGCCGGCATCGGTGGTCAAACCCTGGCCGTAGACTTTATTGCCTCGGGCGTGGCATTCGCTGAGCCATTTTAGCGTGTCGCGGTGCACGCTGGGGTCGTTGGCGTTGGCCTGCACCACGTTATAGAGAATGGGGCGACCGCTGACTTCGGCTAGCTCTTCGAGGTGGGCGCGGTCTTTTTCGGGCTCATTACCGCTGAGCATGGTCATTTGAATAAAGCCCTCGTTGCGTCGCGCCAGCACTTTGGCCAGGGCGATACAGGTTTCGTTGTGCATCACATCGGTGGGCATCGGGGTGCCGTCGTAGTCGCGCTGCACATCGGCACCGCAGCCGGGAGCGAGGCGTTGGGCCGACCAACCACAGCCGCCAGCGTCCATCGCCTCTTCGAGGATGCGGATGATTTCGCTTTCTTCTTCCGGTGTGGGCAGCTCGCCGGCTTTGGCGCGCTCCATGCCCATGACCCAAATTAGCAGCGGTACCAGCGGCACGTAGGGCAGAATATTGATGGCTTTAGGGGTGCGCTCAAGGCTGTCGAGGTAGTCGGGAAAGGTCACCCAATCCCAGGGCATGCCCTCTTTCATCGACTCAAAGGGGATGGCTTCGACCCGTGTCATTGACAGCATGGAGCGCTCGCGTAGCTCTGGTTTCACCGGGGCAAAGCCAAAGCCACAGTTGCCGATGACCACGGAGGTGATGCCGTGCCAGCCGGAAAGTGTGCAGTAGGGGTCCCAGAATATTTGCGCGTCGTAGTGGGTGTGCAGGTCGATAAAGCCGGGGCAAACGTGCTTGCCTTCGGCGTCGAGTACCTGTTTGGCATCGCCACTGTCGAGACGGCCTATTTTGGCAATAAGGCCATCTTTAATACCGATATCGCCCTTGTAACGGGGGATGCGGGTGCCGTCAAAAATAATGCCGTTTTGAATAATCGTGTCGTAGGTGGACATGGTTGTGCTCCTGCGTGATGGGCAGGATTACATCTGGCCAAAAACCTTATTCAAGAAGCTGTACTGTAAAACTGCGTTGATACTGCAAGGCGCGCTCTATCGCTGCGATAGATGTAACCTGTTCCCTGTGGATGAATTATTGTAATTTTTTTAATTTCCAGGAACTAAAGGTACTGCTTCGTACACCTGGCTGCAAGGTTAACTTTTCAGCGCTGATTTTTTCAAGGCTTGTCAGAGTGCGTCGATAAGGGTTGAACTATTGACGCCCTGCAGTGGGCCAAGGGGGTTCTTGCGCAGCTTGTCGCCGCTGATGATGGGGCTTCCACTCCACACTTTGTACACGACGATGCCGTCGCTAAGTACAATCAAAGCGTTAAAAGACCAGCCGGAGGCGATGGTTCGCCGCTTAAAGGTCAGTAGATCCATAAAGACGTTGCCGACACGTTTTGTCTTGGCCTGTTGAGGCCGCGCTTCATAGGCCTGGCAGAGATTGCGCGATTGAATGCAAAAGCTGAGGCCGGGGTCGAGGTCGTCGAGGGTGATGGACTGGTTGGGCATAAAGCGCTGGATAATATCGAGGTAGGAGAGAATCCTGATGTTGGGCTGGGTGTAGGGGTCGTAACCTAAGCTTTTTAGTTCTTCTACGGTGGTGGTGTAGGGCGTGATCTTTTCATAATCGGCCATGGCCTCTGCAAAGCTATCCCAGCGTGAGCGCGTCGTATCCTCGGTTCTGGGCAGAGCATTGCTGCAGCCATAGAGGCTGAGTAGCAATAAGAGGGAGGCGAACAGAATGTTTCGGTGGCGGGTTAGATTCAGGGTCATCGCTATGAGTCTTGGTTGTCGCCGCCAATCTTAAAGGAAGTTGGCGCTTAGACCTCTGTTTTTCATCGTCGGCGGCAAATGTTTTGCTTAGAGGCTTGACGGAGTCCTCGCTGCAGTTTTCTGGCGCTAGGTTTTGTGGCTATAGGCCATGGATGAGCGCAGCAAGCTCAATTTGGCGTGGGGCTCAATCGCCATGATTTCACAACCGATAGCTTGTAGCTGCTGATTGCGTTTTTCCGGTTTACTCCAGACCACGCGAAGACCCAGCTCGATGGTGGTCTGCCCCTGTTTGGGGTGGGGTAGGTCGACGGAAACCAGGCGCCGCTGGTTGATCGGTAGGGCGAGGCCCGAAAACAGCATAAAGCCACTGGTGGAAACGTCACCGATATAACCGATAGTGGTTTTATTGACGATGTCGTAGACCTTGGCAAGGGCTGTGTAGGCGGTGCGCGGTGGGCGTTGACGAAGCTTTTCGAGCTTAGCGGCTTGGGGTTCGAAGTCTTTCAGGCAGGCTTCTCGCGGATTAAGTTGTTTCACCTTAGAATCTCGATAATAAGAAAAAAATTAACAAGCCTTCAATGGATCATAACTATGTCACGAGAGAGCCCTGGAGGGTGGGCAATACTTTGCGCGATTTCCCTGTCGTAAGAGGTCTTGATGATTATCGGCGTGGCACACTTACGCCTACGTTGATCTTAGCACGGCATTTCGCGCGGTGAAATAGACGCGTGTGCTGGTCAGACTGGCGGTCAAAATTAGGGCGATGACGATGCCTATCCAGAAACCCTCGACACCGAGGGCCGGCCCCCAAAAATCAGTCAGCGCCAGGGAATAGGCGAGGGGAAAGCCGACGAGCCAATAACCAATAGAGGCTAGTAGCAGAGTGATGCGGGTATCTTTATAACCGCGCAGAGCACCATTGCCGCCGATGTTGATGGCGTCAAATACGCGAAAGATAGCCGCGTAAACTAGTAGCGCGGCAGCCAGTTCCTGCACGGCGATATCGGGGGTAAACAGGGCGGCAATCTGTTCGCGAAACAACAGTACAAAGCCCCCCTGGCAGAGGGCGATGACCGAGGTTAGGCCAAGTCCTGTGGCGCAAATTTGCCGTGCCTGGCGGGGTCGTTGCAGGCCCATTTCATGGGCAACCAATATTGAAATGGCCTGTGAAATACCCATCGGCACCATAAACATCATCCAGTCAAAGGAGATAGCCACCGAGTGGCCGCTGACGGTGACTGCGCCGAGGTGGGCGACCAGCAGTGGAATCAGCAGAAAAAAGCCCCCCTCCGCGAGTATCGCGCCACCAATGGGCAGGCCGATACGCAGGGTTTCTTTAATCCGCTGGCTGTCGATGGCTTGCCTTGAGGCGAACAATTGATAGGCTTGTAAGGTGCGCGCCGAGCGAGCGTAGAGGGTCTCGCCGCCGACAATAAACAGCGATACAAAGAAGGTTGCCCAGCCGCAGCCCGCACCGCCGAGCGCGGGCAGGCCCCAGTCACCCATGACCAGGGCGTAGTCGAGGGGGATGTTAATCACAAAGCCGGCCAGGTTAAAAACCATCGCCGTGCGCGCCTGGCCCATACTTTCAAAGGTGGTGCGAAAAGCCATAATGTAGGGCAGTAGAAACGCGCTGCCTATCATGGGCAGAAGATAGCTGGTGGCGATACCGGTAATTTGTGCGGGGCTGTCGAGCCGAGGTAAGAGGGCGATGCCGACGCCAATAAAAACACTACTGAGCAGGCCCAGGGGCAGGCATAGCCACAGGCAGTTTTGAAATTGCCGGCGTAGGGCGTCAATTTTTCCGGCGCTAAATAACTGGCCAATAATCGGGCCATTGCCGAGAATAATGCCGATCACCAGCATAATGGAGAGATTAAACACGGTGCTGCCCAGAGTCACGGCGGCCAGATCGTTCGTGCTAAGGCGCCCGGCAATAATAATATCGGTGACACTCATGCCGACGATGGCCAACTGGCCGACAGTAATCGGCAATGCCAGTTTGAACATGCGTGCGCTATTGGCGGCAAAGGTGTTATTTGTGGCAGTAAAAGGCGGCATAGCTCGGTTTAATGTCGAAAGGCGTTATTATGTTAACAGCGCCGTGTATCTGCGGGGTTAACAAAAATAATTTTATTTTGGCGTTTGGCGCATCGGGTTTTTTCGGATTAAAACAAATGATGCAGGGATTAATGCGATGGCGGAGGGCGGTTTATGAATGGCTTTGAGTTGAACTCTTTAGTCTTGATGGAGGTTTTGGTCGATTTTTTATTTTTCATGCTGGGCCTTGGTGTCCTCAGCATTGTCTATATGTATGTTGTCGACTCCCGCCAGACCAAGCATGCCGTGCGCCGCAACTTTCCAGTGGTGGGCCGTTTCCGTTATTTTTTTGAACACCTGGGTGAATTTTTTCGGCAATACTTTTTTGCCATGGACAGGGAGGAGATGCCCTTTAATCGCGCCAAGCGTTCATGGGTTTATCGCGCCGCAAAAAATGTCGATGGTACGGTGGCTTTCGGTTCGACCAAAGATATCAACGAGCCGGGTGCGGTGCTATTTGTCACCGACCCCTTTCCGACACTGGCGGAAGACTACGCCGCCGCACGGGCCATTACCATCGGCCCCCATTGCCACCAGCCCTTTACCACGGCGTCGTTTTTTAATGTCTCGGCGATGAGCTTCGGCGCCATTTCGCAACCGGCGGTGAGCGCTTTGTCGCGGGGCGCGGCACAGGCCGGTTGCTGGATAAACACCGGGGAGGGTGGGCTCTCGCCCCAGCATCTCGAAGGGGGTGGCGACATTGTCTTTCAAATTGGCACGGCGAAATACGGTGTGCGCAATGAGGCGGGCAAGCTGGATGACGAAAAGCTGCTCGCCGTGGCAGCCCACCCCGAAGTCAAAATGTTCGAAATTAAAATAAGCCAGGGTGCCAAGCCCGGTAAGGGCGGCATCCTGCCGGGTATCAAAGTCACAGAAGTGATCGCCATGACTCGGGGTATTGCGATTGGGGAAGATTCCATTAGCCCCAATGGCCACGCCGATATTCGCAATGTCGCTCAATTGCTGAACATGCTGGCCCATGTCCGTGAACTCACCGGTAAACCCGTGGGTTTTAAGTTGGTGGTGGGTGGCACCCGTTTTTTTGACGAGCTGTGTGAGGCGATAAAAGAGCGTGGTGTCGAGCAATTTGCCCCCGATTTTATTACCCTCGACAGCGGTGATGGTGGCACGGGTGCCGCGCCGCAAAGCTTGCTCGACAGTGCCGGTTTGAATATTCGCGAAACCCTGCCCATGGTGAGCGACAAGCTGGAGGAGTACGGTTTGCGTGAGCGTATACGCTTGATTGCCGCCGGTAAGTTGATTACGCCAGGCGATGTTGCCTGGGCACTGTGTGCGGGTGCAGACTTTGTGGTTTCTGCGCGCGGCTTTATGTTCGCACTGGGTTGTATTCAGGCCATGCAATGTAATAAAAACACCTGCCCCACAGGGGTGACCACCCACGATAAAAATCTTCAGCAGGGGCTCGACCCCACCGACAAGGCAAACCGGGTGGCCAGCTATGTCGCGAATATGGAAAAGGAAGTGGGCACCATCGCCCACTCTTGTGGCGTTCGCGAACCCCGGCAGTTAAATCGTCGCCATGCGCGCGTTGTTACTGAGTGTGGCCAATCGGTGCCGCTCGATGTTTTGTACCATCGACAAGCCGAGCAAAACCCCGTGTTTTTACGATCATCAGCGCAGCCGGAAAAGGCACCCTGAAAATAGTGCTTTCTTGGTTTCAATAACTAGCAGATTGTTAAATTCGCTGAGTCGAGCCAGATACAAGGCAAAATCAAGCGAGAAAGCGGAGTTTACTGGAGTAAATGAGCACTTTGAGCTTGGTTTTAACGCAGTAGATGGCCGAGTCAGTAGAATTTTAACGGCCTGCTAGGGAATTATTTCGGACTGCGCTTCTCTAACTGGCAACCTCAAAATTACAGCATAAGAGAATCTGAACATGGGCAAGCTAGCACTGTTTTATACGATATTGCACGACGCCATTTTTGATCGTATCAAGTGGCTCGACGGCCTGCCGCCCTTGTTATTACGCCTGTATTTGGCGCCCATAATGATTGCCGCCGGTTTGCACAAACTGCATAACTACCAAGATATGGTGGCCTGGTTTGGGAATGCCGACTGGGGCCTGGGCCTGCCCGCGCCCACGCTGATGGTTGGTCTGGCTATCTTCGCCGAGCTGGTCGGTGGCATCGCACTGCTGGTGGGTTTGGCCGTGCGCTGGTTTGCGATACCGCTGATTATCTCCATGGCGGTGGCAATGATGACCGTGCACTGGGAGCATGGCTGGTTCGCTATCGCACCGGGCAACCCTGAAACCAGTACCGCAAAAATTCTTGCCGATGTCGGTATTCCCGCCGCTCAGCGCAGTCTTGAGAACAGTGAAGAAGTGGGTCGCCGCGTCGCCGTCGCCAAAAGTCTGCTCAAAGATAACGGCAACTACAGCTGGCTGACAGAAAAAGGCACGTTCGTGGTACTTAATAACGGCATTGAATTTGCGGCGACTTACTTGATCATGCTGCTCAGTTTGCTCTTCACCGGGGGTGGGCGCTATGTCAGTGTGGACTACTGGTTGAAACGCCACTTTTGGCGCGATTGTGAGGACTGAAGCGTGGCTTTAGATAGTCTTCGATACGGAGCCTGCAAGGCTTTTAGGCTGTGCTATAATCGGCAGCTTTTTCACCCCGCGCTGTCATTTTAGGCAGCGCCCTATCCGGCACAGGCATGAGCGAAGAAAAACAAGTAAGTCCCCAGAGCAGCGATAAACCCCAGGTTTCTGCAGCAAAATCCGAAAGTAACGACGCGACTAGTGGCGACAAGCCCCAGGCAGCACGTCGCCGACGGGGTCGTGGTGGCCGTGGTGGTCGCAATAGAAACGGTTCCAGTTCCAGTTGGCAACTCTCAGACTTCAAGGTAGAGCCCGCCGAAGACAAAGTGCGCTTTCACGATTTCGACCTGCCCGATACGCTGATGCATGCCATCGCCGATACGGGCTTTCAATACTGCTCGCCGATTCAGGCGCGTTCACTACCGCTGACCCTGCGCGGTCACGATGTGGTGGGTAAGGCGCAGACCGGCACCGGTAAAACGGCGGCCTTCCTGGTTGCCATTATTGACGACCTGTTGAAGAACCCCATCGAGCATGAGCGTTTCGCCGGTGAGGCGCGCTCGCTGATTATTGCGCCGACGCGAGAGCTGGTGATGCAGATCGCCGAAGACGCCCGCATCCTCAGTAAGTATTCCGATCTCACTGTTCACACTCTGGTGGGTGGCATGGATTACGATAAGCAGCGCCGCCATTTACACGAAAAGCACTGCGACATTCTGGTGGCAACGCCGGGTCGTTTGATGGATTTCTGTGGCAGTAACGATGTCTATCTCGACCGTGTCGAAGTCTTGGTGATCGATGAAGCCGACCGCATGCTCGATATGGGCTTCATTCCCCAGGTGAGACGTATTGTGCGTCAGACGCCGCGCAATGATCATCGCCAGACCCTGCTTTTCTCGGCAACCTTCACGCCAGAGGTCGAGACCCTGACCGAGCAGTGGACCCACAAGCCGGTTAAAATCGAGATTGCCCCCGACCACGTGGCAACGGATTCGGTGACACAAAAAGTGTATATCACTCAAACTCGGCAAAAGCGCGATTTGCTGGTGAATATTCTCAAGGGTGAGGATGTTGAAAGCGTGATTGTTTTTGCCAACCGTCGCGATCAGTGTCGTCGGCTGCAGGAATTCCTCGGCAAGGCGGGCTTCAGTGTTGGCCTGCTCTCTGGTGAGGTGGCACAGAACAAGCGCGTGCGCACCCTGGACGACTTCAAGTCGGGTAAGTTAAAAGTGCTGGTGGCCACTGACGTCGCCGGGCGTGGTATTCATATTGACGGAATAAGCCATGTTATTAACTTTACCCTGCCCGAAGAGGCGGAAGACTATGTGCACCGCATTGGTCGCACCGGCCGTGCCGGTAAAACGGGTACCTCTATCAGCTTCGCCTGTGAAGACGACGCCTTCCTGCTAGAGCCGATTGAAGCCCTACTCGGCGACAAGCTCAGCTGTGAGCAGCCGGCTGAAGAGATGCTAGTACGCGTTAAAATCGAGCATTAAATACCTGAGGCTTTTGCACGAGAGCCATTTTGCTCCCATGCTGCGTTAAAAAAGTGCTCAGTCGGTCATTTACACGTGTAAATTCCCTCTCTGCGCGCTTTTTTGCCTTGCCTGAAATCAAAATCATCTCTCGTGCAAAGGCCTCAACCTGTAATAAATACCTTTAGTAAATACCTTTAGTAAATACCTTTAACATCACCCGGTCTGGATGACGCTTTCCAGGCCGGGATTCTTTTCTTTTCCCTCTCTTCTTTCTCAAGCCCACTACTTGTCTTTGAATTGCTCAAGCCAGAGCGATGTCGCGCCGGCAACGGCTGCGGGCATCACCAGCAAATTCAACAGCGGTATGCTGCTACCCAGCAGCACTATCGATCCGAAGCTGAGTGACAAGGCCTTAACGCGCCCAGCCCGCTGGCGAACGGTTTTGAAATTAACACAATTAATATCTGCCGGGTAATCGAGGTACTGCAAGGCCAGTGACCAGGCGCCCCATAGAAAGGCGATAGCGGGCACCGCGAAGTTAATCAGTGGAATAAAAGACAAGATCAAGCAGATGAGGAGTACGCCCACCAGCCGGGGTAAAAAGTAAGCCATTTTTTGCACTTCGCGCACAAAGGCTTGCCAGGCGATAACACTTGCCGTTTTAAAAGTGAGTGGGGCTTCATCTTCTTTGCCGCTGAGCTTGATATAAACGGCATTCGCCAACAGGCCGTAAAAGGGCGAGGCGATAAGATTGCCGATCAAGGTGAAGGTATAGGCATAGCAGATGGCCAACAGCAGCCCGAAGAGGATGCGAAATAACCAGGCAATAAACTCAAGCCAGCTGGGTAAGTAGTTGAGCATCCAGCCCATTAAGTCTTCAAATTGCTGCATGGCGTACAGGGTTAAGCCCACAAACAGGGCTAGATTCAGCAACAGGGGGATGATGACCCAGAGCCGAATCCCCGGTGCGGCGAGTAGTTTGAAGCCTTTGATAAAGTGTGTAAGCCCCATATGTCTGCCCCTTTTACGCTGCTTTTAAAATGATGGCTATTGTAAATACCTAGTGATGATCTTGTCGCCCGCTTTCCATGCTGGCAGCGCACTTTGCCAAGTGGCTCGGGCGATGCCAGAATACGCGCCCCCAACCTTGATAAAAGAAGTCGCCATGAGCAAACCCCTCGCTGGTCTCCGCATCCTCGATTTAACCCACATGTTGTCCGGGCCTTTCGGCACCATGACCCTGGCCGACCTCGGCGCGGAGGTGATTAAGATTGAACCCCTCGAAGGCGAGCGCACGCGACGCCTGCTGGCCAACGACCCCAAACACTCCATCGACGGTATGGGCGCCTACTTTATTAACCTCAATCGCAATAAGAAAAGCGTCGCCATTGACCTTAAAGGGGAAGAGGGCAAAGCGCTGTTTTATGAATTGGTGAAAAAAGCAGACATCGTTTTCGATAATTTCAGTGTCGGTGTCACCAAAAAGCTGGGTGTTGATTACGCTGTCTTAAAGGCAATCAATCCGCGCATTATTACCTGCTCTATTACCGGTTTTGGCTCCGAGGGGCCGGGCAATCATCGCACCGCTTTCGACCAGGTAGTGCAGGCCTACGGTGGCAATATGTCGATTACCGGTGATAGTGCCGAGCGCCCGCTGCGTTCGGGTCTGCCCATCGCCGACCTCGGTGGCGGTATGTTCAGCATGGTCGGTGTGTTGACCGCCTTGTATGAGCGCGAGCGCAGCGGCAAGGGTCAGCACGTCGATATTTCCATGCTCGATGGTCAGATCGCCATGCTCAGTTATATGGCTACTATGTATTTTCTTTCCGGCGAAGACCCCGAGCCCATTGGCAACTCTCACTTTGTCCATGTGCCCTACAACAGTTTTAAAACCAGCGACGGCTTTATTGTTATTGCGGTGATTTTTGATCACTTCTGGACGGGCTTGCTTGAAGTGCTCGATTGCGATGCACTGCGTAAACCCGAGTATGACCACCAGCCCGGCAGGCTCGCCGATAAAGCCTTTATTGAAGGGCGAGTGGCTGAAATTTTTGCCACCAATACCTCGGGCCACTGGCTGCCTTTACTCGAAGCCCAGCGCATCCCCTGTGCACCGATCAATAGCTTTAGCGACGCGCTGACTGACCCCCAGGTGGCCCACCGCAATATGGTGATCGACGTGAGTCATCCCAACGGTAAAATCACCCAGGCGCCGGGCAATCCGGTGAAGTTATCGCGTACTAATGAAGAGTCCTTTAGCCCAGCACCACTGCTGGCGGCTGATACCGATGCGGTACTCGGTGAGTTACTCGGCTTAAACAGTGAAAGACTGGCTGAATTGCGCAGCCAAAAAGTCATCGGCTGAGGGGTGTTACTTTAGCTCACTAATACCAGTCATTGGCTTTATATAGGCCAGTGGCTTCACTTATTCGTTTTACATCGTGCCGCCCCTTTTAGTAACAAGTCCCCGCATTTTTGCCACCCACCTTTGCTGCTTAGTTAGCGGCTATTTTCCTTAGTTATTTACAAGCTTGTCGCCAGGATGATTGCCTTTCGCCGACAGAGCATCTAGCATCAGGCTTTAATTTATGTAAATTGACAAAGGTGAAGCGGGATGAAAATGATAATTAAAATTCTCGGCGTGCTTGTTTTAGTCGTGGCGGTATTGGTTGGTCTGAGCCTTTACTACCTCGACAGTGGGGTTAAAAAGGCCATTGAAACCTTTGGCCCCCAATATACAAAAACCCGTGTTGAATTGATGGACGTTAGTCTTTCGCCCCTCTCCGGCAAAGGTAGTCTGACGGGCCTTACTATTGGCAATCCCCAGGGTTTTAGTGATGCCAATGCCTTTTCTTTGGGTGAAGTTGCCATTGTTATCGATACGCAAACATTGAGTGCTGACCCGGTGGTGATTCATAGTATCCGTATTATCGCCCCGCAAATAATCTTCGAACAGGGTAAAAAAAGCACTAATCTGCAACAGCTATTGAAAAACATTGAACAGCCTGGTGAGGCTGTAAGCAGTAAAAAAGACGAGCCGGTTAAAGCTGAGGGTGACGCAAAGAAAATAATTATTAAAGACTTACAAATTAGCGGCGGCCAGTTGCACTACATGAATCCGTTGTTGGGCGGCAAGACAATTGACCTGGCCCTGCCCGACATTCAACTGCGGGGTATTGGTGAAAAATCGGGCGGTGCTAGCGGAGCAGAAATTACCGAGCAAATAATCGCGGCAGTGAGCAAAAGTGCAAACCAGGCTATTGCTGATGGAGGCGGTATAAAAGCCATGGGCAAACAGTTGGAGCAGGGCTTAAAATCTGAAAAAGATAAGCTTGAGAAGTCTTTACAGGGAGTAAAAGGCTTGTTCGATAAATAGCGGGTAATACTAAAAAAAATAATTAAATAGGGAGTAAGAGCAATGATAGTTCGCGACAAGTTTTATATTGATGGCCAGTGGGTGGCCCCCGTGGGCAAAGAAGTACTCGATGTTGTCGATGCCTCCACCGAAGAGGTGATGGGCACAGTGCCTGCCGGTGTCGAGGAAGATGCCAGCCGGGCTGTTGAAGCAGCATCTGCCGCCTTCGAAAGCTGGGGCATGACCACGGCCCAGGAAAGACAGTCTTATTTAAAAAAACTACACACCGCGATGGCTAGCCGGCAGGATGAGTTGGGCAAAGTTATGGCGGGTGAGGTCGGTATGCCACTGGGCATGGCCAAGCCGATACAGGCCGGCCTGCCACTGCAAGGCGTGGCTAATTTTATTAAAATTCTCGACAGCTACTGCTTTGAAGAAACCATCGCTAACTCCGACATCATCAAAGAACCCGTTGGTGTAGTGGCCTGTATTACGCCGTGGAATTTCCCCCTCCATCAAATTATGGCCAAGGTCTGCCCGGCGCTGGCAGCGGGGTGCACGGTGATCGTTAAACCCAGTGAGGTCGCCCCACTCACCGCGTTTATGCTCGCCGAAATGGTCGAGGAGGCGGGCTTCCCGCCCGGCGTGGTCAATGTGATTACCGGCCTCGGTCCAGTGGTGGGCGAGGCTCTGGCCACTCACCCTAAAGTCGACATGGTGTCTTTTACCGGCTCCACCCGCGCGGGCAAGCGTGTGGCTGAATTGGCCGCCGATACGGTAAAACGCGTAGTGGTTGAACTGGGTGGCAAGTCGCCCTCGTTAATTCTCGATGATGCCGACATTGAGGACGCTGTGCGCGGCACAGTGAATGATTGTTATTTTAACAGTGGCCAAACCTGTGCCGCTCACACTCGCATGCTAGTGCCCGAGGCTGAATACGAAAGGGTCGCTAAAAAGGCGGTTGAAGTGGCACAAAGTTTAACCCTCGGGCAGTCCGGTGACCCAAAGGCCAAACTCGGCCCGGTAATTTCAAAGGTGCAGCAGGAACGAGTAAGAAATTATATTCGCCAGGGCATAGATGAGGGGGCCGAGTTACTGTGCGGCGGTCCCGAGCAGCCTGATAATTTACCCACCGGGTTTTTTATTAAACCCACCGTGTTTGGCAAAGTCAGCCAGGATATGACCATCGCCCGTGAAGAAATCTTCGGCCCGGTGTTAAGTATTATTCCCTACAAGGATGAAGAGGAGGCCATCCGCATTGCCAATGACACGATTTATGGCCTTTCGAGCGGCGTCTGGTCCAAGGATAAAGACCGTGCCCGTAGAGTTGCCCGTCGCCTGCGCAGCGGCAATGTCATCATTAATGGCGGCGGTTTTAATATGATGGCACCCTTCGGCGGCTTCAAACAATCCGGCAATGGCCGCGAGCACGGCCCCTATGCGCTGGATGATTATTTAGAGTGTAAAGCGCTGCAAATGTAGGTTGCGAAAATGACGGCACGCTAACGAGGGCGTGCTACCAATAAAAATTTAAGCGAGGAAACGAGTAATGAATACAAAAGCGCAATTGTTTTGTGCCTGGTGCGGTGTGGGATTTTTGGTTTTGTTTAGCATTGGCTGGTGGTTTATTGCCGGTTATATTCCGCCCATCTCCCCGGCACTTAGCGCCAGTGAAGTCGCCGCCTTCTATCAGCAAAATACTGGGCTCATACGCCTGGGAATGGCCATCACTATGTTCAGCGCCGCCCTCAGCGCACCCTGGGTAGCAGTGATTGCTGTGCAGTTGAAACGCATTGAGGGTGAATTCCCAGCCTTGACCTACAGCCTGTTAGTGGCTGGAGCCGTGGGGGTTGTGGTGTTAGTTGTACCGCCGATGGTGTGGACGACTGCAGCCTTTAGGCCGGAGCGCGATGCCGAACTCATCATGCTGTTAAATGACTTTGCCTGGCTGTTTTTTGTGATGACATTCTCGCCATTTTTTATTCAAAATCTGGTTATTGGCTTGGCAGTATTTAGCGATAAAGCAGAGTCGCCTGTGTTCCCTCGCTGGGTAGGCTATTTTAATATTTGGGTGGCGATACTGTTAATCCCCGGTGGCTTGATTACTTTCTTTAAAACCGGGCCCTTTGCCTGGGACGGCGTACTCGCTTTCTGGCTGCCTTTGTTGGTGTTCTTTGGCTGGTTTGTGGTGATGTTTCCCCTCCTGCTTAAAGCGATTAAACAGCAAGAGCAAACTGCCTAGCCGGTCGATATGTGATGAATGCAAAGCTATCTGGGGAAAGTGCTCTGGTACGGACCGTGGGTCACACTAAAGCCCATGTGCCCGGCGAAGTGGGTATCTGGGTGTTTATACTCGGCGACATGCTGATTTTTGGCGCGTTTTTCATCGTCTTTATGTACTACCGAGGGCTTAACCCAGAGCTGTTTTCTCAATCGCAGGCGATGCTCAATCAAAACTACGGTGCCATTAATACCCTGTTTTTATTGGCCAGCTCCTGGTTTGTGGCGATGGCGGTTGAAGATATGCGCAGTAAACAGGTCAGGCTAGCCCCGGTGTTTTTTGCTTTGGCGATGTTTTGCGGTGCCGGTTTTGGCGTGGTGAAAATCATTGAGTACAGTGAAAAAATAAATGCGGGTATTACCATAACCACTAATGATTTTTTCATGTATTACTATATTTTTACCGGTCTACACTTTTTACATGTGCTTATCGGCATGGGCGTGCTGGTGTTTTTATGGCTTAAAGCCAGGGCTGCTGCAAAAAATAAAATAGCCCGTACTGATGACGTAATTGAAAAAGACATGGTGCTAATAGAAAGCGGTGCGAGCTATTGGCACATGGTTGATTTGTTGTGGATCGTGCTCTTCCCGCTACTGTATTTAATGAAATAATTATGCTGACACTACTGCGTAACCCCGTCACTGTCGCCTGGTTTTTACTGATGCTCGCCACCTGTCTGTCGTGGTGGTTAGGGCTCGATCATGACTTAAGTTCAGCTTCTCAAGCTGTAGTGGATGTTCGCTACCTGTCCACCGGCTTAATACTTATTGCCTTTATTAAGGTGCGGATTGTGATTCGTTATTTTATGGAGGTGGGCAAGTCACCACTGGCATTGCGACTGATTTGTGATGCCTGGGTGCTAGCGGTGTGTGCGGTCATTCTTTATCTTTATTGGTTCCCTTTACCGCTGGTGGCAACGAGCCTGTAAAGTAGCAAGGACCCTTTAAATAAACTGTATGGGCGTAACAACTAGCAGGCGGCGTGGCTGCCCACTAGTTGTATTGGTGCTGCAGTTTGTATCAGTTAGCGGTCGAGCCCGGCGCGCTTGCATCCACTAATGCCTTTGAATTTGCCGACCAGTCAAAACCGCGCTGAATGCGTTCAAAGCGACGCTCTACTGATTTGATCATCCGTGGGTCGGTGAACAGATAAAACTGTTCTTCCTGAATACCTTCAAGTACCAGCTTGCCGACCACGTCGGGGTCGAGGCCTTGCTCCAGTAGTTCGGCGACGTCGCCGGCGATAACAGGTTTGTCGCCAGAGCTGCCGTAGTCCTCGGGGCGGCTGTCGGCGGCTTCAATAATATTGGTGGCTACCGCACCGGGGCAGAGTACGGAGACACCGATGTTAGTTCCTTTTAACTCGCTAAAGAGGACCTCGTTCATTACCACGACAGCGAACTTACTGGCGTTGTAGGGTGCCCAGCCCGGCCCGGCGTTAACCATGCCAGCCATGGATGAGGTGGTGACGATATGCCCGCCCTCACCGTGCTCTTTGATTTTAGGCAGGAAGGCGCTAATGCCGTACTGCACACCGAGCTGGTTGACGGCGATGACCCAATCCCAGTCCTGCTGGGAGAGCTCTTCATAGGTGCCGCCGACATTAATACCTGCGTTGTTGCAGAGTACATGCACTTTGCCAAAGCGTTCGACGGTAGCGTCGGCAGCGGCGAAAACCTGATCGCGCTTGGTGACATCGCAGACGATAGTGGCAACGTCGACACCCTGGTCTTTAAATTCCTGTTCGGCCTCTGCGAGCCGTGTTTCGTTGACGTCGGCGAGCATCAGCTTCATGCCCTCACCGGCAAAGGCTCGCGCCATGCCCAGGCCCATGCCGCTGGCGCCGCCAGTGATAAAGGCGACTTTTCCTGCTAGATCTCTCATTGAATTTCTCCTATTGGTAAATTTGTTTGCTGATTATAGGGCTTGAATGGTCAGGGTATTCGTTTTTATACGGCACAGGCAGCGCGGTGAGCGCTTGATTGTAATGGGGCGTGGGCAGGGTTTAGGGCCATCAGTACCGGTGCAGGCGATACTGGGCATGCCATGGTGTTCGGCCAGCCAGTCGCGTTGGAAGCCCCAGCGCTCGACGTGCTGAGCCAGTTCCAGGCTGTTATGCAGCGAGTCGCGGGCATTGCTGCCAGCGCTAATCGGTGATAGGTCGAGTAGCGTGAGGGGGATTACTGGATTTTTTTGTTTGCAGTGCCCGCGACGGCCTTCAAGCGAGGCCGTAGGTGCCGGGGCTTAGCCCTGCAAGGCGCTGACAATCGAGTCAATCTCTTCTTTTGATTGCACCATAATCTCGTGAATAAGCTCTTCATTGAGCTTAAGGCGCCCAAATGACTTTACCTCAGTCCACTCGGGAAATATTTCACCGCCTTGTTCAATGGCATGTGAAAACAGGTTGGCGACTTGCACAACATCGGTTAAATCCGCTTCGAAACTTGCGCCGCCCTGGGCATTAGTCGGCACGCGGTCGAGCAGTTCGTGCTCCTCGGCGACGGTGATCAGCTCATCACTAAAGCGCCATGCTTCGAGAATGGCCGCGCCGACACCCGTGTGCCATTCAGCGAGGACGTCTTCGAAGGCCTCTGCGTCATTGCACAACTCTGGATAATCTTGTATGCGGGCGAGCAGGTAGATTTTGCCAACATCGTGTAGCAAGCCAGCAAGGAGAGCTTCGTCGGGTTTGATTTTGGTTTGTTTTTTGGCGATCACACAGGAAAATGCCGCGACATTGAGGCCGTGGCGCCACAGCTCTTTAAAGCACTTGTCCAGTTTGCCCATGGAATGGGCGTTCAGCACCTGATCCATGGCGATGGCGACAGCGATACTGTGGGACATTTTAAAACCCATGCGCGTGATTGCGGTGGGAAGATCCTTGATGGTTACCCCGGAGCTATTTAGCGCTGCAGAATTGGCGACCTTTAATAAACGCGCAGAAAAAGTGGCTTCACTGCCCACTACCTTGGCGACTTGTTTCGCGGATACGTCGGGGTCCTCAAGGATGTTTTTAATCTTCAGGGCGATGTCGGGTAGTGAGGGTAGTTTAACGGTACCCTTTGACAGCTCATTGCTAAGCGACTGAACAAATTCAAAGCCAATGGAATCCACGTTTACCTTCTTTAGTGTTGGTTGCTTGCTGTGCTGGTACCCCCGCTTACTTCCCTGTCTGCGCTGGCGAGAACAGGGCTTATTTAACCTTAATTATGGTAAAGCGGCAAACGGCTGCCCGTTAAATACTTTTGGCCATATTGGAAGAGCGGGGCTATGTCACAAACTGGAGGCTAATATCCAGCGGCAGGGGCAGCGCAGTGGTTTGCCACAGGCCTGGAGAAGCGGCTTTTTAAGGAGTCAATACAGCGCTGCCCTATTCGGCAGGGCTGGTGGGGAGACTGGCGTTTTCTGCTACAAAGCTCAGCGCCACAGAGTTAATGCAATAGCGCAGGCCGGTGGGGGCGGGGCCGTCATTAAAAACATGGCCCAGATGTTCGCCGCAACTGGAGAGTATTTCGGTGCGTTTATAGCCGAGAAACCAGTCATCTTTGAGGATGATATTGTCCTTATTTAAGGCCTCCCAAAAACTCGGCCAGCCAGTGCCAGATTTGAATTTGTGGCTGGAGTGGAAGACGGGCAGTCGGCAGCCCGCCGTGACATAAACGCCGCTCTGGTGATTTTTGAGCAATTCACCGGTAAAGGCGCGCTCGGTTTTGCTGCGCCAGAGGATGTCGTATTGCTGTTTGGAGAGCAGCTGTTTCCAGGTGGCTTTGCTGATGGTGTCGAGTTGCTGCTGTTTTGCGATGAGCTGGCGGGCGTCGTCCACTGTCATTGCATGCTCGACACTGGCTTGATCGCGACCTAGCGACAAGGCTAGACTGGCCACGAGGCTGGCGGCGATAACAAATATAAGGGCGAGGCCGGATCGTTTCATACTGCGTGTGCTCACTACTCGTGGGATATTTATAAGAGCCCGATAAGCCAATAATAGTTCAATACCTCGCCCCTGGCCCAATTTTGCCTGCGCTGAGGCCAGGTTAACAGCGTTAATTTAATAATAAGGAGATACCTAAAATGAGCCAAAAAGTATGGTTGGAAGTGGCCATGAACGGGGCCTGGACTCGCGGCCTGCAGCCCAATATTCCCGTGACGGCGCAGGAGATTACCCGCGAGGGCATAGCCTGTGTGAATGCTGGTGCGGCGATTATTCACGCCCACAGCTTAGACCCCGACACCGGCAAGCAAAATGCCGATGTTGATATTTGCCAGGCCTTTATTGAGGGTATACGCGAGCAGGTCGACGCCATTGTTTATCCCTCATCGGTGGCAATGCCCATGGGCGATGATGCCGAAGTGCGCAATCGCACGACCAATGAATTGTGTCGTCGAGGCGTGCTCGAATGGGGTATTTTAGACCCCGGATCGTGCAACTTCTCGATGAAAGGCGTCAATTTATTTGGCAACGCTGGCGAGGTCTACCTCAACCCACCGGGGGTCTTGCGAGCCAGTGCCGAGATGGCCGCGGAGTACGGCTGGCGCCCCTCCTACGCCTGTTATGAGCCAGGCTTTATACGCGAGGGCGCGAAGCTCCATCAGGCTGTGGAGGGGATGCAGACACCTGTCTATCGCTTTATGTTGTCCGACGGCTTTACCTTTTGCTTCCCGCCGCGAGACTGGGCCATTGAGGCACTGGCAAAATTGATGGCCGAAGAGGCACCCGGTGCGCCGTGGATGGTGGCGGGGCTCACTGTTAACACCATCCCTTTAATTCCAAAGATCGTCGAGCTGGGCGGCCATGTGCGGGTGGGGCTGGAGGATGCGCCCTTTCAGTCGGAGAAAACTAATGTGCAATGGGTTGAAGAGGCGGTGAAGGCGATTCGGGCTGCCGGTGGAGAGCCTGCAACGGCGGCGGAGATTAGAGAAAGTTTGGGCTGAAACGGGTGGATCAAAAAAGCCCCACACGCTCGAAATATATTCAGCCGTGTGGGGCTTTTTATGGTGTGGCTTATTGCGGCCTGGCGGGGCGCTTAGTCGTCGCTTAACACGCCCATCAGGTGCAAGAGGCTGGTGAATAAGTTATAGATCGCCACGTAGAGGGTCACGGTGGCCATAATATAGTTGGTCTCGCCGCCGTTAATAATTTGGCTGGTCTGCCAAAGAATCATTGCCGACATCAAGATCACGAACATGGCGGAGACGATCAGCGACAGGCCCTGCATCTCCAGAAAATAGGCGCCGATGCCGGCGAGAAAGGCAACGATTACCCCGACCATGATAAAGCCGCCTAAAAAGCTGAAGTCTTTGCGCGAGGTCAGCGCATAGGCAGACAAACCAACAAAGGTAATTGCCGTGGCACCCAGAGCATTCATCACCAGCTCAGTGCCATTGGGCAGACCGAGGTACATATTGATAATGGGGCCGAGGGTAAAGCCCATAAAGCCGGTCAGGGCAAATACACAGACGATGCCGAGTGAGCTATTGCGAAACTTAGTGGTCAAAAATAACAGGCCAAAATAACCCACCAGCGTGATGATGAAGCCGGGGTGGGGCAGGTTGAACTTCATCGAAATACCGGCGGTCGCGGCGCTAAACAGCAGTGTCATCGACAGCAAAATATAGGTGTTGCGGATGACTTTATTGGTCGCAAGAACGGAGCTTTGCTTCTCGATTCCAGCGGGGCTGGTGGATGTATTCATGGCTGATCTTCCTTTTGTCTATCGGTGCCGAATCGAGGATTCGAGCGCTAGGGGCGGATAGTAACGCGTTCTATTAGCTTTTGTCACAGATCAATTGCAGAGGGTCTTTCGCGGTGATTTACCGTCAGTGCAATGGCTCATCGTTGTTACTTACGGCAGGCGGCGATGTTCTAGCACCGGCATATTTTGGCGTAGCTCTTTGATCCGCTGGAGATCGATATCGGCGGTGATAAAGCCCTCTTCATCATCGAGTTCAGCCAACACCTCGCCCCAGGGGTCGATGATGGCGGAACCTCCCCAGGTGGGCTTTTTGGGATGGTCGCGGTGGCAGAGGTTGGCGCCGACAACATAGCTCAGGTTTTCCACTGCACGGGCTCGCAGCAACAGTTGCCAGTGGGCTTGTCCGGTGGCTGCAGTAAAAGCCGAGGGCGCAACCATGATCTCCGCGCCCTGCTCGGCGAGTTGCCGGTAGAGCTCGGGGAAGCGCAGGTCGTAGCAAACACTCATGCCGACACGGCCACAGGGCGTAGCGGCCACCACCGGGCGAGTACCGTGGCCATAGCTATCGGATTCGCAGTAGCGCTTGCCGGTTTTCTGGACCTTGACATCGAAGAGGTGGATCTTCTGATAGGCGGCCACTTCGCGGCCACTGGCATCGTAGAGCAGGGAGGTGGCGTAGGGTTTGGTAGTGCTCTCTGAATTATCCGGGTCCGCAAAGAGGGGCAGTGTGCCGGCAACCAGCCACAGGTCGTATTTTTTTGCCTGCTCGGTAAAAAATTGTCGCGCCAGACCCCCGGCGGCCTCCGCTTTGGCAACGGCCTGCATATCGCGAACATTGTAGTAAACAAAATGCTCGGGCAGCACCACCAGCTGGGCTCCTGCCTTGGCCGCCTCGCCAATAAAGTGTGAGGCCACGTCGAGGTTGCGGGCCGGGTCGCCGTCGCTTTTCAGTTGAATGGCGGCAATCTTGGCCATGGGGAGTCCTTGTGTCTGGTGGGGCAGGGGGCCGCGAAAAAGTGTCGCTTGATCGGCTACTCGGTTTTATCGCTGAAGATGCGATCGACCTCAACCTCGGGGTTGTTCAGGTCGCCGCTGATTTTGTAACTGATACTGGATATGCGATCAACCTGCTTGGCAAAAATTTTGCTGGTGAAATAAACCCCGGCGGCGGCGGGAAGGCCGCCGATAAGGGCCGCTATCCAGGGCAGATTAGTACCCACCGGCAAGGTCGCAATCAAGCGGGCATCAATCGTTTCTTCCACCAGGTTTGTCTGGCCCAGTAAGCGCAATTTACCCGAGGGCAGCGTGACCACGATGGCTTGCTCAAAGCGCACCTGAGCCTGTTCAAAGGCCAGGCCGCCCTCCAGGTGGTCGAAGTCAACGCCCTTTGAAAACAGGTCTGAAAAATCAAACTTAAGGCGCCGCAGCCAGGTGTCAAAGTTGATTAAGCCAATGACTTTGAGCAGGGCATTGGTGGCAGTATCGGTTGCCTGAAAGAAGCGACCCTTGTCAAAACTGAGGGCGACTAAGCCCTCCACTGTATTGGCCGATAGATCCCAGGGCTTGCCCTGCCAGCGTAGATCGGTGAGGAAAATAGCGCTATCGGTGGTGAGCCCCACCGGCATATCCCAGGCCTGCAAGACGCCACCGAGGTCATCGCTGAGCAAGGCGCCGTTAAACTGACTGCGATGCTCACCGTTGATGCGTGTCCAGATAAGTTGCGCGGCATCGCTATCGGGGGTGTTGGCGATGGTGATGCCGGTGATTTCGGCATCAATCTGGTCGATGCTAACGCCCTGTTCATTGGGCTGCATCACAAAAGCGAGGCTGCCCAGTTCGCTATCGCCAATGCGCAGGCCCTCGGTGGCAAAATCCAGCGCTGGCAGTGTGCTGGGGTCGAGATCATTCAAAAAGCCTTGCCCGTTGTCGAGTTCGGGACTGGGCAGGCTGAGATAGTTCAAGCGCGCCACGATGGCCTGGCTGCTGTTCTCGGCGACGCGGATATTACCGGCAATAATGGGGTTCTCAATATCGATATCCCATAGTCGCTGACTGCGCAGGGCGTCGACAGTGACGGCATCGAAGATGAACCCGACCGCGCTGAGGTGATCTATGGTGACCATGGCGCGGGTATCGACGTTGGCCATGGGGTCACTTTGTGTCGAGTTGGCGTCGGTGTGCAGGGTGGCTAGCCAGGCATTGAGATCGAACTCGCGGGTGTGTCCGTTAATTAACAGGCCATTAAATTCGGGCAGTGGTGGCGCGTTATTTGCTCGCTTGCCGAGGGTGATAATGCCATTGGTCAGTTGCTGCCCGGCAAAGCGCAGCTGGGCATCGAGGTCATCGGTGCTGGCATTGACCAGTAGATCACTGGGGCGAAATTGCAGGCTGGTTTCCAGCGGCCAGATTTGCTGCGCAGTTTTATGCAGCGGGCTGGGCATATCAATGGCAATACCTTGCAGGTCGGAGAGCAAGGTCAGTGTTGGCGGTGCACCTTTAAGCGAGGCGCTAAAACGCGCGGTATAGCTTGTCGTGCCGCTGAGGTGTTCGGTGAGCAGGGGGTGCCAGGGGGGCGCTTTGGCGAGGTCGATAAGCCCTACGGCATCAATGCGTAGTTGCCCGTCATGGGTGGCGATAGTGGCGTTCAGGGCCTGTCCCCAAAGCGACCCGCTCAGCCCGGAGGAGTGCAGCCCGTCGCTGTCGTTATAGGCAATGCTGCCCGCTAGCTCGCTAAAAATAATGGGCTGGAAACTGCTCAGTTGCATCCGTCCCCGCTCAATATTAGCCGCGATACGGTAGGCCTCTCCCTGGCGATTTTTTGACAGGGGAATGACCAGGTCAAGTTCGGCCTGGGCCCACCCCTGCACGTCCCAGTCTTGCAGCGCCGCTACCTGACTGGCCAGGGGTGAGTCTAAGAGGCTGCCGATCGCCGTGCTCAGCGGTGAGCTGATCTGCGCTTTAATGGCGAGCAGGGCGCCGGGCCGGGTGGCGATGACGGCCTTCTCTAGCTGTGCTTGCCGAGGCCCAGTGCCGAGCTTGGCGGCGTTGACGATGCCATCGAACTGAGCATTGTCGACAGTGATTTGCGCTGACAGCTCACTGAGTTTGGGCCAGCCCGGGTCGTAATTGACCTCGCCGTTGGCCAGCTGGCCGTAGAATTGGATACTGCGCTGCTGGTGGCTCATGCCCTTCAGGGAGCCGCGCCAGATAAAACCGGCCTCGACAATATCGACATCACCTATCGCGCGCTCGAGCCAGTCGAGCAAGTTGGGGTCAAGTATCGCGGGCAGATAGTTGTTGCGGTAGCGGGAGTGACTATTTTTGATACCGGCCTGGAGGAACATCTGCGGCTCTCGGCCGTTGTTGGTGGTGGGGATGTCGAGGCTGATATAGGCGCGAATGTCACCTTCTTGCGCGTGAATATCAATCGGCCCGCCGGCAATTTGCAGGCTCGAATCTGTATCTGTCCAATCGATATTGACGCGGCCCTGAGTGGCGCCGTAGTGCATAAAGTCGGTGTAGACACCAGGGTAGTGCATGGCGAAGTCGTCGCCTGAATCAATGTCGAAATAACCGCTATCACCCTGCCAGTGGAAAAAACCACTGAGCCCGCGAGTGGCCGGGGTGTGGTGCCATGAGTCGAGGGACAGTTGCTCAATACGAGCGCTGAAGTGATTGAGTGGCTGGGGTTTTCCCAGGTCGAGTGACAACTGCACGCCTTGCAGCTGGCCGGAGGGGTTTAATGTTTTGAGCAGCGCGGCGGCGTTTTCGCCACCCAACTGGGTTTGCACCAGGCCGTGTTTGAGTGTGTCGATATTGATATGGTCGGCCGCCAGGGCTATTTCCCGCCAGTGTTCACCGAGGCCCTGCTGGAAACTGATGTTGAGCGGCTGGATGACCTTATCGCCCCAGTCAAAGCGCAGATTCTGGCACTGCAGGCCCCAGTTCTTGCCGTTGTTAAACCAGCCGGTGAGCGTGGTGTCGAGGTTTTTAATCGGGGCCAGATCTGCACCCCAGTTGAGTGGGATTTCGTCGGCTTGTACCTTGCCGCGCAAATCGAAGTGACCGGACTGGCGCGACGTTATCCACAGTTCAGCATTGAGCAGGGTGTCGGAAGCCGCTGCTGGGGTGGCGGCTGGCAGTGGCACCACGTCGCGCAAGATGATGCCCAGGGCGTTGTGGAGGTTGATATGACTGAGCTTGATATAGGCTTTGCCGTCGAAGCTCTGCCAGTCTTTTGGATCGCCCCTGCCTTCAATCAGCAGCTGCGCTCTGTCCTTTTCCTTGCCCAGTGAGAGTTTTGCCCGGGTGCGGTGGAAATTGCCCTGACTCTCGACCTGCATGTCGTCGATATAAAACGTGGTAGTGGTGCCGTCATAGAAGGCGGTATCAATGGCAATCTGCTCAATACCGATATGTCTGCTGAGCAGGGCGATATCGCTCAGAAGATCCAGTTGTCCGGGGCTAGTGGTTTCACTGTCGGGTTCTGAGATGGGGAAATTGCTGATCGACCACCTACCATCGGCATCTTCACGCAGGCTTAGTTTGACAGTGCCAATACGCAGCTCACTCCAGACCAGCCGGGTATTGACGATGCTGCGCAGGATGTCGAACTCTGACTCGATACTGCTGACGGTAATGGCCGGCGCCTCGCCCAGGGCGGCAATACTTAAACCTTGAGCCTGAAGTTGGGGGGTGAGGCGCGTCCAGCTGCCACTCAGGCCTTCGCTGGTGATTGTCATGCCCAGTTGCGTGGACAGTTGTTGGTTGATTTGCTCTCGTCGTTGTTCAAGTGTGGGTAGCAGCAGGCGACCGACAATCACCAGCAGGGCGTAACTAATAATTAAAAAGGCGAGGCTAGCCCAGGCGTAGCGGGCGCTACGCCGTAATGTTGCGGAAACATCCAATGTTGGCAACTCCTAAACCGGTTGTTGGCAAACGACTGTGTTAATAAGGGGTTTCAACAGCCAGCTAAACGGTAATAATGTCGTACTGTTCCTGGGAGTAGCTACCTTCGGTGCGAAATTCGATGGGGCAATTAATCTCCTGTTCGGCCGCGCTGAGGTAGGCGGCCTCCTGCTCAACAATGCGCTCAACCACAGCGGGCGAAGCCAGAACCAGCCTTTTTTTAGCGCCGTCCGTACCCGTGTGATTAACAATTTCCCGCAGGATAGAAAAGGAAGTGGTTTCCACTGATTTTAAAAAGCCTCGCCCATTGCAGTGTTCGCAGGGCTCGCAAAGCAGGCGTTGCAGGCTTTCGCTGGTGCGCTTGCGGGTCATTTCCACCAGGCCCAATTCGGAGACCCCGGTGACTTTCATTTTTACATGGTCGAGCTCCAGCTCCTTCTCCAGCCGGCGCATCACCTGGCGGCGGTGCTCGAGGTCTTTCATATCGATAAAGTCGAGGATGATAATACCGCCGAGATTGCGCAGGCGCAGCTGCCGGGCGATGGCGCTGGCCGCTTCAAGGTTGGTGGTGTAGATGGTTTCGCCGAGATTGCGATGACCGACAAAACCACCGGTGTTGACATCGATGGTGGTCATGGCTTCGGTTTGATCGAAAATCAGGTAGCCGCCCGATTTCAGCTTAACTTTGCGCTCCAGAGATTTATTAATTTCATCTTCGACGCCGAAGAGGCTGAAAATTGGCCGCTCGTGTTCGTAATGCTCCAGCTTGTCGAGCATTTCCGGGCTGAAGTTTTCGGTAAAACGGCACATCTGCCGGTGGATGTCGATGGAGTCGACGCGAATCCGCGCGACCTCCTCGGCAGCGACATCACGCATCACCCGTAGGGACAGGGGCAGGTCGTGATAAATACAGGTTTTCGCGGGCAGGCGGGTCATTTTGTCTTTGACCAGGCCCCACAGGCGATGCAGGTAGTCGACGTCGGTGCGGAACTCGTCTTCCGCGACGCCGTCGGCGACCGTGCGAATAATATAGCCGCCACCCTCTTCTTTCATGCCGCCGGCGACGACGGCCAGGTCGAGCTGGGTGCGTAGTCGCTCCCTTTCATCTTCTTTTTCAATGCGCTGGGAGATGCCAATATGGTCGACGCCGGGCATATACACCAGGTAGCGAGACGACACGGAGATATGGGTGGAAAGCCTTGCACCCTTGCTGCTGATGGGTTCTTTAATCACCTGCACGGGGAGCACCTGGCCCTCGCGCAATAACTGGCGAATGTCGGGTGTTTGCGAGGTGTTTGGATCGCCACCGGGGGCGGCGCTTTGCATAATATCGTTGGCGTGGATAAAACCGGCTTTGTCGAGGCCGATTTCAACAAAGGCGGCCTGCATGCCGGGCATAACGCGAACCACTTTGCCGTTGTAAATATTGCCGACGAGGCTGCGATTGCCCACTCTTTCGATGGCAATATCGACCAGTATGCCCTCTTCAAGGCGGGCAACGCGGGTTTCCGAGGGCGTTATGTTGACGAGTATTTCTGCTTTCATCGTGCGTTCCAACAGGCAATATTAAAACGTTCAAATAACTCGAACGTTTGCATAAGCGGCAGGCCAACGACCCCGGAATAACTACCTGTAATACCTTCTACGAACACTGCTCCCAGGCCTTGAATAGCGTAGGCACCCGCTTTTCCCTGAGCTTCGCCCGTCGACCAGTAGCGTTCGTATTCTTGTTCTTTTATGTCTCGAAAGCGCACAGAGGTTTCAGATAACCTGAAATCTGTACGGTCTTCAGCAACTACCGCAATGGCGGATAATACCCTATGGCTGCGCCCTGACAAAGCCCGCAATGTGGCAATAGCCTCCGTCTTGTCGGCGGGTTTGGGGAAAATCCGCTTATCGAGTACCACCGTGGTATCGGCCCCCAGCACGGGCAGATCGTTTGCCAGGGCTTTTTGTGCCACCGTTTGCGCCTTTTCACGGGCCATGCGTTGCACATAGATCTCGACGGCTTCGCCGGGGTATTGGCTCTCATCGATGTTGGCGGGGTGGATGGCGAAGCGGACGCCGATCTGGCGCAGTAGCTCCGCACGCCGGGGCGAGGATGAGGCGAGAATGACGTCGATATCAGCCAAGGGTTTATCCACTAGCTAAATAGCCGCTGTAATTTGTACAAGCTACCCGCCAGCAAAGGCCAGATTAAGGCGCTGCTCAGGGCTGGGTAAAAGACGCGCCAACCGAGGACGATATCTTCAGATATCAGCCGGGTGCTGACCCATAGCGTCTGGTAAATCATCACGATAAAGAGCGCGGCCAGGCATTGGAAGGGCAGGCTCAAGTGGCGCACGTGGTATTGCTGGGTTTTTAAGAGGTAGGCCGTCACCGACATGGCCAGCGCGTTTTGGCCAATCACGTTGCCATAGAGCAGGTCGAGCAGCAGGCCAATCAGCCAGACAAAGGTGATACCCAGGTGCTGGGGCTGGACTATCAGCCAATAGATGGTGACTAACAACACAAAGGGGGGGCGCCAGAATGCCAGCCCGCCGTGCAGAGGCAGGCTGTAAAGAAACAGTGCGGCTATCAGACTGAGGCCCATGGCCGTCAGCGGCAGGGGGCTATTGCCCCGGGGCATCACTGGGGGTAGAGCTTGGTGGGGCTGGGGATTGTGGAGCCGGGGATTGTTCGCTCTGTGGATAATGGTCGAGGGCGGCAACGGCAGAAAAGATCACTAGCAGGCGCTGGCTGCGGTCGACCTTGGCGGCGGGGGTGACGCTGACTTCAACAAAGGCCTGACCGGGGTCTTTGTCAATGGCGCTGACGGTGCCGACCGGGTAGCCCGAGGGAAAGCGCTGTCCAAGACCCGAGCTGAGCAGGGTGTCGCCGACCTGAATGTCCTGGGTCGGGGAGACGTGGCGCAGACGCAGGCGCTGGAAGTCGCCGCTACCCTCGATAATGCCGCGCGCATTGTTGCGCAGGTTGTAAACGGGCAGGGCGTGGCGAGAGTCGGTGATCAGTAGTACTCGGCTGTGGTTGTCGAAGACCTCAACCACCTGGCCCATGAGTCCCTCGCCGTCAATCACCGCCAGACCCGCGCTGATATTGTCCGAGACCCCGCGATTGATAGTAATGACGTGGTGGAAGGGGTCGGGCGAAATACCTACCAGCTCGGCGACGAGAACACGATTGTTGACCAGTTCGGCACCGTTGAGCAGGCTTTTGAGTTGCTGGTTTTGCGCCGACAACTCAGCCATGCGCTGCAGCTGGGCTTTATAAACGAGGATCTCGGCTTCTAACTTGTCGTTATTGGCAATAATAACGGCGCGGCTTTCGAGGGATTCGTCGTTCCACTCGCGCCAGCGCATGGGCAGGGTCGATGCCCATTGAAAAGGTTGGGCCAGGGGCTCCAGCCAGCCGTGGGTCGGGCGCAACCAGCTGGTAAATGAATCGAGGGCAATCAAGGTCAGCGCCGCCAGTGCCAGAATCAGCATGCGCTGTGGCGACGAGCTTTGTTTGAAAATGTTTTTGATGGCTTTACCTCATGGAGGTTTTTTTATCAGAACGACATGATATCGAGGTGTCGCTTATCCATCATGTTTAGCGCCTTGCCGCCGCCCCGTGCGACACAGGTCAGGGGATCATCGGCGACGATCACCGGCAGGCCCGTTTCATGGGTGAGAAGCTGATCGAGACCTTTAAGCAGGGCGCCACCGCCGGTGAGTACGATGCCGGTCTCGGCAATATCTGAGGCCAATTCGGGGGGGGATTGTTCAAGTACGCGTTTGACACCCTGCACGATGGCGGCCAGTGGCTCCTGGATGGACTCGAGAATTTCGTCGCTGTTGAGGGTGAATTTCTTGGGCACGCCCTCGGCGAGATTGCGACCGCGAACGTCAATTTCACTCACTTCGTTGCCGGGATAGGCGCTGCCGATCTCCATTTTTATGCGCTCGGCAGTGGCGTCGCCAATGACCGAACCGTAGCGACGGCGCACGTAGTTGGTGATCGCCTCATCAAAGCGATCGCCGCCCATGCGGATGGAGTCGGAGTAGACCACGCCGTTGAGGGAGAGGATGGCAATTTCCGTAGTGCCGCCGCCAATGTCGACTACCATGGAGCCACAGGCTTCCTCTACCGGCAGACCGGCACCAATAGCGGCGGCCATGGGCTCTTCAATGAGGTGGACGACGCGCGCGCCCGCGCCTTCAGCAGACTCGCGAATTGCGCGCTTTTCAACTTCAGTCGCCATGCAGGGCACGCAAATTAATACCCTGGGGCTGGGCGGGATAAGGCTGTGGGAGTGCACCTTTTTAATAAAGTGCTGGAGCATTTTTTCGGTGACCTGAAAGTCGGCAATAACGCCGTCTTTTAAAGGGCGGATAGCGGTGATATTACCCGGTGTGCGACCGAGCATGCGCTTGGCTTCAACGCCCACGGCCTCAACCGTTTTCTGTCCGTGGTGATGGCGAATGGCCACCACCGAGGGTTCGTTGAGGGCAATGCCCTTGCCGTTGATATAAATCAGAGTGTTGGCAGTGCCCAAATCGATGGACAGGTCATTGGAAAACATCCCGCGTAAGCGCTTTAACATAGTGGTGAATCTTTCCTCAAAAAAGCGCCATTGGGTGCGGCGCTCATGGTACATGATTAGTGCGGGAATTTTCGGTTATAAAAACTGGCGAAACTGTAACAACGGCGGGGATTTAGGGCAAGGTGTAAATATGATACCTTACGCGGCTTTTACGATACTCTGAGGATAGCAATCCCACTATGTCCATCGATAGAACTGATATTGAAAAACTCGGTGAGCTGGCGCGCATTCACATCAGTGATGAAAATGCCCAGGCGAGCGCGAAAAGGATTAACGAAGTGCTGGCTTTGGTCGACCAGCTGCAAGCTGTCGACACCAGCAATATTGAACCGCTGGCCAACCCCCTGGGTGCCAGGCAGCGCCTGCGTCTCGATACGGTGAGCGAGACCAATCGGCGGGAGGCTTTTCAGGCGATCGCCCCGGCTACCGAAGACGGCCTCTATCTGGTGCCAAAAGTCATCGAATAAAGCCGCCCCATAAAGTGAATCAATAGAGCGGCGTCTGCGCAGCTCTATCATTTATTACATACAGCATGAGACGCGACACTCGCTACTAGCGTAATTGTTGAGTTGTCGTTTAGTAAACACGGTCTCTGCGGAGACAGTCTGAGGAGACAGGATGCACAACCTTACCCTGGCCGAATTAAGCGCAGGTCTAGGCGCTGGCGAATTTTCAAGTGTCGAAGTGACGCAGCATTTTCTCGCCCGCATCAAGCGGCTCGATGGCAATTACAACAGCTTTATTACGCTCACCGAAGAGGCCGCTTTAGCCCAGGCTGCGCAGGCCGATAAGCTATTGGCCGCTGGCAATGCCCCGGCGCTGTGCGGCGTGCCCATCGCCCACAAAGATATTTTCTGCACCAGCGGTGTGCGCACCAGTTGTGGTTCAAAGATGCTCGACAACTTTGTGCCGCCCTACGATGCCACCGTGGTCGAAAACTTAGCCGCCGCGGGCGTGGTGGTGCTGGGTAAAACCAATATGGACGAGTTCGCCATGGGCTCGTCCAATGAAACCAGTTACTACGGCCCGGTGAAAAATCCCTGGCATACCGATTGTGTGCCGGGTGGCTCCTCCGGGGGTTCGGCGGCGGCGGTTGCGGCGCGGCTGACACCGGCGGCGACGGCCACTGACACCGGTGGCTCCATTCGCCAGCCCGCCGCCCTGTGTGGCATCACCGGCTTAAAGCCGACTTACGGGCGCGTATCGCGCTGGGGCATGATCGCCTTTGCCTCGAGCCTCGATCAGGGCGGGCCGATGGCACGCACCGCTGCAGACGCGGCGCTAATGCTCAATGAGATGGCGGGCTTTGATAGCAAAGACTCCACCTCAATTGAACACGATGTGCCCGATTACCGCGCCACTTTAAATGACGACATTAGTGGCATGACCATCGGTGTGCCGGAGGAATATTTTGACGAGGGCTTGAACCCGGCGACAGAGCAAGCGACCCGCAATGCGCTGGCTGAGCTGGAAAAGCAGGGCGCCAAACTGAAGGCTATCAGCCTGCCCCACTCCCATCTCTCCGTGCCCGCCTACTATGTCATCGCCCCGGCGGAGGCCTCGGCCAACCTGTCGCGCTTTGACGGTGCGCGCTATGGCTATCGCTGTGAAAACCCGGCTGATTTGCGCGATATGTATATGCGCAGTCGCTCGGAAGGCTTTGGTGATGAGGTTAAACAGCGCATTTTGATCGGTGCCTACTGCCTGTCAGCAGGTTATTACGACGCCTATTACAACAAAGCCATGCAGGTGCGCCGCCTCATCAAAGAAGATTTTGTCAGCGCTTTTAAGGACGTTGACATGATTGCCGGCCCCACCTGTCCCAATCCAGCCTTTGAGTTTGGTGCCAAGAGTGATGATCCGGTAGCCATGTATTTAGAAGATATTTACACCATTGCCACCAACCTGGCGGGCCTGCCCGGCATGTCTCTGCCCTGTGGTTTGGTCGACGACAAGCCCGTTGGCCTGCAATTAATCGGCAATTATTTTGAAGAGGGGCGCATGCTCAATGTCGCCCACTGTTATCAACAGGTCAGCGACTGGCATTCGCGCTGCGCCCCCGGCATCGATTAAGGAGTACGGATAGCATGACATGGGAAACCGTAATCGGCCTGGAAGTTCACACCCAGCTCGCCACTAAAACCAAGATTTTTTCCGGCGCCAGCACCGAGTTTGGTGCCGCGCCCAACACCCAGGCCTGCGCCATTGACCTGGCCATGCCCGGTACTTTGCCAGTGCTCAATGCAGAAGCCGTGCGCATGGCGGTGATGTTTGGTGTCGCCATTGGCGCCGAGATTGGCCTGGTTTCTGCGTTTGATCGCAAAAACTATTTTTACCCGGATTCGCCCAAGGGCTATCAAACCACCCAACTTGCAAAACCCATTGTGCTGGCGGGCGAGGTGGATATTCAGCTCGACGATGGCACTACTAAAACCGTGCGCATTCACCATGCCCACCTCGAGGAAGACGCTGGAAAATCCCTGCACGAAGACTTCCACGGAATGTCGGGTATCGACCTCAACCGCGCCGGTACGCCGCTGATTGAGATTGTCTCCGAGCCGGACATGAATAGCCCCGAAGAGGCCGTCGCCTTCGCCAAAAAGCTTCACGCGCTGGTGGTGTCCATTGGCATTTGCGACGGCGAAATGGCTCAGGGCTCGATGCGTTTCGACGTCAATGTCTCGGTGCGCAAAAAAGGCGCAGAGCTGGGCATGCGCACAGAAACCAAAAACCTCAACTCCTTCCGTTTTATGGAGCGGGCGATTGTTCAGGAGGTCGAGCGGCAGATCGATTTACTCGAAGACGGCGGCAAAGTGAAGCAGGAAACCCGGCTCTACGATGGCGATACCCACACCGCGCGCTCGATGCGCAGCAAGGAAGAGGCGAACGATTATCGCTACTTCCCCTGCCCGGATTTACTGCCGGTGGAAATCGATCAGGCCTATGTCGATGCCGTGAAAGCAGCGCTGCCCGAATTGCCCGAGGCGCGGCACCAGCGCTTTATCGAGAGTTTCGACTTATCGGCTTATGACGCCACAGTGCTTTGCGATGATATGGCGACCGCCCACTATTTTGAAACAGTGGCAAGCCAGTGTGGCGACGCCAAATTGGCGGCCAACTGGGTGACGGGTGAACTGGCGGCAAAACTCAATAGCGAAGAACAAGCGATTCAGCACAGCCCGGTGAGTGCCGAGCAACTGGCGGCCTTGATTGCACGCATCGTCGACAAAACCATTTCCAATAAAATGGCGCGCGAAGTATTTGCCGCTATGTGGCAGGGTGAAGGTGAGCCCGATACCATTATTGAAGCCCGTGGTTTGAAGCAGGTGTCCGATAGCGGTGCCATCGAGGCGATGGTCGACGAGGTGATTGCCAACAGTGCCAAGCAGGTCGAGAATTATCGCAATGCCGACGCGGCCAAACGGCCCAAAATGCTCGGTTATTTTGTCGGCCAGATTATGAAAGCCTCAAAAGGGCAGGCCAATCCCCAGCAGGTCAACGAAGTGCTGCTGAAGAAATTAAATGAACTGTTATAGACAGTGATTACTGTTAATAGAATTAATTGAGTAGAAAATATTATGGCTTTAAAAAAAGATAAGCAAAAAGTACTGGGTGAAATGTTTGATGATGAACGCATCAAGAGCTTTTTAAGTTATGAGGCACCACAAGGTGTCGATGGCGATTTTCATGTGCTTGAAAAAGCCTATCGAGGCATGAGGGCGGAAAACTTTTTTACATTTTTAAGTTTTTTTACAGCGGCAAAAAGAAATATTAACGCAACGAACCCACAGGGCGAGACGTTGCTGGATATCGCCTCGACCCATCGCCACGCAGAAGATTATGTGACGGCTTTAAAAGAACATCTGGCCAAATAATTGGGCTCGGCCCCTCTTTATATTTAGATTGCATTTAATGACACAGTAAAAAAAGGAAGCACCATGTCGAATACCGTGAATTTTTCAAAGCAGGGCTCAATTGGCCTGATTAAAGTCAATAACCCCCCCGTCAACGCCCTCAATCAGTCGGTGCGAGCGGGCTTGAAAACCTGCGTTGAGCAGGGCCTGGCCGATGACGGCGTTAAAGCTATGGTGCTGATTTGCGAGGGCAGAACTTTTATTGCCGGCGCCGATATCAATGAATTCGCCAAGGGAATGGGCGAGCCGGGTCTGGTACCGGTTATCGGCAATATGGAAACAGCGGACAAGCCCATAGTCGCCGCGATTCACGGCACGGCGCTGGGTGGCGGGCTGGAAGTCGCCCTCGGTTGCCACTACCGCGTGGCTCTGGCCTCGGCCAAAGTCGGCCTGCCCGAAGTTCACCTCGGCTTGCTGCCCGGTGCCGGTGGCACCCAGCGCCTGCCGCGTTTAGTGGGTGCTCAGGCAGCGCTTGAATTGATTGTCGGCGGTGGCCATGTGGCTGCTGCCAAGGCTGCGGAGCTGGGCATCATCGATGCAATCGTCGAAGGCGATCTCGAAACAGCCGCTATCGCCTACGCCGAAAAACTACTGGCCGAGGGCACTGGCCCGCGCGCCATTCGTGATATTACTCCCGAGGCCGCTGGCCCCGAAGTGTTCGATAATTTCGAGAAAAGCATCGCCCGTAAACAGCGGGGCTTTCTCGCGCCCTTCCATATTATTAAATCCATTCGCGCCGCCTTCGAGCTGCCATTTGATGAGGGCATGGCCCGCGAGTCAGAGCTGTTTATGGAATTGATGACCTCCTCTGAGTCCGCAGCCCAGCGCCATATTTTCTTTGCCGAGCGCGAAGTGGCTAAAGTCCCCGGGCTAGCAAGAGACACGGTAAAACGTGACATAAACTGTGGCGCCGTTGTTGGTGCAGGCACCATGGGTGGCGGTATTGCGATGAACTTCGCCAATGCGGGCATCCCGGTCAAACTGCTGGAAATGAAGCAGGAATTTCTTGATAAAGGTATTGCCTTAATTCGCAAAAACTATGAAAACACAGCGAAGAAAGGCCGTATTTCTATGGCCGATGTTGAAAAGCGCATGGCTTTGATCGAGCCAACGCTGAGCTACGATGACATTAAAGACGTCGATATTGTTATTGAAGCCGTGTTCGAAAACATGGATGTTAAAAAAGAAGTCTTCAAAAAGCTCGACAGCGTTTGTCGCCCCGGTGCGATTCTCGCCAGCAACACCTCAACGCTCGATGTCGATGAAATTGCCAATGTTACCGGCCGTCCGCAGGATGTAATCGGCATGCATTTTTTCAGCCCCGCCAATGTTATGCGCCTGCTGGAAAACGTGCGCGGTGAAAAAACCGCTGACGACGTGATCGCCACGGTCATGAGCTTTTCTAAGCGCATTGGTAAAATTGGCGCCATGGTCGGTGTTTGCGATGGCTTTGTCGGCAATCGCATGTTGCACCAGCGCACTCGCGAGTCGGCTTATCTGGTTGAAGAGGGCGCGAGCCCCGAGCAGGTCGATAAGGTCTTGTTCGATTTCGGCTTCCCGATGGGCGCTTTCACGATGGCCGATATGGCCGGTCTGGATGTGGGCTACAAGGTGCGTGAAGAGCGCCGCAAGGCTGGCAAGGTTGAGAAGCGCGATTCGGTGTGGATCGATAAAATTGTTGAGATGGGCCGCCACGGACAAAAAACCAATGCCGGTGTTTATAAATACGAAGATGGCCGCACACCCATCCCCGACCCCGTTGTTAAAGCCCTCATTGCCGAGTGCGCTAAAGAAGCGGGCATCGAACAGCGCGATATTAGTGATCAGGAAATCCTCGAGCGCTGCCTCTATCCGATGATTAACGAAGGTGCAAAAATCCTTGAAGAGGGCATTGCCGCCCGGCCACTGGATATCGATATTATCTGGATTAACGGTTATGGCTTCCCCGGCTATAAAGGTGGGCCTATGTTTTGGGCAGACCAAATCGGCCTGCAAAATATCGTTGATGCCTACGCCAAATACGCCAAGCAGTTTGGCGACCACTATTGGCAACCGGCGCCATTGCTGGCGAAACTGGCGAAGGAAGGTAAGGGTTTTTACGACCTGTAACACTCTAGTCGCTAGATTGGCCGCGAGTTAGTTCTTTGTGTAGCCCCGACTTGAAAGTGCTTGTTCGCTTTTATCTCGGGGCTTTTTTGTCGCTGAGAAAAAACACCGGCTCTAGATAATGACGACAGAGAGTAAAGCGAAGTACCCGCTGCTCTACAGTTTTCGGCGCTGCCCCTACGCCATGCGCGCGCGCATGGCGCTCTACCAGGCGGGGCTGCAATGTGAGATTGTCGAAGTTGAATTGAAGGCAAAGCCGGCGGCAATGCTGGCGCTTTCGCCAAAGGGCTCTGTGCCGGTACTACAGTTGCCATCGGGTGAGGTGCTCGACGAGAGTCTGGATATTATGCGTTGGGCGCTCACCCAGCATGACCCGACGGCCTGGCTGCCGGCGGCAACTCGGCTTAGCGAGACACTGATTGAAGAAAATGATGGCGGCTTTAAGGCGGCGCTCGATCGCTACAAATATCCTCAGCGCTTCCCCGATAGTCATAGTGGCGAGGCGCGAGCTGAGGGACTGGTGTTTATCAGCCAGTTAAATACACAGCTTAATGGCCATGCTTATTTGCTCGGGCCGCAGGTGAGTTTCGTCGATATCGCCCTCTTTCCCTTTGTGCGTCAGTTTGCCAATACGGATCTGCCCTGGTTTGCGGCTCAAGCGCTGCCCGCTGTTCAAGCCTGGCTAGACAGTCTGGTCAACAGCGCATTGTTTAAAACGATAATGGAAAAAAACCGCCGCCACTTGCTGTAGCCCTTTTTTATGGCTTGTTATCGGCCGCATTTGCCTCGCCAATGCACTGCGCAAGTAAAGCCAGAGCCGCTTCGGCAAATTGCCACATATTCTCTTCACGGCGGTTATGGCCGGTATTAATTTGCAGGGTTTTTTCCACCGGTCCGGTCACCGCAAACCATGCCGTGCCCGGTGGGTCTTTATAGGGGTTAGAGGCTGGCCCGGTGGCGCCTGTCTCGGCCAGTGCCCAGGTGCCGCCCAGAGTTTGGTGAATACTGCGGGCACAGAGCAGGGCATATTCTTCGGTCGCGCTGCGCACACCCTTCATGGCCTCATCGCTCATATTGAGAAACTGACGTCGAGATTCGAGGGTGTAAACCACGGTGCTGCCGAGAAAATAGGCCGATGCCCCGGGCACGGAGACCAGCGCCGCCGACAGCAAGCCGGCAATGGAGGACTCGCAAACGGCCAGCGTTTGTTCATTTTGTTTTAGCAGCTCGCCAACGGGCTGGCCCAGTGTCACAAGTGAGTTCATTTTATGCTCCTTTTTAGAGGCCAGATATAGCCTTAAGCCAGAGCTGAATACAAGGTCGGCGGGTAATTGTTATTGTCGATTAGCGGCGCCATAATCCGTAACGGCGCCCGCTATAAAACAGGGTCTACTATAAAACAAGAGTGCTCAGCTTGATGACAGTGTTAAGTGAACTCGATGGGCTCGCCCTTTTGGTCAATGTTGCTATTGCTCTGGCGCTTATCGTTGCCCCTGTCGCGATGTGGCATGCCCTGCTCTACAAACGCGACCCCCGCGCTGCCATGGGTTGGATCAGTGTCTGTTTGTTATTTCCCATCGTTGGCCCGGCACTGTATTTTTTCTTTGGTATTAATCGCGTTCACCACCGTGCACAGCTGTGGAAAGAGGGCTCTTACCAGCGCAGCTTTATCGATTTTGAGCGCGGTGAAGAGCCGCTATCGGACATTCCCTGCTACGACAAAGCAGCCGGTGATTTCGCGCCGCTTACTCGCGCTACCTATGCCCTCACCGGTTTGCCCCTGCTCGGTGGCAATCGGGTGGTGGTATTGCGCAATGGTGAGGAGGCTTTCCCCGCGATGCTCGATGCTATCGCCAAAGCCACAGATAGCATTGATTTAAGCACCTACATTTTTGATAGTAACCGTTCGGGGCGAGCATTTACCGAGGCCTTATCGGCGGCAGTGAAGCGCGGTGTTGTGGTTAGAGTCATCATTGATGCCATGGGTGAACTCTACTCCTGGCCCCGCGTCAGCCGCCGCTTGCGCCGTGGCGGGGTCTGTGTCGAGCGCTTTAATCCACCGCGCTTCATGAGCCTGCCACCGGGTTTGCACTTGCGCAACCACCGCAAATTACTGGTGGTGGATGAGCAGATTGCGTTTGCCGGCGGTATGAATATTGGCGATCGCCATTTAGTCACCCAGGGCGCTAGTCGGCATCCGACCGTCGATACGCACTTTCAGTTTGAAGGTCCCGTCGTTGCACAGCTAAGCACGGGTTTTGCGCAAACCTGGCGGCTGGCTAGCGGGGAAAAGCCGCAACAGCGTCATGCCGATCAACAGGAGTGCGGCGCTAGTCTCTGCCGAGTGATTGTCGATGGGCCCGACCTCAACCTCGATAAGCTCAGCAATGTTCTAATGGCGGCCATCGCGCAGGCAAAAGTGTCGATTCGAATTATGACGCCCTATTTTTTACCTTCTCGAGAGATGCTTGCAGCTCTGCAAACAGCGGCCTTGCGCGGTGTGGCCGTGACGCTGGTATTGCCGGAGAAAAATAACCTGATCTATGTGCATTGGGCGATGCGCAATATGCTTTGGGAGCTGCTTTACTACAATATAAACGTGGCCTATCAGCCGCCGCCGTTTAATCACTCGAAACTGTTTATGGTGGATGGCGAGTATTTGCTGATCGGCTCGGCCAACCTTGATCCGCGGAGCCTGCGGTTGAACTATGAGTTGAGTGTTGAAATTTATGACACCGTGATGGCCGCTGAATTGGAAAAGGAGTTTGACGAAAGGCTTTCCCGCTCGTCGCTGGTCAGTTTGGCTGAACTGGATAGCCGCTCACTGCTGACACGTAGTCGAGATGCGCTCTGCTGGTTGTTGTCGCCCTATTTATAACTATTGTAGCGCTAAACCTCGCATTTGTGCAGGCTGTGTTCAATAAGTGTTAGAGAGTACTTAGCTTCTGTATTTTGTGCTGCTAGAATTGATAGATTGTGCTCTGTGCCCAGGTTGATAGAGCTATTGCGAGTAGACGACGATGATCGAAGAAGAAGAAAAAAAATTATTTCGTGAGTTTGTCGGTGATGTCGAACCCCTCGATCAATCCGGCCATCATTTAAAACAAGCGGTGGATAGAAACAGCCCGACACTGGTGTCGCGCCGTATGGCGGCTGTCAAAGTGAGTGACAGTGACGATAACTTCCTCGCTGGGGAAGAGCATGTACCGCGAGTCAAGCCTCTCGATACCTTGTCATTTAAGCGCGATGGCGTACAGCATGGTGTTTTTCGGCGTTTAAAGCAGGGGCGCTACACGGTTGAATCCAGTCTAGATTTACACAGGCTAACGGTCGTGCAATCGCGTCAAGAGGTGCTGGCATTTGTTCGCGATTGTATTGCTCACGATATTCGCTGCGCCTCGATTACCCACGGCAAAGGTGAGCAGAGGGAAAACCCTGCACTGCTAAAAAGTTGTGTCAATTACTGGTTGCCCCAGCTCGATGATGTCCTGGCTTTCCACAGTGCGCCCCGGCATTGTGGTGGGCTTGGCGCGACATTTATTTTGTTGCGTAAAAGTGAGCGCAAAAAGGCAGCGAATAGATTGCGCTTCCTTGAACCGAAATCTTAGGAATGAAAAGCGCGGATGAAAAATGTCAATAAAACAGCCGCCACAGCAATGATCGGACATTGCAGGGACTAAAATGCAAAACGAAACTCTCAGTGACGCAGAGCTTGGGGCCGTGACTTTTAACGCGGGTCAACCCTCAATCATTGCCGATGTGAGTGGCAAAATTATTAAAGTTAACCAGGCATTTTTAAGCTTGTCGGGCTTTCCTGCAGAGATGCTGATTGGCTCAACGCTCAACGATTACTACGCTGAGCAAGAGGATTCCGGATTTCTCAATTTTTTTCAGTCTCAGCGCCGGGTTGAACCACCCCCCGCTGGGGCTATAGAGAGTTATACCGGAAAAACGCTGCGCGACACCTGGCAGGGACAGCATCTTGAGCTAGTAGAAACCCTGAGCTTTACCCCAGGGCAAGAAAATGCGGTGGGGCTTTACCTGATAAGTTGTCAGGAAATAGGGGGCCTGATACCAAAGATTGTTGTCGCCAATGAGTCTGATAAATCTTTTCGCCAACTTATTGAGTCTCTGCCGGAGGCGGCAGTGGTACTTGATGGCCTGCATATCGATGCCTGTAATGAGCAGTTTGCCCGCCTGGTTCAGCGTGATAAAAGTGAGCTTGCTGGTTTGACCAGCACTGACTTATCGATGCCACTGCAACATGATGGTGTCAACGCCGTCGAGAAGTTAGACCGCATACTCTCCGCCCTTGAAAGGGGGCGTCTCGGTACCATCGAATGGCTGCTGCAGTTGCCCAATGGTGAGCCTCGCGAGGTGGAGGTCAGCTTTAGTGGTTTTGATTACTACGACAGGCGCCTGACCTTTGCCAGTGTCAGAGATATTACCGATCGCAAAAGAATGGAAATTGAGCGTCAGGCTCTATTGGATGAATTGGCCCAAAAAGAAGAAATGACGCGTTTGGCTACCAGGGCGGGTGGCATCGTCATTTGGGAAGCCGATATACAAAGCAATACGATGTCCTGGTCTGACGGGGCCAGTGACCTTTTCGGTTTGTCGGCCAATAAATTGCCAAACACGTTGAAGGAATTACGGCAGTTCGTTTTCGAGGATGATTTAGCCCTACTTGACTCGATTATTGAGGACATTAATGCCGGTCGACCCTTTGAGCTGGAAAACCGTTTCCAGAGGTCGGATGGAGAATTGCGTTGGTTGAGAACACAGGGCGAGGTTGAGTGCGATAGTAATGAACAGCCATTTTTGGTTCGTGCAGCTGTTTCTGATATCAGTGAATATAAAAAGGCTCAGCAAGAAATCAGTCGCCTCGCCTACTATGACCCGCTGACCAAGCTGGCTAACCGGCGCTTATTGCTAGACAGGTTGCATCAATACTGCGCGGCAGCGAAAAGAAATAAAACCAGTGGCGTGGTGTTCTATCTCGACCTGGATCGTTTCAAATTGCTGAACGATAGTTTGGGCCACGCCAGTGGCGATATTTTATTGATAGAGGTGGCCAGACGCCTACTGGATGTTTTTCGCACCGATGATACGGTTGCCCGCATTGGTGGCGATGAGTTTGTTGTCGTGGTGCCCGTTATAAATGGTGGCATGCACATGGTGGTGCACAAGGCGCGAGTGATTGCCGACAAATTGCGCGCCACCCTGGCCACTGACTATATTATTAACGGCCTTAATTACCATATGTCATCGAGTATTGGTTTAGCTGTTTTTCCCGAGGATGGCGATACGGCAGAGAGCGTTATCCAAAATGCCGATGTCGCTATGTACCAGGCGAAGAAAAATGGCCGCAATGCCGTGGCTTTTTATAGTGCCGAGCAGCAACAGGACGCAGACAGGCGCGTCTTAATCGAGCAGGATTTACGGCAGGCCATTAAGCACCAACAATTTGAATTATATTACCAGCCAAAAGTTGACAGTGAAGGGCAGCCCGTGGGGGTTGAGGCGCTCATTCGCTGGCGACACCCACAGCGCGGGCTTGTTTCGCCGGCTGACTTTATTGGCATTGCCGAAGAGAGCGGTTTGATTGTCGATGTTGGGCAGTGGGTGTTGGAGGCGGCCTGTGCCCAACTGCGGGCCTGGCAAGAGCGGTATTTGCTGAGTGGCGATTTTAATATTTCGATTAACATTAGCCCGGTGCAATTCAGGCGCAAGGATTTTGTTACTAATATCGAGGGTGTCATTCAAGGCAATGGCGTTGCCCCCGGTAGCGTGATGCTGGAAATTACCGAGGGTATGTTAATAGAAGATATTGATGACACTGTCGAAAAACTCAATTTATTAAAGCAACTTGGTGTCAAAATATCGATTGATGATTTTGGCACGGGTTATTCCTCGCTTTATTATTTAAAGCGCTTGCCTCTGGATGAAATAAAAATTGATAAGACTTATGTGCACAATATTACCAACGATAAAGATGACGCGGCAATTGTAAAAACGATTATGGACATTGCGCGCCATTTCGGTCTCGAGCCTGTTGCAGAGGGTGTGGAAAATAAAGAGCAGGCAGCATTTTTATCTGATATTGGTTGCCAGGTATTCCAGGGCTTTCTCTATTCTAAACCGCTGCCAGCCGAAGAGTTTTCTGCCCAATACTTTTGATTAGAGGTGCTCTAAAGGCTCAAAGTCATTGGCGCGATGAGAGGCCTTTGTCTAAGCTGATGATAGAAGCCTTGCCCTGATAAAACGTGGGCCCGACTTCTGATTCCGGCATATATCTTATGTGCTCGGGGTGATCTGGAAATTATTAAATAAGAGGATTTCATTATGCCCGGCCATATCTATAAACATATCGAAGTGACAGGCAGTTCTACCGTCAGTACTGATGATGCGATTAGTGCAGCCATTGCGGAAGCGACAAAAACCATTAAGCATCTGCATTGGTTTGAGGTGGTTGAAAGCCGTGGGCATATCGAAGATGGCAAGGTGAAGCACTGGCAGGCGACCATTAAAGTGGGTTTTCGTCTCGATCATTAAGCCATCTGTGCTTGAGCAGGCTTGTCGATTTACAGTCGATAGGCCAATGCTTCGCTGAGGTGGGGGCTTTGAATGTCCTGCTGATTTTCAATATCGGCTATGGTGCGCGCCACTTTTAATACCCGGTGAAAGCCACGGGCTGATAGCCCCATGCGTTCGATGGCAGTATTCATCATCTCCAGTTGCTCTTCGTTGAGCGCACAGAATTGATCGATCTGCTTGCGCGAGAGCTGGGCGTTGGCGCAGCCCTGGCGACTCAATTGCTTTTCTCTGGCTGCGATAACGCGCTGTCGAATACTTGTGCTGCTTTCACTCTGGGGGCTGCTTGCAGTGAGTTCCCTGTGGGGCACGCGGGGCACATGCACCTGAAGGTCAATCCTGTCGAGTAATGGCCCGGATATTTTATCGCGGTAACGATTGACCTGATCCGGCGTGCAGCGGCAGCGGGCTTCGCCGAGATAGCCACAGGGGCAGGGGTTCATTGCAGCAATCAGCATAAAGTTGGCGGGGTATTCGACTCTGGCCTGTGCTCGGGCAATATGTATTGACCCAGACTCCAGGGGCTCCCTTAAAACTTCAAGCACCTTGCGAGAAAACTCGGGTAATTCGTCGAGAAAGAGCACCCCGTGGTGGGCCATTGACACTTCGCCGGGGCGCGGGTTACTACCGCCGCCGACTAAAGAAACACTGGATGCTGTGTGATGAGGTGAGCGGAAGGGGCGCTCAAAAAAGTTTGCTCGCGGCGTGCTGCTGTTCACGGAGTAGACGGCGGCGACTTCCAGTGCCGCCTTTTCATCCAGTGGCGGCAGGATACCGGGCAGGCGACTGGCGAGCATGGTTTTTCCCGTCCCGGGAGGGCCACTGAATAGCAGGTTGTGGGCACCAGCGGCGGCTATTTCCAGGGCGCGTTTGGCCTGGTGCTGGCCGATAACGTCATTGATATCGGCTCTGGGGGTGGTGTCTATTTTCTTATCGTGGCTTTGCTGGGGTAGGGTAGCGCTGCGCTTTAGGTGGGCACACACCTCCAGCAAATGATTGGCTGGGTAGACGACGGTTTTACTCGCCAGGGCGGCTTCTGCCGCGTTGGCGTGGGGAAGTATTAGCTTGCGCTGGCTGTGACCACAGGCGAGGGCGCTGGGCAAAATGCCATCGACGGGGCGCAGTTCGCCAGACAGTGCCAGCTCGCCGATAAATTCGTACTCTTCTAAAGTATCGCTTGGCAGTTGCCCGGAGGCGGCCAATATGCCCAGTGCTATGGGCAGATCAAAGCGGCCGCCCTCTTTGGGCAGGTCAGCGGGCGCCAGATTGATGGTGATGCGTCGTGCAGGGAAGTCGAAATGACTATTTAGCAGGGCGCTGCGCACCCTGTCCTTGCTCTCCTTAACGGCTGCTTCCGGCAGGCCCACAATGTTGAGGCTGGGCAGGCCGTTAGAAAGGTGAACTTCCACGGTAACGAGCGGCGCGTTAATACCCGATTTTGCCCGTGTATAGATGACGGCCAGTGACATAGATCTTCCTTGATCGCACTTCAGTGTTTGTTGTAGCAGATAGCCTTTGCTAAAGAAAGGGGGCGCAAGGGTGAAAGTGCGGCCTTCCATTTTTTGCACCGCACTGGTGCGGCCCTGTGGTGCGCCGCTGCTTGGCGGCGCATTGTCTTGGTGCGCCGGCCTTTCAGGCCATTCTTTTCGCGTTGTACACCCCACTTTATAGAGAGTTGGCGAAGCTCGTTAAGGCCTTTTCCTACTGGCTATATACCTTATGACTTACTTTTCACAATAGCGCCTGAGTTTTTTATGTCACTTTAATGACTGAAATGCGAATCTTGGCACAAGCTATGCATTACACCTTGTGTGGTGTTCTTTTGCGGCCTTTATTGCCTACTTTGAATACCGTAAGTGTTAGTGGACAGGAGCTGAATAGATATTCTATGGACTGGCTAGCTCTGAGGAACAGGGTAATTATTAGCCCCCTGGTCTGCTGAAAATTATAAATGTGCGCGGATGCTAATTAGGTTCGGGCAAAGCTGGAGAATGACAATGAAAATGATCACTGCAGTCATTAAGCCGTTCAAGCTGGATGATGTTCGTGAAGCACTGGCCGACATTGGCGTGCAAGGCTTAACCGTTACTGAGGTTAAGGGTTTTGGTCGGCAAAAAGGTCACACGGAGCTCTATCGTGGCGCGGAATATGTTGTTGATTTTCTACCCAAGGTAAAAGCCGAAGTGGCAGTTACCGATGAAATGGTGGATGGCACGGTTGAGGCGATAGTCAATGCCGCGCAAACCGGAAAAATCGGTGATGGCAAAATTTTTATATCAGACCTTAATGAAATCATCCGCATTCGCACTGGCGAAACGGGTGATGACGCGGTTTAAACGCAACTATTTAGCTGACGAGACTTTTGAGGGGTAGACATAATGGAAAGCGATATTATTGAAATTAAGTACGCGCTCGACACCTTTTATTTTTTGGTGTGTGGTGCCTTAGTGATGTGGATGGCTGCGGGCTTTACCATGCTCGAATCTGGCCTGGTGAGATCCAAAAACACCACTGAAATTTTGACCAAGAACGTGGCGCTCTACGCTGTGTCCTGTGTGATGTATCTGCTGATGGGTTACACCATCATGTACGGTGGGTCAGATGGCGGCATATTGCCCGATAGCTGGTTTGGCAACACCATTGCCAATGCCAGTGCCGAAGAAGTGCTGGCGGGAGCGGCCGCAGATGCAGACGACTACACCTATTATTCCGGTGCGTCAGACTTCTTCTTCCAGGTAGTATTCGTCGCAACGGCGATGTCGATTGTCTCCGGTGCGGTTGCCGAGCGCATGAAACTCTGGTCATTTCTGGCTTTTGCCGTGGTGATGACGGGCGTTATTTATCCCTTACAGGGTATGTGGAAGTGGGGCGGCGGTTTCCTTGATGAAGCGGGTTTCCTCGATTTTGCCGGTTCCGGTGTCGTCCATATGACCGGTGCGGCTGCGGCGCTTGCGGCAGTGATTTTGCTGGGTGCACGTAAGGGCAAATACCGAGCAGATGGTTCAGTTAACCCCATCCCCGGTGCCAACATGCCGATGGCAGCCCTGGGTATGTTCATTCTCTGGGTTGGCTGGTTTGGTTTTAACGGCGGCTCTGAGTTGAAAATCTCTGACATTGGTGAGGCCAATGCGGTTGCTGATATCTTCGTCAATACTAACGCAGCAGCTTGTGGTGGTTTGATTGCCGCGCTAATTACCGCTCGCTTTATGTTTGGTAAAGCTGACTTGACGATGGCAATTAACGGCGCATTGGCGGGTCTGGTGGCGATAACCGCTGAACCATTGACTCCTGGCCCTATGCTGTCGACTTTGATCGGTGTTGTTGGCGGTACTCTCGTAGTCTTCTCGGTAGTCACTTTTGACAAGCTGAAAATTGATGATCCGGTCGGTGCTATTTCGGTCCACGGTGTTGTCGGTATCTGGGGTTTGTTGGCTGTCTGTTTCTCCAATCCGGATGCCAGCTTGTCCGCTCAGCTGATGGGCATCGGCGTAATCTTTGCCTGGGTCTTTGGTGCTAGCCTGGTGGTGTGGTTTATCCTCAAAGCAGTGGTCGGTATCCGCGTTACCGAGGAAGAGGAATACGAAGGCGTCGATATTTCTGAATGTGGTATCGAGGCCTATCCAGAGTTTGTCTCGGGGACAAAATAAAAGCGCATTTGTTAGCGTGTAGCACAACAAAAAAGGGAGCTTAGCTCCCTTTTTTGTTGTCTGTTAAAGGTGTATCGTTAGCGGCAAAAGAGACGACTAACTGAGAGTATCTATGAAGCTAATTACCGCTGTTATAAAGCCATTTAAAATGGATGATGTTCGACAGGCTCTGGCTGATGTCGGCGTACAGGGCATCACAGTAACGGAGGTGAAGGGTTTTGGACGCCAGAAAGGCCATACCGAGCTGTATCGTGGCGCCGAGTATGTGGTTGATTTTCTGCCTAAGGTGAAGATGGAAATCGCCGTTGATGACGACATGGTCGACAATGTTGTCGATGCGATTTTGAAGTCTGCCAACACCGGGAAAATTGGTGACGGTAAAATCTTTATATCGTCGCTGGAAGAGATCGTGCGCATTCGCACTGGTGAAACGGGCCCCGATGCAGTCTAGCTAAATTTGTCTTAGCTGCACTAGCACTCGCAAAATAAAGCCTGGGTTGTTTATGACCCGGGCTTTATTTTGCCTCGAGAGTGGGCGCGTGGGTGGGTCTTGTCGTAGGTGTTTGCGAGGTGTTGAAAATCGAGATGGGTGTAAATCTGGGTGGTCGACAGGTTGGCGTGCCCGAGTAACTCCTGAACGCCGCGCAAATCACTACTGGATTCCAGTAGATGGCTGGCGAAAGAATGGCGCAGCATGTGGGGGTGAAGCGGCTGGCTGATACCCTGCTGCTGTCCCATTTGTTTGACCCGCTGTTGAATGGCCCGGTGGCTGATTCGCTTACCCCGCTGGCTGACAAATAAGGCTTTTTCATTGTCGAGCGCCCGCTCGTTGCGCACCTTCAACCAGCGCTCAATGGCCTCCAGAGCGAAGCTGCCCACGGGAACAATACGCCCTTTCTCGCCTTTGCCGGTGACGCTGACCCGGGCTTGGCCAAAGTCAATGTCGCCGATATTGATATTGGCGATCTCTGCCAGGCGCAGCCCGGAGGAATAAAGCAGCTCGAGCAGGGCGCGGTCGCGCAGCGAATGCCAGTCATCGCCGTCAATACTGACTAACTGGATGGCCTGGTCGGCATCCATTAAGCGGGGGAGTTTTTTGCCCTTTGCCGGTGCCCGCAGGCCGTCGGCGGGGTTGTGGCTGAGCCATTGTTTCTGCAGGGCATAGCGAAAAAAAGTGCGCACCGCCGATAACCAGCGTTGCAGGCTGGCACTGGAGAGGCCGCTTTTATGCAGTGTCGCCAGTGAGCTGCGGATGTGCTGGCTGTCAATCGCGTCGAGGTTGTCTATCGCCTGCTCGCTTAGCAGTAATTGCAGGCGGCGCAGGTCGCGTAGATAACTTTTGGTGGTCAGTGGTGAGAGGTTTCTGACCTTGCCGATGTGCTGTGCAAAACTGCTTAATTGAGCCTCATCGGGGACCGTGGCCATGGTGCACTCAGCTTATTTTTTGCGGTGCGCTGAGGGCTTGTAGCGTGGCCATCTGTTCCATCATTGGTGGCACGATACGGTTGAGGACTTCGGCGATATAGCTGAGGAAGAGAGTGCCCATGCTGCTCTTGTAATAAAGTGGGTCAGAGCTACCAATGGCGAGAACGCCGAAGGTGTTGCCATTGTTGAGGGGCACGACAGCGACAGACTTTATCGCCGCAGCCTGATCCTCAAATAAAAAGGACAACTCTTCATCGCGCAGCACACCGCAGGTGGCGCGATTGCTGCGCAGTAAGCCGCCAATAGCGCGGCTGCCCTGGTCGAGACTGACAATCTTGGCGGGCGTTTTGATGCTATTTTCAGTGCTGAATAAAATCAGCTTGTGGTGTTCAATCTGGAAATCATTTTTCAGGCTGTCATAGAGGGTATCGATAGCCTTGCTCAGCGTGGCCGTTTCGAGTAGTGCCAGCACCAGGCGCTTGGTCTTTTCAAACAGCTTGTCGTTGGCTCTCGCCGTTTCGAGGAGGTTGTTCAAACGCGAACGCATTTCCAGGTTGCGCTCGCGCAGCACGCTGATTTGTCGCTCAATGAGGGATACCGCCTTACCACTTTCGTGGGGCAGTTCTAATGACTCAAGCAGTTCGGGATGGCGGTCAAAAAAGTCCGTTTCTACACTGAGGAATTCACAAACCTGTTGCTCAGTGATTAATCGCGCAGCCTGTTTGCCAGACTTATCTTTGGTACTCATAGGCGAATGCGCCCCTGATAAACGGTGGTTGCCGGGCCCGTTACTGATACCGGCTGATTTTCGCCCTGCCAGACGATGCTCAGGCTGCCGCCCGGCAGGTTTACTTTGACGGGTGAGTCTAGCAGATCTTGCGCGATGCCAGCTACCGCCGCCGCACAGGCGCCACTACCACAGGCCTGGGTCTCACCAGCGCCGCGCTCGTAGACGCGCAAATTGATTTCGTGGCGAGACACCAACTGCATAAAGCCGACATTGACCCGCTCTGGAAAGCGGGGGTGGCTTTCGAGCAGTGGCCCGAGTTCATCGACGGCTGCCCGCTCAATGTCGGTAACCCGTAGCACGGCATGGGGGTTGCCCAGCGATACGGCGGCGATGTCGACACTTTGCCCGCCGGCCTCAACGGCGTAAGTCAGCGCGCGTTGTTCGGCCTCGAAAGGTATTTGCGCGGGCTCGAAATTGGGTATGCCCAGCGTGGCGGTATAGTTTTGCTTGTCGTTAATGTTGAGCTGCAAAGTACCGGCTTGAGTTTCGACGCTCAGTGTATTCTTACCGGTCAGTCGCCTGTCGTGTACAAATTTGGCAAAGCAGCGGGCGCCATTGCCGCACTGGGCAACTTCGCTGCCGTCGGCATTAAAAATACGGTATTTAAAATCGATATTGGGCTGGGTCGGTGGCTCAACCAGTAATATTTGATCACAGCCAATACCTGTGTTGCGATCGGCGAGACGGCGGGCGAGCGTATCGGTCATCGTCACGGCCTGGGTCACGGCGTCGATGACCACGAAGTCATTGCCGAGGCCGTGCATTTTCGTGAAGCGAATATACATTCAGCAGGGGTCCGGCAGCAGAGATTCGCCACGCATTAAATCAGCGTTTGTTTCCCGAGCCTTAATCAGGTGAGCCTTGCTGTCATCGACCATGATTTCCACCGCACGGGGACGGCTGTTGTAATTTGAACTCATCGACATGCCGTAGGCGCCCGCCGAATGGATGCACAGCAGGTCGCCCTCGCCGATGGCCAGTGAGCGCTGCTTGCCGAGGAAATCGCCGGTTTCACAGACCGGGCCGACGATGTCATAAATAGCCGTGTTGGCCTGCTTGTTCTCGCTTACCGTTTCAATATCCAGCCATGCCTCGTAGAGCGCGGGGCGCAGCATGTCGTTCATGGCGGCATCGACAATAGCAAAATTCTTATCGCCGGCATTTTTCAGGTATTCGACCCTGGTCAGTAGCACCCCTGCATTGGCGACGATGGAGCGGCCGGGTTCGAGTATGAGCCGCAAGTCGCGGGTGCCCAGGCGCTGGCGTATGGCGTGAATATAGTCACCGATGGCCGGCGGTTGCTCATCCTGATAGCGCACACCGAGGCCGCCGCCAAGGTCAAGATGTTCAATGGTAATGCCTTTCTCTGCGAGGTGATCAATGAGCAGCAGGACTCTATCCATGGCGTCGATAAAGGGCGCGATCTCGGTAAGTTGCGAGCCTATGTGGCAGTCGACACCCTTTATCGCCAGATGGGACAGGGCAGCGGCGCGCTGGTAGACAGCGCTAACAGAGTCAATATCAATGCCAAACTTGTTCTCTTTGAGCCCGGTAGAAATATAGGGGTGGGTGCCGGCATCGACATCGGGGTTCACTCGAATTGAAATGGGCGCGACGATGTCGAGACCTTGCGCAATGTCTTGAATGCGCTCCAGCTCGGCTGTCGATTCAACATTGAAGCAGTGAATGCCGGTTTTTAATGCCAGTGTGATCTCGTCGTGGCTCTTGCCAACGCCAGAAAAAACGATGCGCTGTGGCTGGCCTCCCGCTGCTAATACTCGCTCCAGCTCACCGCCCGAGACAATGTCAAAGCCGGCGCCAAGTTTTGCCAGAACATTGAGAATGGCAAGGCTGCAGTTGGCTTTTACGGCATAACAAATCAGCTGGGGCTGCTCGCCCATGGCCTGTTGATAGGCTAAAAACTGCTCGCTGATGGCTTCTTTTGAATAGACGTAAGCGGGGGTGCCGTGTTGGATGGCAAGGTCGGCGAGGGCGATGTTGTCGATATAAAGCTGGCCATTGCGGCGAGAAAAATGACTCATTCGGTTTCGGTTTCGGTTTCGCTGTCCGGGGTGATCGTTGTCGCTTCGCTTTGCTGCTCAATCGGTGGCGGCGGAATATAAAGCGCGCCCTTGTTACCACAGGCGTTGAGAGTGGAGACTGCCAATAAAAGCAGGGGCAATAAAAGAAAAATACGGCGGTGGGCAGAGGTGGTCATCAGTGATAATTCGTCCAGTCAGCGGAGGCGCAAGTATAGCGGTTCACTGTACTTGCTCTCAATATTAGGGGTTAGTTTGGCTGCTCGCGCTATCAGAAAGTCTTCGCCTGATCTTCAAGCTGTTGGTGGGCGCGGGCGACGGCAAGGGTAACCTGCTCTGGCGCGGTGCCACCAATATGATTGCGTGCGGCAACGGAGCCTTCCAGCGTCAATACATCGAAGACATCGTCGCCAATCATGCTGCCGAATTGCTGCAGCTCGCTGGTGGTCATCTCCGAGAGATCTTTGCCGGACTCAATGCCGTAGGCAACGGCGCTGCCAACGATTTCGTGGGCATCTCGAAAAGCCACACCTTTGCCGACGAGATAGTCGGCCAGATCGGTCGCCGTGGAAAAGCCGCGCCGTGCCGCTTCGTACATGTTTTCTTTTTTGACAGTAATGGCGGGCACCATGTCGGCAAAGGCGCGCAGGCAATCGCGTACCGTATCGACGCTGTCGAACAGCGGTTCTTTATCTTCCTGATTGTCTTTGTTGTAGGCCAGGGGCTGAGATTTCATCAGCGTCAGCAGGCTGATGAGGTGGCCGTGGGTGCGCCCGGTTTTACCGCGTACTAGCTCGGGCACATCGGGGTTTTTCTTCTGCGGCATGATCGATGAGCCGGTGCAAAAGCGATCGGGCAGGTCGATAAAGTCAAACTGTGCCGATGCCCAAAGCACTAGTTCTTCAGAGGCCCGCGACAGGTGGGTCATCAGCAGGCTGGCAAAGGCGCAGAACTCGATGGCGAAGTCGCGGTCGCTGACGGAGTCGAGGCTGTTGGCAGTGGGGCCATCAAAACCGAGTAATTTGGCCGTGTATTCGCGATCAATGGGGTAGGTGGTGCCGGCCAGCGCAGCGGAACCCAGGGGCGATTGGTTGAGCCTTTTTTTACAGTCACCGAGGCGGCCCTGATCGCGAACCAGCATCTCGTACCAGGCTAATAAGTGGTGGCCGAAGGTGACGGGCTGCGCCGTTTGCAGGTGGGTAAAGCCGGGCATGATGGTGCTGGCTTCGCGCTCAGCTAGCAACAATAAACCCTCTTGCAGACGGTGTAATTCGCCTTGAATAACGGTGATTTCGGCGCGCAGCCAGAGGCGAATATCAGTTGCCACCTGGTCATTGCGAGAGCGCCCCGTGTGCAGCTTCTTACCGGTGATGCCAATTTTGGCAGTCAGTGCTGCCTCAATGTTCATATGTACATCTTCCAGCTCAATCGACCACTCAAAAGTGCCGGCCTCTATATCGGCAAGAATTTCGTTGAGCCCGCGTTTAATTTGCTGGTGTTCTTGCTCGGTGAGAATGCCGACTCGCGTGAGCATTGCCGCATGGGCTTGTGAACCTTCGATATCCTGGCGATAGAGGCGCTGGTCGAAGCTTACCGACGCAGTAAAGCGGGCGACGAAGGCGTCAGTGGGCTCGCTAAAGCGACCGCCCCAGGACTGGTTGGATGATTTTTTGTCGCTCATTGTGACCTCTGATGACTATTGGTGGCTCCCTTGCCCGCAGGAAAGGTGTCTAGTGTGTAAAAATGACGCATTATAGCGAATTCATTGAATGCACTGGGTGAGAAAGCGGAAAGTGGAGCTAAGAAAAGACAAACTGGCAGCTAAGGGGGCGACGCCCACAGCACTCAGGCCTGAATTACCTGCGGTCGGCATCTGGCGCAGTGGAAGTTGGCTCGGTGTTGTACTTATTGGCCAGTGCTTGTTCCTTGTCGGGTCATGGTTGGGCGGTGGTGCGACGCAAAATGGCTGGCCGGTGCTGGCTCAGGTGTGCGCGTTGGCACTGGGGGTATCAGCGATTGCAGGCTTGATTGTCTGGTTTGTCGAGCGGATGGTGTGGACAGCCTTTGCCGCCAGTGAAGTGCTACTCAGTTATGTGGTGATGGCTGCGGTGTTGGTGGCTGCGGTACTGGCTATTGAGTTTAGTTTGTTGGTCGTATTTGAGCCCTTATTTCAAGGGTTTAACCTCCTCGAAGCGGTAGTGGCTGCGGTGCTATTCAGTTTAATGCTACTGCGTTATTTACACCTGCAGCGCCAGGTCACAATGTTATTTGAGCTGGCGGAAGCCTCGCACATCCAGGAGCTACAGGCTCGAATACGCCCGCACTTTTTATTCAACAGTATGAATATGGTCGCCAGTTTGATTGCCACTGACCCCGGCAGGGCCGAGCAGGTGGTGGTCGACCTTGCCGACTTGTTTCGCCGGGTTCTCGATGATGCCCATACCCTGGTGCCGCTGCGTGAAGAGCTGGCATTGTGCCGCAGTTATTTGGCGCTCGAAAAATTGCGTCTGGGTAAGCGCTTGCAAACGGAGTGGGAAATCGGCGACTACGGCGATGTAAAAATCCCCAGCCTCACTTTGCAGCCAGTACTGGAAAACGCCGTTTACCACGGTATTCAATTGTTGCCGGAAGGTGGGCTCATCAAAGTCAGTGTGAAGCGCGTGAATGGTCGCCTGATTTTGACCGTCGGCAACCCTCGTAGTCAGAGAATGCAGCACAACAAGGGCAGTAAAATGGCCATTGATAATGTGCAAAAGCGACTTGTGGCACATTTCGGGCCAACTGCTGTGGTGCGCGCCGAGAGAATGGATAATCATTACATAACGCACATAAACTTCCCATTGGGGGAGTGAGTTATCCTTTATGAATGTATTGATTGTTGATGATGAGCCTTTAGCGCGCGACCGCCTGCAGCGGATGGTTGCTTTGCTGCCGGATTTTAATGTTGTTGCCATGGCCGAGAATGGCCAGCAGGCCATTCAGCGGGCGCGAGAGAGCAGTCCCGATGTGGTGTTGATGGATGTGCGCATGCCCGGCATGGATGGCATTGCCGCCGCTCAGCATCTGGCCGAGCTAGACCCCCCGCCCGCAGTGATTTTCTGTACCGCTTATGAAGATTATGCCATTGAAGCATTTTCGTCTCAGGCTATTGGCTATTTACTGAAACCTGTCAAACAGACGGATCTGGCTGCCGCCTTGAGTCGAACCGGGCGCGTCAATAAGGCCCAGCTCAATAGTTTGCAGGACACTATTGGTATTGGCGAGGGTGGTCGCACTCACCTGGCCTCGAAAAACAGGGGTGAAATAGACTTAATTGCGCTTAGCAATGTGCGTTTGTTTCAGGCCGACCATAAATACGTGACGGTTTACCACACCAATGGTGAAGCCCTGCTCGATGACACCTTGAAAGAGCTGGAAAGCGAGTTTGAGGGGCGCTTTGTGCGCATTCATCGCAATGCTCTGGTCTCCGTTCTGCATATCGAAGGACTGGAGCGCGATAGTGAGGGCCACTGCTTTGTACGTCTTAGCGGCCTGGATATAAAGCCTCAGGTGAGTCGTCGCCATATCACGCCGGTTCGCCGTTTACTCGAAAAAATCTAAGAACCTGGCCCTCAGCTCCCTTCCCGTTTTACCGCTACTGTTCCAAAACTACTTTGTCGATGGCCTCTTTTGGCCCCCTCCATGGGCCTGCTCTTCTCCAGGCTCATGGGAATTTAGTGTCTTGTATCTGTTACTATATTCGCCCGTAATTTCCCGCTAGCCCGCGTGAGTAGCCGCCTTTCTTGAGGCTTGACGCTGATACTGGGTGAGATGATTTTTTCACTGAACCGATGAGTACTCCCATGCAAAATTTGCGTATCGCCACTCGTAAAAGCCCTCTGGCACTGTGGCAGGCGCACTTTGTACGCGATGCTTTGATGCAGGCCCATCCGGGGCTGAGTGTAGAAATTATCGGCATGACAACTCAGGGCGATAAAATACTCGATACCCCGCTCGCCAAAATTGGTGGCAAGGGCCTCTTTGTTAAAGAACTCGAAGTCGCGCTGCTGGAAGGGCGAGCCGATATTGCCGTTCACTCAATGAAAGATGTGCCCATGGCACTGCCAGAGGGTTTAGCTTTGCCGGTCATCTGTGAGCGGGAAGATCCTCGCGATGCCTTTGTCTCCAACCACTATCAATGTATTGAAGAGCTACCTGCCGGTGCCCGTGTTGGTACCAGTAGCATGCGTCGCCAATGCCAATTGATGGAGGCCCACCCCGAGCTTGAGCTGCTCGATTTACGCGGTAACGTCAACACTCGGCTAGCGCGGCTGGATAATGACGACTACGACGGCATTATCCTGGCGACGGCGGGTTTACTGCGGCTAGAAATGGCCGCCAGAATCTCACAGCGTATCCCGGTGAGCCAGTCATTACCGGCGGGGGGGCAGGGTGCCGTGGGCATTGAATGCCGTGGCGATGACGAGCAAACACAAACCTTGCTGAGCGTGCTTCATCACCGCGATACCGCCGCCCGTGTTAGCGCTGAAAGAGCTGTTAATCGTGAGCTGGAAGGCGGTTGTCAGGTGCCAATAGCCTGTTACGCCGAGCTGGTGGGCGATGGGCAACTTTATCTTCGCGCTCTGGTGGGCTCGCTCGACGGCAGCTTGATGCTGCGCGAAGAGATCACCGGCGCAGCGGACACTGCCGAGCAACTCGGTATTGAATTAGCCCAGCGTTTGTTGGCGCGGGGTGCCGATAAAATCCTCGCGGCGATTACCACTCACTAATATGTCGGCGTTGGGTGGTTTGCATATTCTTGGCTTACGAGCCCGCTCGACGCCGCCAGCGCTAGAACCATCGGCTGAGCAATCCCCCGTTGTAGCCGCTCAAAAACCAGACCCTTTAGTAATCCGCCTCGAAGCACTCGGTGCTATTTGCCACAACTACCCGGTGATCAAAATTGAGCCGGCAGGGGCGGATGACGAACGGGTTAAGCAGCAAGTGATGCACTTTTCTGATTACAACAAGGCCATCGTCATCAGCCAGCATGCCGCACAATTGAGCTGGTGGTGGCTTGATCGCTATTGGCCGATGTTGCCCGTGGGTATTGACTACTTCGCGGTCGGGCCAAGCTCGGCCCAGGCTCTGCGTGATCAGGGCGTGCCAGTCGTGGTGCCAGACTCGGGCTATTCCAGTGAAGCCCTGTTGGCGCTACCGGCGTTAAATAGCGTGCGGGGCGAGAAAATAATCATTTTAAGAGGCGGGCAGGGGCGGGATTTGCTCGAGCACACGTTAAAGGCGCGGGGGGCGAGAGTCGATTGCTGCGAGCTTTATAGCCGCGTTGTCGACCCGCTTCATGGCAAGGCGATCGGTGAGTTAATACTGGCAGAGTCCCCCCTGGTGCTGATTTACAGCGGCCAAGTATTAGGTGCGCTTTTAGAGCTTGTGCCCAAGGCTTGCCTGGCGACCTTAAAAAGTCTGCCGATTATTGTGCCGGGCGAGCGGGTGGCGAATTTGGCGCGCGGCAGGGGCTTTAAATCGGTACATCTTGCGGCCAGCGCATTGGCCCAAGACATGGAGCATCGGGTTTTGGACTGGTACACTCGTACCCGGCAGTAACTAAGGAACTTCTGATTAACTCTGGGCGAGTTCATGAGTTGATCAGGGGTTCCCTAAGTCTTAGAGGCTGGTTAACAACAATATTTTCTGAATAGCGGGATGACGGGTGAATAACAAAAAACAAGTGGATAGCACGCAAGACAAAGTGGAAGTTGGGTCGACCCCCGAGGCAAAAACGCAAGGCAAGATTAAAAAACCTGCTACTGGTAGAGGGTGGCGCCTATTGGCCATTTTGTTACTTTTAGTCCTCGTTGCTGGAGTCGGGGGGGTAGTCTGGTTTGGTCAAGGATTTTTACTGCAGCTTCACGCCCTCGATAACACTGTGGCTCAAAAAGGTACTTCACTTGATACTTTCCAGCAAAGTATTGAGCGCAAAGCTGCAGAGCAGGGGCTGCTGGTTGCCAGCTTTGAGCAAAAACTGACTGCCTTGCAACAAGAACAGCAGAGCCAGTTGGCCTTACTTGAGAGCAAGGGTAATGCGGGTCGAGGCAAGCTCTTACTGGATGAAGCGGATTTTTTGATTCGCCTGGCCAACCAGCGACTACTGGTTGAACGTCGACCTCAGGGCGCTCAAACCTTACTTGAATCCGCTGACCAGGTGCTGGCAAAGCTGGATGATCCAGGGCTGATCGCGCTGCGCAAAACCCTGTCTGAAAATATTGCCGAGCTGCGACGCACTACGATTATCGATCGCGAGGGTATTTTCCTCCGTATCGCAACGCTGTCTGATTTGATGATGACGTTTCCCGCGCTACCGGTCCATGGCCTTGAGGGTGTTGAGGTGGTCGATGGGGCCGCCCCCGCTGAAGAGGCCGCTGTTGTCGTCGAGCAAGTCTGGTATCAATACCTTTGGCAAAATATGCGCAAAGCGACACAGGGTTTTGTCGACCGCCATTTTCATGTGCGCTCACTCGAACAACCATTGGCGCCGCTAATGTCTATCGATCGGGAAACCCAGCTGCGCCATAGCTTATTGATCACCCTTGGCAATGCTCAGCAAGCGGTGTTGCGCGAGGAAGGCGGTATTTATCGGGCCAGTCTGGTTCGGGCTGAAAATGACATCACTCGGTATTTTGCCCTCAATGACGATACCCGCGGCCTTATCGAGCAGTTAAAAGAATTGCAGGCCGAAGCCGTGGAACAGGAATTACCCGATATTAGCGCCTCACTTTATGTGCTGCGCGATTATCGAGCGGTGACTGAGCATCGTCGCGGCAACGGGGAGGGCTGATTACTGTGAGAATCGCCATCGTGTTCCTGATTCTAGCCGCTTTTACGGGCAGTTTTTTGTATTGGTTGATCGGGCAATACCCGGGTTTTGTATTACTTTCCGTGGGTGCTACAGCCGTGCAATTTACCCTGTGGACAGGTGTTGTCGCAGCCCTGGCGCTGTGGCTTGTCTTGCGACTGCTGTTCAGTTTGCTGCGAGCCCTGGTTATGCCCGGCTTACACTTGACGAGTAACTGGCAAGCGAAAAAACAACAGAAAAATAGCCGCTTAACCTATCGTGGTTTGCTTGACCTGGCAGAGGGCCGTTGGGCATCGGCCTGTCAGCAGCTATCAAAATCTGCCGCTAACTCCGAGCTGGGTTTGATTAATTATCTTGGTGCCGCCAGTGCGGCGGCGGAGCTGGGTAACGAACAGGAGGCCAATCGCCTGCTGGATCTGGCGGAAAAAGCGGATACGCGCAACGAGTTGGCCGTCGCTTTGACCCGCGTGCGGTTGCTGGTTGGCAGTGGGGGCTATGCCGAGGCCCTACCGATTTTACAAAGCCTACACGGGCGCCATCCCAAGCACCCCTACATCCTCGGTTTACTGGAAAAAAGTTACAGGCATTTACAGCAGTGGGATCAGTTGGAGAAACTGCTGGCAGATCTACGCGCTAACAAGGTGATGGACGCCGACGGTCTGCGCCAGCTCGAGATTCTGGTGCGTGCCGAACAATTGGGCAATCTTGCCAAAAACCTTGACCCGGACATGGCTAAAAACAAACAGGCCCTGGCCGATCTGTGGGGGCGAACGGCAAAAAATGTGCGTTTAGCGCCTTCCGTTATTACTAGTCACGCAGAGTTGCTGAGCCAGCTTGGCGAGGCTGCACTGGCCGAAAAAGAGCTGCGCAAAGCCATCAAGAACAGCTGGGATAAAGGCCTGCTACGGGCTTATGGTCAGCTGGGTGGCGAACTCACGAGCGCCCAGTTAAAAACGGCTGAGGCCTGGCTCAAGGAGCAACCCGACAATCCCGATCTGCTGTTGACGCTGGCTCGCCTGTGCCAGCGCAGTGAGCTGTGGGGCAAGGCTCGCGACTATTTAGAGGCGGCATTGAGGCTTGAGAACCGCTCTGAAATTTATGCCGAACTGGCTGAGGTGTTGGGTCGTCTCGGTGAACACGACAAAAGTTTGCAGCTGTATCGCGAGGGCCTGTTGGCCGTGACAAAGGCTGAGGTTCCGGCCGTAGCCGTGGCGTGATCACTTTGTTTCGATGATATGAGCAGGCATAAAAAAAGCACCTCGTCGGTGCTTTTTTTATGCCTTGGATTTACGCCTTACAGAATAAAGCGGCCGTCCTTGTTACGCGTCTAAGCTCGGTCCGGCATTATTGATGTCATCGGACACGTCGAAGGTTTTGAAGTTTTCGACGAACAGACCGGCGAGCTTGGCTGCTTGCTCATCGTAGGCGGCTTTGTCTTCCCAGGCTTCGCGGGGGTTGAGGTAGCTTTGCTCAACGCCAGGTATGGTAACGGGGAACTCGAGATTCAGCAGCGGTAAGGTTGCGGTCTCGACGTTATCCAGCTTGCCATTTTGAATGGCGGTGATGATGGCGCGAGTGACCGGAATAGGGAAGCGAGCGCCAGTACCGCTAGAGCCTCCTGCACCACCTGTCCAGCCGGTGTTAACCAGATAGACGCGGCTGTCAAAATCTTCGATACGCTTCATCAGCAGTTCGGCGTAAACACCAGCGGGGCGCGGCATGAAAGGTGCGCCGAAGCAGGCTGAGAAAGTGGGGTTGATACCCGACTCGCCACCCAGCTCGGTGGAGCCAACGCGAGCGGTGTAGCCGCTGAGAAAGTGATAGGCCGCCGCTTCTTTCGACAAGATTGATACCGGTGGTAAAACGCCAGTCACGTCGCAAGTGAGGAACATAATATGCTTGGGTTCACCGGCGCGGTTTTTCTCGGAGCGCATTTCCACGTGCTCTATGGGGTAGCTGCAACGGCCGTTTTCGGTCAGGGAGGTATCGCAGTAATCGGGCTCGCGCTGCTCATTGAGCACCACGTTCTCGATGATGGCGCCAAAGCGAATGGCATCCCAGATCACCGGCTCATTCTTCTGGCTGAGATCGATAGTCTTGGCGTAACAGCCGCCCTCGAGGTTGAATACGGCGCCTTTACTCCAGCCGTGCTCGTCGTCGCCAATCAGGTAGCGCAAGGGATCGGCGGAGAGAGTGGTTTTACCCGTGCCGGACAAACCAAAGAACAGGGCCACACTACCATCTTCGCCGACGTTGGCCGCGCAGTGCATGGGCATAACGTCTTTTTCGGGTAGCAGAAAGTTCTGTACAGAGAACATGCTCTTCTTCATTTCACCGGCGTACTTCATACCGGCGAGTAGCACTTTGCGCTGTGCGAAGTTGATGATAACGACACCGCTGCTGGTCGTGCCATCGCGCTCGGGCTCGCAAACAAAATTGGCGGCGTGGAGAATTTGCCAGCCCTCTTTGCTTGCCGGGTTGTATTGCTCGGTGCGGATAAACATGTTTCTGGCGAACAGATTGTGCCAGGCAGTCTCGGTGGTGACTTTGGCGGGGATGTAGTGTTCTCTATCCTGGCCAATGTGTAGATAGGAAACGAAGCGATCGACACCGGCGATATAAGACTCGACGCGATCCCACAGGGCGTCAAACTTGTCCTGGGGAAAGGGGCGGTTAACCGGTCCCCAGTTGATGCCGTCACTGGTGCTCGGCTCTTCGACAATAAAGCGGTCGGCAGGTGAGCGGCCAGTGTGCTGCCCCGTCTCTGTGCGCAGTGCGCCAGTGTGGGTGAGCACGCCTTCTTTACGTTGAAGGGATTGTTCGATCAGTTCCGCAGAACTCAGGTCGGTGTAGATGATTGCCGCGGAATTATCAAAGTCGGTCATTAGTTTCAATCCTGTGAACGGTTCAAGGGATGGCGCACTATCCGCTATCCGGGTCATGCCAAAAAAGGGCGCCAATTATGCCAGAAAAGTATCGCGTGGCGAAGGGAAAAAACGCGGGCCTTAATGCAAGGTCGGCACTTCGTTGATAAACAGTTGCGCCGCTTGCTCGGGGCTGAATTGGTAGACGTAATGGCAGAATTCGCAGGCCACCTCGATGCTGGCCTGCTCTTCGAGAATGGCTGTTATCTCCGCTTCTCCCAGGCTGATCAACATGCTGGCGGTGCGGACTCGCGAGCAAGTGCAGGAAAACTGCAGGGCGGTGGGTTCAAAAAACTGCAGTGTCTCTTGATGGAAGAGGCGATGTAATTGCTGGTGATGGCTGAGTGCGACTTGCTCGTCGGCTTTCAGTGTGTCGGCCAGCAGGCATAAATGTTGCCAAAGTTCGCTGCGTTGTTCGAGGCTCTGTAGCTGCACGGGCAGGGCCTGTAACAGTAAACCCGATGCCCTGTGTCCATCGGCGGCCAGCCAAATGCGGGTGGGCAGTTGTTCCGATTGCTGGAAGTAGGTGTTCAGGCAGTCACTCAGTGAGTCGTGCTCGATGCGTACGACACTTTGGTAGCGCTCACCTTTTGCGGGGTCGATGGTGATGACCAAATAGCCGCCGTCGAACAGTGAGCGAAAGTCACAGCTGTGTTCGTCGGTTGGGGCTTTGCTGGCGTCGTAGCGAGCAACAGCGCGAAGATTATTGTGGCGCGTGCAGTCAGCCATGATGACGTCGAGGGCGCCGGTATCTTTTGGTTTTGCCTGCAGGGTAATAATGCCATCGAACTTGAGTGTCGCGCTCAACAGGGCGGCGGCGCTGAGAAATTCGCCGAGCAAGGTGTCGATGGCTGCGGGCAGCCGCTGGTTTGATTTTTTGTGATTCGCAAGCACCGCCTGATAGCTGTCTTGCAGGGAGACGATTTCGCCGCGTACATCGCTCTGTTCAAAGAGGAATCTCTGTAGCAGATCATTGTCGGGTTGGGACATGACTTTACCGGTGGGTTTGTTGGTGGGACTAGAAAGTGGCTGACTGCTCAGCGAGGCGGCAATGTACGAAAGATGCTCGATTTTGTCCAGACGCTTGATCGGATGCTGTGTTTAGTCGAGCTCTTGCTCGCGCTGAAAGCGATGAATTTGGCGGCGCTGTTTTTTGTTGGGTCGCTGATCGGGGGGGTAGTGGCTGCTGCTCGCCGCCTTGCGCTCGGCGGCCAGCTGTTCTCTGGCCAGGATGCTTTGCTCTGTTTCGGTGTATAGCGCTGCGGCCTCGGGTGCGCCCCTGCGTTTATCACTCAGGGCATCGACCCGTATCTGCTTTTCGTCCCAGCCCTGGCGAATGGTGAGTTCGGTGCCGGCGGTTAATTCTTTGCTCGCTTTTACGCGCTGTCCGCCCACGTGCACTTTGCCGCCCTCGATAGCCGCTTTAGACAGAGCCCGAGTTTTGAAAAACCGGGCGGCCCATAACCATTTATCAATGCGAACTTTTTCCATGGCAGTCATTCTTTGTGTCAGTCGTTGCGCGTTAGAGGCTCGTTAGCCGAGGGGCAGGAGCTCAGAAAAATGTTGAACGGCTGGGTATTTAAGGTCGCTGCGCGCTGTGACTTTGCTGTCGGGCTGGCTGATACACAATAGGTGGGCGATGCCAAAATCCTCGGCGGCGCTCAACATATCCTCGGTGTCGTCAATAAACAGGGTGCGCTTGGGGTCAAAATGGATTTGTTGACTGAGCCTTTCCCAAAAAATGGGTGACTCTTTTGGGACGCTGTAATCATGGGATGAAATCAGGGTGTCGAGCAGGTCGTCGATGCCGGTAATGTCTAGTTTCAGGTTGAGGCTATCGCGATGGGCGTTGGTGATTAAGATGCGCTGGCGGTGAGTGCTGCCCAGAGCGCTTAAGAACTGCCGCACATGGGGGCGCTCGGCGATTAGGTGCTGAACCTCTTTTTTCAGTGCGGGGATGTCGAGGCCGAGCTCTGCCGACCAAAAGTCCGTGCAGTACCACTCGATGGAGCTGCGTTTTTCTTCAAAGCGCCGGTACAGTTTGTCGAGGGCGGCCTCGGGCTCGATCTTGTGGAGCTCGGCATAGCGAGCGGGCAAGTGATGTTGCCAGAAGAAATTATCAAAATGCAGGTCGAGCAGGGTACCGTCCATATCGAGCAGTACGGTGTCAATGGTGTTCCAGTCGAGCATGGTCGATAATACCTCTGAAGTAAAAACTATCGAATCGAATCGAAACGAAACGACACGTTAAAACGAAAGGCTTGAGTATGCCGACTAATCCTCTGATTTTGAAGCGACAGCGTATTGCCCGCACCCGTCTGTTCCAGGTTGAACAGCTAGACCTACGCTTTTCCAATGGCGTGGAGCGCACCTACGAAAGGCTGGCTTCGTCGGGTTATGGCGCCGTGGCTGTGGTGCCGGTGACGGCGCAGGGCGAGGTTATTTTGGTGCAGGAGTACAGTGCCGGCATCAATGCTTATCAGTGGGGTTTGCCCAAGGGTTCGATTGATCCGGGGGAGGGCAATCTTGAGGCGGGCAATCGAGAGTTAAAAGAAGAGGCCGGTGTGGGTGCTCGCGAGCTGCGCTTTTTGAAGAGTATTCATTTGACCCCTTCTTATATGGAGCGAAGTATCGATGTTCTCGTAGCCTGGGATCTTTACGAAGAGTCACTGCCGGGTGATGAGCCAGAGCCCCTGGCGACGATGCACTGGCCCCTCGACAATCTGGCTGAGCTGGTGGCGCGAGCTGATGTCAGTGACGGTATTTCGATAACAGCCTTATATATGGCACGCGATTATTTACAGTCGTCACCTATTCAATAAGTGGGTGATTTTTTTAACAGTTAAGGGATGAAGGGAAAGAGTGTGGATAGAGTCGTTGTGAACAAAGAAATAATGGATGAAGTCGTGGGACTCTGCCGTCGTGCCGGTGAGGCTATTCTGGAGGTTTATGCCCGCAGTGATCTGGGTATTGAGGTGAAGTCAGATGAGTCGCCACTGACAGCTGCGGATTTGGCAGCTCACCACATATTGGTCGCTGGTTTGGAGGGTTTACTCGAGGGCGTGCCGGTACTGAGCGAAGAGGCGGCAGCACCGCCTTTTTCTGAGCGCAGCCAATGGCAGCGTTACTGGATTATCGATCCCCTCGACGGCACTAAGGAATTTATCAAGCGCAGTGGCGAATTCACTGTGAATGTGGCGCTGGTAGAGCATCACGTGCCCGTTTTGGGCGTGGTACATGTGCCGGTTAGTGGCGTCACATACACCGGCTTGAGCGGTACGGGTGCCTATAAACTTGAGGGTGATCAGCCAGGGCAAGCAATTGCAGTGCGCACAATGGGCGGGCGCGGTGCGGCCGATAAGCCGGTGACGGTGGTGGCAAGCCGTAGTCATGGGGCGGGAGCAGTCGATGATTTACTGGCGCGGCTGGCGCAAGATCTGGGTAAAACCGACACCTGCAATATGGGTAGCTCACTGAAGCTTTGTCTCGTCGCCGAGGGCAGTGCCGATATTTATCCGCGACTGGCGCCGACCATGGAGTGGGATACGGCTGCGGCGCAGGCGGTTGTGGAAGCGGCGGGTGGGGAGGTTCTAAATTTTGATCTGGAGCCGCTGCGCTACAACCAGAAAGATGAGCTGCTCAACCCCTATTTTTATGTGCTGGGCGATACCGCTTTTCCCTGGCGAGACTTGTTGTCGGGGCTCGAGGTAGAGCGCTAGCGCGGCCTTAAAAAGCGATCTAAAAAATATCTTCCGGTAGTGAGTTGTCACTTTCGAAAACCTGATCAGGGTTGCTGGTGTCGCCATAGGCCGGAAGGTTTTCTTCTCGGAAAAGCTCAAAAATACCATTTTTCTCGCTGGGTGAAATCCGTAGTCCGGTTGTCGGGTCGATGCGCACCGAGACCAGACCCGCTGGCTGGGGGTGATAGCGTTGGGGACGATTTGCCAGCGCCTTGCTCATATAGTCCATCCAGATGGGCAGGGCGGCCGAGCCACCAAACTCTCGCCGGCCGAGCTTGCGGTTGTCGTCAAAACCGAGCCAGGTGGTCGTGACGAGGTCGGGGTTGTAGCCGGAAAACCAGGCGTCCCTCGGGCCATTGGTGGTGCCAGTTTTGCCAGCGATATCACTGCGTTTCATTGCCCGCGCTTTCGTCGCGGTGCCCCTTTTGACGACATCTTTAAGCATGGAGTCAACCAGGTAGGCGATGCGTGGTTCCAGTATTCGTTCTGCTGAGGGGTGCGCAGGCTGTGCTGCTGCGAGGGGTGGGGGCTTGCTGGGATCGTCAGGGCTGTCTTCAATGTCGCTTTTGGCAGCGCAGTTGTCGCGACACACGACGGGGTGGCGCGCCTGAAAAGCATTTTCTCCCTCACTGCTTGCAATGCGTTCAATGAGGTAGGGCTCTATTTTGTAACCGCCGTTGGCAAAGGTCGCATAACCGCTGGCAATGGCCAGTGGGGTGACGGCGTGGCTGCCCAGCGCAAGGGATAAGTCGTGGGGAAGTTGTTTCGGGTTAAAGCCAAATTTGGACGCTGTGTTGATGGCGTAGGTGATACCGGTCGATTGCAAGACGCGAATAGAGACTAGATTGCGGGATAAATAAAGTGCCTGGCGCAGTCGTGTCGGGCCATAAAATTTGCCGCCACTATTAACCGGTCGCCACTGGGTTTCAATATTCTCATCGTTAAAGGTGAGGGGGGCATCGTTAATAATACTGGCGGGTGTCATGCCTTTTTCTAAGGCAGCGGAGTAAATGAAGGGTTTGAAATTCGACCCCGGCTGTCGCTGCGCCTGGGTCACCCGATTAAAAGGGCTTTGATAAAAGTTAAGCCCTCCCGACATTGCTTGTATTGCACCCGTCTCGGGGTTGAGCGAGACCAGGGCGGCCTGGGCATCGGGGATTTGAGTCAGCTGCCACTCGCCGTTGGCCGCTTTGTTGATACGAATGAGGTCGCCGATGGAAAACACTGTGCCAAGATCCTTAATGGGCGCACTGCGTTTATTTTCTGAAATATAGCTTCTTAGACCCTGCAAGGCGTTTTCAGTGCTCAGGGTAATGCTGGCGTTATTGCGGGTCTGCAGGGCGATGCTGCTGGCGTCAACGTGGGTAACGATGGCGGGTTCCAGTCTCTGCCCGGGGAGAGTGTTTTGTAAGGCGACCGGCCATTGTTCGGGGTTGGCGAAATTAGCTTCGGGGCCCCGGTAGCCGTGGCGCCAGTCATAGCTCAGTAGACCGTTGACGAGGGCCCGGTCGGCATAGCTTTGTAGCGTACTGTCAATCGTTGTCAACACTGAATAGCCAGAGGTATAGGCCTCGGCCCCCAGTAAATCGACCGCCGTTTGCCGCGCAATTTCGGCGACATAAGGGGCGTCGTAATCTTTTAGTGAACCATGGTATTGAGCTGTAATAGTGTGGCTTCTAGCTGTCTCGAGCGCTGTTCGGTCAATATGTCCCAATTTATACATACGCCCGAGTATCCAGTTTCGTCGCGTCAGCGCACGCTCCGGATTGATAATGGGATTAAACCTTGAGGGTGCCTTGGGCAGCCCGGCAATCATTGCCATTTGGGCCAGGGATAGTTCGCTGATTGACTTGCCGTAATAGGTCATGGCAGCCGCCTCTACACCATAGGAGCGATTGCCCAGATAAATTTTGTTGGCGTAAAGCGCGAGTATTTCATCTTTTTCCAACTCATCTTCGATGCGCAGCGCCAGCAGTATTTCGTTGAATTTACGAATGAAACTCTGCTCTCGGGAGAGGAAAAAGTTTCTCGCCAATTGCATGGTGATGGTGCTGCCACCTGTCTGTATGTGGCCAGTGGTAACTAGTTCCAGAGCTGCGCGGGCCAAACCTTTAAAATCGACACCAATGTGAGAATAGAAGCCGTCATCTTCAGCTGATAGAACAGCATTAACAAATTGAGGTGGAATTGCGTCGAAGCTAATCGGCGTTCGGCGTTTTTCGCCAAACTCGCCAATAAGTTTCATATCTTGTGAATAAACTCTCAAAGGGGTTTGAAGTTTAACGGTTTTGAGGGTTTCCACTGATGGTAACTTCGGACTAAGGTAGAGGTACAAGCTGGTAGTGACGACTAAGGCGCCGCCCAGTGCTGGAATGAGCAGCAGGTAGGTGAGGCGAAGCATCAAAGTTGCAAGGTGTTTCATCAATTTAGGCTGGCTGGCTTGTGGTGGCTCATCATTATAGTGGTAAGCGCCCAATAATTTGTACTTGAAAATTTTGAACTGTAAATAAAAGTATAGTGTTTTTAATTTTGCCTAACTGCAGGGATTAAAGAATAAAAATGGGGATTTTTAGTTTTCTGGATAAGCAAACAAAGCCTGTTTTGGGGATTGATATAACGTCATCCACTGTTAAATTGCTCGAGTTGAGTAAAGTGGGTGATGGCTATCGGGTTGAGAGTTATCTGGTTCGACCTTTGCCGCAAAGCACCGTTGTTGAGAAAAATATCAACGATGTGGATGCTCTGGAGGAGACCATTCGCAAGGTGGTCACTCAGGCGAAACCAAGGACTCTGGATGCTGCAGTAGCTGTGGCTGGTTCAGCCGTTATTACCAAGGTGATTGAGATGCCTGGTGATCTGAGTGATCAGGCTATGGAGTCACAGCTGTCCTTGGAGGCCGATCAATATATCCCCTACCCCCTGGATGAAGTTGCACTGGACTACGAGGTGATTGGTCCATCCGAGGTGAACCCCGATCAGGTTGATGTTTTATTGGCGGCTTGTCGCCGTGAGAATGTCGATCTTCGTGTCGAGGCTTTGAGCGCAGCTGGGCTGACGCCAAAGGTCGTTGATGTGGAGGTGTTCGCTATAGAGCGCGCGTTTAACCTCATTACCGAGCAGCTTGATAATTTAGGTGAGCAGGTTGTTGCCATTGCCGATATCGGGGCGACGATGTTGACCTTGAGTGTTCTCGTTGAAGGTAAGACCTTGTATACCCGAGAGCAGCTATTTGGCGGGAGACAGGTTACTGAGGAAATTCAGCGTCGTTATGGTCTTTCGCTAGAAGAGGCGGGGCAGGCGAAGAAGCAGGGTGGCTTGCCAGAGGATTATGAAACGGAAATTATAGAGCCCTTTAAAGAAGCCTTGATTCAACAGATATCTCGATCATTACAATTCTTCTTTTCCTCGAGTCAATACAACTATGTTGATCAGCTGGTTCTAGCTGGAGGTGTTGCAGCGACTGATGGCTTGAGAGAGGAAGTTGAAGAAAAGCTTGGTTTGCCGACGATTATTGCTAACCCGTTTGCCAATATGGCGGTTGGCAGCAAAGTGGATGCAGTGGCGTTGGCCGTGGATGCACCGGCAATGATGATAGCGGCAGGCTTGGCACTAAGGAGTTTTGAATAACTATGGCGAACGTAAATCTACTTCCCTGGCGAGAAATCCAGCGGCAGGAAAAAAAGAAAGAATTTTTGATTGTTCTCGGGATGGTGGCTGCTGTTGCGCTACTTTTGGCGGTTCTCTGGGGTTATTGGGTCAATTGGCAAATCGACGGGCAGAATGATAGAAATGATTTGCTAAAGCGCGAAATAGCGGTGCTTGACGAGAAGGTTAAGGAAATCAAAGAGCTCAAGTTGCGTCGCCAGCAAGTTCTTGAGCGAATGGAGGTTATTAAGGCTCTGCAAGGGAATCGCCCAGGCGTCGTCAAAGTGTTTGATGAGTTTGTGCGTTCGGTTCCAAGCGGGGTGTTCTTTGTTGAGGTAAAGCGTGTTGGTGACAATGTGGCATTGGTCGGGTTTGCCGAATCAAACAATCGGATTTCGACATTGATGCGTCAGCTCGATACCTCCGATCGATTCAAAGAGCCCAACCTGACCAAGGTTGAAGCGGATGATACGCTCGGTGAGCAGGGGAGTCGTTTCGAACTCCAGGTCAGGCTGGATATGACTTCAGATGAAGACAAAATTGAAGGTGAGGGGGTTTAAGGTGGCCAATCAAAATAAAGGGTTCCAGCTAGCCAAGCTGGAGATCTCCGAGCTGGAATATCAGAATATCGGGGTTTGGCCTATTCTTTTTAAGGCCTTGCTTTGTAGTGCGGCATTTATTCTGATTGTTGTGCTGGGCTATTTTTTCCACGTTAAGGATTTATATCTAAGCCTGGAGTCGGTTGCCGCAAAAGAAACTTCATTGCGCAAGACTTATCAAGAAAAGGCATTTGAGGCTGCAAACCTCGAGGCTTATCGCCAGCAGATGATTGAGGTTGAAGAGTCGTTCGGAACATTGCTAGCTCAGTTGCCTGGTGATACCGAGGTACCCGGTTTACTGGAGGATATTACTGAAATTGGTTATGGCAGTAGCTTGGAAATCAAGACCATTTCTCTACAGCCAGAACAAGCGGAAGAGTTTTATGTCGAGTTGCCCATTAAAATTGTTGCAGAGGGTGGCTATCATGATGTTGGAACCTTTGTTAGTGGTGTTGCCGGCTTGCCAAGGATTGTCACTTTGCATAATTATTCGATGAAAGCGAATAAAGAAGGAAATCGGCTTGTCTTTGAAGTTGAAGCGAAAACCTATCGATATAAAGGTCAGGAAGATTGAAAATGGATACCGGTATTATAGTAAGAGCGGTAACGCTAACATTGGCATTTGGGCTGATCGCCGGTTGCGGGGATAATCAGCATAAGGACTTGCAGCTGTTTATGGAGGGCGCTAAAAGTCAGCCTGTTGGTGAGATAGAACCACTACCGACCTTTCGGCCCTATCAAACGTTTCGCTACAGTGCCATCGCCTTGCGCAGTCCTTTTGATATGCCTTTGTCAGCGATAGCGAAAGAAGACTCTTCAGGCAGGTTGGCTGTGGAGCCTGATGAAAACCGTAAAAAAGAATACCTTGAAGGGTTTAATTTTTCGTCGTTTTCATTGGTGGGAGTGCTTGATCAAGGCGGTACAGCCTGGTCACTGGTCGATGATGGTGAGGGTGGTGTGCATAGAATAACCATTGGCAACTACCTGGGTAAAAACCACGGCAAAATTACCGGTGTCTCGGATACAAGAATGGAAGTGCTAGAAATTGTCCCTGATGGGAAAGGTGGCTGGGTAGAACGACCTAGAACGTTGGCCCTCAAGGGGAGCAATTAATGAGAAATGTTGAGGAGTTAGGAATGAATCTTATCAAGCAGCTGACAGGGCTAGTGTCAAAGACTGTGGTGGCGGTTATATCAAGCTTGATCCTGTTTCAGGCGGCTTTTGCAGAAACAGCGACTGTTGATGATATTAGTTTTTCGGCTCTGCCTGGGGGGCGGTTTGAAATTAAGCTCGGCGCTGCCAGCGGTTTGCCAGAGCCAAAAAGTTACGCAATAGACTCTCCCGCTCGTATTGTCCTTGAGTTTGAAGATACTTCGAGCAAGCTTGAAAAAAAGAAATACCCTTTGGCTTTCGATAACGCCCAGAGCGTAGTAGTCCTTAGCGCTGGTGGAAAAACTCGCCTTATTGTTAACCTGCAGGAATCTGTTAGTTTTGAAACAGTTCAGGCTGACGATGGTATAAGTCTGCTTATTGGGGCTTCGGGTGGCGAGTCAGTGGAAAAAGTTAGTAAGCAGTTAGTCGGCGTATCTGGCAGTAGAGTTAGTCAGGGTGCGGTGGCTGCTTCGGGTAATGCGATAACAGATGTGGACTTCCGCCGTGGTGAAAATGGGGAGGGCCTGGTTTCGGTAGGCTTGGCAGATTCAAATACAACTGTTGATGTCAGTCAGGTTGGAACGAATATAGTTCTTAGCTTTTATCGCACGGGTTTGCCGGAAGCCTTAAACCGGAAGCTGGATGTGATCGATTTTGCAACACCAATAAAAACAATCGATAGTCAAACGGATGGCACTACCACAAAAATTGTCATCGCTTCAGCAGGTGAATATGACTATTTGGCTTATCAGGCGGACGATCAGTATGTGGTTAGCGTGAAGCGGCCTACGGATGCCGAGGTCGAAGAAAGAAAGTCTCGTTTTGAATATACCGGTGAAAAACTATCGCTGAACTTTCAGGATATTGAGGTCAGATCTGTGTTGCAGTTGATCGCTGATTTTACCGACCTCAACTTGGTGGCTAGTGATACGGTTGTCGGCAATATTACTTTGAGGCTACAAAATGTCCCTTGGGATCAAGCACTCGAAATTGTTTTGAAGTCCAAGGGCCTGGATAAACGACAAGAGGGTAATGTCCTTCTCGTTGCCCCAGCTGTTGAAATAGCCGAGCGAGAGCGACTTCAGGTTGAAGCTAATAAACAGTTGGTAGAGTTGGCACCACTTGTGACAGAGTTTGTGCGAATTAAATACGCTGATGCAAGAGAGCTATTTGACTTGTTCAATGCTGATGAAAGCGATGGTGGGGGCGGTGGCGGTAATGATGACGAAAATGCAACATCTAGCATTTTGTCTGTACGCGGTAGCGCCATTGTCGATGAAAGAACAAACACCATTATATTGACCGATGTGCAAGATAAGGTGGATGAATTCCTTCGCCTGGTCAAGCAAATTGATATTCCCATCAGGCAGGTGGAAATTGAAGCAAGAATAATCATCGCCAGTACAGATTTTAGAAAGGAAGTCGGTGTGCGCTGGGGTGTAGCAGGAGTAAGAACTCCAGGTGACGATATATTTGAGTTCGGCGGGTCAAGGGGTATTTTGGATAGCGACCCGGGTTCCCCTGCGGAATTCTTTGGCGGCACGGGGGCATTGGATCTTAGTGAGTCGCTAGGTGTGGATTTAGGCGTGAGTAATCCCGCTGGTAGTCTTGCACTCGGCTTGTTAAAAGATAATACCTTTATCGATCTTGAGTTGAGCGCACTTGAAAATGATGGTTTTGGCGAAATCATTTCCCAGCCCAAAGTGCTTACAGGTGATAAGCAACAGGCAACTATTAAGGCAGGTAGTGAAATTGCCTACGAGTCAGGCACCTCCAGCGGTGAAACAGATATTGAGTTTAGAGAGGCTGTATTGAAGCTGGATGTGACGCCACAAATTACGCCCGATAACCGTGTGATTATGGATTTGATTATTAACCAGGATACTATCGGTGAGATTGTGCCGACCTCATCGGGCGGTAGTGAGCCGACTATTGACGTTACTGAGGTCAAAACCCAGGTTTTGGTTGGGGATGGTCAGACGCTCGTGCTCGGCGGCATTTTCCAAATGGAAGAAGTGAACGGTGTGGAGAAAGTACCGGTGCTGGGTGATATCCCTTATATTGGCAAGCTGTTTCGAAAAACGATTTCAAACAGTACCAAGCGCGAGATTTTGATCTTTATAACGCCGCGAATTGTTAGCGATCCCTTGCTCGATCAATGAGAGAGTTAGCATCAATATTTCTTGTTGGGCCGATGGGTGCGGGTAAAACAACCATTGGCCGACATCTGGCCCGTTTGCTTGGTAAGTCTTTTGTCGATCTGGATTTGGAGATAGAACAACGCTGCGGTGCAGAAATTTCCTGGATATTCGATGTTGAAGGAGAGGAGGGTTTTCGCAAGCGAGAGTCTGCCATGCTCAAGGATCTAGTTGCCGGTAATAATATCGTGCTTGCTACGGGTGGCGGCGTGGTTTTAAGTGCCGAAAACAGGGCGCTGCTAAAATGTAGCGGCACTGTTGTGTTTCTTGCCGTTGCTCCTCAAATACTGATCAGCAGAATGCAGCAGGATACGAAAAGGCCCTTGTTGCAGGTGGAGGATAGGAAGGCCGTGATCGAAGATATTGTTCGGGAGCGGGAGCCCCTCTACAGGGAAGTAGCCGATATTATTTTTGATGGGCACAGGAAAACACCTGCAGTGGCAGCGCAAGAGATCGTTTCGTTGATTCAACAGGCGGATTAGGCCAAAGCCCTATAGGCATTATCCAATGCTTGTAGGTGTGTTAAAATCGCCGGCCTTCGCCTCCAGTTTTTAACCAATGAATTTATTAAACGTTGAGCTCGGTGAGCGCAGCTACCCTATCATGATCGGCTGTGGTTTGAATGCCAGTGTCCTGGCTCCCTATATTAGTGGTGATCAAGTTTTGATTGTCACCAACGAAACGATTGCGCCCCTTTATCTGGATAAATTGCAGGCAAGCCTTGATACTCGAGTGCTTGACTCAATAGTGTTGCCCGATGGTGAGCAATATAAAACCTTAGATACTCTCAATACGATTTTTGATGCCCTGCTGGGGAACCGGCACGATCGTTCTACCACTCTTATTGCATTGGGCGGCGGAGTGGTCGGTGATATGACCGGTTTTGCTGCTGCTTGTTACCAGAGGGGTGTTAATTTTATCCAGATACCGACCACCTTGTTGGCTCAAGTTGATTCTTCGGTCGGTGGTAAAACGGCAGTTAATCACGCCCTCGGGAAAAATATGATTGGCGCTTTCCATCAGCCTCAATGTGTATTAATTGATATTGAAACCCTGCAATCTCTGCCTGAGCGTGAGTACTGTGCCGGTCTGGCTGAAGTCATAAAGTATGGGCTTATTACTGACCTGGATTTCTTTATTTGGCTCGAGGAGCATATGCCTCGTTTATTGGCCAGAGAAAATGATGCGGTGTTGTACGCTATTGAGCACTCCTGCCGCTTGAAAGCACGAGTTGTGAGTGAAGATGAGCGTGAGGGCGGACTGCGGGCAATTCTTAACCTTGGCCATACTTTCGGTCACGCCATTGAGACCCACCAGGGTTATGGGCAATGGTTGCATGGTGAAGCGGTGGCGGCAGGTATGTACATGGCTGCTGATCTGTCAATGCGACTGGGATGGATATCGAATGCTGAGTTATCTCGAGTTGCCAGCTTGCTTGCTCAAGCTGGCTTGCCGATTGCGCCGCCGAAGATTACAGCGGAGCAGTTTCTGGCCTTGATGTCAGTTGACAAAAAAGCACTGGGCGGTCAGATTCGCCTGGTGCTTCTTCAGCACCTTGGTAAAGCGGTAATCACCGCTGATTATGGCTCTGGCTTATTGATGGAAACTTTATCCGGAAGTTGAATACGCACGACATGTTTGTCCCCTCGCGATTTGACGTGTAAAATACCTCCCCCTTTTGTGCGAACCCCCTTGATTCTTGAAGGGGGTTTTCTTTCTAATTCACTGTTATAAAAGAGTTTTTTATGGCGAACGGCTTGTATCGTTTGGATGAGTTTCGCGATAACTGCGGCTTTGGTCTGATTGCTCACACCAAGGGTGTTGGTAGTCACCGTTTGCTGCAGACCGCAATAGAGGCGTTAACTTGCATGACCCACCGGGGCGGTATCGCTGCCGATGGTAAAACGGGTGATGGTTGTGGTCTGTTAATTCAGAAACCGGATGCCTTTTTTCGCAGTGTGGCTGAAGAGGCTTGCGCGACGATTTTGCCAGCGTTATACGCCGTCGGCGTGATGATGCTCAGTCAGGATGCCGATTGTCGAGCACAGTCAAAGCTTGTGGTCGCTGATGAATTGGCGCGCCAGGGTCTGGTGCTGGCTGGCTGGAGAGAGGTGCCAACTGATCCTGCGTGTCTCGGCCCCATCGCCTTGGAAACACTGCCCGCTATCGAGCACCTGTTTATTGCGGCCCCTGAGGGTATGGCGGATAAGCAGTTTGACGCCAGATTATTCGTCGCTCGCCGACACATTGAAAACCGGCTCGCAGAGGACAAATCTTTTTACATCGCCAGTTTTTCGGCAACAGTGGTGAGTTATAAAGGTCTGATGATGCCGGTGGATCTGCCGCATTTTTATAAAGACCTCTCAGACCCGCGTTTGGAGACAGCAATTTGCGTCTTCCACCAGCGCTTTTCGACCAACACCCTGCCCAAATGGCCGCTGGCCCAGCCGTTTCGCATGTTGGCCCACAACGGTGAAATTAATACCATTTTGGGCAACAGAAACTGGTCCGTTGCCAGAACACCCAAGTTCAAATCGCCGCTCTTGCCCGACCTTAACGACGTAGTGCCGCTGGTTAATCGCACGGGCTCAGACTCTTCAAGCCTCGATAATATGCTGGAGGTGCTGGCGATAGGCGGCATGCCTTTGCACCGGGCGGTGCGTTTGTTGATTCCACCGGCCTGGAACAATGTTCAAGATAGCGACCCCAGCGAGCGCGCTTTTTTTGAATACCAGTCCATGCATATGGAGCCCTGGGATGGTCCCGCCGGCCTGGTGATAACCGATGGACGCTACGCGATCTGTGCTCTCGACCGCAACGGCTTACGGCCTTCGCGCTGGGTGCTAACCGACGATGACATTATCACCGTTGCCTCGGAAGTTGGTGTCTACGACTACGAGCCGGAAAATGTCGTTGCCAAAGGGCGTCTTGGGCCGGGTGACATGTTGTCTATCGATGTTGTCGAAGGTTTGATTGAAACTCGAGAGGAGATCGATCATCGCCTCTCTCGTGAATTGCCCTACAAAAAATGGTTGAAGGCCGGCGTTCGTGCTATTGAATCGACCATGGATGAAGATGGTATTGAGCTCGAAGGCAGTCTGACTCGCCAGCAAATCAATACCTATATGAAGCTCTATGGCGTGTCCTTTGAAGATCGCAATCAGGTGATGACGCCGCTTGCCGAGAGCGGGCAGGAAGCAACAGCTTCAATGGGTGATGACTCACCACTGGCCGTGCTATCCCAGCAAAATCGCAGTCTATTCGACTACTTTCGCCAGCAATTTGCCCAGGTTACCAACCCCCCTATCGACCCCCTGCGCGAAGCCATCGCGATGTCGCTGAGTACCCAGCTGGGTAAAGAACTCAATATATTTGAGCAGGATGCAGATCACGCAATTCGCATTAATCTCAACAGTCCCGTGTTGTCGCCGCGTAAATACTATGCGCTGAAATATAACGACCACGCGGCTTTTCCGGTACAAAAGTTCGATCTGAATTACGATCCTGAGAAGAAAAATTTACGCCAGGCGATTATTGATCTGTGTGTCGAGGTGGAGCAGGCAGTGCGCGGCGGCAAGGTGATTTGTATCTTGTCTGATCACGATATTGTCGAGAATAAACTGCCCATGCACATGTTGTTTGCCGTTGGTGCCGTCCACAATCACCTGATTAAGACTGAGCTACGCTGCGATGCCAACATTATTGCCAGCACCGGTAGTGCTCGCGACTCCCACCAAATAGCCGCTTTAATTGGCTGCGGTGCCTCCGCTGTTTACCCTTACCTCAGCTTCCACGTACTTTGCGACATGATTGAAAGTGGTGAGCTGAGCAGTAGTGTTGATGCAGCCTTTAAAAATTATCGCCGTGGCATTAATAAAGGCTTAATGAAAATCCTGTCTAAGATGGGCATTTCAACCATCACCTCCTACCGTGGCGCTGTTTTGTTTGAAGCGGTGGGCCTGTGTGGTGATGTGGTGGATCTATGTTTCCCCGGTATTGTCAGTCGCATTCAGGGTGCAAACTTTGCCGATTTCGAAGAGGACCAGCAAGCGCTGGCCGATAAGGCCTGGCTGGCGCGCAAACCCATCGCTCCTGGTGGTTTGTTGAAATATATTCACGGTCAGGAGTATCACGCCTTTAACCCGGATGTGGTGCAGGCGCTGCACAAGGTTGTGCGCAGTGGTGACTACACCGACTGGCGCGCTTATGCCGACGTGGTTAACCAGCGGCCGATATCTTCATTGCGTGACATGATGGCGCTAAAAACCGATGGCGCTAGTATCGAGTTGGATACCGTAGAGTCGGCCAGCAGCATCGTAAAGCGCTTTGATTCGGCGGGCATGTCCCTTGGCGCCCTGTCCCCAGAGGCCCACGAAGCGCTGGCCGAGGCGATGAATAGCCTTGGCGGACGCTCCAATTCTGGCGAAGGTGGCGAAGACCCCATCCGCTACGGCACACTGAAAAGCTCGAAAATCAAACAAGTCGCCTCTGGCCGCTTTGGGGTTACCCCGCATTATTTAGTCAATGCCGAGGTTATTCAGATCAAGGTAGCTCAGGGTGCTAAGCCTGGTGAGGGTGGTCAATTGCCCGGCGGCAAGGTCAATCAATTAATTGCCTCTTTGCGCTTCTCTGTACCGGGTGTGACCTTGATTTCACCGCCGCCCCACCACGATATTTACTCAATTGAAGATCTCGCTCAGTTAATTTTCGACTTGAAGCAGGTCAATCCAAAGGCACTGATATCCGTTAAGTTGGTGTCTCGCCCTGGTGTCGGCACTATCGCTGCCGGTGTGGCGAAGGCTTATGCGGACATGATCACCATCTCCGGTTATGACGGTGGTACGGCGGCAAGTCCATTGACCTCGATTCGCTATGCGGGTTCGCCCTGGGAGCTTGGCCTCGCCGAGACTCACCAAACCCTGCGCGCCAATGACCTGCGGGACAAAGTGCGCGTACAGGCGGATGGCGGGCTGAAAACCGGTCTCGACGTGGTTAAAGCGGCTATTTTAGGTGCTGAAAGCTTTGGCTTCGGTACAGCACCGATGGTAGCCCTGGGTTGCAAATATCTGCGCATCTGCCATTTGAATAACTGTGCGACGGGGGTTGCTACCCAGAATCAGGCCTTGCGCGACGGCTACTATAAAGGCACCGTTGAAATGGCGAAGAATTTTTTCCTCTTCGTTGCTGAAGAAACGCGTGAGTGGTTGGCTGTTCTCGGTGTGGCGTCTTTGCAAGAGTTGATCGGCCGTGTTGATTTACTCGAATTATTGCCCGGTGTTACTGCGCGCCAAAGTCGGCTGGATTTAGCACCCATCGTTCACACGGATGCATTTTTAGAGTCGAAGCCTCAGTATTGTCAGCAGGACAGAAATATCCCCTGGGATGAAGGCCTGTTAGCCGAGAAAATGGTGGCAGACATGTTGCCTGCCATCGATGCGCAATCTGGCGGACGTTTCGAATATCAGGTGTCGAACTGTGATCGCTCTATTGGTGCACGTTTGAGCGGAGAAATTGCCCGTCGCCACGGCAATCAGGGCATGGCTGCGACACCGCTTGAGTTGCGTTTGAGCGGTGTTGCCGGGCAGTCGCTGGGTGCCTGGAATGCCGGGGGCCTGGATATTTATCTCGACGGTGATGCCAATGATTATGTTGGCAAAGGCATGGCAGGGGGCAAAATCGTTCTCACGCCACCACTGGGTAGCCAGTTTTCCAGTAATAAAACCCCCATCATGGGTAACACCTGTTTGTACGGTGCGACGGGTGGTCGCTTGTTTGCATCGGGCTGTGCGGGTGAGCGTTTCGCCGTCCGTAACTCGGGGGCTCAAGCTGTTGTCGAAGGCGCGGGAGACCACTGCTGTGAATATATGACCGGTGGCGTAGTCACCATTCTCGGGCCGACGGGTTATAACTTTGGCGCCGGAATGACTGGTGGCTTTGCCTATGTACTGGATATGGAAAACAAGTTTTATGACCGGGTCAATATGGAGCTGGTTGAATTGAGTCGCATTACGACAGAGCCTCTGGAGAATCACCGCCATTATCTGCGCGAGGTGATAGAGGGGTTTGTCGAGGCGACGGGCAGTGAGTGGGGTGCGACCCTATTGAATGACTTCGGCGATTATGTGGCTAAATTTTGGATGGTGAAACCGAAGTCCGCGTCCTTGAGTGGCTTGTTGGCCACGACTCGAGCCCGCCCGGAATAAGTTGATGAACGTGAGCGCTAGTATAAAGAATCAAGGTGGTAATAATGGCTGAGCGGCCCAACAATGATTTTCAGTTTCTCGATCTAAAAAGAATAGATCCGAGCAAAAAATCGATTAAACAGCGCACTTCGGGCTATGCCGAAATCTATGAACCCTACGAAAAAGTAGAGGCGCAAGAGCAGGCTCACCGCTGTCTGGATTGTGGCAACCCCTATTGCGAGTGGAAATGCCCGGTGCACAACTATATTCCCAACTGGTTACAGTTGGCGACCGATGGCAATATTATTGAAGCGGCTGAGCTAAGCCATCAGACCAATACTCTGCCTGAAATCTGCGGTCGTGTTTGCCCTCAGGATCTTCTGTGTGAGGGTGCCTGTACTCTGAATGAAGACTTTGGTGCAGTGACCATCGGTAGTGTTGAAAAATACATTACCGATACCGCGCTAGCCATGGGCTGGCGGCCCGATTTGTCCAACGTTATCGCCACCGGCAAGCGCGTTGCCATTGTCGGTGCCGGGCCTGCGGGCCTGGGTTGTGCCGACGTACTGGCGCGCAACGGTATTGCCTCCGTTGTTTTCGATAGTCACCCTGAAATAGGTGGTTTGCTGACCTTTGGAATTCCCGAGTTCAAATTAGAAAAGTCAGTGATGGTCACGCGTCGCGAAGTTTTTGAGGCCATGGGTATCGAGTTTCGCTTGAATACCGAGGTCGGCAAAGATGTGATGTTTGATAGCTTGCTAGAAGAGTTCGACGCTGTTTTTCTCGGCATGGGGACATACACTCCCATGAAAGGCGGTTTCCCCGGTGAAAATATGGACGGCGTGCACGATGCCCTGCCTTATTTGATCGGCAACGTGAATCACAATCAGGGCTGGTCTCAGAAAAATGATCAGTTTGTCGATACAGTGGGCAAAAAGGTCGTGGTACTGGGCGGTGGCGATACGGCGATGGACTGTAATCGTACCGCAATACGCCAGGGCGCTAGCAATGTGAACTGCGTTTATCGTCGTGATGAGGCGAATATGCCGGGCTCGCGCCGTGAAGTGGCCAATGCCAAAGAAGAGGGTGTCAATTTTCTGTTTAATCGCCAGCCCATTGAAATTGTTGGCGAAGGCTGTGTTACGGGTATTAAAGTAGTTGAAACTCGTCTCGGTGAACCCGATCAAAATGGCCGCCGTCGCCCCGAGCCCATCGACGGTAGCGAGCAAATCATTCCCGCTGACATCGTACTTGTTGCATTTGGTTTTCAACCAAGTCCCGCCAGCTGGTTCTCTGAACACGGGATTGTCGTCAATGACTGGGGCGGTGTTAATGCGGCGGAAGAGCAAAAATACAAGTTCCAAACCTCGAATACCAAGGTCTTTGCCGGGGGTGATATGGTGAGGGGCTCCGACTTGGTGGTAACAGCAATTTGGGAAGGCCGTCAGGCTGCTGAAGGAATAATGGATTATCTCGATGTCTGAATTAAAAAACGATCGTTTCCTCCGCGCCTTGTTGCGCCAGCCCGTTGATGCTACGCCGGTGTGGATGATGCGCCAGGCTGGGCGCTATCTTCCCGAGTACCGTGCCGTGCGGGCAAAGGCCGGGGATTTTATGTCGGTTTGTACCAATCCTCAGCTGGCCTGTGAGGTGACGCTGCAGCCCTTGGAGCGCTTCCCTCTGGATGCCGCCATCCTATTTTCGGATATTTTAACCATTCCCGATGCCATGGGCCTGGGGCTGTATTTTGAAGAGGGCGAAGGTCCGCGTTTTCGCAAGCCAGTGGATACGGCAGAGGCGATCGAAGCCCTGCCGGTGATCGATACGGAGCAGGATCTCCCCTATGTGCTGGACGCCGTTCGTCTAATTCGTCGTGAGCTCAATGGCAGCGTGCCGCTAATTGGTTTTTCAGGCAGCCCCTGGACCCTGGCGACGTATATGATTGAGGGCGGCAGCAGTAAAGATTTTGCCAAAATAAAAACACTGCTCTACACCAACCCCGCATTACTGCATGTCTTGTTAGAAAAGCTGGCCGCGTCAGTTGTTAACTACCTGAATGCTCAGATAGAAGCCGGTGCCCAGGCCGTACAAATTTTTGATACCTGGGGTGGCGCACTAGGTGACAGAGCTTATCGAGAGTTTTCCCTGCAGTACATGGAAAAAATTGTTTGTGGTTTAACGAAAGAGGCAGAGGGTCGGCAGGTTCCCGTTATCTTGTTTACCAAAAATGGCGGTGGCTGGCTTGAAGCCATTGCCGATAGCGGTTGTCATGCCATTGGTGTCGACTGGACGCAAGATATTGGCGCTGCACGCCAGCGCGTGGGTCAGCGGGTCGCCTTACAGGGCAACATGGATCCTGCAGTGCTGCGTGCCCCTGCGCAAGTCATCGAAAATGAAGTGGCTATTATCCTCGATCGTTTTGGCTCAGGTGAGGGCCATGTGTTCAACCTCGGGCACGGAATTACCCCCGATATCGATCCAAACCACGCTGCGGCATTTATTGACGCAGTTCACACTTTGTCTGTGAAGTACCACCAGTAAAGGTCAAAACTGAAAACGTTTGTCGCATATTTAAACCAGCTGCCTATGCCGTCTTGTAAATTATCACGATAATATTAACCTTGCTCACAACAACTTACTTTCATCATCCCACTTACACTTATTGTGGTTCACAGTGTGGTGATGAATATAGAAAGGTATGAGAGCGTGCGTTATGACTATTAAACAAGTGCAAGTCGGTGTTAATAATCTTTTGTTGGGGATGTACGTCTCCCGTCTCGATCGCCCGTGGTCTCAAACACCTTTTGCTCTGCAGGGCTTTTACATTCGCTCCCCCGGGGAAATCAACCAATTAAAAACGTACTGTAGCCACGTTTTTGTTGATATTGAGAAAGGGAGAGCCCCACTTGGTAAAGCTGTAGCCCCCGCTATTTCTGGCGAGTCAAAGAAAACATTGTACGAGCCATTGGCCAGATCTACGGCTCGACTGGCCAGCAAGCCCATAAAAAAGAACAGACAGCAAACCACGGCGGCGCCGCTTGTTGTACGCAAGGGTATTTATGAAACCAGTGCATCTTTGCGACAAGAATCTGTGAAGGCTAAAAAAATAGTCAGCCGCTTAAAAGGTTCTCTAACCCTGGTGGTTAAGCAAATAGGCCGTGGTAAAACTATAGATTATGGACGCTTGAAAGACAGTGTTGGCGATATGGTCGACAGTGTACTGCGCTGTCCTGATGCTTTTACCTGGTTGGTTCGCTTACGTGAACAAGATGCCCATAGTTATGATCACAGTTTACGCTCGGCATTATGGGCGGTGCAGTTTGCTCGCTATATAGGTATGCCTAAGGATGAGATTTCCGTCTTGTGCATGGGTACTCTATTGAAGGATGTCGGTAAAACAAAGCTCTCAAACCGCCTACTGCGCAAAGAAAAAAGAAGTGATGCAGAGGAGAAGGAATACCGTAAGTATGTTGCCTATGGTGTTGATATATTGAGGCAGACAAAAGAAGTCGAGCCGCGAGTTATATCCGTGGTGCGTTATCAGGCGGAGCGCAACGACGGTAGTGGATACCCAGAAGGTCTTGCTGGGGGAAAGATACCCTTGTTGGCAAGAGTGACAGGAATAGCGAGTGCTTACGATAGTATTTGTTATCCTCGAGAGGCATCCGAACCGTTATCGCCATCGCGTGCCGTTAGCGCATTGTATGATATGCGCGACAAGCAGTTTTCCGATGACCTTGTGGTGAGCTTTATTCAATCGATAGGCTTGTATCCAACGGGTACTCTGGTTGAGTTAACCACTGGTGATATTGGTGTTGTGACTGAGCAGCATCCCAAGTCTCGGCTGACGCCTAAAGTGGCCGTATTAGATCGAGAGGGTGCCGAGCTGACAGATGCGGTAATTGTGGTTGATCTTAAAGACGACGAAAAAACGCGACAGGCTCTTGGCAATAGAGATGGGAGCGGCAGCGGCTTGCTGGAGCGTGCGGCGATCGCTCGAGACCTTGAGCCCGGTGGTTATGATGTCGACCTTTCAAAAATCGCCCATCTTTTTGTTGCGCAGGAATTAGAGGGTTCCAAGGGCTTGTTATCTGGCTGGCGCCAGCGCCTCCATCTCGGATCTTAAATAGAGCTAGGCGAGGGTTAGGCCCTCGCCCATCAGGACTTTATTGCCTTTGGCTAATCGTTTATCGAAGGCGAGTGATTCATTAAATAAAAGCACAACAGTTGAGCCAAATTTAAATCTGCCGAGTTCTTCGGCCCTCTCAAAGCTTATTTCCTGGCTTGAGAATTTTACAATGGCATGTGTGCTCGGTGAGTAATGATGTTGCCAACGGGTTTCTATGCCCGCAACCAACATTGCACCAACCAAAATAACCGCCATTTTCCCTCGGTTCGTTTCAAAAAGACAGATCAAACGTTCGTTCCTGGCAAAGAGCTTTGGAATGCCATTGGCCGTTGCCTGGTTGACAGAGAATAATTTGCCGGGGATGTAACGTGTTTCAATGAGTTTTCCATCCCAGGGCATGTGCACCCGATGGTAGTCACTGGGGGATAAATAAATGGTGGCAAAGCTACCACCTGAAAACTCTGCAGCCAGGGTGTCATCTTTTCCAAGTAAGCTGCTTGTGGAGTAGCTTTGCCCTTTGGCCTGAATGAATTGATCGTTATTTATGTGGCCAAATTGGCTGAGAACTCCATCAGCTGGGGACACGACGGCGTCTGCCTGGCTGCAAACTGGGCGTGCACCGGGCTTTAATGAACGGGTAAAAAATTCATTGAAGGTTGAGTATTGTTCAGCTTGATCATGCTCGGCAATGGACAGGTCAATTTTATAAGTACGGATAGCCTGGTTGATAAGCATGTTTTTTAGCCACGGGGTTTTAGCTTCTGCTACTTTACCGATGAGGCGTGACAGCTTGTGCTGGGGTACAACTTTTTGAAAGAGGCAGAAAAGCGTATCAGAATAACTTTGCATAGGTTTTAGTTGGGCTCGACGGCCGGTCACGGGTGAATGAGTATTGCTCAGTACTGCGAAAGCAAATGTTCGGCTGGATTGATGTGAAAGCTTTGTTCCATTGCCATATTTTGTTCTATTGTGCGTTTGCTAGGCTCTGCTTGATTAACTGGTAGCTCTGCATCCTTTGTGGGGATATTTTACCTGCTTCAAGGGCGTCTTGCAGCGCACAGCCGGGGTCATTTTGATGGCGACAATCGCGAAATTTACAATGACCAAGAAAAGGTTTGAACTCGATAAACCCCTGGGCGATATCGTGCTCCTTGAGATGGATGAGTCCAAACTCTCGAATCCCCGGTGAATCAATGAGTTGGCCGCCAGCGGGTAGGAAGAATAAATTAGCGGTTGTGGTGGTATGTCGCCCCTTGGTGTGAGCTTGTGAAAGGCTACCGATCGCAGCCTCTGCTGCGGGGCAAATAGCATTGATGAGGGACGACTTACCGACACCTGACTGCCCGACAAATACACTGGTGTGCTGTTGTAGTGTCGCCGTTAGCCGCTCAATTCCCTGGCCGGATTGGGCGGACACTTCTATGACCTCGTAGCCCAGCCGGGCATAAATATGGGCAAAGTCTTTAGTCAGTTGCGTATTTTCAGAGGCGATATCAATTTTATTAAACACGAGCAAGGGTTTAATACCGCGGTGCTCAATGGCGATGAGATAGCGGTCAATCAAGCTGGCATGGGGCCTTGGCTCAGGGGCGATGACCACGACGATAAGGTCGATATTGGCGGCGACGGGTCGCAGCTTGCCCCGACTGTCTGGGCGATCTAACTGAGTCTTGCGCGGTTGTATGGCGCAGACTACGCCATAGGGCTTGCCGGGGCGCCAAATAACATTGTCGCCGGTGACGACCGACTCTAAATTGGAGCGTAAATAACAGCGCTGCGGTTCAGAAGTGGGGGAGGTGACGATATCGACCTGGTTGCTGTAGCGAGTGCTGACAAGCCCCGCTTGTTCAGGGCCGAGTTCGCCAGATTGCAGGAGATTCTCCCCTCGCTGACGCTTACCTGCACTATCGATACTGCTCGACTGTTTGCGACGAATACGGCGTTGTTGCTGGTCGGTTATTTTATGTTTTGCCATGCCCTCCTGATTCCCGGTACTGTCAGTGCGGCCAAGCATATAGCATAATGTTGGGCGATGATATGGAGGCCCCTGCCCCTTGTTTGGACTTGAGCTAGATACATTTCGGCTTTATTTTCCCCTGTTGGCGATGCTCGCCGCCTGCGCTTTCGTGCTGTGGGTGACGCACTGGCTGTTGATACGACGCCAGGAGGGCGAGGGGTCGTCCCTGAGTCGTCAGCTTATCTTGCTGACTTTAATCGTCATCGCTCTGATTTTGGTGATTCTGGCACTACCCGTTGGCGAATCGACAAAGGGTGATTTACTGGGTTTGCTGGGACTGGTCTTTACCGGCATTTTTGCCCTGTCGTCGACCACCTTTGTGTCCAACGCTATGGCGGGGATTATGTTGCGCTCAGTGAAAAGCTTCAGGCACGGTGACTTTGTCCGTGTTGGTGAGCATTTTGGGCGGGTTACGGTGAGCGGCCTGTTTCACACAGAGATTCAATCTCAGGAGCGGGATTTAATTACACTGCCCAATCTTTACCTGGCCACTAACCCGCTGACGGTGGTGCGATCGTCCGGCACCTTTACTTCCTGTGAAGTCTCCCTTGGTTACGATGTTGCCTGGCATAAAGTTGAACCGTTGTTAAAGTTGGCTACTTTGGAGGCGGGCCTGGATGAGCCCTTCGTGCAAGTTCTCACCCTTGGGGATTACTCCATCGTCTACAAAACTGGGGGTATTTGTAGCGACGTTAATCAACTGTTAACTCAGCGTAGCCGCCTGAAAAAAGCCGTGCTCGATCAGCTGCACGCGGCGGGGATAGAGATTGTGTCACCGCGTTTTATTAACCAGCGCCAGTTGCCCGCAGGGCAGGTGTTTAGTGCTGAGCCGAAGTACGCTAATGCGAATGAAGATGGCGAGGTGTCGCCCGAAACAAAAATTTTTGATAAGGCGGAAAAGGTCGTAAAGGTTCGCACCTTGCTCGACGATGTTGCGCGCTTGAAAGACATCGTTGACGAGCATAAGCTCGCTCTTGAAAGTGCAGATAAGCAGACGCGCGTGCAACTTAAACTGCGTATTAAAGAAGCTGGCGAACGCATTCAATCGCTGGAAAATATCATCGATAAGGCCCGCGAAAATCAACAGAAGGAAGAAAATGAACGATCTTAATTTAATCTGGATCGACCTGGAAATGACAGGTCTCGACACAGACAATGACCACATCATCGAAATTGCCACATTGGTAACGGATGCCGAGCTCAACACCCTGGCGAAGGGCCCGATACTGGCCATTCATCAGCCCGACGATGTTATCGCCGCTATGGATGAGTGGAATACACGCCAGCACGGTCAATCGGGCTTGATTGAGCGGGTAGCTAATAGTCGGCTGAGTGCGGTGGATGCAGAGCAACAAACGATTGATTTTCTCCGCGACTGGGTAGGTGCGGGCAAATCACCAATGAGTGGCAATTCCATCTGCCAGGATCGCCGGTTTATGGCGCGAGAAATGCCACTGCTGGAGGACTACTTCCATTATCGTAACCTCGATGTGAGTAGTATCAAAGAGCTTGCCCGGCGCTGGCGCCCAGAAATATTGAAAGGCTTTAAAAAGAAGGGCAGCCATTTGGCGATGGATGATATTCTCGACTCGATAGCAGAGCTAAAATATTATCGGCAGCACTTCCTGAAATAGCAGTAAGCATCCAGCAACAATAAATATAAATAACCGGCAAGGTTGGAGAAGTAAATGATAGTTGATCCCATTATTTCGCAGCAGCGAATCGATGCTATGCGCGCCGGTGGTTGGTGGCGGGACGAAAACCTGCTCGACCACTTTGACGCGGCTCTGCTTGCCTGCCCCGACGCTATAGCCATTGTCGATTATCGTACGGAAACGGGCGAAAAAATCCTCATGACCTACCGCCAGCTCGCTGAAAAGGCCGAGCGTGTAGCGGTGGCGCTGGCCCATTACGGCATTGAAAAACAGGATGTGGTGTCTTTTCAATTGCCTAACTGGTGGGAGTTCGTTGTCATCAATCTGGCATGTCTGCGCATCGGTGCGGTGAGTAACCCTTTGATGCCAATCTTTCGCGAACATGAATTGTCCTTTATGGTCGCTTTCGCGGAATCAAAAGTATTAATTATCCCCAAAGAATTTCGCGGCTTTGATCATCAACAGATGATTGCAGGCATGCGTGACAAGCTGCCCCAACTAGAGCACGTATTTGTGGTTGGTGGCGATGCCGAAAATAGTTTTGAAGCCGCTTTGCTCAATCATAATCTCACGACGGATAGTGCCGCCTTGTTTAAAGCGCGACAGCTGGATCCCAATGACGTGGTATTGATGCTCTATACCTCGGGCACTACCGGCATGCCTAAAGGCGTTATGCACTGCGCCAATACCTTCCTGTTTAGCGTCGATAAAATGATAGAGCGCTGCGAACTGACGCAAGAGGACGATATTTTTATGGGTTCACCATTGGCCCATTTAACAGGCTTTATGTACGGCATGTGGATGCCGATGGTGCTGAAAACAAAAATGATCTTTCTCGATGTCTGGGACGTCGATCTCGGCTGGCAATTAATGGCCGAAGAAAAGGCCTCTTTTGCCATGGGTGCCACCCCTTTTCTGGCTGATTTAAGTCATTCGAAACAACGTGAGAATTGTAACTCTGAGCGTTTCCGCCTGTTTGTTTGTGGCGGCGCGCCCATCCCCAGCGCACTGGCAGAAAAAGCGACAGAGGCACTGTCGATCAAGCTAATGGCTGTCTGGGGTATGAGCGAGTGCGGCGTGGTAACCACGACGAAACTAACGGATCCGCCCGAAAAAATATTTGGAAGTGATGGCGTAGCAGTGCCTGCCTGCGAGGTAAAAATTGTCGATGAACAAGGTCAGGTGGTGGCCGAGGGTGTTGAGGGTCGCCTATTTGAAAAAAGCCCTTCAACCTTTATTGGCTATTTAAAGCGGCCAGAAGCCTACGATGTTGATGAGAATGATTTTTTCGATACCGGTGATTTGGCGCGAAAAGACGTGGATGGCTATATTCGAATTACCGGTCGTTCAAAAGATATCATTATTCGTGGCGGTGAAAATATTCCGGTGGTGGAAGTTGAAAATATTCTCTACAAGCACCCTGATATTGTCGATTGTGCCGTCGTTGCCATGCCCGATGAGCGCCTTGGTGAACTGGGCTGTTGTTTCGTGACATTAAGCGAAGGCGTCAGCTTTAGTTTTCAAAATATGATTGATTATCTGCTAGAAAACCAACTGGCAAAGAACTATTTGCCCGAACATCTCGAAATAATAAATGACATGCCCCGTACCGCCAGCGGCAAAATTCAAAAATTTCAGTTGCGAGAAATGGCGAAGAACTTTAGTCGCCATTCGTAATTCTGTATTTTTAAGTGACGGTTTAAAAAAGACGCAGGGTTGTTGGCTTGCTCTTTATGTAAAAACAAATATTAAGTGCTTACGGCCCGCAAAGTGGCGGGTGTTATTATTGAAAGTGAATAGACGAGGATGATTATGACCCTGCCGTGGTTAAGTGAAGAAGAGAATTTTATTAAAGACACCGCCGAACGCTTTGCCCGCGAACAGCTGGCCGAAGGCTATATGGGGCGTGCAAAAGATGAGGTATTAGACCGGGATCTGCTGCGTAAAATGGGTCAGCTGGGTTTAATTGCGCCAATATTTGCCGAAGAAAATGGCGGTATAAGCGCCTCAAGCATGGTTCAGGGCGTGATTTGTGAGGCTATTGCCTACGCTGACATCAACTTAAGTTATATTTGCATGACCACGCCTTTAATTGGCTGTGTTATTGAAAAATACGGTAGTGCTGAAACGAGAGAAGAGGTGTTGCCGAAAATGGCGGCGGGAGAGCTGATTGTTCAACTGGGCTTGACTGAGCCACGCGGTGGTTCCGACGCGGCAAATCTTATTGTAAAAGCCACGAAGAAGGGTGATAAGTACATCCTCAATGGTGAGAAAACCTCCATCAGCTACGGCGCTCAGGCTGAAATGTCTTTACTGTTTGCGCGCACCGATCAAGATACCCCCGGTGCTCACGGTGTGTCAGCCTTTTTAGTGCCTCTCGATTTGCCCGGTGTTACCTGCACGCGTTTTGATGATGTCGGTTCATCGTCTGTCGGCCGCGGTTCGGTGTTCTTTGACGATGTGGAAATCCCCGCGTCAGCCCTGCTCGGCAATGAAGGGGAGGGCTTTACCAAAGTGATGGCGGGTTTCGACCTCAGCCGTTTCTTGATCGCCCTGCAATGCCTCGCCTGTGCTCAGGCGTCTGTTGACGAGACCTGGCAGTATATTCAGGAGCGCGAGGCCTTCGGTAAACCACTGGCCAAGTTTCAGGGCACCACCTTTCCGCTGGCCGAGCACGAGAGTCGCCTCGCCGCCGTTCGCGCTTTGTGTTATCAGGGTCTGGCTCTGCGTGATCAAGGCTTACCGCACACGAAAGAGGCCGCCATGGTGAAGTGGATGGCACCCAAGTGGGGTACCGATATTATTCACGAGTGCCTGGTGCAACACGGTCATTACGGCTGGGGTCACGAGATGCCCCATATGCAGCGCATGATAGATGTCATGGGACTGCAAATTGGTGATGGTACTGCGCAGATTATGAAAACCATCGTCACTCGCGAAACAATTGGCAGCATCGGTGTCGCTTATAAATAAAGCCTTGCTGCGTCGCTAACAGGCAGCACAACTGCCGATATTGAAAGCCGGTAAGCCCTTGTTGGACTACCGGCTTTTTTATGGCTGAAATTTGTGAGTGAGTGTTATTCACTTCTTGCCTAGGGGTTTTGGTAGTGGCAGTGAACAATTTGATGGGCCTTATCCAGTGTCATGACGATGTTGGCGAGTGCGGGTAATTGCTTAAGATTCTGGCGGGTCAGGCGTTCAAAGTGCTGAATAAAGCGGCTGATACCGGCTTCGCTCATCACCTGTGTGGCTTCGCCCGGTATTGAACGTGCCATTAGCTTTTGTTCTTGTTCCCAGCGCCAATGATGGATGCAGGCAAAGTTGGGTGCCTGTAAGAAAATGAGCAGCTCATTGCGGGCGAAGAGCGCTTTATAGGCCGTTTGTAACTGCTGGTTGATGTAGTGTCGCCACACGCCTTCCCTGTCCTCATTTGCCTCCAGTTCATTGATCGGCTTGGCCAGCTCTTGTTTCGGGCTGGCAGTAGAACCCAGGCACCAACCTTCGAATATAACGACCTGAGCAGGGCCCTTGAATGCCTCCCAGTCTGCTTGCGGCAGGCGATCATCGTTGGCTTTATCAAAGCGGGGCAGCATCAGGCTTTCATTTTTCTGCAGGGCGCATAGTGCATCCAATATCTGTAGGCCAAGCTCGGTGTCATGGGTGCCGGGTACGCCGCGGGTTTGTAACAGGGGGTGAACCGTTTGCGCGAGTTCTTTTCGCCTGGCCCGTGGCAGGTAGAGGTCGTCGAGAGAAATGATTGCCGTGTTGCAGTTGTAATCCTCTTCGAGGATGATTTTTAGCACCGCGCTCAAGGTCGATTTACCTGTGCCCTGGGCACCATTGAGGCCAATAACCCAGCTGCGATGTTGCGGGCGGTGCTGATTAATCCATTGGGCGAGGGGTAAATAGTGCTCGCTTATGGTGTTAATAAAGGCTGCGGGAAGCGCATTTTTTTCAATGAAACTCGCGAATTGCCGTTGTAGTTTTGGGTCAGTCATAGAGTTTTGTCGGATTACCGTGCAGGGCCTGTGGCCGCTGTCGAGCCATTAATCAGGGCAACTTAGCCCTCTAAACACTGGGGTATTAATGATAGTAATTATCAGTGACTCTGCACAGGGGCAATGCCATAATCCTCTCGGTAGCAGATTTAACAACTAAGAAAAGACATATTAAAAGGAGATAACGATGGCAATTCAAGTAGGTGATAAATTACCCGAAGGCCGCTTTACTGTAATGAATGCCGATGGCCCCGGCTCTGATAGCACTAAAGACCTTTTTGCTGGAAAAAAAGTCGTGCTATTTTCCGTTCCCGGTGCCTTCACCCCAACGTGCTCCAAAGAGCACCTGCCAGGCTTTATTGAGCAGGCCAGTGCCCTGCAAGCCAAGGGTGTTGATCTTATCGCCTGTATGGCCGTCAACGATGTTTTTGTGATGGATGCCTGGGGCAAGCAAAATCAGGCCGAAGGTAAAGTGACCATGCTGGCTGACGGCAGTGGTGCCTATACAAAGGCGCTCGACCTAGAGCTGGATTTATCCGACCGCGGTCTGGGCAAACGCGGAATGCGATTTGCACTGGTGGTTGATGATAATACAGTGACTCAGGCCTTCATCGAAGAGGGTGGTGCCTTTGCCGTTAGCTCTGCTGAGAACGTGCTGGCCAATTTGTAAACCCGCCAGTTGTACTTGAAAAGCCAGTGTCGATCGACACTGGCTTTTTTGTTGCCCCCCTCATCAATGCCACGTTTGTGGCTAGCCCCTTTTCAAAAACCCTGTGCGGCTGTTTAGTGCATGCCTGCTATCGGGTGCCAATTGGGCTTTCTCCCCCAAGTCCTTTATAATTTGGTGCGATTTTTAGTCGGCGTATTGTCATGGTTTGTAGGCATGCCATGCGCATCCATATCCATTAATATTATGACGAAGGGAAACTATGAGTGATTCACAAGCAATAGAACTCGATGCCGTTGTTGTCGGAGCGGGCATGGCGGGTCTGTATATGACCAAGCGCCTGAATGACAGAGGCATGAAAATTCAAACTATCGAAGCCGGCTCCGGAGTTGGTGGCGCGTGGTACTGGAACCGCTATCCCGGTTGCCGTGCCGATCTGCCCATTATCGAGTACTCCTATTCATTCTCCGACGAATTACAGCAGGAGTGGGACTGGACGGAAGTGATGGCCGGCCAGCCTGAAATTGAAAAATACTTAAACCATACGGCTGATCGCTTCGATCTGCGTAAGGATATTAAATTCAACACCAAGGTTAAGGATGCTATCTACGACGCCGCTGAAAATATCTGGACGGTGACAACTGACCAGGGCGACGTTTATAAGGCCAAGTATTGCATCATGGCGACCGGTTGCCTGAACGAGCCTAACTACCCCGGTTTCAAAAATGCTGATTCCTTTAAGGGCGACGTTTACCACACGGCACAATGGCCGCGTGAAGGTGTTGATCTGAGCGGTAAGCGCGTTGCTATTATTGGCTGTGGCTCTTCCGGTGTGCAGGCTATTCCGCAGATCGCCAAGCAGGCCAAAGAACTTATCGCCTTCCAGCGTAGCCCGGTTTACACCTTTCCCGCTAAAAACGCGCCAATGAACCCTGACTTCCTGGCCCAGGCCAAGGCTGACTACGAGGACATTCGCGAGCAGCAGCGCAATAACGAAATGGGTATCTGTAACTACCGCGGCCCGAAGAAAGCCAAAGACCCCAGTGCAGCGCCAACACCCAGGCCCAGCAAAAAAATTCTGGACATCACGCCTGAGCAGCGCAAGCAGGAAATCAAGGACTTCGGCATCAATGTGCTGACCCTGTATGTGGACACTTACTTCAATGCCGAGGCGAATGAAATAGCCTGTGATTTGTATCGTGAATATCTGCATGAGACCCTGGGCAATGAGCAAAAAGCCGATGCCCTGTCACCGCAAAACTACCCTCTGCACTGTAAGCGCCCGGTGATTGATACCGAGTACTACTCTGCTTTCAAACAGGATAATGTGTCCGTTGTAGATTTGCGTGACAACCCGGTTGAAGAAGTTACCGCTACCGGTCTTAAAACGAAGAATGGTGAATACGAATTCGACGTGTTGGTTTATGCCACTGGTTTTGACGCCATGACGGGCACCATTAAGCGTCTGAATATTCGCGGCCGCGATAACCAGTTACTGTCCGAGCAATGGGAAGATGGGCCTCGTATGTACATGGGTCTGCAGAGTGTGGGCTTTCCCAACTTCTTCACTGTGACTGGCCCTGGCAGCCCCTCGGTAGTGAGTAATGTACTGCACTCTATCGAGCAGCATGTCGAGTGGATCGATAACTGCATTGCCTATTTGGCGGAAAACAACATCAAAACTATCGAGCCCGAACTTGAAGCACAGAATGCCTGGGTCGAGCATGTCAATAAGGCGGCAGAGGGCTCTATGATGAGCGCTCCAACCTGTAACTCCTGGTATCTCGGTTCTAATATTGAAGGTAAGCCACGTGGCTTTATGCCCTATCTGGCAGGTACCAAGACTTACCGTGAGGAGTGCGATGAAGTTGTCGCCAAGGGTTATGAAGGTTTTACTCTCGAAACGGCGTAAAGCCAAAATAGCCCTGTTTGCCATTCTAAGCAAACAGGGTTAGCAATAAAAAAGGCCGCAATTGCGGCCTTTTTTATTGCTCAAATATTGTATTTCCAGCTCCCTAAACGGGAAGTTCTCGACGCATAATCTGTGCAAAACTCTCCAGTACGCTAAGGGTTAAGCCCCAGATAACGTCCTCTTCATAGCGAATACCGGGGAAAGTCATTCCGCAGCCACCGATTGGATATTCCAGCTCTGTTGCGGAGCTTTGCTTGAACAAGTGGCGCATGGGCACCCAGAACACATGGGCAACTTCGTCCGGCTCACGGGCAAAGACTGTCGCTTTTTCATCGCTACCAATGTGATAAATGAAGGGCGATAACACCATGTTGCGTGTGGCAACCTGCCGAGTGGGCAGGGGACCTACGCGGTGGCCGGGCTTCAGTTTAAGGCCGACCTCCTCATGTGTTTCTCGCTCCGCGACAGCATGGGCATCGCTATCACTGCTATCGGCCTTGCCGCCGGGAAAGGCGACTTGTCCCGACCAGGGATCGCCAACTCGCTCGGCGCGACGGATAAAACAGACTTCCAGATCGTCTTTGCCATCGCAAAGGATCATCGCCACCGAAGCCTGGTTTGATACGGCTTTAAATTTGGCGGGCTTATGTTGGCGAGTGTCGAGGGCCCTGCGAATTTCATCGAGTGTCATCATTAGACAAGGGTGTCTTGTATTGACGTGCACGTCAACTGGGATGTGCTCCGATGAATTACCCGTCTGCTGAATTACCGGTGTGAGGGCTGTTGCTAAGTTGATCTTCGTCACAGGCCAGTACCGGTGCTGTTTGTTTTTGCAGATGCTGGTCCTATACTGGTGCCCAACTTGCTTTAGCCTTCCGCTATCAGTTTAGCCGGATGCGGATATCGCAGGACAAAATGGACAACACTGGCATGCAGGTTTTTCCTCGCATGCAAAGCCCCTGGAGGAGCTGATTGTGACACTGGAAATGATTAAAAATATGAAGCTATTGCGTGCTCTAACAATGACAGCAGCCTTGCTTCTTTGCCAGCCAGCCTGGAGCCATGAAGCGAACCCCCACGGGCCCAGTGGCATTGATATGGCCGCTGATTTACTCGTTGGTCGGCCGGTATTATTGGCAACGACTATTGTGGGTTCAGTGATCTGGCTGGTTGCTCTGCCTTTCTCTGCCTTGGGTGGCAATGTTCAAGAGGCGACAGACGCCCTGGTGATAGGGCCGGCGAAGGCTACGTTTGTCCGTTGCCTGGGTTGCCCTTCTAATGCTTACCAGGGTGAACAATAGGGGGTGTTAGCGGCAGAGTCTTACTGCCGCTACTGTACCGGCGTCTTTATTAAGGCGCTTTTTTTAAAATTCTTTGCGGCCTACTAGAGCAGCTCTGCCTCGATAAGGCTTGTTCCGATTAGATCTATTTCGAGGCTGTTCTCAGCCCTTTTGCCGGCGGTTCCTCCGCTGGCCCAGCAAAGCATTGCGCGATACTCATCCATTGTTGTGCGGCATCTCCGTTTAGCTTGAGTCTCGTGTCAGCGATGTTGCGCACCTGAGTCACGACCTGGCAAAACTCTACGGCGTCGCCACTGATGTTATTGTCGCCTTGTTCGGCATTCCATTCCCAGCGCTCCCCAGAAGGGGCACGCAGACTGATATGAGGCGGCGGTCCGGGTGGGGTCAAACCGCGATTAACGAAAGTCCATTGATAGGTTTTTACGCCGATGGTGGCTATGTGTTTGATGCGGTCATTTTGCTTGTGCGGGGCTCCCAGTAAATCGTAAATTGCCCAGCTGTGGGCCCAGGTTTCCATTAATCGAGCCGTGGCGAACATCTGTATGCCCATATCGGGGCCTGCCCAGGTCAGTCGCAAGCCCGGATCGCTGGCGGCAAACAGCTCGCACATTTCTAAAAACAGTCCTCGCCATCGCTCCAGCATTTCAGTGCCACTGAGCTTGTCGAGCCATTGGCGGGTAAATTCTGCCAGTGTCAGCCCTGAGCTCTGTACTTCTGCCATAAAACGTTTGAAGGCTTGTCCGTCTTGGTGCGAGGTGACGCCCAGATAGTCGCCAAAGTAGAGGTGGGCAACAACATCGTTGATGGTCCAGGATTTGAAGGTGGTGGCACGAGACCAGTCGCTCTCGTCCAGGCTTAGCAGGAATTGATAGAGTTCGTCGCCCTCGGCGCGCAGGTCGGCAACAATATTAGTGAGATCGGTCATTAGCGTGTTATTTCTCTCAGATCAATTAAGACAGGTATCATATCGTTCTGAGCAAAGACTTTCTTGTTGCAAGCTTGGGCGATGGAGCGGGTGGAGGTTTGGCTGAAAATGCACTATATAATATAATCGAATATCTATAGCTCTTAAAGACATATATAATAAGGCACTAATATAAAGGATTGGGGTTTCTCGTGAATCAAAAGCTTTCTTCAAAAAAGCCTGTCTACACGCGCTTTTTCCCCTTGCTTGGTGATATCAAACAGGCTGACAGGGCTGGATTCAGTCAGGATCTTCTCGCCGGTACCATTACCGCTATTCTCTTAATTCCCCAGGCCCTGGCCTATAGTTTACTAGCGGGTTTGCCGCCCGAAGTCGGTCTTTACGCCAGCGTCTTGCCACCGATTATTTATGCGTTTACGGGCACCAGCAGGGCTCTGGCCGTTGGCCCGGTCGCGGTGGCCGCCGTTATGGTTGCCGCTGCGCTGGTGCCTTATGCCGGTGGCGACCCCGATAAATATCTGACCGGGGCATTAATTCTTTCCGCCCTTACTGGCTTTATTATGCTGGGGATGGGCTTTTTGCGCCTGGGCTGGTTGACTAACTTTATTAGCCATCCGGTACTGACTGGTTTTACCACGGGGGCGGCGATTTTTATCGTCGGTACGCAGCTAGCGGCACTGACGGGTATTAGCGTACCCAGGGGGGTGAGTTTTACAGTGCTGCTGCAAACCCTGTTCGATAATATCCACACTTACAACCGGGCGGCGGCCCTATTTGGTGGCGCTGGCGTCGTGCTTTTGATCCTCGCCCGTCAACCTTTGGTTGTGGCACTGACTAAAATGGGTATGAAGCAGCAAAGTGCTGTCATTCTTGGGCGCACCGCACCTTTATTCGTGGTGATTGCAGCGATATTACTTGCCTCGTTGCTAGATGCTCATGGGCGCTTCGGCATCGCTGTGGTGGGGCTGGTTCCGCAGGGCCTCCCCATGCCGAGCTTCGACTTTATGAAGGCGCAGGGCTGGACTGAACTGCTTCCGGCAGCGCTAATGATTGCCGTTATTGCCTATGTTGAGAGCATCTCCGTGGCCAAAGTTCTGGCCTTTCGGCGCCGACAGAAAATAGACCCCGATCAGGAATTTAGAGCACTCGGTCTGGCTAATGTGGCGGCGGCCTGCGCGGGCACAATGCCCGTCGCCGGCGGCTTTTCCCGCTCCATGGTTAACTTTGACGCCGGTGCGCGCACCCAGATGGCGGCGCTTGTTACGGCATCTTTGGTGGGCCTGGCGGCTTTCCTGTTCACGGACTTACTGGAGAACCTGCCTAAAGCCGTGCTGTCGGCCATTATCGTGGTTGCCGTGTGGCAATTGATTGATATTAAAGGCTTAAAGCACACCTGGTCCTATGACAAGGGCGACGGTATTGCCCAGGGGGTGACTCTGGTGGGGGTGCTTGCCTTTGGCATTGAGCACGGTTTGATGCTGGGTGTTGGCCTTGCACTGGTGTTGTTTCTGTACCGCACCAGTCGGCCCCATATCGCCGTTGTTGGGCGTATTGCCGGTACCGAGCACTACCGCAATATCCATCGCCACCGGGTGGAAACCTGGCCGCAGCTACTATTGGTTAGAATCGATGAAAATATCTATTTTGCCAATACACCCCGCGTTGAAACAGATCTGCATAACCTGGTGCTCGACAGTGAAATTACCGATGTGGTGCTGATTTTTTCCGGTGTCGCCTATGTGGATACCAGCGGTCTTGAAATGCTGGAGACCATAGAGGAGGAGCTGTCGTCATCGGGGGTGCGCTTACATTTGGCAGAGGTGAAAGGGCCTGTGCTGGACAGACTCTGCGGCACCCAGCTCTATGAACGGCTGGGGGAGGAAAGGATTTATTTATCGACAGAAAAGGCGGTGCAGCAGATTATTCCAGCCGAGCTTTCCAAATAATACCGGGGATGAAAACGGGGGCTTTTGCCCCCGCTATCCCGGTGCGAGGTAGCCTCTTTTAGCTGATCTCCAGCCCCGCCTTAAGTGTCTGTTGCAGATTTTTTTTGCAAGGGTCGACAGTCGAGATTGATATTCACTCGATTCGGGGGGCGGGACGTTGAGTGGCGAATAGACACGTCAGTATTGGGTTTTAGTATTCTTTTGAAGGTTTGTTTCTGATCGATACGCGGATCAAAGGTGGCTTTGCAGCCGACGGTTTGAGTACCGAAATTGGATAACTTAAGAATGGTGATTGAGCCGGGGACATTCAGCTTATTAATTTCGGCAAAAATTTTACTGCCGTGTAATTTCTTTTTGACATCCACCTTGTAGACAGCGGAGGCAAAGGCGTTGTTGCAGGTGATGAAAAATAATAGCACCAGACTAAGGCTGACGGCGGCTATCTTGTCGGGACCGATGCATTTATTTGACATAGCTTTTCTCGAAAGTGACTTTAGCGTGATATCGCCCACCCCAGGGTAGACGGTAGCTTTGTAGGGCTGCCACCGTCCCACGCTGAGTAGCGTCTTGCCGGCTCTGCTTATTTACCGTGATAGACCGGCTCGCGTTTTTCGGCAAAGGCCTTTGGCCCTTCAACAGCATCGGCCGTTTTGAAGATGCGCTCAGCAATCACCGCTTCGGTTGAAAAGGCCTCACTCCAGCCCATGTTATAAGTGCTAATGGCGGCTTCTTTGGCAGCCTGTACGGCCAGGGGGCCGTTAGCGCAAATCATTTTGGCGTACTTTTCACACTCGGCCATCACCTGGTCGGCCGGTACGACTTTATTGATCAAGCCGAAATGCACTGCCTCTTCAGCCGTAATCTGGCGGCCGGTGAGGAGGATGTCCATGGCGTGACAGTAGGGTATTTGCCGTGGCAGACGCACATGAGAACCGCCGCCGGGAATAATGCCCCAGTGCACTTCGGGCAGCCCGAAGCGAGCGTGTTCAGCCGCAATACGAATATCCATGCCCTGCAAAATTTCTGTACCGCCGGCCAGGCAAAAGCCGTTGACAGCGGCGATGATGGGCTTAAAAACACCGTGGAAGAAGCGCTTGCTCGGGTCTTTCATAAAACGCCCGCCCTGCTCGGCATCCTCCGTCAACTTGGTGATGGTCTTCTTTAAATCGGCACCGGCACAGAAGGATTGCTCCCCCGTCCCAGTGACAATGAGTACCAATAATTCATTGTCGTTATTGAAATCATCGGCAATACGGTCGAGATCCTCCAGCATTTTGGGGGTAATTGAGTTCATCTCCGACGGGCGATTAAACGTCATGTAGGCCAGCTTGCCTTTCTTTTCGTACAGTAGGTCGTCGTCTAATCCAGCAATACTCACAGTTTTTCTCCTTTCTTATTTTCGGTGTGATCTTGAATGTTGTGTGATTTAAGGTCAATCAGCGCTGCAAGATAGCGTGGGAGAGGGGGCTAAGCAACGGCAAAATTTTGACCAGGAGCCTGTATTGCAATGCGGTGTAATAAAAATGACCTTGGTTGACACATCAGAGGTGGGCGCTTAGCGTGGCAGGCTCTAAAATTCACTTAATTTAGCGGGAGTAATTTATGAGCGGAAAAATGAACGATAAGGTGGTAATGATTACCGGTTCCGGTTCTGGTATTGGCCGTGAGGCGGCGCTGATTTTCGCCCGAGAAGGCGCCAAAGTCGTGGTCTCTGATATCAATGTCAGCGGTGGAGAGGAAAGCGTTGCGCTGGTTAAGCAGGCGGGAGGGGAGGCGAGCTTTATCAAATGTGATGTCTCTAAAGGGCCAGAGGTCGAAGCCTTGATCAAGGGCGTGGTGGACATTTATGGCAGACTGGATGCGGCCTTTAATAACGCCGGTGTCGAGGGTGACACTCAGGCGACGACGATTACCTGCACCGAGGAAAATTTTGATTTGAATATCGCCGTCAACCTGAAAGGTGTCTGGTGGTGCATGAAATATGAAATTGAGCAGTTTCTGCGCCAGGGCTCGGCGGGTGCCATTGTTAACACCTCCTCATTGGCTGGATTGGTGGGTGTGCCAAGGGGCAATGCCTATGTGGCCGCCAAGCACGGTGTGATTGGCATGACCAAGTCGGCGGCGCTTGAATTTGCTAAAAAAGATATTAGAGTCAACGCCGTGTGTCCGGGTGCCATCGAAACGCCCATGCTCGATCGCATCGTCAAGGGATCGGAGAAGGGCTATGAAGCGATGCGAAAAATGGAGCCCGTTGGACGGCTGGGCAAGCCCTCAGAAATAGCCGAGGCGGCGGTGTGGTTGTGTTCGGACCAAGCTTCCTTTGTGACCGGTCATTCAATGTCTGTCGATGGTGGTAGCTTCGCGCAGTAAAGGCCAAATTTTAGGGGCTTTCGATGGGCCTCTGTGGGCGTGGTTTTCTGGCTCTATTATGGCTGTTTATAGTCAAGGCGGGCTTGGACAAGGTGAATGTTAGCACCGAAAATATTGCCGCTTCGGGTTGTGATCCGGTCAGCTATTTTAGCGCTCAACCCGATCGCTCCCCCCTTGAACTTATTGTGCGTAAGGGTTTTCTGTCTGATCAACTTTGCAGGACACAGCTAATTTCCCGGACACGGCTAAGCTTTAAATATTAGGCTACACTCAATTAAAAATAATAACCATCAGTGGACATTGAATATGGGTGAGCAGGCAGAGCAAGGCCAGCCTGATACGGAACATCTACGGCAGGATTTTCAACGAGCGACGGAAAACACGGAAAAAAACTCGAAGGCAGTGGTTGACCTCTACGCTATTGCTTCGAAACACGAGTTGAGCCTGGAGCAGAAAATACTGGAAGGCCTGGCCATAGGCGCAGAGTGCTTTGAGATGCCGCTGGGGCTGATCACTCGCATTGACGGCCAGCACTGCCATATTGAATATGTCGTTGGGCCAGAGGGCTCTCCTGGCAGGGGCGACAAATGTGCTCTCGGTTCCGGGTTTTGCGGGCGAGCCTGGGCCGAAGGTAAAACCATCGCTATTGAGGATGTTGGCGAGGCCGAACCGGGTTTCACGCCCGATCAAATTCTACCCAGTAAAGGCAGTTATCTGGGCGCGCGAATTTCAGTTCACGGCTCGGCTTATGGCACCCTGTGTTTTTCTTCCGAAGCGACGAATACCCAGGCGTTCTCGGCCGGTGATAAGGCGGTGGTGCAACTATTTGCCGAGTGGGCGGGCAATGAAATTACCACCCATCTGATCCGGGCCGATCTCGCAGCAAAAGCCGAGCGCATGCGCGCTATTGTCGACAATGTGATCGATGGCATTATCACCGTTAGCTCTACAGGCCTGATCGAATCCATTAATGCCGCCGTGACCAAAATATTCGGCTACTCGGCGGCGGAGCTGATTGGCCAGCCCCTGCAGCGCTTGCTGACTTCTCCCCTTGATGAAAGTGTGCTGTTACAAAGACCTGACGGAGAGCTAACTAGTCCCTATTGTGAAGTCGAAGGTCTGCGTAAAAGTGGTGAGGTTTTCCCCCTCGAGGTGGCGGTCAGCGAAATGACGATCGGCGGTGAGCGCCTGTACACCGCCATTATGCGTGATGTCACCGAGCGCAAAAGAGTCGAGAATTTAAAGAATCAATTTATTTCCACCGTCAGCCATGAATTGCGCACACCACTGACCTCGATACGCGGGGCGCTGGGCATTGTGCTGGGCAAGGAATCTGCTTCGCTATCGCCGAAAGCCAAGAAAATGCTCGACACGGCCAACCGCAATAGCGAGCGTTTGACCTTGTTAATCAATGACATTCTCGATCTGGAAAAAATCGAAGCGGGTGAAATGAGCTTCGAGCTGCGGGTGGTCGATATTCATGCTCTCGCCGAGCGCGCCCTGTTGGAAAACGAAAGTTATGCCAAAAATTACCAGGTAGATCTGCATCTACAACCCACGGAGGGGGACGCAATCTTTGTGCTGGGTGATGAAAACCGCCTGCTCCAGGTGTTCGCCAACTTGTTATCCAATGCGATCAAGTTCTCCCCCTCAGGGGATAGGGTTTCAATTGACCTCAGTAAGAGCATTGATGGTCGCGTGCGCATTGCGGTGATCGACAAGGGGGCGGGCATCCCCGAAGAATTTCAGGCGAGAATTTTCGCCCGCTTTGCCCAGGCTGATGCCTCCGATACCCGCCAACAGGGGGGCACCGGTTTGGGTCTGGCAGTGAGTAAGGCCATTGTCGAACACCACTCGGGCTTGATTGGTTTCGAAAGCAAGGTCGGCAGCGGCAGTACATTTTATTTTGATTTACCCGAATGGCAGGACATTGTGCGTGCGGATAATCACCAGGACTACCCGCGAGCGCTGATCTGTGAAGACAATCTGGATGTAGCTTTTATTCTCTCGACCCTGCTGATGGATCAGGGCCTGGTCAGCGACACGGCGACCACCGGGGCGGCGGTAAAAACTCTGTTGGCAGAGCGTGATTATCAGCTCATGCTGTTGGACTTAACGCTTCCCGATACCGACGGTATCAGCCTGCTGCGCGACTTGCGGGCACTACCCGGCACCAGTACTTTACCGGTAATTGTGGTCTCCGCCAATATTGGCGAGAACGCCGACAAGGGTAAGAATGAGGCCCTGGCCGTCATCGACTGGCTGCAAAAGCCAATCGATGAACTGCGTCTTTCCCAGGCCCTCCTCCACGCCCTGCAAGGTGATGGTGAGTACCAAATTTTGCATGTCGAGGATGATCTGGATGTGGTTCAGGTGGTCGGCGAAATGGTCGCTGGCATGGGTCAATATCACTATGCGACGACGCTGACTCAAGCCCGGGCCTGTTTGCAAGAGCAGGATTTTGACCTGGTGATTCTCGACCTCACCCTGCCCGATGGCCAGGGCGCTGAGCTGCTCGATAGTCTGGCTGGCAAAGCGCCGGTGGTGGTTTTTTCTGGCAAAGAGCCCGACAAGATACTGGCACAACATATCGATGCCGCGCTGACCAAGGCCACGGTGAGCAATGAGCAGCTGGTGATGGCTATCAGGCGGGTGTTAAATCAGCGGAGGCCAAAAGAATGAACACTTCAGCGCCGCGCATTCTGTATGTGGAAGATGAGGCCGATATTCGCGAGGTGGCCGAATTTGCCCTTGAAGATGAGGGTTTTGACTTATTGTTTTGTGCCAGCGGGCAAGAGGCCCTTGAGCAAGTTGTCGCCTTTGCTCCGGATTTAATTTTGCTCGATGTGATGATGCCCGGCATGGATGGCCCCAGCACCTTGGGGCAATTGCGCCAGTTACCTGGCCTGGCTGAAACGGCCGTTGCTTTTTTAACGGCAAAGGTTCAGCCCAGGGAAGTGGAGAGCTTTCTCGCCCTAGGTGCTTTAGAGGTAATTGCCAAACCGTTTGACCCTATGGCTCTACCTGAGCAAATCCGGGAGTTGCTTTCTCGTGGCAATTGCTGAGCGCAAGCGCGATAAAAAGCTGGAAAAAATAGCCGCTTTACGCCGCAGCTACATTGAGCAATTGCCCGGCAAGCTGGCCTTGCTTAAAGAGCAGTGGCAGGACTGCCTGTCCGGTCTCAGTGTTGATAAAACGGCCGAGGCCTTCCGGGGGCTGAAAAATCGCGTGCACCAGCTGGCGGGGTCGGGGGGTACGTTTGGCTATGCGGCACTCAGCGATGAAGCCAGGGCTCTGGAGTCGGTGCTTGCCACCTTGGATGATGTCCGCCAGTTCACCACTACCGATAGACAAATTATATCGGCACTGCTCGAAAATATAGCGACAGTGGTCGATAGCGGATTACCCGACAGCAGCGAACTGGCGACCGAATTCGTTTTACCGCTGCGGGTGCCACCACCGGGACAAACGGTTTATATCGTCGAAGACGACCTGGCTTTGGGCGCTGAAATTGAAGAGCACTTGCTGCGCTATGGCTACGATGTAACTGTTTTCAACGATGCGAACAGTGCCGAGCAGGCTTTGTCCGAGTACTGCCCGGCGGCGATGATCGTCGACCTCAACCTGCCCGAGGGCGAGCTGGCCGGGACCCGACTGGCCAAAGCCTACCACTCGACCTTACAGGACAAAAAACCGCTGATCTTTATTTCAGCCCGTGACGACTGGACTGCCCGTCTGGCCGCCGCACGGGCGGGCGGGCAGGTCTATCTCACCAAACCCCTCGACTTTAGCGAGCTGCTCGACAGCCTGGACACCGTGGGCCTGTGGTGGGACGACCTGCCCTACAGAGTGGTGATCATGGACGATGAAGTGCTGCTGGCGCAGAACTATGCAGTGATACTACAGGCTGTGGGGATGGAGGTGGTGCTGGTCGAAGATGCCTCAAGCCTGATCAACCTGGTGTCGGAATTTCAGCCCGACCTGATACTGATGGACGTCAATATGCCCGAGTGTTCAGGTTTGGAAGCGGCGGCGGTAATACGGCAAAAAGTGGAGTGGATCAGTATTCCCATTGTCTTTCTATCGACCGAAAATAGTATCAGTCGTCAAATGGAGGCACTGCAGCTAGGCGGCGACGATTTTTTAAAAAAACCGATTAGCGCGCAACATTTGAGTGCCGTGGTGACAATGCGTATTCGTCGCTTCCGCAAACTGCGCTCGCGAATGCAACTCGACACCCTCAGCGGACTGCTCAACCACGTGACCCTGAAAACCCGTTTGCAGACTGAGCTGGGCCGCAGCTTGCGACAGGATACGAACCTTACGTTTGCGATGATTGATCTCGACAACTTCAAAACCATCAATGACCGCTTCGGTCACCTGGCCGGTGATGAGGTGATTAAAAATGTGTCCCGCCTGTTGAGCCAGCGTTTGCGCAAGTCCGACATCGTCGGCCGTTACGGGGGGGAGGAGTTTGCGGTTATTCTGCCCGACACCTCCATTGCGGCGGCCCGAGAGTTGATGGAGGCCCTGCGTGAGCAGTTTTCCCTTATCAATCACCGCTGCAAGTCGGGGCAATTTGCCTGTACCTTTAGTGTTGGCCTGGCCGACCTGTCCTCCTGCAAAAGTGGTAATGCCCTGGTCGATGCCGCCGATACCGCCCTCTATCGAGCAAAAGATAGGGGCCGCAACTGCGTGGAGACCAGCCACTGTGGGAGCGAATAGTGGGCGCCAACAGTGTGCATGAATGGCCCTCAAAATAAGGCAATCCACGCACTCGCTTTTAGCCCTAATGGTGTCTGCTGAGGCTGTGAGCACTCCCTTGCGTGCTTAAATTACCCTCGATATAAACTATCTCGCCTCTGCCATACCGGCCTCGTCTATTTGCGCCTGTTCACTCCCTTCGTCACAATGTGCCCGCAACTTTTTATCAGTTTTCTAATTAACGATGAATTAAAGGAGAATATTATGTCTGGAATTGTGCAAGATAAAATCGCTGTCGTGACCGGTGCCGCCGGTGGTATTGGCCGTGCTGCCGCGCAAATTTTTGCCCGTGAAGGCGCTAAAGTGGTGGTCTCTGACTTGCAGGAAGAGAGTGGTCAGGAAACGGTCAGCCTCATTCATCAGGCCGGTGGTGAGGCCGTTTTCGTTCGCTGTGACGTGTCTAAAGCAGCCGATGTGGAAAACCTGATCAAGCAAGTGGTAGCCACCTACGGTCGCCTCGACTGCGCCTATAACAATGCCGGCGTGGAAGGTGACTGGACGCGCATTCACGAGTGCACGGAGGAGAACTTTGACTTTAATTACAACGTCAACTTGAAGGGCGTATTTCTGTGTATGAAATATCAAATCCTCCAGTTTCTCGAGCAGAAAAGCCCCGGCGCCATCGTCAGCACCGCCTCTATTGCCGGGCTAGTTGGCTCCAAGAATGCCGGTGCTTACGTTGCCGCCAAGCATGGTGTGGTCGGCTTGACCAAGACGGCTGCTCTGGAATACGGCACCAAAAATATTCGCGTCAATGCGGTGTGCCCCGGAGTGATCCGCACGCCCATGCTCGAGCGCATGTTTGAAGCCAAGCCACAAATGGAAGCGGCGATGCTCGGTTTTGAACCTATCGGCCGCTTCGGTGCGCCGGCAGAAATTGGTGAAGCCGCCGTGTGGTTGTGCTCCGATCAGGCCTCGTTTGTCACCGGTCACCCCATGGTCGTCGATGGTGGTGCAGTCGCCTGTTAATACGGATAAGGCAAAGCTGGTCAGTGTTGACATAAATCGGGCTTGCAATTTATGTCAACACCCTGCTTAATGCGTTTCAGGTTAACGGCGGGTAACTATTATTTCCCTCATGGTAACGCCAGCCTTGATCTAGAGGTATCTGGGCGCTTTAAGAGCCCAGATACGATCTGTTTTTTTAAACACAAGTTTTGATTTTCCTACTGATGGAGCGGAGTAAGAGACTATGAGTAGCATGGGTTTTGGATTTATTTCTGCAGATTCTCACATTGTTGAGCCTGCAAACTGCTATACCGATTTTATCGACCCTAAATTCAGGGACAGAGCACCGACGATACAAAGAGATGCTGCTGGCAACGATATCTACATCATCCCCGGTATGGATTCAACGATTCCTTTGGGATTAGTAGCCGCTGCAGGCATGTCCCCTGAAGAATTGGCTGGCCAGCGTGAAGGTTGCACCTTTGAGTCACTGCATAGAAGTGGCTGGGATGCATCGTGCCGCGTTGCCGACCAGGATCGCGATGGTGTGGTCTCTGAAATTATTTATCCTTCAGTCGGTATGGCGCTGTGTAACCACCCCGATTTTGCTTACAAAACAGCTTGCATGCACGCCTATAACGAATGGCTGCAGGGCTATATTGCCGATGCACCGGAAGGTCGTTTGTTTGGTTTAGGCCAAACCTCTTGCGAGTCGGTTGAGCAGTCTATCAAAGACATTGAAGACGCTAAGAAAAAGGGCTTTGTCGGTATTATGATGCCGGGTAACCCCCAGCACGAAGACTACGACCATCCCATGTACGACCCTTTATGGGCTTGTGCTGCAGAATTGGAAATGCCCCTGTCTTTCCACATCCTGACCTCTAAAGGCGGTTCGGTTGACGAAGTGCTGATGGCCCGTGGCAACAAGATCAACGGCTTCCTGAATATCATTCGTGGTGTACAGGATGTGATGGGCTTGTTTGTTCTCGGCGGTATTTTTGATCGTCACCCCAAGCTGAAGTTCATCGCCGCAGAAGCCGACGCCGGTTGGTTGCCACACTACGCCTACCGCATGGATCACGCCTACGAGCGCCATGGTTTGTGGCTGGGTGGTGGTAAGAACCTGGAAAAAATGCCCAGTGATTACTTGAATGATCACGTTTGGTTGACCTTCCAGGATGACTGGGTTGCCTTTAAAGTGGCCAACCTAATGAACCCGAAGAAGCTGGTTTGGGCAAATGACTTCCCCCACAGTGATGCGACATGGCCCTGGTCTCAGGAGCTGGTAGAGAAGCATACGGTTGATTTATCCGCTGAGCAGAAGCGTTGGATCATGCGCGACAACATCATTGAGTGCTACAACTTGCCGATTGATAAAATTCCGGCATAAGTGCTCTGAGTTGATGATGTAAACAAAAAACCCGGTGTTCAATGCATCGGGTTTTTTTTGCTTAAAAATAAGGTGAAAGCTATGAAATACGATATGAAAATAAGCGGTGGCACTATTGTTGACGGTACAAATACGCCACGCTATCAAGGCGACGTGGGTATCGTCGATGGCAAAATTGTCGCCGTCGGCGATGTGCCCGGCACGGCGAAACAAACCATTGATGCCACCGGTAAAATTGTTTGCCCCGGCTTTATCGACAATCACACCCACTACGATGCCCAGGTGCTGTGGGACCAAATGATGACCATTTCCCCCTGGCACGGCGTGACCACCGTGCTGCTGGGTAATTGTGGTTTTGGTGTGGCCCCGGTGAGAAAGGAAGATCAGGATACGATTATTCGCACCCTCGAAGGTGTCGAGGGCATGGATGCAGACTCTATGCGAGCAGGCTTGGGTAGTGACTGGCCCTTTGAGACCTTTCCCGAATATATGCAAACCCTCGAAAACCTGGGTGTCGGGATTAATGTCGGTGCACTGATTGGTCATACACCGACCCGGCTCTACGTGATGGGTGATGACTCTACCGAGCGCGAGGCCACCGTTAGCGAAGTGAAGGAAATGCGCGAGATCGTTCGCGATGCACTGCAGGCCGGGGCGATTGGTTTTGCTACCTCGAAAGCGCCAACCCATGTCGGTGCCGGCGGCAAACCGGTACCCAGTCGTATGGCGAATTACAAAGATGAAATTCTTGAAATCGTCAAAGTAATTGGCGAAGAAAAGCAGGGCATTATTCAATCGACCATCGGTACTGACGTGCTGCATGACCAATTTGCCGAAATGTCCAAAGTCGCAGATTGTAATGTCACCTGGACTGCCTTGCTCCAGGGGGTGAGTCTGGGTGGTGGCGACCACAATGAGCAACTGGCCCGCTCGGCTGAAATCAATGCCAATGGCGCGCGCGTCTTTCCCCAGGTAAGCCCCCGCTCACTGAGCTTTGATATGAATATGAAAGCGCCTTTTCTATTCGAAAGCATGGCTGTCTTTAAACCGGTGTCCGAGGCTGATTTAGAAGGGCGTAGAAAAATCTATGCCGATCCAAAATTTCGCGCTGAATTTAAAGCTGAAGTACTGACTGGCAAGTCAGTGGTACTCGGCGGCTGGCACGACACGGTGATTTCAGAATACCCCCTTGACCCCTCGTTAAAAGAGCAAAAACTGTTTGATATCGCCAAAAGCCGTGGTCAAGACCCGGTCGATACACTGCTGGATATGGTGCTTGAAAGTGACTTTGGCTTGCGCATTCGCAGCCCCATCGGTAACTACGACGAGGTCGAAGTTGAAAAGCTATTAAAAGATCCGAATACCGTGATCGGCCTTTCCGACGGCGGTGCCCACGCCAGCCAGTTGTGTGACTCCTGCTATGCCACTTATCTGCTGGGTTATTGGGTGCGTGAAAAAGGCGCTATTGAACTGGAGCACGCCATTTGGATGCTCACCTCCCGTGTTGCCGAGGTGATTAATATTGTTGATAGAGGGCGTTTGGAAGTTGGACTTGCCGCCGATGTCGTAGTTTTTGATGCCAACACTGTTGGCGCCGGTGACCTGCAACGTATTAATGATTTACCCAATGGCGCCGACCGGTTGATTTCAGAAGCCAGCGGTATTGAAGCTGTTGTCGTTAACGGTGTGTTATTGCGCGCCAACAATGTTGATCAGCTCAATCCGGCCAGCGATACACTACCAGGCCAAATCATCCGTGGCAGTATTGACGGCGCACGTGCCGGTGTTTAATGCCTGTCGGGTTCTGAGTGATTGAATAGAGTGACTAAAACCCACAGCAGCGTCTTGCTGTGGGTTTTTTCTTTGCCTGGAGGATAGGAGAGAACCGAGCGGTCAATAAACAAGTGCTCGATCAATGCTTTAATAGCAGCTCAAATAGCAGTTTAAAAGCAAGCTGCTAACAATAATAAATGCATTAGATGAGCAAAGAGTAAGCCCTATGAGTACCGCCCTTAATAACGATATTTTCTTGTTCGACGCCGACGCTCATGTGCTGGAGCCACCGGATTTGTGGGAGAACTATCTCGAAGCAGAATTTCAGCATCGCGCCATTAAGTTTGAAAAAAATGCCCAGGGCATCGACCAGCTCTACGTCGACAATAAAATTGTACTACCCAACTGCGCCGCCGCCCTGGGTGGGGCAGAGCTGGATCGCCGTGCGGCGTTCGACCCCACCTCAACTTTGAGCTACCTCGATGGTGCACCACCCGGCAGCATGTACGGCCCGGATCGTATTGAGCACTTTGACCAGTGGGGTTTGAGCGCCGGACTGGTGTTGCCGACTATCGGTATCTTCTGGGATGTGCCCGACAATAAACTGGCCAACGCCTACTGCCGAGCCTATAACAACTGGGTTTATGATTTTCAGGCCGCCGACCGAGATCGTCTGGTGATTGCTGCCCACCTCAATTTACGGGATATTGATGAAGCCATAAAAGAGCTGGATATAAGGCTAAAACAGGGCTTTAAAGGGGTATTTCTGGCGCCCGAGCGGGTCGATGGCAAAGCCTTTGCCGACGGTTATTTTGATCCACTGTGGGCGCGTATTGAAGAGGCCGGTGTGCCGCTGCTGACTCACGTTGTCGTCCGCACCCGGCGTTTAGTGACCGGCTTTGTTGGCGACTGGTACGACACCCCGGCCAACCGCACCTTCACGTTTGCCCTCGGTGCCACATCACAGGTGATGCCCGCCTGCATGGCGATGGTCATGGACGGGTTATTTGATAAATTCCCAAAATTAAAACTGGTGGCTATTGAGGCGGGCTGTGGGTGGGCCGCGTACGCTATGGACAGGCTGGACGAAAAATATAAGCACTTTTCCACGTTTGATAAACAACTCGAACTGGAAAAACCCAGTGACTATTTTCGCCGCAACCTGTGGTTTGTCGCCGAGCCCGAGGAGCGCACTATTGGCTCCATGCTCGAACTGGTCGGTGAAGACCGTATTTTATGGGGTTCGGATTTCCCCCATATTGATGCGGATTTAGAGGCACCCCAGCATATTATGCAGAGTGTTAATCATTTACCCGAGCACTTACAGCGAGCAGTGTTGGGTGAAAATGCCCGCAAGCTTTTTGAGCTGTAGCGCCAATCTGGAGTAAGTGGGAGTGTGTTACTAGTGCTGTGAGAAAGCATCATCTGGCAGAGTGCGCATTTAAAACGTCAACTTGCTTACATATTTAAATTGTGTGATATTGCTGTATCAACTTTTTTGAATGGAGTGAGGTATGTATGAGTGAAGCCCCAGTAGTAGCCAGTGCTCGGAGTTTAAAACCGCTAATCAGCGAACATCGCCGCGAGGGTGAGGTTCAGGCGGCACTTGCTAGCCCCGTTGTCGAAGCTGCTGGCAAGGCGGGCCTGTTTCGACTGTTTGCTCCAAAAGAGGTGGGTGGCCTGGAAGTGACACCCTCCGAGGCATTTCGCGCCACGGTGGAAATTAGCGCTGCCGATCCGGCTGTTAGCTGGTACATAGTCAACTCCATGCCCGCCTGCATGCTTGCGGCTGCACTACCAGAAACAGAGCGCAATGCATTATTCGCCGAACCGGATAAAAATTTCGGTTTCTCAGCTGTGGCCTTAGCAAAGGCGACGCCTGTTGATGGTGGCTATCGCCTGAACGGCTCGTGGCCTGTGGTCACAGGCTGCAACGATGCCAAGTGGTGTGCTCTGGCTGGTATCGTGATGGCAGGGGATAGTCCCCGCAACAGCCCTCTGCAGCAAGATCGGCCCGATGTGCGTATTTTCCTGGTACCCACTGAACAACTGGAAATCGCCCAAACCTGGCAGCATGCCGCAGCGATGCGTGGCACCGGTAGTAATCAGGCCACGGCGACTGATGTTTTCGTCCCCGAAGTGCTGGCCTGTTCCATGGGTGCTGCGCCGCTGATCGACAGGCCCTTGTATCGTCACTCCCCGACTTTATTGACCCTGCCGATTTTCGCCGCCGTAGCCGTCGGTATATTGCAGGGTGCGATAGAAATTGCCAGTGTGGAAATTGCCGCTAAAGTATCTTCGGTAACGGGTAAAGCCTTAAAGGATCAAACGGAAACACAAATCGCCATTGCCGACGCCAGCGCGGCTTTGCGTGCGATTCGCGCCGGTAGCATCGAGGCTTTTGACGCAGTGTGGGAAGGGCTGCAAAGCGGCGAGGGCGTCAGCAACGCAGTGAAAGCAGAAATGTACTCGTCGAGTTTTTATGCCGGTGATGTCGCCCGGCAGATGATTAGCCTGCTTTATACCAAGGGTACGCGCGCCGCCTTTATGCAGGGTCATGCACTGGAGCGCTGCATGGCAAACATTCATGCCGTTGTGGCGGCGATTGATGCGCGGCGCGGTTTTCATCATTCTGCCGGAGCCGTTATGCTCGGTGGTGAACCACTGGAAGCGGCTTTTTAATCAAGTCCTGTCCCCAGTCATGGCTGCTGTGCACTGTGTTCTACAATAAGGTTTAAGGAGATTAAATGATTTTATCTATGTTAAATTTTTTTGAAAAAATACGACAATTTAAACGCGATTCAGTCTTTGCAATAATATTTGTAAGCTCCCTGCTTGCACTGCCTTCTGTTGGGTTGGCTGGTGCCTATGACAACCCTACGGTTGACTGGGGTAGAGATCTCTATATGAGCTATTGTGTTTCCTGCCATGGGTGGACCGGAAAGGGTGATGGCCCTGCAGGTCAGGCCCTTAAGTCGCCACCTGCTAACCTGACTCAGCTCAGTGCGCTTAATGGGGGTGTTTTCCCTGCTGCGCAGGTAAAAAGATACATTGAAGGAGATCAGCTTATCCAGGCGCATGGCTCTCGACAAATGCCAGTGTGGGGGAAGGTTTTTAGAAGAGAGAGCACGGGGTCTGAAGCCAGAATGCAATACTTTGCACTAGCAAAATTCCTTGAATCTATTCAAGAGAGCGAATAACTATTTTGTAAAATGGGCTGTTGGCAATTTTAATACCACTGTTGGCCGCTTCTATTTTGTGCGCCGAGCTTGATATTTTTTTTCCAGCGAGATAGCATCAAACTATTATTATATAAATAAATTTTGATATCTCCAGGCTCGGCTAAGGAAAGTTCTTAGATTGAGTGTCTTTTTTGTGTGTAGGGAAGCGTGTTAAAAGACTCGGATTTTTCTTAGTGCACGACTATTAAATTTAGGATGACGAGCGTCAGGCAAGGGATTGAAACATCGTTTTTAACATTAATCTTTTCTTCAGAACCCGAAGGAGTGAGAATCATGAAAAAACATATTTTATCCCGGCTAAAGCGTTTTACAAAGATATCAGCTGCGCTAGCGGCGACTATGTTTCTGTGGACGCCGGCGTTATTGCAGGCAAACGAAGACCAAAGTTATCAGGGCTTGCGCGACTGGATTAATAATTCTCGCCCAGGAACGCAAAGCGCTGTGCCGGGGCAACACTTCTCAGAAAAAGACAGGGAAAGCATACTCGAAGCCCTTATTCCCCAAGCTGCATGGAAATACTATTTCTTCGATGATATGGATATGGAGATCGCAGCCACCAGACAGTACGGCGTACCTGATGACTGGGGTAAGAAAATGTCCCGTGATTATAAGCTGGATGAAAGCGGCACCTTAATTGATTTTACCGGGGGTGGTTTTCCCTTCAAGGAGATCAATGCTGACGACCCCTATGCGGGTCAAAAAGTGATATGGAATATGCTGTGGCGTCCAGGCTCGAATGATTACGATATGCCCATGGTGACGTGGCTGCGTAGTGAGGACGGCAAGCTTGATAGAGTGATGGAATATACCTCGACAAATGCTACCTATGCACGGGGCGATCATAGTTTGGTACCGGGTTATGAAGATGTGAAAAGTAAGCAAATTATGGAGTTCCGTTCGCCGCGTGATATGGCCGGTGCCAAAGATATGTCCATTCGCTACGTCGACCATCATCGGGAAAACTCAGGTTGGCTATACATGCCCGCCCAGCGTAAACCGCGTCGTACGTTGGCTTCGGAGCGAACGGGTGAATTGATGGGTATGGATATGATCCGTGAAGATTCCATGGGCTTTGGTGGAAAGATTTTCGAAAACAACTGGACTTATTTAGGTAAGCGAAAAGTACTGGCAACGATTAACGTTAAGACCAATCCTGAGTTTGGCGGGCCTAGTCAATGGGTTCCTCATAAGGCACGCTGGGAAGTACGCGACACCCACGTCGTTCTAGTCAAACCCAAAAGCGATGACCACCCCTATAGTGCACGGATTATTTTTGTCGATGCTGAAACCTATTGGACACATTGGATGTTTGCCTTCGATAAAAAAGATGATCAATTACTAAGAATGAATCAACACTTCCTTAAATACTCCGATGACTACGATAAAGAGCCACCGCAGCAAGCCTCTTATATTAAGCAGGATTTTTCTAAAAGTGTGGGCCACCATGTATTCTTGCATTTGGGTCAAGTCGATATTAATGCCAAAAAACCCCACGCGACGATGACCCATTGCTTCACTAATAAAAAAGAATTTACAGCAGCCCGTGCCAAACAATTCTATTCATTGCGGAGCATGATTAGCGGTCGACGTTAAGCCCCGTTAGTTATCTATTTACAGCACAGAGGCTTAACAATTAAGTCTCTGTGCAATTCCTAAAAATATACCCTTAAAAATAACAACTTTGTTATCGAGGTTCGCTACATGCTTATGTATCGCAGGCAGATCACCAAAATAATTATTTTCATGAGTGCCACTCTGGCTTCAGCATTGTCATGGAGTATCGTCAATATTGGCGAAGATCTTGAGCTTGAGGGCTATGTAAAGGCTTACAACATCATAAAAAATGGGGCCTCACTATTTCATGATGGCGAGCTCACCCACCAGCGCAATACTGCACAGCTAGAAGGCAAATACTATTTTTTACGCGATGGGGAGCTCTTTAATCGTTTCTCTGCCGGTCCTATTGACGAGGCAACCTTTACCTTTCTTGGTAGAGCTGTCTATGACGCTGCCTACGACATCCGGGATAGTTACGACGTGCTAAACGACAGGGGGAAGGAGGAATATAAAATACGGGAAGCATTCGTCGATATTGTGATGGCTCCTTTCTCCCTTCGCCTTGGGCGCCAACAGGTCGTCTGGGGTGAGACCGATAATTTTCGTGCCCTCGATGTCATTAATCCCCTCGATAGAACTTGGCATGGTACCCGCGAGTCATGGGAAGACATTCGCATTCCATTATGGATGGCCAGAGGTATTTGGGATATCGGCAAGATTGCTACATTCGATGAAACATTTCTTGAAATCATATTAATTCCCGACGACTTTCAGGCCAATAAAGTAGCCACAAAGTACCCTAGGCCCTGGGCCTTCAGAGGGATTGGTTTGCAGGACGAAGATGCTAATTCGGTTCTTATTGGCAATACACTCCATGATCTCAATGTGACGGTCATCGATGGTGCGCCAGATGAAAGAAAGTTCAGTAATATGCAGGGGGGCTTTCGATTTAAGGGAATCTGGAATGATATTGATTTTAGTATCAACTATTTTCATGGTTTTTCTCAGACCACGGGTGTCAAAGTTCGATCGGCAGGGCTTGATAATTTGGGTGCATTCAATACTGTAGTAGAAACGGTCAATCCTCGCATTAATGTCTTTGGCGTCACCGCAAGCTTTTCGGAAGACCGCTACACGCAGTCCGTTTTTCGTCTTGAATCAACAATTACTTCGGGTGTGCCCGTTGCTATTGCCCCAGGTGCTCCGCACAGAGCCAATCCCAATGGCAATAGCTTTGATACGGCTCGTCAGTCTGTAGTGATGGTTGGTGTTGATCGGCCCACCTGGATTCCTGCGTTAAACAGCTTGCGTACCTTTTTTATATCGACCCAGTTTTTCTGGCGCCGCTACCTCGATTACAATAATTATTATAGGGGGAGCTTCTATGATGTTCGCCCCGCTGTGGTTAATGGCTCAACAGTGCCTGATCATTTCGTCAGTGTGAATGAGGATAAAATCGATCAGGATGAATTCGTTATTACCTTTTCAGCATCGACCAGTTATGGGGCTGCGGGCCTTTGGAAGCCCTTGTTTGTTTTTGCCTATGACCCGCGTTCGACCGGCGCCTATAACAAAATAAAGATGGAATATTTGTACTCAAAACATCTGGTTTTCGCCGCTGAGCAACATTTGTATTGGCGGGTAAGTGGTAGCGATCAGGGGCCATGGGGGCTTGGCTCGTATCTCGGTGAGTCGGGTATTCGTCGCAATGAAACCGTATTTACGGCGACCTATCAGTTCTAGTGTTTTAATAATGACTAAATAACAATATGGAGTGGTCAATGATTATTGGGAATATGGACGATGCATTAGCACGTATTGACGAGCTATCAGATGAGTTTGCCAAAACCTATTCAAAGCGAGATTTGAACAATGAATATCCCCGGGAAGAAATGGAAAAACTCAAGCAGAGTGGCTTGCTGGGTTTTTCAGTGCCAAAAAGTTATGGTGGCCTGGGTTCATCCTGCGCAGATATAACGCGGGCAATTATTTCTTTTTCTCAGGGTAATCCCGCCATCGGGCAAATGTTTTTGGTGCACTGTTTATTGGGTGCTTCTTTCCTCGATGAGTTGGCGCCAGAAAGTATGAAGAAGAAAGTCTTTGCCGACATTGTTGGAAGGAATATCTTTCTCGGTAATGCCGCTTCTGAAAAAAGCAATGATCCTAAAAAAGGCTATGACCTCACGTTAACGCCAGTAGACGGCGGCGTTGAAATCACCGGCAAAAAGTTTTTCTCAACCGGCTCATTGGCTGGTGATCAGCTCGCCGTGATTGGAATGTGTGGTAGTAATATGGGCCTGGCCATCGTGCCTAGTGATGCCAAAGGTCTGCAAATAATTAACGACTGGGATGCTATGGGTCAGCGCGGTACAGGCAGTGGCACGACGATATTCGACAAGGTCTTTGCACCCTCTGAGATGGTGATGACCAGCATCACCGACGAAAATCGCCAGATGGCAGTGACGAATTTACTGGGGCCTATCACTCAAGTTGGTTTTACCGGGGTGTTTATTGGCGCGGCGAAAGGCGCGATGCGCGAAGCGACGCAATATGTGAAAGAAAAGACGCGGGCCTACCCCTGGCCCGGTCTCGATTTCGATAAAGCGGTCGATGACCCCTACATTCTTAGTACCATCGGCGGCCTCAGTGCCCAACTGGCCGCAGCGGAAGCCATGGCTTATGAGGCTGCGCGATTAGTTGATAAAGCGCTGAATGCCCGCGCAGGGGCCAGCGCTAAAGATATGGCCAGTTTGCGCGCTGCTGCTTCGGTTGCGGTATCTCAGGCCAAGATCGTTGCCACCGATACCGGGCTAAAAGTTTGTCAGGATGTCTTCACCGCCTGTGGTGCGCGATCGGCGCTACGGGAACAGAATATGGATCGCTTCTGGCGCGACATTCGCACTTTGAGCTTGCATGACCCCCTCAGCTTTCGTACCCGCAGTGTCGGTGAATACCTGCTACAGAATAAATTCCCAACACCTGCATTGCGTTACTAAACGCTCAAATCTCGATAGTTTAGTGCTCGGCGTGGCGCCAGCGCTGCTTTCTTTATCAGTCGCTATAGCAACACTGGCTGTGCCTCGCATGATGTATAGTATTGAAAATCATTAATCCATTCATTTATTTCAATTTATAAGGGGATGTATGACACAGGCAACAGATCAACAAGCACCAACACCCGAGGCCATGGCCTTCGTCGGCAAAGTGATCGATAACGCTTCGGGAATGATGGCGATTCGCCTTTGTGCCATTGGCGATCGCCTCGGTCTCTTTAAAGACCTCGCTGAAAATGGCCCGGCGACCAGTGTTGCGCTGGCCGCGCGCACCGGTCTCAATGAGCGCTATTTACGGGAGTGGATTTACGGCATGTTCCTCGGCGGCTATCTGAATTTTGATAAGCAAAGCCGTGAAGTGTCGATGCCCGAAGCGCACATCCCCGCGCTGGTTGATGTCGGTGGCCCGCTGTTTCAGGGCGGCCTGTTTAAAATGTTTACCGGCTTTATGGAGCCCTATGAAGATTTGATTGAAGCCTTTCAACAGGGTGGCGGCATTGCTTACGAGAGCTACCCCGACGATTTCTGGAAAGGTCTTGAGCACAACTCCTGTGTGCGCTACAAAAATTTACTGGTCAGCCAGTGGCTGCCGGAAATGCCCGATGTGCAGGCCAAGCTGGAAAACGGCGGCACCTTTGCCGACTTCGGCTGCGGCGCGGGGCGCTCCTCCATCGAGCTGGCCAAAGCCTATCCCAAAGCCAGGTTTTATGGCTTTGATCTTTTCCCGCAAAACATTGAGAACGCGAGAAAAACGGCAGAGGAAGAGGGCGTTAGTGACCGCGTTGAATTTCAGGTGCACGATATTTCCAAAGGCGTACCCGGAAAATTTGACGTGGTGGCCACCTTTGATTTGATTCACGATATGGCCGATCCCAAAGGCGGCCTTAAGGCGCTTCGCCAGGCCTGTAAAGACGACGGCATTTACGTGTTAATGGATGTCGATTGCACCGATGACCCGGCCGATAATCAAGGCCCTCTCGCCCTGTTTAAGCTCGGTGCCAGCCTGCATTTTTGCATGACCACATCGCTGGGCCAGGGCGGCATGGGCCTGGGTACCGTCGGCTTGCCTGAATCGAAGGTGGTGGAATTTAGCAGCGAGGCCGGGTTTTCGACCGTGCGACGCTTGCCGATAGAGCACCCGCTCAACGCTCTGTACGAAATCCGTCCTTAAACATGGCGATTAGTTAGCCGTTTAATTCGCCCCTTAAATAGTCCCTGATTTAGTTCAAACACTAGTCCTCGACTTAGTAGCCCCATTCCCTGTCTCCGCAATACGGGGTGACAGGGGTGGTGGGCTGCCCGTGGTTCACAGGAAGCAATAATAAAAATGGCTCAGCAAAACTCTAAGTCCGTTTCGCGGACCTCAATACATGGGCCGATCGCGGTACTGGTGGCCTTTGTTACCCTCGGTGTGGTTTACGGTGTCTGGTTTGCCTACTCGGTGTTTCTTGTCGCGCTGGTCGACGATATGGGCTGGAGCCGTTCGCTCACCGCTGGTGCTATTTCAGTGTTGAGTATTGTTCACGGTTTGTCAGGGCCAATGAATGGGCGGCTGGTGGAGAGGTTTGGCACGCAGCGGGTGATTGCTCTCGGTGGTCTGATCTTTAGTATTGGCATGTTGCTGACCTCGCAAGTGCAAACCTGGTGGCAGCTCTACCTGACCTTTGGCGTGGTGTCGGGTATTGGTATCTCCCAGGCGGGGTGGGTGCCCTTTATCGTCACCGTTGAGCGCTGGTACCCGACGAAACTGGGCACTGCTCTGGGTTTTGCGATGTCCGGTATTGGTCTTGGTATTTTGGTTGGAGTGCCGGCGATCAATGCGCTGATCGAGGCCTATGGCTGGCGCCAGACCTTTATGCTGATCGCGGCACTGGGCCCCCTGTGGGTGATTCCCGCCGCTTTGTTTTTGTTGAAAATGCCTGAGAAAGAAGCCCCTCCTCTGGAGGAGGCGTCGTTGCAGTCCCCATTAGAGGACGCGGATAGTACTGTGCCGGCAAGTGCTACCACCCTGCAGCCGGATTACCACGAGTGGGTGCTGAAAACTGCCCTGCGCTCACCGCGTTTCTGGCTGGCGGGCGCCTGCTTTTTGACCGGGGCCTGCGTGGCGCAAATCCTGCTGATGCACCAGTTCGCCTTTATGATTGATCAGGGCATCGCCAAAACCGAAAGCTCGTTTATTGCCGGGGTGATCGGCATATCAAGTATTGTCGGCCAGTTGTTTTGGGGCAACTTGTCAGACCGCATTGGCCGCGAGCGTGCCTATAGCTTGGCGGCGCTGTGCAATTTGATCGCCATTGGGGCGCTGGTTTATCTCGGCTCCATGCTCGCCCTGTGGGTGGCGATTGCCTTCGCTATTTTTGTCGGCCTTGGCTACGGCGCGAACACGCCGATCTTTCCGGCGACCTCGCGGGATCTTTTTACCAGCCCCTTTTTCCCCTCTATTTTTGGCACCCTGGCGATTTCCGGTTCGTTGGGGGCGGCCATCGGTGCCTGGTTGGGCGGCTGGCTCTACGACGTGACCGGCGGCTATAGCGCCATGCTGGTGGTCAGTGCAGTGCTTGCGGTAGTATCCCCGCTGCTATTGTGGCTGGCGGCACCGCGCCTGCCGAACCCGGCCCCCCACGAGTAGGGGCTGGCGCAATATCCAGTTTATTCAGCACTTATACTATTTTAATGTAAATCGAAGAGGTCAATATGAACGTAGAAGGACAAGTCGCTTTAATCACCGGCGGGGCATCGGGCCTGGGTGCTGGCGCTGCCAGAATACTCACTAAAGCGGGCGCCAAATGCGCTTTGCTCGACAGGAACCTGGCATTGGCCACAGAGCTAGCCACAGAGTTGGGCGGCATAGCGATTGAGTGCGATGTCAGCGACGGCCCTGCGGTAGAAGCCGCCGTGGCCCAGGTCGTTGAGCAATTAGGTGCGCCGCGCATTGTCTTAAATGCGGCGGGTATTGATATCGCCGTGCGCACCGCCAGCCCCAAGGGCGCGCATCCCCTCGATGAATTTGAGCGGGTGATTAAGGTTAATCTCACCGGCACCTTTAATGTCGCCCGGGTTGCTGCCTACGGAATGATAGGCCTCGACGCCCTGAATGACGACGGTGAGCGCGGTGTGGTGATCAATATTGCCTCCGTCGTCGCCCAGGATGGCCCCGTGGGTCAGGCGGCTTATGCGGCATCGAAGGCCGGCGTGCAGGGCATGACCCTGCCGATGGCTCGCGATCTTGCGCCCTACGGTATTCGGGTGATGACCATTGCGCCGGGCATGTTTGAAACGCCACTGGCGGCGGGCATTCCCCAGGAGTGGATCGACAATATTATTCCCACCGTGCCCTTCCCCAAGCGCTGGGGCAATCCGCTGGAATTCGGCGCGCTGGTACAGCAAATCTGCGAAAACACCATGCTCAATGGCGAGATGATCCGTATTGATGGCGCCATTCGGATGGGTACTTAAGATGAATTTAAAAAATATTAGTGTCGTTATTACCGGTGGTGCATCCGGTTTGGGTGCCGGTGCGGCCGAGCTGTTTATCGCCCAGGGCGCCAAAGTCGCTATCTTTGATCGCAACCTCGAATTGGCTCAAAGCAAGGCCGCAGAGTTGGGCTGTACTGCAGTGCAGTGCGATGTGTCCGATGAGGTCTCGGTCGCCGAGGCGCTGCAAAAGGCCGGTGAAATTAACGGTACACCACGCATTTTAATTAACTGCGCAGGCATTGATATTACCGGGCGCACTGCCACTCGCGGCGGCGGCCCACAGCCCCTCGATGCCTTGACCCAGCAAATTGCCGTCAACCTCACCGGCACGTTTAATATCTGCCGCCTGGGCGCGGATGCGATTCGCCAGCTCGACAATCTTGACGGTGAAGAGCAGGGCGTGATCGTCAACGTCGCCTCCATTGCCGGTCTCGATGGCCCCTTCGGCCAAACCGCTTATGCAGCGACCAAAGCGGCGGTCATTGGCATGACCCTGCCTATGGCTCGCGATTTATCGGGCTACGGTATTCGCGTTGTCACCATCGCACCGGGGGTATTTAACACGCCACTGGCTGCCAGCGTATTGCGCGGCGAGCCCGACGACTACGCGACTAGCGTGCCCTTTCCCAAGCGCGCGGGTCGGCCCAATGAATTTGCCAGCATGGCGCTGGAAATTTGCAAAAACCCCATGCTCAACGGTGAGGTGATCCGTCTCGACGGCGCCCTGCGTGGTTGATTATGTGCGTGGTTGATAGCGTGCGTGCTTGATGTCGTGCGCGGTTAATTCAGAATTAATAGTTAATTAAGGAAGTTCCATGGATATTAAAGATCAAATTGCCATCGTTACCGGTGGCGCTTCCGGCCTCGGTGCCGACACAGTGCGAGCATTGGCGGCCAAAGGTGCCAAGGTTGCGGTACTCGATCTCAACGAAGAGCTGGCAAAAACCCTGGCCGCTGAGGTGGGTGGCATTGCCATCAAAGTAGACGTCGCCGATTCGGCGAGCGTCAGCGCAGCCCTGGCTGCGGTTAAAGAGCAGCTCGGTGTGCCGCGCATTGTGATGAATGTGGCGGGTATTGGCATTGGCCGTAAAATCACCAATAAAAAAGGTCCCCATCCCCTCGACAGTTTTTTGCGCGTGGTCAACGTCAACTTAACGGGTACCTTCGATGTTTGCCGTCTGGCGAGCACCGATATGATCGAGCTCGATACCCTGAATGAAGATGGCGAGCGCGGTGTTTTCGTCAACGTCGCCTCTATTTTTGGCTACGACGGCCCGGTGGGCAATACTGCCTACGCCGCTTCCAAGGCTGGGGTGATCGGCATGACCCTGCCCATGGCGCGGGATTTGGCACCCTACGGTATTCGCGTGATGACCATTTGTCCGGGTGTTTTTGACACGCCTCTGGCGAAGGCGGAAACGGGCGAGGAAGGCTTTAATCGCCTGATCGCCAATGTGCCCTTTCCCAAGCGTGGCGGCAAGCCATCGGAGTTCGCCAAAATGGCCTGTCACATTGTTGAAAATACCATGCTCAATGGTGAAAATATCCGTCTCGATGCCGGTATGCGCATGGGCTTGATGATCTAAGCATTGCCTTAATCCAGCGGAAAATAAAAAAGGCCAGCACCCTTATTGGTCTGGCCTTTTTTATAGGGTTTAATGAATAAAAAAATAAGGAGCAAATCATGGCTCATTCACGACTGGGAATCGTACTGTCAACCGCCACCGATGCACCACCACGGGAGCTGATGGACATTGGCAAGCTGGCGGAAGATCAGGGCTACGAAGCAGTGCTGGTCAACGAGGGGCGAGGCGATGCCCTTGCCTGTGCAGAAGCGATAGCGCTGGCGACCAGCACTATTAAGGTCGGTACCAATATCGCCAATATTTATTATCGCCACGCATTTTTAACGGCGATGACGGCGCAAACCATTGCCGAACTTTCCGAGGGCCGTTTAATCCTCGGTCTGGGTATGAGCCATCGCCCCTTGCTTGAAGCCATGGGTATAGAGATGAACAACCCGCGCCAATACCTGGGTGAATATACGCAAACTATAAAAGGTATTTTATGCGGTGAATCAGGCAGTGGTTTTTTTGAAGCCAGGGCCTGTGCTTATGAAGTGCCCATTTTATTGGCGGCACTGACCACGGCGAGTGCTGAAGTGGGTGGACGCGAGGCCGATGGCATTATGCCTTTTTTGGCTGGCCGTGATTATCTTGAGCAATTAGTGAGCGCAACAAAGAGTGCTGCTAAAGATGTCGGTAAAGACCCGCAAAGCATGGACTGCATTATGAGTATTCCCACTTTCGTGTCGGAAGATAATGACGCGGCAATGTCAGCGGCGCGGCACAACCTCGCTTTCTTCGCCGGCCTGCCCAATTATCGCCTGCAATGGCGGCGTTGTGGTTTTGAGGATGAGATGACCGGGGCTGAAGCAGCCTGGGAAAATAGTGATCGACGCGCTGCAGCCAGTGCTATTAGCGATAAAATGGTCGAGCAGGTCTGTATTTATGGTCCCCCGGGTCAATGTCGAGAGCAGATTGAAGCCTTTAGACAAGCGGGTGCCGCGATGCCGGTACTGGCGGTTAGCCCGGTCAATGAGCAGCGTTTGGATGCCACCCGCAAGGCGATCAAATTATTGGCGCCGTAGTGCGAATAATTCTGCGCGAATAATCCTGTGCTAATAAGAAACCTGATAACTGGAGTACGCCTGCTATGAATGCTTTAGAAACTCTTGAAACATCCCGTTACAACGAATCCATCCAGTCGGTACTACCCGTGCTGGCCGCACATCGAGAGGCAACTGAGACCGGGCGCTCCGTCGCACCTGAATCCATTGCTGCGCTAAAGGCCGCAGGGTTGGCAAGACTGCTGACGCCAAGTCGTAACGGTGGACATGGGGCGTCTCTTCGCGCTCAACTACATGCCTGCGCAGAAACGGCACGGGCCTGCCCCGCATCGAGCTGGGTGATGATGGTGTGTGGTGCCCACAACTGGATTGCCGGGAATTTCTCAGCCAGGTGCCGTGCGGAAATGTTTGATGCTGATCCAGACCTGTTTATCGCCGGCACATTGGCCAGTCAGGGGACGTTTAAGAAAGCAGAGGGTGGCTGGTTACTAAGTGGTCGCTGGCAGTTTTGTTCCGGTGTCGATCATTCGCCCTGGCTTTTAATCGGTGCTCTGCGTGCCAAAGATAGCGGCGGCGGGCCGGGTAGTTTGCATGTCATGTTGCCACGGGATCAGGTTGAGCTGGATGACACCTGGCACACTCTGGGTATGCGCGGTAGTGGCTCAAAAGATGTGGTTCTGAAGGATGTTTTTGTACCGGAGCACCGGGCCGAGGCAACGGGAAAACTCTTTAGCGGTCGCAGCCCTCACGCCCATGACCACGAAAATAGCGGGCTCTATATGGTGCCGGTGCTGTGCAGCCTCTCCGCGCAACTGGCTGGTGCTGTACTTGGTATGGCCCGAGAAATGTTGAGTTTGTTTATCGAAAAAACCTCTGTGCGCCCCGATATTTATAGTGGTGAAGGCAGTGGTGCCAAAGCGCGCCGCGGTACCATGCAGCGTCGTGTCGCCGAAGCCTCTGGCGAGATAAGTACGGCTGAGCTGATACTCGCCAGAAACTGTGACATGTTTGATGAGATCACTGTTGCCAAAGAGCCCGTTGACGAGGCCGCCCAGGCCTTACTGCGTTGGCAGTCGGCCTATGCTGTTGAGCTTTGTCGCCGTGCCGTTGAGCGCTTGTATGCAGGTGCGGGCGCTCATGCCGCGTATAACGATTCGCCAATGCAGCAGTATTATCGAGACGTAATGATGGCCACCCACCACGCCGCAGTGGATATGGATGGTGCTGCAGAATTACAGGGTATGCAGCTTTTGGGAGTAGAGCCTGATTAGCCCCGATGAGGGCGTTGAAGCCCGCAGAACTATTACTTTACCGGCGTTTGTTATTAATTGTTAATTCACTTGTCATATTTACTGATAATAACGTGACTTATATTGGTCATTAACATATTTTTTACCGCTTTATTGGCTGCGCTCCCGGCAGCTTGAATTATCGTTAAAGGAAAAGGCTTTAGAAGAAAAAGCCCAGTCATTGATTTCCTACGAGTTAGTGGTTTCTGCGGTCAATTTTATTGTTAATAATGTGTTGAATTATTTACAGCGGGTTACACTCGATTTTGAATAGTATTAAAAGACCCACCGACCGGGTAGTTATAAAGATATCTATCCCAATTAATATATTTTATGGAGAAAATAATGGATCGTAGAAATTTTATTCGTTTAGCTTTTGGTGGTGCCGTCGCGGGAATCGTTGCTCCTCAATTGGCGTTGGCCAGTGCGCCTGTAAAAGCGCCCGGTATGGCCGGTGGTTTGTACTTCACCAAAGATGCCCCCGGACGTTGGAGCAAGAAGGTGGGTGGTCACTTGCCAAATATTGAAGTCGCAACAGCAGAGAGTGGTGCTGTGCTGAAAATCGTCACCGCCCACAGTATGGACTCCTACGTTCACTACATTGTGAAGCACATTGTGCTGGATAAGGACTTTAACTTTATCGCTGAACATATGTTTGACCCGAGTAAAGACAATGCAGCGATTTCCGAGATAGCCGTGGGTGGTTATCGCGGCGTGGTCAATGTACTGAGTGTTTGCAACAAGCACGACACCTGGCTCAATACGGCTGAGGTGTAAAGCACACCCGGCTAGCTTATCAGTCACTTTGTCCCCAAACGAAAGTGGCTCCTTGATTATTGAATACGGGAGCGGGGCACGGTGATATGGACCTTGCTGAGTTGCCTGATTTTTTAGATAATTCCTAGCCTTATTTATAGCCTTTCTGCTAGCGCTCAGCTCTTAACCTGAGTATGCCCTGTGGCTACTTTGCCATCCCGATACCCTCGCTAGCACTTGTTTGCGGGTTTCTTCTGACATTATTCAGATGCTCTCTAGCAGTCTTCATCTCTGCTATAGAGCAGTCAGGCCCGACGCCAATAATAAAAACTATTTATGTTTTGATGAACCCGGCCGAGGCGGCGCTACGTCCACTCGGTTTATTTATAGTACTAGTTACAGTGCTAACGATTTATGTGTGTATTACATAAATACACTGCTCCATAAGTCGTTAAAACTACGCCGCTTGAAGTGTCACGGCTTATCGCAAGCGCTGATGAGCTGAGTGCTTCGCCATAAGACCTGTAGGTTATGACAGTCAATCCCAAAGGAAATACGTGATACTGTTCGCAAATATTGAGTTTATAAGATCAGGCGAGGTAAAAACACTTGCCTGTTATTAATAAATAATGGCAAAGGCCATTAATAAAAGTGAGTAGTAGCTGGTTTTTTAAGGTAAAAACCTGTCGAGATTGTGCCTAATTACGCGCTATTTTAGCGCTTATAGTCATTTCTTGCTGGGTAAGTAGGTATCCCTGTATTAGCTGTTAAATGGGTGCTTTTGATGTTGCGAACAACAAGAAGTATTTTAGTAAAGTCTTCCATATTGTTGTAGTCAGCTGAAAAAATAAGAGTGGTTGTTAATAGCGTTATATGCCGATTGCGAGAAATTCAATAATGAATCGCAAGCTGGGGTTTTTCTGCGCCTAAAAATCCTCTTGTTAAAGAAAATGTGCTGAATCTATGGGTAGTATTGTATGAGTAATAGAAAATTTGGACGTTATAGGCCGCTGTTGGCACTGGCTTTTGTCGGTCTGTTATCGCCAACAGTTTTTGCCTTGGACTATGCGGTTTCAGGCTTTATTCGCCAGGAAATGGCCTACAAGATAAACAGTGATCAAAATCAAAATAGTGCCCACGGCAACCCTCTCAATGGTAAATCTTACACCAACCTGGTGACCGAAGATTTTATTGCCTGTGCTGCGGTAGATCTTTTGGCGGGTGTGGGTTGTCTCAATGGAACTTTACCGAAAACCCTGGGTAGGAAAGATCTGGATCAGGAGGTTGACTGGAATGTGAATGCTACTCGCGCAGAGATAGATTTTTCCGTTTACCTGACCAATAACTTGAAAGGTTTTGCCAAGTTGAGGGGCTATTATCAGCCCGATGTTTTCAATGACTATGGCGACAACAATTTATTCAGTGTTGATAATCACGGTAACGAGGCAACTTACCTATCCGTCAGTGATGACGATTATATGCTCGACCTGCCTTCTTTGTTTTTAGATTACTCAAATGGCCCGCTGTGGATTCGCCTGGGTCAACAGCAGATAGCCTGGGGCGAGGCGCTCTTTTTTCGTGTCGCAGATATGGCCAATGGCCTCGATTTGAGGCGCCACTTGTTTTTTGATTTTGGCTCGGAGGAGTATGCCGATGAGCGCTTATCCGCACCGGGTATTCGCGCCAGCTATAATTTAGCCAACAATTGGGAATTAGAAGTTTTTGCGCAAATGTTTCAGCCCTCGGTGATCCCCAATCGCGGATCACCCTACAGTCTATTGCCCTATCAATTTCATCTGGATCTGGAAGAGGGCTATGACAGGGTGCAAGACAACTTTAATGGTGGTGTGCGACTGCGTGGACAGGTCGGCGAGTTGGGCATGCAGTTTTTTGCCATTAGTCGCCACAATCCCGACCCTATTATTCGCCTTGTGCCCGGTGGTCAGGTGCTAGAGGAGGGCAATCTTCTCACTGGCCCCTTTGGTTTCAGTGGGGAAACCGTAGACAGTCAGCCCTTTACCAGAGATACAACGGGTGATTACGGTTTTAGTTCCTGGCGCGATTGGTTTGCTGGTACTGGTCTTGCGGGTATTGATGGCCTTGGCATATTAAATACCCTGATCGATGAGTACGGCTATATCGACGATGTTTTTACCGTTCTCTCGTTTGCTGGCTTTACCGATGGCTTTGGTGATCCCTACGTCAGCAGTTTGGAAGATGGCAAGTTGATTGTTGATATTCTGGTAACGGGCTTTGAATTTCCACTGCAGGCCTACGGGGAGGCAGTCTATGCCTCGGAGAATATATTTGGTTTCGGTCTTAATTACATTTTCTATGCCGAGCCAGATACTCTCCTCGACCAGCTAGTGGTGAGATTTGAGGCCAGCTATACCCCCGATAAAAAGTTTACCTCGCCCGCAGTATCGGCGAACTTTATTGAGAGTGATGAGTGGGTTAGCAGTGTTACCGTTGAAAAATATCATCGTTTTTCCGACGACTTTCCGGCGACATTCTTTATCTTTGAATGGATGCATAAATCCGAGAGTGACATGATGGGCCGGCATTTAAGCGGGCTTGGCGGCGATAAAAATCACTTGCCTGGTGGTGGTGAGCAGGATCGTGGTTGGGACGGTTTTGTGTTTGCCCTGCAGCAGCCCTTTCCCAATCTTACCTGGCGCATGGATATGTCGCTACTGTATGACCTGAATGGGGGCTTCTTCTTCCAGCCCGCAGTGCGTTATAAACCCAACGGCGACTGGACGATTGAGGCATTTGCCAATATTATCGATGCCAGCAACAATGGTTCAATTTTTGCCCCTCTTGAATATTCTGATGATTTCACCATGCGTTTAACCTACCTTTTCTAAACGATTTGTTTTACCTGTCGTATTTGTATGCCCTGTAAATACGATACATTTTATGCCCATAAGCCTTGTGCTTATGGGTTTTTTTTTGGCCTTTTTATTATATTTATTAGGGCATTTTACTAAAAGTTTGCCCGTTGTTTTACCGCTTGTTCACCATCTTCGTCCGGTGGTTTGCAACTAACTGCGTTCGTGCCGCCAACATATTTTTAAGTGCCGGTAATACCTCTTGCCAATGGCGGGTTTTTAGACCGCAGTCGGGGTTTATCCACAGCCGCTCGGCGGGGATGCGCTGCTCAGCTTTTTGCATCAACGCGACAATAGATGCCACCGTGGGAATATTCGGCGAGTGAATATCGTAAACGCCGGGGCCAATTTGATTGGGGTAGTGGAACTCGTCAAACACGTCGAGCAAGCTCATATCTGAGCGTGAGGTTTCAATAGTAATAACATCGGCATCCATGGCGGCAATGGCGGCGATAATATCGTTGAACTCGGAATAGCACATGTGGGTATGAATTTGTGTGGCATCGCCAACCCCGTTGGCGGCGATACGGAAGGCGCGAATGGCCCAGTCGAGATAGCCCTGCCACTGTGACTGGCGCAGGGGCAGGCCCTCGCGCAGGGCGGCTTCGTCGATTTGAATAATGTCGATACCGGCCGCTTCAAGGTCGAGCACTTCTTCGCGTATCGCCAGCGCCAGCTGCAAACAGGTTTGCGAGCGGCTTTGGTCGTCGCGCACAAAGGACCAGTTCAAAATAGTCACCGGGCCGGTGAGCATGCCCTTCATGGGTTTGCTGGTGAGTGCTTGCGCGTAGCGCGCCCACTCCACGGTCATGGCTTTTGGTCGTGCTATATCACCGTAGATAATGGGCGGCTTAACGCAGCGCGAGCCGTAGGACTGCACCCAGCCGAACTGGCTAGAGGCATAGCCATCGAGCTGTTCGCCAAAATATTCGACCATGTCATTGCGCTCGGGTTCACCGTGCACCAGTACGTCCAGCCCCAGCGCCTCTTGCTCGCGTACACAGTGTGTGACTTCCTCCTCCATCGCCAGCTGGTACTTTGCTGCCGACAGCGTACCGCTGCGAAAATCCCGGCGGCTCTGACGTATCGCCGCCGTTTGTGGAAAGGAGCCAATCGTCGTGCTGGGGTAGAGGGGCAGCTTGAATTTATTGCGCTGTTCCACTTCACGCTGGGCGTAGGGGGACTGGCGCCTGGCCATACTGTCATTGACCCGGCTTAACGCGATTTGTACCTCGGGCTTATGGACCCGTGGCGAATTTTGCCGACTGTCGATCAGTGCCCGGTTGAGCTTTAGCACCTTGGCGACAGATGGCCTGCCCTTGTTGAGCGCTGTGGCTAAAGTGCTTAATTCAGCCAGTTTTTGCACCGCGAAGCAGAGCCATGAACTCACATCCTCATCCAGCTTTTGCTCGCTGTCGAGATCAACCGGTACATGTAATAGCGAGCAGGATGGGGCCAGCCACAGCCGATCGCCAAGGCGTTGGTGCAGCGGTTCGAGCCAGTCGAGGGTGGCGTTGAGGTCGTTAATCCAGATATTGCGGCCATTAATAATGCCCAGTGACAATATTTTGCTCGCACCCAATAGGCTAATGGCCTGGGCAATTTCATCTTTGCCATTAATGGCATCAATGTGCAAACCATCGACGGGCAACTCACAGGCCAGCTTTAAGTTATCTTGCAGCTGACCGAAGTAAGTGGCCACTATTACTTTAAAGGATCGCTCTTGCAGCTGCTCGTAAGCGCTGATGGCAGCGGCCTGCCACTCGGGTTCGAGTTCGGTAACCAGCGCTGGCTCATCAATTTGCAGCCATGCTATGCCGGTTTTTTCCAGGGCCTTGAACAGCGTTTTATAGGCGGCGATTAAAGGCTGCAGTAAATCCAGCTTATGACTGCCATCTTTACTTTTGCCGAGGCGGAGGTAGGTCAGCGGGCCAATAATGACCGGCTTGATGTTTACACCCTGGGCCTTAGCCTCTTCTATCTGTTGGATCAGCGCTGCCGCATTGGCGGTGAAAGCCGTATTGCTATCGAACTCCGGCACGATGTAGTGGTAGTTGGTGTCAAACCATTTGGTCATCTCCCCGGCACTCACGCAGCAGCTAGCCTGCTCGTTGCTGGCATTGTCGGCGGCGGAGCGCCCCCGGGCGACACGAAAATAACGGTCGATGGCATCACCGGGTAGGTCGCGGACACGAGAGGGAATATGACCGAGCATAAAGCTGGTATCCAGCACCTGATCGTAGAGTGAAAAGTCGCCAACGGGAGCATAGTCGAGCCCGCTTTGCTGCTGCCAGTGGCTCTTGCGCAGCTCGGCTGCGGTGGCCAGGAGTTCTGTTTCGCAGGTCTTGCCCTGCCAGTAGCTTTCGAGGGCAAATTTGAGTTCGCGTTTTTTACCAATGCGGGGGAAGCCGAGATTGTGTGTTGTCACCATGACGCTATGTGCTCCGTATTATTGTTGAAGCGGCGCATTGTAGTGGGGGTGATAGGTGAGCAATAATGATGATTTATCGTTTAACAATGGGATATGTTCATAGATGATCGAGCACAGTCACCTCAGGATTATTGCCGCCCTGCACAAAAACGGCACCTTAACCGCAGCCGCGAATACGCTCTGCTTGAGCCAGTCGGCCCTGTCCCACCAAATTCGCAGCCTCGAAAAAAAGCTCGGTGTGGCTTTGTGGGAGAGGGATGGGCGTTACTTGCGGCTCACCCACGCCGGGCAATTACTGTTGCAGGTGGCTGAACAAGTATTGCCGGTGCTCGCCCAGGCCGAGCAGAGCTTGAAAGCCTACGGTGAAGGTCGCCAGGGTATCTTGCGTATTGGCGTGGAGTGCTACCCCTGCTATGAGTGGTTGACTGGGGTCACCGGTGAATTTATGCGCCAGATGCCAGATGTCGATATCGACATCGTCAGTAAGTTTCAGTTTTCCGGGCTGGAGGGCTTGCTCAACCATCACATTGATATTCTTATCACGCCAGATCTCATTAAACAGCAGGGCAGTTATTACGAGGTGCTCGCCGATTATGAGCTGGTGTTGGTGCTGGCAGAGGCTCACCCTCTGGCACAATTACAGCATATAAGCCCCGAGCAACTGGCTGGCGAAACCTTGCTCACCTTTCCCGTACCTATACAGCGGCTGGATATTTTCAATCATTTTTTAAGCCCGCTTCACCTCAAGCCAGCCCGGCATAAAGTGGTTGAATCATTGGACTTAATGCTGCAAATGACCGAGCTACAGCGCGGTGTTTGTGTACTGCCCCGCTGGTTGGCAGAGATAAGGTGTAAAGGGGGAAAGCTCAGCACCCTGCAACTGGGTGACAGCGGCATGCAGAGAAAACTTTATATTGCTATGCGAGAAAGCGATCGGGACGTTGCCTATATTCGCCGCTTTATTGAGGTGGGACGCGCAACGGCGAGGCAGTCCTTTCAAGCTAATGATTGACATAAATCTAGAAAAAATCTGACATTATTTCTTCATCGACGCTTAATAAACGCCAACTATAGTCGAGCCTCCACCACCCACTCACCCTTTGATAGTGCGAGGCGTAGACGATGAAATTACGACATTTGGCATGCTCTGTCTTTTTGCTGGCCGGTTCTGTCCATGGGGTCGCTGAGACTAAGTCCTCTGCACCACTAGCCTCTCATGAACACGATCACCAACAGCAAGATATTGCTTTTTGTGGGCACAAGGCCAATGACAGCGCTGCATTGCGAGCGCGGGCTGGCGAGCTCATTCAGTGGCGCGAGGTCGCAGGCAATGATGATAGCGCCTGGCAGCGTTTTAAGATTCTGGGCTTTAATGATTTCCATGGTCAGCTCCAGTCGCGTTCCTTGTTTGGTCGCCCTGTCGGTGGTGCCGCTGTGTTGGCCGCGTATTTACAGCAAGAGAGTCGTGAGGTGGGAGGGCACTCGATTATTGTCCACGCCGGAGACCACGTTGGTGCTTCGCCCCCCGTTTCCGCTTTGTTACAGGATGAACCTTCGATTACCTTTCTCAACATGCTGGCTAATAAACATTGCTCCCTTGTTCCAGCGGCGGGTTCTAGGCAGCGGATAAATGAGCCCAGCGCACGAGCAACAGGGGCTAGCGCCAAAACCCCATTGTGCAATGTTGTCGGCACCCTCGGTAACCACGAGTTTGATGAAGGTGTTGGCGAGTTAACGCGCTTGCTCAATGGTGGTAATCACCCAGACGGCCCATTTTTACAAGATATTTATCAGGGCTCAGCAGTACCCTACGTCAATGCCAATGTATTCAATATCGCCACCGGCAAGCCACTATTGGCGCCCTATAACATTAAGCTGGTCGGCGGTGTCCGCGTTGCCTTTATTGGTGCGGTGCTGCAGGAAACCCCGAGCATTGTTACGCCATCCGGCGTTGCCGGCGTGGAATTTATCGACGAGGCCGAGGCCATTAATCGGCTCGTCCCCGAGCTGCAGCGCAAGGGCATTCGCGCCATTGTCGTGACTATTCATCAGGGGGCACGGCAGCGCTCTTACGGGGGTGCAACCGAGTCGGAGCAGCAAGACTTGAGCGGGCCCATTGCCGATATCGTCAACAGGCTCGACAGTGAAATTGATATCGTTGTTTCCGGTCACGCCCACGGCTTTACCAATCAGCTGGTCAGTAATGCAGAGGGTAAGGAGATACTTATCACTCAGGCTTTTTCGCGGGGTACGGCCTACGCAGATATTGATGTGGCGATCGATCCACGCAGTGGCGACATCGTTGAAAAGTCGGCGCGCATTATCACTACCTGGGCCGATGTGGAGCCGGGCCTCAGCCCTGATCCGGCGATTGCCGGCATGACGCAACAAGCGGTGGCCTCGGTGGCGTTGTTGGTTAATCAGGTCATCGGCAATGCGGCGCAAGATATTACCCGCACAGCGAATAGTGCGGGTGAATCGGCACTGGGCAATTTAATTGCCGACGCTCAGCGCAAAGCTATGGCCACGGATATTGCATTGATGAACCCGGGTGGCATTCGTGCCGATCTGCCTGCTGGCGAAATTACCTGGGGTGATTTGTTCACCGTTCAGCCCTTTAATAACGACCTGATTACAATGAATTTGAGCGGTGTGCAAATTAAAGACCTGCTTGAACAGCAATGGTTGGGGCAGTCGCGGCCGCGAATCCTCAAAACATCAGGTTTACATTACACCTGGGATGCCAGCGCGCCAGACGGCAGCAAGGTGGTCGATATTGCCCTGGCGAGCGGCGCAGCACTTGAGCCCAGCACTCTGTACTCGGTCACAGCCAACAGCTTTATTGCTGGGGGTGGGGATAACTTTAGTGTCTTGAGCGAGGGTACTCATCGCGTCATTGGAGCGGTTGATCTCGATGCGCTGGTGGCTTACATCGAAACAATCGAGCAGCCGTTTAATACGCAGATTGAAGGGCGAATTCAGCGTAGCGATTAAATTTATGTCTTTCAGATTAGAGCGGGGTAGCAAAACCCCGGTGCTTGTCTGCTGCAAAGTACCGGGGTTCTACAGGTCTTGCCAGCAACTCTTTAGTCGTCCGTCTGCTGAGAACGGTGATAGCGAGTGATCACTTCCGGGTCGGGCGAAAGGTGTGTATGGGGGGTGTCTTTACCCTCATAGTCGAGGGTAGAGAGCACATAGCGCATGCTTTCAAGGCGCGCTTTCTTCTTGTCGTTAGCTTTGACAATTTGCCAGGGGCTGTAGGAGGTGTGAGTCTTGCTGAACATATCCTCTTTATATTTGGTGTAAAGATCCCAGTTTTCCTGGGCGCGCTCATCAACCGGGCTGATTTTCCACTGTTTAAGTGGGTCATTGCGGCGTGAGTCAAAGCGCTCCGCCTGTACCTCTTTAGAGATGGAGAACCAGAACTTTACAAGTTCGAGACCGTCTTCGTAGAGCATGTGCTCAAATTCAGGCACTTGCTGGGTAAAGGTGCGGTACTGTTTTTTCGTGCAGAAGCCCATCACCGGCTCTACCACCGCACGGTTGTACCAGCTGCGGTCAAAAAACACGATCTCCCCCGGATTGGGCAGCTTCTCAGCGTAGCGCTGAAAATACCACTGGCCTTTTTGCAGTTCGGTGGGCTTGGGCAGTGCCACAATGCGCGCACTCCGTGGGTTCAGGTGTTCGATAAAGCGGCGAATGGTACCGCCTTTACCTGCCGCATCCCGGCCCTCACAAATAATGGCGATGCGCCGGCCGTTAAGTTGTACGGAGCGTTGCAGTTTAACCAGCTCCATCTGCAGTTTTTCCAGCTCCTGCTCATAACGCAGCTTGACCAGGGCTTTTTCAACGTTGATGTTCTTGGTGCTCAGTAGCTGTAACAGGCCTTTCTTAGTATTGATTGCGGACAGCTCTTTACTGCTTAGTTGCACACTATTTTTGAGTGTTTTACCGAGAATTTTCTCCTCGGACGTGAGCCGGGTAGAGACGCTCTTTGATTTCTTGGCTTTTTCATCCGGCTCGCCTTTACTTATGGGCGCAACATTCTTATTACCTGAACTTACTGAGTTATCCACAGCCATATAATTGCTCCTTTTCACCTTTGTTGTACTAATGTGCACACCTGCAAAGCGACTCAATGGCGTGGGGCCATTGAGTCGAATACAGCTTTTAAGCGTAGTTCATTTTTCGTGCGCCAGAACTGTTTCGGGTGTTTTGATGCCCGGTGACAACAATATGCCCTAAAGCCTTGTGATGACATGATCTATATCAATATATTTAAATATAAAAATACATTGATATTGCGACCGTGCGCTCAAAGCTGGTCATTGCTTTAATGGGCAGGTAATCATTTGATGGAGGGGGAATTTGAGAGACAACTAATAGGAGATGAGGGCGCGGTTATAAGCATGGTCGTAGTGGGGTATTTGTTCTTATAAAGAGGCGGGAAGAATGGGCTAGAGAGGGTGTATCGCCCTATGAAAAGGGCGATACACTTTGAGCAGAAAACAACAATAGGCGAATGTTAGCCCTCTAAAGCAAAGCCCGCTGTCAGTCCGCCATCGGCGATAAACTCTGAGCCGGTGGAGTAGGAGCTGTCATCGGAGGCCAGATAAACCGCCAGTGTCGCCATTTCTTCGGGCTGGCCAATGCGACCAATGGGTGCTTTGGAGAACAGTGCATCGGCACTTTCACCATCGAGACCGGCATCGGTGAGCATCTGCGTCATAATGCCACCGGGGTGGATGGAGTTAACGCGAATACCGTCGGGACCGAGCTCCATGGCGGCCACTTTGGTCATGCCGCGTACGGCAAACTTACTGGCGCAGTAAGCAACGCCTCCGACTGCACCGCCGAGACCGGCAATTGACGAAATATTAATAATCGAACCACCGCCCGCATCTTTCATCGCACCGGCAACTGACTTCATGCCGAGGAAAACACCGACCTGATTAATATTGATGGTCTTCATGTATTTGTCGACGGTCATTTCTTTGAGCATGCCGAGGTCGCCAATACCGGCGTTGTTGACCAGCACGTCGAGCTTGCCGAACTTGGCAACGGTGGCGGCAACGGCGGCCTGCCAGTCGCTTTCGCTGGTCACATCGAGGTGCACATAGGCAGCAGCAGCGCCGATGTCGGCGGCGGTTTTTTCGCCCTCGGCATCGAGCACATCACAGAGCATGACTTTGGCACCGCGCTCGACAAAAATACGGGCTTCGGCTGCGCCCTGTCCACGAGCGGCACCACTAATTAGGGCGACTTTACCTTCGAGATTTTTCATTGTAGAACTCCTTTATTGTTAGTTATATTTTTACCGAGGGCAGTGTAGCGCTAATCAGGTAGAGCGCTAAAATTATTCGCGACCATTTTTAATGTCGCTCGAGTGGTGGGCGGCTGCTTATATGGCACAGTGGGGTAAAGACGTTTATCATCCCGCGCTGGATTGACATACATCTGCCTATGGCCCTGTCGATGAAACGTGGGGCTCAATTATCAACACTGCGACGACTTTTACTATGGAATCATGGCTGCCTTTTATCCTTCCCCCTCTCATCGGTGCCTTGATCGGCGCGGTCACTAACGACGTGGCAATTCGCATGTTGTTCCGCCCCTATGCGCCGATGTACCTCGGCAAGTGGCAGTTGCCCTTCACGCCGGGGTTGATCCCCCGCGAGCGCCACCACATTGCTGAATCCATCGCCGACACCTTTGTCGCCCATGTATTTGGCAACAATGATGTGGCGGAATTATTTCTTACCGACAAAGTGAAGGCCGACCTCAAAATCAAGGTCGACGAACTGATTGGCAAGCTCGGCGGTATGTTGAATATTACCGAGCCCATGCTCGGCATGGCCCGCAGTATGGCGGGCAATTATTTGATCACCGAAATCGGCAAAGTGGCAGCGCAAACCGGTGAAGACAGCGAGCAAATCAAACTGCGCATTCAGGACAAAATTGACAATCTCGACGTCGCCACCCTTGAGGAACTGGTAATGGGTTTCTCCCGTAAACAGTTCCGCCACATCACCTGGTTCGGCGCGTTACTGGGTTTTATGATTGGTGTGGTGCAGGTGGTGTTGTATCAGTTACTGCCATTAGTTTGATGTAGAGCATAGGCAAAGGGATACTGCTTAATTTGGCCGATATTTGGCGTTTGTTATTTGATAAGAAAAGCTAAGCCGAGTAGGATTAATGCCCCGTACAAATATTAAAGGAATGAGAACAATGGGAAGATTTCACGGTAAAAAAATGGCTGCTATCGCTACACTTGCAGTACTGCCTTCTTTAGCCTTTGCAGTTGCACCGGGCGGACCGGACTGCGGTTGGGGTAACATGCTGTTCAAAAGCAATAGTGGTTTAGGCCCTCATCTCGGTGCTAGTTTGACCAATGGAACGTCAGGCAACGCAACATTTGGTATGAGTAGTGGTACTAACGGCTGTTCTCCTAATGGTACTTTGACCTACGGTGGAATCAGCCTCCTGGCTCAAGTTATGGATGAGTTTTCAGAAGACGTTGCTCGCGGTGAAGGCGATGCTTTGGATGCTATTGCACTTACCCTTGGTATTGACGTGCAGGATAGAGCGACGTTTGCTCAGCTCACTCACGATAATTTCAGCACCTTGTTCCCAAACGAAAATGTGACTGCCCAAGAGGTTATGGCCTCTATTCAACAAGTGATGAAAAACGACGCACGTTTGTCTAAGTACGCGGCATAAGTGTTCGTAAAATACCCTGTACCGTGCGCGGTACAGGGTATTTTTTTGTCAGTAATTTATTCCACCACCGTGCTACATGTACTCCCTTGAGCTGGAATTAGTCATGAAAACTGTACTGCCTGTGCTATTCGTTTTTCTGTGTGCTTGCAGTGCATTGAAGGTCTATGGTTCTGCTGATGAGCAATACAGGTTCGAGCTCCAGGATTTAGCCATTGAAAAAACCCTTTGGCTTAATCGAGACTGGATTAACCTTGTGCATTACAAACCGTCCAGGGCGAGCCTGCTTTCTACTCGCTCGACGACTTATTCAAGTTTTGTTGACGATACCAAATTCTTTCTTGCCAAAGATGGTGATAGTAAGCCGAGAGACGAATTGCTGGCCACCCTTGCGGCGGTTTTTAACAGTGCTGAACTGGGTGACTCCCATGCTCAATGCCGCTTCCCCGCTCGACTCAGTTGGCTCAGTGAACAGCTGAAAATTGATAAGCACAAATTACCAAAGGTAGAGTGTCCGCTCTATAAGCAGTGGCAGTCAATGGTCAGCGTAGGTAGTGCGGTTTTGGTCTTCCCCGCCCATCATCTCAACAGCCCCTCTTCAATGTTTGGCCACACTCTGTTGCGGATCGACCCCGGCGCAGAGCGGGAACATTCAGACTGGCTGGCCTACGGTGTTAATTTTGGTGCGAATATCCCTGCAGGTGATAATTCACTGCTCTACGCCTATAAAGGTTTAAGCGGCGGTTACCCCGGGCAATTTATTGTCGAACCCTATTTTAAAAAAATTCAGGAATACAATCGTGTTGAAAATCGCGATATTTGGGAATACCCGCTAAATTTAACGGCGCGGGAAACCCATCGCTTAAGTACTCACCTGTGGGAGCTGAAAGATATTAATTTCGATTATTATTTTTTTACGGAAAACTGTTCCTATCGGCTACTCGAATTACTGGAGGTGGCCCGTCCCTCAGCTGAATTGACCGACGACTACTGGCTTGCCGCCATTCCCATTGATACCGTACGCAGTGTGATTAATGGTGGCTTTGTCAGCGCTCAGCAGTATCGCCCCTCCATTGCAACACAGCTTCGATATCAGTTGCAGACACTGGGTAAATCCTTGCAGCCTTTGGTCGTGTCACTCGCTGACAATGCCAGCGTAGCAGAGCAGGAAGAGTTTTTATCATTGAGTGAAAACCAACAATATCTACTGCTGCAGGCTGCCTACAATACAGTCCGTTATCGTCGAGCCAAAAAACCTCGCGACCCGCTATCAGCCAAGCAAAGCCTGGCATTACTTCGCGCCATAAGTGCCTATCCGGTGCATCAGAAAGAGGTAATGCCAATTCCCGTGTCGCCCGAAAATGGGCATCAAAGTAAGCGCCTGACTATTACATCGGGTCGCGAGAAAGACAGCAATTACAGTGAGCTAGGTTTTCGCATGGCCTATCACAGCTTGCTCGATAATCGTTATGGGTTTTTAGATGGGGCGCAAATCAATATGGGCTCTATGGCGCTACGCCATTATGATGACGATAATGTAAAGCTTGAGCGTCTAGATCTGGCAGATATTTTTTCCTTAACACCGAGGAGTGAGGTTTTTGATAGTCTCTCGTGGCGAGTTTATGGCGGTCTGGAGCGGGTGAATAGCGAAGCTGAGCGCCCCCTCGCTATGCACATTAGCGGTGGTGCTGGGTACGCCTACGATTTTAGTGGCAGTACGGTATATACCTTGCTTAATACGCGTGTTGAGCATAATAGAGAGTTTAATAAGGCGCTTGAATTGGCGTTGGGTGCGGAGTTGGGTTGGCTCTACCAAAGTCAATTTGGCGCGGGTTCCATTAAAGCTTCGGGCCTGGAATTTACCGGTAGTGAGCAGCGGCTCGATGTTAGCCTCGAGCAAGATATTACTTTGTCCGTCAATCATTCGCTGCGCTTTAAGGCACAACGGCGCTGGTATGATCATTATACGGCGAGTGAATTTTCCTTGAGTTACCATTATTTTTTTAGATGAAGCGACTTGTGGCTTTATTAAAAAATGGCGACCGGCTGCAAATATGCCGAATAGTATTGTTGTTATCTTTTGCGGGAATATTGAGCGGCTGTACCGGGCTGTTGTTTTTTCCCAGTAAAGAGTGGGTGCAAAAACCCGATAGCTTGGGCCTGGACTATCAGAACCTGGAACTTATCGCCGCCGATGGCACGCCATTAAATGCCTGGTTTTTACCGGTCTCTGGTAAAGCGCGAGGCAGTATTTTATTTTTGCACGGCAACGCTGAAAATATCAGTACCCACATTCACAGTGTGCGCTGGCTACCCGCAGCGGGTTACCAGGTCTTGTTGCTCGACTATCGCGGCTTTGGCCAATCTAAGGGTCACCCCAACTTGCCGGATGTGTTTCTTGATATTGACGCGGCAATGGTCTGGCTCAATCATGCTCAGCAGAGTTCAGCGCAGCCCCTATATATTTTGGGTCAGAGCATTGGTGCCAGTTTAATGCTGTATGCAGCAAGCCAATATACAGACAACCGTGCCCTGTGCGCTTTAATTAGCGATGCCGCCTTTACTCGCTACGGGGCAATAGCGGGTCATGTGGCAAAACAATCCTGGTTGAGCTGGCCGCTACAGTTTCCGCTGTCACTGTTTGGCAGGGCCTACGACCCCATCGATGGGGTGTCCAGTCTGGGCAGTGTGCCGATTTTGTTTTATCACAGTGTTGACGACGAGATTATTCCCTTTAACTACCTCGACCAACTGGTCGCCGCGCACTCGGGGCCGAGTCAGCGGGTGGTGACTAGCGGCCCCCATACGGCAACATTTTTTTTCGAAGAGAACCGGAGAATTTTACTGGAATTTCTTTCCCGCAGCGCTAGTTCAGGCGCTTGCAACCGGGCCCACTGAGTACACTGCGGCCACCACTTTGCGGGTTGACCTGTATTTGTGTGCCGATGCGCTCTTTAAGGCTAGCGACGTGGGAGATAACACCAATCAGTTTACCGCTTTGCTGCAAGCTCGAAAGCGCTTCGAGAGCGGTATCCAGGGCATCTTCATCGAGGGTGCCGAAGCCCTCATCTAAAAAGAGCGAATCGACACGCACGTTTTTACTGGCCATTTGCGACAGGCCCAGAGCCAGGGCGAGGCTGACGATAAAGCTTTCACCGCCCGATAGGTTCTTGGTCGAACGAATTTCCCCCGCCTGATAATTGTCGACCACGTTTAGCTCCAGTGGCTGCTGCTTATCTCTAATTAATAAATAGCGATCACTCATTTTTTGCAGTTGACGGTTGGCGTGTCCCACTAATAATTCAAAGGTTAAACCCTGGGCGAAGTTGCGATATTTTTTGCCATCGGCAGAGCCGATTAAGAGGTGGAGATTATCCCAGCGCTGACATTCTGTTTTTTGAGTATCAATGGCCGTGGCTCGCGCTTGCTGGCTAGCCCTGAGTTTTCGATTGTCGTCGAGTTTTTGCCGACAGGCACCAAACTCCTGCTGAGCCAGTTTGAGTTGACTGGTGGCGTTGTCGAGGTCTTGGTTTAGGGCTTCAATGGTGCGTGCGGTGATGTACTTTTCGCGCTCTTTCTTTAAACGCTCGCTTCTATCTTTGTGTCTGGCTTCGAGGCCACTTTGCTCCGCGTCCAATTGCTCCGCTTCGCTGGACAGTTTTTCTCGCATTTCATCACTGATGCTGGCCGCCAGGTAATCACCTTCTGTGGCGAATAAAGACGCAATGCGGCGCTGTTGAAAATGCTCCTCGGCATTTTTTAATGGTCCGGCCCTATTTCGCAGGCTATTTGCGATGGCTTTTAATTGACTGCTGAGCGTGGTCACCTCTTCCGATACGCTACGCAAACAGTGGTTGTCGGCTTCGAGTCGCTTTTCAGTCGCGACGACAGCTGCCGCTAAAAGCGACTCTTCAAGCACCGGGTCTTTGTTATCAAACAGGGCGACACGCTCACGCTTTAGGACGTTTTGTTGGCTTAATAAACTATCGTGATCGACACGCTGTTTTTCCAGCTCGCCGCCCTTATCACTCAGCACTTGGCTTTGGTGCTGAATTTGTAGGGTGATATTGCCGATGCTCTGATCGATATTCGACTTTGCAAGTTGTTTGGCCAGCCACTGTTCGCGGCGGGTAATGAGTGCTGTTTCTATACTGGTAAAACCATCTTCGGGCAGCGTGTTAATGCCGTAAATAGAGAGTGCTACCAGCGTTTCACCCTGAGCTTGCTGTAATTGGCTGAGGAGTTCGGCACGCTCGTCTTTTACGCGGGCGAATGTTTTCTCAGCCGTATCTTTTTCATGACCCGCGCTGAGCTGCGCTTGCGCTAAGTGATGACTGGCTTTTTTAGCACTTTCAACAGCGCTACGTAGGGTGGCTAAGGTTTGTTCTTGCTGGTCGATAGTCGCGAGGCGTTGATGAGTTTTGTCCAGTAAATTGCGGTTGTGTTTTTCGATCTGAGGTAATAAATCGGCAAGCTGGTCGCTCTCGGGCAGTGCCAGGCCACTAGTGTTGAGGTCTTGCCTTGTTTGTTGAAGTCGGGCCTGCTGCTCATTAATGTGTTGAGCGCTTTGCCTTATTTGTTGCTCCAATTGCTCAAGTTCTTTGCCGTCTTGTGCAGCGCGAACCTGATAAGTGACGAGCTGTTGGCTAACGGTATTAAGCGCGGTTTTTACTGCGTAGATTCTGTCACTACTGCCGTCGGGTCTGGGTACATTACCTGCCGCGTAGGGGTGGTCATCCCCACCGCAAAGCGGGCAGGGCTCGCCGTCTTCAAGTTGTTGGCGGGCTTGCTCAAAACTTTGGATTTTATTGATAAGGACAAGCTGTGTTTCTAGCAAGTCTAATTCCCGCTCAAGACCCGCTTGTTTTTCTGTTTCTATTAGTACGTGTTGCCTGTTGCTGGCAATGTCATTGTTAATTTGTGCCTGGCGGCTGTTGAGCTTTATCTCTAAGTCTTGCGACTGGGTGAGGGTATTTAAGTGAAGAGAAAAGTTTTCAAGTTGCTGTTTCCTCTCCGTCAAATTAGTGTGGGACTGTCGCCAGTGGCTTATATCCTGTCCGGCTAAAGTCTGTAAGCGGGCGCTTTGCTGAGAACGTAAGTTCAGCTCAAGTTGTTGTAATTCTTCAGCCTGCTCTGCCACTTCACGTGACTGCTGCTGCCAGTTGCGCTGAGTGCGATGGCTCTCAGCTTTTGCGGCGTCGTGCCCTGCCGTTTTCTCATCACATCTGGTGGTTAATATTCGTAGCGCGGCAAAGCGGCTTTGCAAACCGCTAAGCTGATCTACCAGTGTTGCATCTGCCTGGTGGGCAGTGATTTGAGTGATCAGTGTGGCTAATTCGGCTTCGTTTTCGGCAAGGCGCTGCCTGTTTTTTTCCCGCTGTTCACGCCGCTGGCTAATACTTTGTTGCAGTTCTTTAAGAGTTGCGGCGGCTTTGTCGATGGGGTGTTGTTGTTGCTGCGCTTTGAGATCTAAAGCCTGGGTCTGGCGAATAATGGGCAGGGCCGAGCGCTGTGAATCACGGCTTTGTAAAAGACGTTGTTTACTTTGCGCCAGATTATTTTCCGCATGAGTCAGGGCCAGATTTTTAGCGGGCAGCTCAAGGCGACACTGCTGCTCTGTCGTCTGCTCGCTGTTTTGTGCCTGGCGCAAGGCGCAAAGGCTGGCGTAGTCGGCGGCCAGTTGCTGGGCGCGTCTGGCGTTCTGCAGTTTTTCCGCGCTGGTTTTAAAGGCATTGCGGCGGGTGAGCAAGGTCTGCTGTTGTTGATCGAGTACTTGCAGCTCACCCTGCAGATTCGCGATAGTGTCTAGCCACTGAATGGCCTGGCTATATTGTTCGCGCTGGTGATTTAATTCGCTCTCCCTGCCTGCTTGCTGCTGGAGCTGGGTTGTTAACAGAGCCTCGTCTTCGCTGCTGAGCAGGGCCATACCTGCAAGCTCTGCCTGCAAGGTGTTTAGCGTGTGAGTTTCGGCGGCGCGTAGTTCGTGCACTCGGGTCGATATTTGGCTGTAAATGGCGCTGCCGGTAATTTGCTCGAGTATGGGGGCGCGCTGATCGGGGGCCGCTTGCAGGAAGGCGGCAAAGCTCCCCTGGGCGAGTAGCATCGACAGGGTAAAACGTTCGAAATCCATGCCGGTAATATTTTCGATGGACGCGGCCACGTGGCGAATTTTGGATTCAATGATTTGCCCCGATTGCGCATCGGCAATTTCATGTTTCGGGGCTTGCAGGTCACCATCCGCTTTTTTGCGAGCGCGGTGTTGGCTCCAGTGGCAGCGAAATTGTCCGGCCGCTGTTTCAAAAGTAATTTCGGCAAAGCATTCGCCACTGTGGCGCGACATAATTTCATTGCTGCTTTTGGTGATTTTGCTGAGTCGTGGCGTGCGCCCGTAAAGTGCCAGGCAAATGGCATCGAGAAGGGTAGATTTACCGGCCCCAGTGGGGCCGGTGATAGCGAAAATACCCTCGTTGCCAAAAGAGGGATCGGTGAGGTCAACCTGCCATTCGCCCAGTAGGGAGTTTAGGTTTTTAAAACGCAGTTGCAGTATTCGCATGTCAAGTCTCCCGCGCTACTCGGCCAGTAAGTCGTCGTTGTGCAGAGAGATCAGCGCTTGCTGATAGGTGTGGAGTAAGTCTGGTCGCTGTGTTGCGGATATATCGTGGGCACTGAGACAGCGGTCAAAAACGTCATCGACATCGAGGTCTTCAAGGCTTTCATCGGTCTGGGTACTATTGAGCACGCGCTCGATAAGTCGCGCGTTTTGAATGCGCAGGATGAGTAGCTCGCTATCAGCGGTCAGGTTTTCAAGGCGCTCGCGCAAATCACTGATGAGCTCGTCACCCTGATAGACGATCTCCAGCCACACCGTTTCGCTGAACTCGACCAGGGCGACTAGCTGGCTGGATATATCTGCCCAGTTGCCGCTGATTTTTAGCAGACGCTGAAATACCGGCACATTGAGTAATTCTACAGAGGGGGGGCTGGTGTGCACCTTATTAAAAGCAATGAGGCAAACGCTTTTTTGCTGAGTGGCTTCACCAAAACCCATGGCCAGGGGGGAGCCGCTATAACGCATCAATTCCGAGCCACCAATTTTCTGCGGTACGTGGAGGTGACCGAGCGCGACATAGTCGATGCAGGCTGGAAAAATACTGGCGTTAACGTGGGCCAGCGAGCCGACATAAAGTTCGCGTACACCGTCGCCATCAATGGTTTGCCCGCCAGCGGTAAACAGGTGGCCCATGGCGATAATGGGAATGTCGAGCCCCAGAGCCTGGCGCTGCTGAGCGGCCAGTTCGGCGACCTGGTGGTAGTGATTGCGAATGCCTTCGAGCAAATTATGATCTTTGTCGGCAAGGCTCTCCCCCGCTTGCACCTGGCGAATATCCCGGTCGCGCAAATAGGGCACAGCACAAACTAGTAACTCGGGACAGCCGTCGGCATCTTTGAGTAGCAGTATCTCGTCGTCGATATTTTCAGTAGCGGCACCAATAACATGCACGTCGAGGCTGCGCAGCAGGGCCTTGGGTGCATCGAGAAAGGTGGGCGAATCGTGATTGCCGGCGATGACGATAATATGTCGGCAGGATGAAGTGGCGACACGACAAAGGAACTCGTAGTAAAGGCTCTGTGCGCGATTACTGGGTGCGCTGGTATCGAAAATATCACCGGCGACGAGGAGTATATCTATCTGTTCGCTTGCCATCGTCTGGCTCAGCCAGTCGAGAAATTGAGTAAATTCGCGATAGCGTTTCTGGCCATAGAGTAAGCGGCCAAGGTGCCAGTCTGAGGTGTGGAGGACTTTCATGATCGCAGTCGCTTATGGGGATATGAGGTTTAACAGGTGGCGAACCGAAGGGTCGCTTGCACCAGTGGCTAGGTTATCGCAATCTTTGCTGCGAGACAAAGAGCTGGGGATTTTAGCGCACGCTTCACTATAGGTATGATTGGCATCGGTCGGCGGCTCGATGAGTACTGCCAGGCACCTCAACTACAGTGGGCGAATATTCGCGTATGCTTGAGCGTGTTACAGGCAAGTCGTCATCGATAAGCCATCCAGTCGCCATCAAGTAGAACACTAGCGCAGTAAATAATAAGGAAGGGTATGTCCGATAATTTAGAGAAATGGGTGCGTCGCCTTAGCGAGCAGGAAATGCCCGTTTTTAAACATTCTGTCACCGCCATCGGCCATGTCACCCAGAGTGATGAATCGTCGACCGGTGAACTGGCGCAGGTTGTGTTGCAGGATGCAGCTCTCACTGCGCGTATTCTCAAACTTGCCAATAGTGCGGTTTATAACCCCGGCTCCCAACCCGTCAATACCATTAGCCGCGCGGTATTTTTCCTGGGCTTTAGCACAGTGCGCACCCTGAGTTTATCGCTGGCGGTTATCGATGCTCTGCTGAAATCGAATGCGGAAAAATATGTGCTGGAAGTAATGGCCCAGTCACTCCACGGTGCGGTGCAGGCTCAATCCTTTGCCGAAAAAAATGGTGACGACTCCCCCGAAGAAGTCTTTATCGCCACCCTTTTATACAACCTCGGTGAAATGGCTTTCTGGTGTGTTGCCGGTAAAGAGGGTGATGAAATTATTACCTTAATGGAAGAAAAGAATGTCAGCGCCGAGTCGGCACAGCAAGAGGTGTTGGGCTTTACCTTTAAACAATTAACGGTGGGTTTAACCAAAGACTGGCATCTCGGTGATCTTCTACACAGTGCTCTCAATAAGCCCGGCTTAAAAAACCCGCGTATACAAAATATTGTACTGGGGCAGGAGTTAGCGAAAAATGCCACTCAGGGCTGGGATGATTACCACACCACATCGACTCTTAAAAAAGTGGCGCAACATTTAGATATTGAATTTGAAGATGTTGAAAAAATCACCCACGACAATGCCCATAAAGCCATTGATACGGCGCGCAACTTCGGCGCTAATAGTACGATTAGCTACATTCCCATGCCCGTGGGGGAGGAGGAAGAGGATGGTCTGGCAGGTACAGATGGCTCTGACTACCTTGAGCCAGACCCCATGCTGCAGCTGAATATATTGCGGGATTTATCGGGCATACTCGATGAAAAACCCAGCCTCAGCGTGATTCTCGAAATCGTGTCGGAGGGTATTTATCGCGGCATCGGCATGGATCGCTGCTTGTTCGCCATGCTCACACCCGATAGAAGCGCGCTGCGCGGCAAGCATGGTTTAGGTGACAATGCCGATAGTTTTTTGCGAGCTTTCGCTTTTGATATGAAGGCGAAGCCAACACTGTTTAATATTGTGCTGCAAAAAAATATGTCCATGTGGATTAAAGATGCGCCCAACAGTAATTATGCCAAAGCCCTGCCAGCTGAAATTATGAGCGTGCTGGCCTGCGATGATTTTTTTATTAGCCCGGTACACATTAATCAGCGCAGTATTGGTTTGTTTTATGCCGATAGAAAAGCCAGTGGCCGCGCTCTCGATGGGGCCAGTTATCAAAGCTTTAAACACTTCGTGACCCAGGCCTGCATGGCTATCACCCATGTCACCACGGGCCGCTAATGTGTTGGCGGGCGTGCCAGATTTGAAAGCGTTTTTTAGCCCTCAATTTTACCTGCTGCTGTGCTGGCTGCTGTTCGGGAGTCTGCTCACTCTACCCTTGCAGGCCAGCGAGCCAGTAAAGCCGGTAGTTGCTACGCAGCAGCTTTTTCAACTGATCGTTGTACGTCTCGGTTTAATGAAAGATGTCGCGGCCTATAAATTTACCCACAACATTGCCCTCGAAAATAAACCGCGTGAGCAAGTGGTGCTGGCTAGCGCCATGGCCAGCGTGGGCGAGCAGCAGCTACAACCCGAGTCGGTAGAGGCTTTTTTTCGTCTGCAAATTGAAATGGCCAAAGCGATACAAAGGGGCTGGATTAAACGCTGGACAGCGGAAGGTCTTGATTCTGCCGCGCTGGCACAGCGAATGGCCATTGCCGATCTCAATAGTGATCTTCGCCCGCAACTGATTCAGCTCGGCGAGCAGCTGGTGGCTGTGCTGCCCCGAGCACTAGCACAACTCCACAACAGCGAGCAGTTCGTTAGCCACTTGCAGCAGTTGGAAAAGACCATCGATCAAGACTTTGTGAATGCAGCCATGAAGCGGGATTTATTCGAGGCCCTGCTAAAAATACGTAGTACAAATCCCCAGGAAAAAAATAAACTTGCCGCTATTTTAAATAAAGGTGTGCTCCGCGTTGGTACCACCGGCGATTACAAACCCTTTAGTTTTTACGACAAAAACACGGCCCAATACAGCGGTGTTGATATTGACCTCGCCCATCATCTTGCCAGTAGTCTGGGGGTAACACTGCAACTGGTGCCAAGCTCCTGGCCCACCTTGATGACCGATCTGGCGGCGGATAAATTTGATGTCGGCATGAGCGGCATCAGTCGCACACTGTTGCGCCAGCGCAGCGCATTTTTTTCCACGGCTTATTACAGCGGGGGTAAAACCCCCATTGGGCGCTGTGACAATATCGCCAGGCTCAATAGTCTTGGCGATATTGATCAGCAAAATATTAGGGTCATTGTTAACCCCGGTGGCACTAACGAGAAATTTGTACGCGCCAATATTCAACGGGCACAAATAATTATTTATCCCGACAATACCACTATTTTTGATCAGCTCATCGACGGGCAGGCCGAGGTAATGATTACCGATGCTATCGAGGTCAAGCTGCAACAAAGCCTGCACCCTGAACTCTGCGCCACCATGCCCGGTGAATTGTTGAGCCACTCTGAAAAAGCCTTTTTAATGCCCCAGGACAGCGCCTTAAAAGCCTATGTCGATGCCTGGCTGGGTGAGCTAGTTCGCTCGGCTCAGTTGCAGGCCAGGTTTAAGCGCTATCTCGATTAAATCTAAAAATAGTTGATATAAAAATAATATTTATCAGGAAATGAATATGCAGAAATTGAGTTCCCATCAATGTTTTGGCGGCCAGCAATTGCGCTTTAGCCATCCATCATCGCGCTTAAACTGTGACATGAGCTTTTCAGTTTTTCTGCCACCTAATACTGACAATAAAGCCTTGCCGGTGTTGTACTGGCTATCGGGCCTGACCTGCAACGACGAAAACTTTGTCACCAAAGCCGCTGGCCAGCGCTACGCCAGTGAGCACGGTATTGTACTGGTGGCTCCCGATACCAGCCCGCGCGGGGATGGCGTCGCCGATGATCCCGAAGGGGCTTACGACCTGGGCCTGGGTGCCGGGTTCTATCTCAATGCCACCCGCCAACCCTGGGCCGAGCACTATCAAATGTACGACTACATTGTTGACGAATTACCGGCCTTGCTGGCCGCCAACTTTGCCATCGACAGCACTCGGGCGAGCATCGCCGGGCACTCAATGGGCGGACACGGCGCGCTAACCATTGCCCTGCGCAATCCCCAGCGCTTTCGGTCGGTATCAGCCTTCGCGCCCATCTGCTCGCCCACCAATTCACCCTGGGGGCAAAAGGCCTTCGCGAATTATCTTGGTGACAACAGGGATGAATGGCAACAATATGATGCTCTGCACTTACTCACACAGAGTGAGTCCTGCCCGCCGATCTTGATTGACCAGGGCGGCGCCGATGACTTTCTCACCGAACAACTCGGTACCGACTTGTTGGAAAAAGCCTGTGCCGAACGAGCGAGTAAGGGGCAGGCCTACCCCATAAATATTCGCAGACAGGCGGGCTATGACCACAGCTACTTTTTTATCGCCTCGTTTATTGGTGAGCATATCGCCTTTCATGCCCAGCATTTAAAGTGAAGGGCAGGGTGTTGTTTTGCTAAAGTGGGTAGGTGCTATATCAACTACTTAGTTTGTCAGGATTTATGATTGAATCATTCGATGTGAGCGCTAAAACGCGTGTCGAAAGTCTATGCCTTTGCGTAAGATGATGGAGTAAGTTAGCAGTGAAAAGTCTAAATCAGCTTTCAACATAAAACTTAATAACAAACAGGAATTTGATGATGGAATACCTAAGTCCAGCTGAAGTTATAAACGGCGTGGGTCTACGCCTTGTTCTCGTACAGTACATGCCCAGTCCCTGGGGCCAGGCAACTAAAGCCATGATGGAATACAAAGAGCTGGCCTTTGCCGCCGCGCCCTGGGAGGGTGGTGGCGCTAACGAAGAACTCGTCGCCTGGGCTGGCAACAACGGCGCGCCAATCGTCGCCTGGAATGATGAAGCACCCATTCACCGCTGGGACGATATTCTTTTCTTGCTCGAAAGACTGGCCCCGCAGAAAGCACTACTGCCACAGTCAAGAGAAGACCGTGCGCTTGTGCTGGGCCTCTGCTATGAAATTTGCGGGCAACTGGGCCTGGCCTGGAACCGGCGACTCAGCATGTTTGCGCCCATGGTGGCATCGGGGCAAGCGCCAGAGGGCTTCGTGCTAATGGCGAAGAAATACGGCTCGACAGAAGAGGATGTCGCCCGCGCTGACGAACGCCAAATCGCCACACTCAAGGCCCTGGCAGATCGCCTTAAGGCCCAGCAAAGCGCCGGTAGTGAATACTTTGTCGGCAACAGTATTACCGCCGTCGACTTCTTCTGGGCCTCGTTTAGTAATCTCTTCGATTTATTGCCGCCAGAAAAATGCCCAATGCCTGAACAGGCCCGCCCCATGTTTACCAATATGGCTGACAATGTGCGCAGTGCTGTTGATCCCGTATTGATTACCCACCGCGACAAAATAATAGCCAGTCACTTTAAAATTCCGATGGAGATGTAATGGGATAGGGGGGTGCTGGTGTAGTGCCGAGCATCTCGCCATCTGATCTTAAGGGCTGTAGCCATTAACTGCTCATAACTTCAGGGCGAGTGGTTTTTCTTTGCACCAGTGTAGAATTCGAAATCAGCGTTCAACTTAATTTGGAGGCAACATGTCACCGCTTTACAAGGTACTTCCAACACTCATCGTCATCTGCGCTGTGCTGATGGCATCCCCCTCTAGCCAGGCTGACTGGAAAAGCCTGCTGGGCAAAGCCCATGAAGCCGTTACGGGTGAGCCGCAAACGGGCGTTACCGCCACCGCCATTAGCGCTTTATCGAACAGCGATATGGTCGATGGTTTGAAGCAAGCCCTAATACAAGGCTCGCGTGCAGCCGTTGATACCCTGGGTCAGGAAGGCGGTTTTCTCGACAATCCACAAGTGCGCATTCCCCTGCCAGAAAAACTGCAAAGCCTCGAAACAGGCCTGCGTGCTATCGGCCAGGGTGCAGTGGCAGATAGCTTTATCACCTCAATGAACCAGGCGGCCGAGCAGGCCGTACCCCAGGCCACTGATTTATTCGTCAACACCATCAGCAATATGTCCCTTGAAGACGCCCAGGCTGTTCTCAAAGGGCCGGATGATGCCGCCACCCAATATCTCCGCGAACACAGTGGTGCACAGCTCTATGACCTAATGAAGCCCATGGTTAACGACGCCACCGATAAAGTCGGCGTCACCAGCGCCTACAAAAACATGTTCAGCAAAGCGGGCTTTCTTGGTAAAACAATCGACGCCGATGCTATTGATCTCGACAACTATGTCACCGAGCAAGCCATGAATGGACTGTTTGAATTGATTGCCGCTGAAGAACAGCGTATTCGGGAGGACCCCGTAGCGAGGACGACTGATTTGCTGAAGAAAGTGTTTTCAGCAGTAAACTAGAAGGTCTATGTTATTTGTTCAAGATTCTGAGCCATAACTACAAATGAATTAGGGGCGAGTTTTTACTCTTTCAAAGATCAGCGTAATTACACGAGCAAGTATTTATGGCGATGCTCCTTGAGATGTGCGGCGATAAGATCGAGCATGCAATCACAGGACGAAAGGGCTTAGGCACCACGGCAAGAGTGGGTCGGTGTAAATGTGATACGGAAAGACCTGCCCCATTTTTTTCGAAAGTTTAATTAGGACAGCCATCTATAAAAGCCTACCGTCGCTCTGGTTGGGCAAGGTATTAAAGTGTGCCTTTCTTAAGTTGCCAAATGACTTGAGCGTGATGAAAAGACTGTGAAGTTGCGTATTTTACGGCGCTGATGGTCTTGGTACAGGCGCTTGGGGAGGGGGTTTTATAGCAATGGCGTTGGGGCGAAAGAACCCTGCCAGCAATGGCTGGCAGGGTGGGTGTCGAGGCGTTTAAATCTTGGTAAAGCCCTCGTAGCCGCTAGCTTGCACTTCGTCGCAAATACGGTGGTATTCGTTGACACCGCCAATGTAGGAGATCAGCCGGCTCGGCTTACCTTCAATGTTGGCGCCGGTATACCAGGACTGGGTGGCAGCCAATAATGTTGCATTGGCTACTTCGTCGTGGTGGTCTACCCATTCATCTTGCTTGGCCTCTGTGGGTTCAATGGATTTCACCTGTTCTGCGCGCAGGTAGGCAATGCAGTCGGTGACCCAGTTGACTTGCTGTTGCAGGCAGGTGGTCATATTGCAGAAGGCTGCGGACGGCGCAAGGGGGCCGGCCACGGTAAACAGGTTGGGGAAGCCGTGAACCTGTAGACCCAGTGTGGTGCGGATATCCTTATTCCACTCGTCTGTCAGCGATAGACCCTCGCGGCCGCGAATGTTCATACGGGCCAGGGAGCCGGTGCCCGCATTGAAACCGGTTGCCATAATGATGACGTCGAGGGGGTATTCCTTCTCGCTGGTTTGCAGGCCCTTGGCGGTAAAGGATTCAATGGGCGCACTTTTGACGTCGACCAGTTCAACATTGTCCCGGTTGTAAACATCGTAGTAGCCGTTTTCTAGCGGTACTCGATAGGTGCCAAAACCATGGGTTGTCGGGATCACGCGATCGGCGATAGCGGGGTCGTTAATACGCGCGCGAATTTTGTCGCGGACGAAGCATGAAATTTCTTCATTGACCGCCTCATCGGTAAACATTTCGGGATAGGTGCCTACCCACATGCTCAATGAGCCCTCTTGCCATTTTTCTTCGAGTACGTGTTGGCGCTGCTCTGGCGTATGGTCGTACCAAGAGCCATTTTCAAAGCTGTAATCAAAGCCGACAAAGCTGTTGTTGACCTTTTCTTGCAGCTCCGCAGATTTCGAGCGCCAGTGGTCGCGAGCCGCATCGTCAAACTGGTCGTTGCGCATGGCCACGCCGTAAGAGGCGCTGCGCTGAAACACGGTTAAGTGCTCAACTTCGCTGGCGATGGTTTGGATCAACTGTATGCCGGTCGCACCGGAGCCGATGACGCCGACGCGCTTACCTTTTAAATCGAGACCCTCGCGCGGGTAGCGCGCCGTGTGGACCACCGTGCCCTGGAAGCTCTCTTTGCCGGGGAAGTGAGGTGTCTTGGGCTCGGACAGCATGCCGGTGCAGCTGATGAAATAACGGCTGCTCAGTGACTCGCCCTGATCGGTGCCGATGAGCCAGCACTGCGCATCGTTGTCCCAATCGGCGGAGGTAACGCGGGTTTCAAAAGCAAAGTTATCGCGCAGCTCGAATTTGTCGGCGACAAAGTTAAGGTAGCGCTCGACCTCGGCCTGTGGCGGGAAGCGTTCTTGCCAGTCCCACTCTTGGATCAGCTCGTCGGAGAACCAGTATTGGTAAATATAGGATTGGGAATCGACGCGCGCACCGGGGTAGCAATTCCAGTACCAGGTGCCGCCCACTGCTGGGGCCGCCTCGATACCGCGTACCCGAAGGCCCATTTCGCGCAATTTATACACTGCGTACAAACCGGCAATACCGGCACCCACTACCACGGCATCATAGTCGTGTTCTGAACTTTGAGATTTTGATACTACTTCTGTCATGTCACCTAAACCTACTGTCTACTGCGAAAAAAACGGGATCTTAGCAGTTATTCACAGCGCGCTCGCCACCCCTCGTGTGACTGCGCGGTCACACGAGGGGTGGTCTGTCTTTTTGTGCGAGGGTCTGTTGGCTGGCGAGGGTAAAAGCTAAGGTCGGGTAAGTGCGCAGAGGTTTAGGCGCCGCTAAAGTTGAGCAGTGCCTATTGCCATGGATTCGAGCGCGAGTGGGCTCAGGCAGGCTTGATATGGCTTTGTCAGTGCTTAGCGCAACATTGATAAATAGCCACATGGCGGTGCTATCGTCTTTTTATGTGGCGCATAGTCTCGGTGTAAACCTCGACATTAAATGCTGGCTTATCAAGCCCTGGGCGGGCATGTAAAAGACGCTGGCTTAATTGACCGCGCCGGTACGGCCTTACGGTGAGTCGCTTGCCGCTTGAAAGGCCAATAGGCAGGCCTTGCAGATACAACTTTTTCCAACTTGATCAGCGGGTAGCTGTTGTATCAGCTGCGCGGGGAATTGAATATCCTCAGCTTTACACCAGCACTGCGTCTGATTTTTTTCTTGCCCGCAGTGGTTGGCCTGGCGGCACAGCGGACAGTTTGTTTTGTTCATGACGTTGTGCCACGCAGTGGGTTTTTGCCGTATCAGTATAAGCCTAGGCAGTTTATGTAAAGACTTGTTGTCTGGGCAACGGTGCTATTAGAGTAGCCATTATAAACCCCTGCGTGACATTGTCGGGGGGTTGTTAAAGTGGGTGTCCTAACAATAGCCCCGAAATTCGCGGCCTAAGAAAAATGATTAGTTTAAATAGAGCCGATTCGGAAGCCATTGATTCTAGACCTGACCCTCGTTTCTTCCTGCGCGACATTGGCGCGGGGTTGTTAGAGTGGGTGTCCTAGCTAACTTTCCGAAGGAATTACTCTTCACCTCTCGCTCTTGCCTTCATCCTTTTTTGTATCATATCTTGTTTCTTATTTAGTAGATCAAGCATACCTTCATTGCTTTCTTTGAGTATTTGCACTTGGTTTTTGCGAAACTTTGCATATGCCTGGCTCGAAAATAATACAGTCAATTCATTTAGTTCGGGTTCACTAAGGTGAGTCATATAACTTTGTATTTTAATATCTTCATATTCTTGAGATTGTATTATTTCTGTCATGGCATCCATCAGGATATCCTTATATGGTTCAAGCTCTCGGTCTGGGCTTGCGGAAACCATGGATGTTACTATCTGATTTAATAATGCCTCTGAATCTACTGCATTTGTTGACTTGTAAAATATTTTTGCGGCTTTGTAATGTGTGCTTCTATTTTCTGTGTAAGCATTACCGCTAAAAAATATCATTAATACAAAAGTCATTAAATTACATATATTTCGCATACTTTTATCCGCCTGTGCAGTTATATCGCACCCGCTATTTGTCCTCGAACCTTCTAGCTTGTTGTTAATAGTGGGCATAATTCCCTTTAATTTTTGTAGGTGGCCGGACTGTAATTCCTGTTAATCCGAAAATCAATAAATAATCGTGTTCAGGATCATTTTTATCTGGATAAATTTAGTTAAGAAGAACACCTATAAGATATAGCAGTTACCCGGGTTAGTAATTGCAATCCTTGTTAGAAGGTGCTGTTCAATGCGTTGAAGTACCGTACAGATCGGCTCCTGTCAGTATTTAAAGATCTTGCGATATTAAGATGGTCGTCCTTATTGGGTTTTCAGAAACTTGCTAAGCGGCTGGGCTACAATGGTCAATGGATCTTCTGCCCCCATGATGACAAACGTGATTAATATTGATTCGGCAAAAACAATCGCTGCATAAAGCATCAAGGCTGCTTTTTTGATGTTAATTTCCTTGTGTCGTTAATAGCCCAGCCTATGTCATCGGCGTACTTTTAAAATTATAAAATCACAATAACCCTGCACTACATTTTATTGATCAATCAGATGGCTTGTTAAAACCTACACTCTGTGGCGTAAAACCTAACCCACCAACACCAAAAAAGGGTTTTCACAAAGTTCGGCGACGGTGTCTAAAAACCGTGCCCCGTCGGCACCGTTAATAACGCGATGGTCGAAGGCGAGGGTGAGGGGCATTATCAGCCGAGGTTCTGGTGGGGCATTAATGTCACCGCCGACATAAGTGGGTAGCCACTCGCCAGCGCCGACGCCTATTATCGCCACTTCTGGCCAGTTAATAATGGGGAACACGCCAGATGCACCAAGGCCGCCGAGGTTTGAGAGGGTAATGCTGCCGCCTTTCATCTCCTTGGGTTGCAGTTTTCCGGCGCGGGCTTTTTCGCTGAGCTGGGTGATTTGCAGGGCAATTTCTTTAACTGATTGACTGCTTATATCGTTCAGCACTGGTACCACCAAACCGCGAGGGGTGTCGACCGCAATGCCGAGATTAATGTTTTGTCGAAAAATAATTTCTTGGTTTTGCTCGTCGAGGCTGGCATTAAATATAGGATGGCGGGCGCAGGCCAGGCCGATAATTTTGCCCAGCAGGGCGGTCAGTGTCAGGGCGCAGCCCTCGCTTTTTAACTGTGCCTTGTGTTGCTGACGGCCCTGTTCGAGCTGGGTAATGTCGATGCGCCGTTGCAGCCAGGCGTGGGGAATGCGCGCTGCGGCCTGCGTCATATTGCGGCTGGTGGCTTTTTGAATGCCGCTCATGGGCTGGACGGTGAGTGGCCCGAAGGCGCTGAGGTCGGGCAGGGCTGGCATTTGTAATGAGGGGCTATTATTTTGCTGCTGGCTCAACATCTGTTTGGCGAAGGCTTTAACGGCGGCCTTGTCAATGCGCCCGCCGTGTCCGGCCTCGCTGATGCGGGCGAGGTCGACGCCCAGTTCTCTGGCCAGGCGGCGGGTGGCCGGGCCTGCAGGCAGGCATTGGCTGCTAGTAGTTTGTTGAATGGCTACAGCGCTTTTTTGCCCTGTGTTGTTGCCGCTGTTGTTGTCAGAGTTGTTGTCAGAGCTGTTGCCATCAGAGCTGTTGCCATCAGAGCTGGGTGGCTTTTGTCGACAGCTTTTAACGGGTGCTGGACTTTCTTGCTGTGCTGGTTTATGCGTGCTCTCGGCTTCTACGGGAGCCGCCCCAGCGCTTTTGGCCAGGGCTTTGATGCTGATAAAGCTTTCACCCTGTTTGACGACCTGGTCGGGGGCGACCAGAAAGGCCTCCACCACGCCGTCGATTTCAGCGGGCAATTCGAGTATAGCTTTTTCGGTTTCCACTTCTATCAGGCTGTCGCCACAGTTGACGGTGTCGCCGACTTTGACCACCAGCGAGACTACGGTGCCGGTGATATCGCCATCGCCCAGTTCGGGGATTTTATAGATATTGCTCATGACTCTTCCCCTAGCGCTCGGCTGAATAGTATTTTTCGGCATCAATGGCCAGTGGTTCCAGCTGCTGGCGCAGTGTGTTTAGGTCGATGGCAGCACTGCTGTAAAGCTGGTGCAGGGCGGCTTGAATAATAAAGGTCGCGCTGACCTCGAAATAATCGCGCAGGGCCTCGCGAGATTCACTCAAGCCGTAGCCGTCGGTGCCCAGTGCGGTGAAGTGCTCGGGCATCCACAGGGCGATGCTGTTGGCCAGCGAGGTCATATAGTCGCTGGCGGCAATAAACACCCCACCCTGTGCGGCAAATAACTGCTTGATATAGCACTGGCGGGGCTGCTCTTCGGGGTGCAGCCGATTCCAGCGGTCGACGGCCACCGCCTCGCGGTATAACTCGTTGTAGCTGGTGACACTGTAAATATTGACCGCGTAGCCGAGGGCTTCGAGCTGCGTGGCGGCGCTGAGCGCTTGCTGCATAATCGCGCCGCTGGCCAATAGATTGACGATTGGCCCCGTTGCCTCTTCTGTTCGTTTGAAACAATAAGCACCCTGTAAAATGCCCGCTGCGATGGTGCCGTTTGAGCCGTCGCCATTGTTGTCGGGGATGGCAGGGCTGTCGGGCATGGCAGGCATCTGATGATTTTCGTTGTACAGGGTGAGGTAATAAAAAATATTTTCCTGCTGCTCATACATGCGCTTAATGCCTTCACGCACAATCACGGCCACCTCGTAGCCAAAGGCCGGGTCATAGCTTTTCAGGTTGGGCACGGTGCTGGCGATAATCTGACTGTGCCCGTCCTGATGTTGCAGGCCCTCGCCATTGAGGGTGGTGCGCCCGGCGGTGCCGCCCAGTAAAAAGCCACGGCAGAGCATGTCGCCACAGCTCCAGATCATGTCGCCGACGCGCTGGAAGCCGAACATCGAATAAAAAATATAGAAGGGGATGGTCGGCACACCGTGGATGGCATAGGCGGTGCCGGCCGATAAAAACGAGGCCATGGCGCCGGTTTCGCAAATGCCCTCTTGCAGAATTTGCCCGTCGACCGTTTCTTTGTAGGGCACTAGAGTGTGGGCATCGACCGGGGTGTAATTTTGCCCCTCGGGTGAATAAATACCCGCCACATTGAACAGGCCGTCCATGCCGAAGGTACGCGCTTCGTCGGGCACGATGGGCACGATGTAGCGGCCAATCTTTTTGTCTTTCATCAGCGTCGCAAGAATGCGCACCATGGCGGTGGTGGACGATTGCTGTCTGTCACCGCTGCCGTTAATCACTGGCTGAAAGATCGACAGGGGTGGGGCTTTAATGGCGGGGCAGTCGACGCGTCGCTCCGGCAGGTAGCCGCCCAGCGCTTCGCGGTGCTCGCGCAGGTATTGCAGTTCGGGACTGTTTTCGTCGGGGCGATAAAAGGCAGCGGCTTCAATCTCTTTGGGGCTGAGGGGGATGCCAAATTCCTGGGCGCATGCGCGGCGTTCCTCGGCACTCATGGTCTTCTTTTGATGGGAGGTGTTGCGCCCCTGGCCGCCCTCGCCCATGCCTTCACCTTTGACGGTTTTCACCAATATGACACTGGGCCTGCCGTCGCTCTCGGCGGCGCGCTGAAAGGCGGCAAACACTTTCTTTGGGTCCTGACCGCCGCGCTTGATTTGGCGAATTTCATCATCGGTCAGGGAATTCATCATCTGTTCGAGTTCGGGGCTGTTCTCCACCCAGTGCTCGCGCTGAATGTCGCCCTTTGACACGGAGTAATACTGGTAGTCGCCATCGACCGCCTCTTCCATGCGCTGGCGCAGAATACCCTCGCTGTCCTGGGCGAGCAGGCCGTCCCAGCCGGAGCCCCAAATGACTTTCAGCACATTCCAGTCGGCACCGCGAAAGCTGCGCTCCAGCTCCTGAATGATTTTGCCATTGCCCCGCACCGGGCCGTCGAGGCGCTGTAAGTTGCAGTTGATGACCAGCACCAGATTGTCGAGCTTCTCGCGGGCGGCGATATTGATGGTGCCCAGCACTTCCGGCTCATCGGCCTCGCCATCGCCGATGAAGCACCAGATTTTGCCGCCATTTTTGGCTTTCAGTCCACGGTTTTCAAGGTACTTGGCAAAGCGGGCCTGATAAATAGCGGTTGGTGTCGACAGGCCCATCGAGGCATTGGGCACCTCCCAGAAGTCGGGCATTAAGCGCGGGTGGGGATAGGAACTGAGGCCGCCACTGGGGTGGAGCTGGCGGCGGAAATTGGCCAGCTGTTCTTGCGACAGACGCCCGGCGAGGAAGGCGCGGGCGTAAACGCCCGGTGCGGCGTGGGGCTGGGTCATCACTAAATCGCCGCCGTAGCTGTCACTGCGCTTGCGGAAAAAATGGTTGTAGCCCACCTCCATCACCGTTGCGGCCGAGGCGTAGGTGGCGATGTGGCCGCCGACACCGAGGCCGCTATCGGCCCCCTGCAGCACCATCGCCATGGCGTTCCAGCGGTTGATGTTTTCTATCTTCTTCTCAAGGGCAATGTCGCCGGGGTAGGCGGGCTGCTCGTTGACGGGGATGGTGTTGATGTAGGGCGTGTTGAGGGTCGCCTCGTTGAGATTAATGCCAGCGCCAATGACGCGGTCTTGAATAGCGCGAAGAATTTCTCGCACCCCGCTTTCACCGTATTGGCGATGAATATAGTCGATGGACTCCTGCCATTCCTGTTTGTCGATGGCGATAGCTTCGGGATTGGCGGGGATCTTCGACATGGGCTGACCTGTTGGCTCGGGCTGGTGAGCTGTGCGTTGAATAATGTGGTTCAGCGTTTGCTGAATTTCAGGTGCAAAGAATACCAAGCATTCCTGCTGATAAAATTGCGAATCAAGCGTGATATTTCTATAATTTAGCAATGTTGCCGTAATAACTGCTATTGATGGGGTGAAATGTGCCAAAAGAAGAGCTTGATGAGATAGATCGAAAAATACTCCACTACCTGCAAAACGAGGGTCGTATGAGCAATGCCGAGCTGGCCGACAAGGTAGCGCTGTCGCCATCCCCCTGTTTGCGGCGGGTGAAAGCGCTGGAAGAGCGGGGTGTGATTGACCGCTATGTGGCCATTGTTAATCCCAAGCAGGTCGGCCTGCCGGTCAACGTGGTGATTAATGTCTCTCTGCACAGCCAGGAGCTGAGTCAATTGCAAACCTTTCAACAGCGCATTGGCGAGTGTGAGGAGGTGATGGAGTGTTACTTAATGACCGGCGGCTCCGACTACATGCTGCGCGTGGTGGTGCCCGATCTGGAGCACTACCAGCGCTTTCTGGTCGAAAAACTGACGCGTATTCCGGGTATCTCCAATATTCAGTCGAGCTTTGCCCTGCAACAACTGATCTATAAAACCGAGTTGCCCCTTGAGTGCTGACCTGGCCTGTCGGAGGAGATGGTTATTGCCGTCGTGTAGGCTATTGAGCGGCCTCAGAATTTTGCAAATCAGACAAAATCCACTATGCTGTGGCACCCTAATATTACCGCACCTTTGTTGGTTGTCCCTTGTTGGCTGTCCTCGTTGTTAGGTGCTCCCTTAATGCGAACCACAATTTATCCCTAAAGTTTTACAGACAGAGAGTATAAGTATGCCGATTAAAATAGATCCAGAGACAGGTTTAAAAATCTTTAATACCCGTGCCGGCAAGGCCAATGAAAAAATCACCGGCACAGGTTACGCCGTTGTCACGAAAGAGGAGCTCACGGTGCTGCCAGAAGCGAAAGCTGGCGCGGTGTTTAATGCTGAGGAGCAGGCAAAGTACAGGGAGATGAAAGAATCCAGGACCGATGTTGCCGATTATATTGAAATGGATGGCGAGTTCAGCAAGTACCTCGAAGACATCCATTCTCTGCCACCCATCCCGCGAGAAGCGCTGGATGATGAGTGTGAAATTCTGGTTATTGGTGCCGGTTTTGCCGGTCTTTTATTGTGGTACAAGCTCAGCAAAGCTGGCTTCAAAAATGTGCGCTTTTGTGAAAAAGGCGGCGATGTGGGTGGCACCTGGTACTGGAATCGCTATCCGGGCATTGCCTGCGATGTTGAGTCCTACTGCTATCTGCCCCTGCTCGAAGAAATGGGCTATATCCCCAGCATGAAGTTCTCCAGTGGTTTCGAAATTATGGAACACTGCCAGAACATCGCCACAAAATTTGGTTTTTACGACAAATGCCTGTTCCACACCACGGTTGAAGAAACCAAGTGGGATGAGTCCACCGGCCGCTGGCAGGTGAGCACCGATCGCGGTGACAATATGAAGGCCAAGTTTCTGGTCGTCGCCAACGGCATTTTAACCACGCCCAAGCTGGCCAAAATCAAGGGCATGGAAACCTTTAAGGGCGATGCCTTCCATACCTCACGCTGGGATTACAACGTCGATATCACCGACAAGCGCGTCGGCATTATCGGCACTGGTGCGACAGCGGTACAGATTATTCCAGAAATCGCCAAGACCGTTAAAGAGCTGTATGTATTTCAGCGCACGCCTTCCTCTGTCGATGTGCGTGATCAGCGCTCGACTACCGCCGAAGAGTTCGAAACCTGGAAGACCGAAGACGATTGGGCGAAAAAGCGCCGCGCAAGATTTGCCAAAATTTCTTCTGGCCGTACCGCCTTGTCAGCCAACGACGATTACCTGTCCGGTAAAATCGATAGTGCAACGCCGAAGAAAGTACATAAGACGAAATTGTCTCCTGAAGAGCGACAGCAGAAAATGCTGGATACCAACTTCCGCATTATGGAGCAAATTCGCGAGCGAGTTGATGCCATCGTCGAAGACCCCAAAACGGCAGCGGCACTGAAGCCTTATTACAACTATGGCTGTAAACGACCCACCTTCCACGATGAATACCTGCCGGTATTTAACAAGCCCAATGTTCATCTCGTCGATACCGCACCCCGCGGTGTTGCCGAAATCAACGAGACCGGCGTGGTTCATGATGGCGTAGACTATCCCCTCGATGTGCTGATTTACGCCACCGGATTCCAGTGGATGGCAACGGCGACCTTCGACATGATCAAGGGCCGTGACGGACGATCCCTGAAGCAAAAATGGGAGCAGGACGGCACCAAAACTATGCTCGGTATGCAGACTCGGGGCTTCCCCAATATGTTTGTTATCACCGGCCCACAGGGCGGTGGCGGTAGCTTTAATTTCACCGACAGCATCGAAGACCACGGTAACTATGTGCTGTGGATGATGCAGACTATGGCCGAAAAAGGCGCTGACGTTGTCGATATTACCGAAGAGTCTCAAGCGGCCTACGCAGAGCACTGTGCCCAGGCTGATATAGCCACACAGCCCTTGCGCGATTGTATTTCTTACTACGATCACGAAGGTAAGGCGGAGCCCGGCGCTCTGGTTTACTACGGTGGTGGTCAGTGGCACAAACACCGTAAGAATGCTCAGGAAACACTGGCGCCTTACGTGTTTGAAAAGATCGATGGAGCTGCTAGCTAATCAATACAAGCACCCGGTCGACAACTGCTGCTGAGTGGTTGCGGCTGTAAGTATTAGTTTGTTGATTATAAAAGGCCCTGGGTTATTAGCTCAGGGCCTTTTTATTTGGCGGCTTTGAAAGCCGTAGCAGTTTCGATAGCGCTGCTGTTTTTGGGTTAAGTGGCTTTATACTCCGCTCGATTTTATTTCGGTATCCTTAATGACCTACAAGCCCTTGCGCTATATTTCAGCCTATCCGCAAGACCTGCAAGAGCAGGTTGGCGCTTTGCTGGATGAGAATAAGCTGGGCGATATCCTCAAGCAGCGCCATCCACAGGTGCACTCTCTGTCATCGGGCGCGGCGTTGTACGAATACGCGCAGGCTATTAAAAATCAGTACCTGCGTTCATCACCGCCGATTTCAAAGGTGGTTTACGATGATAAGCTGCACGTGGTGGACCATGCCCTGGGCATGCATACCTTCGTTAGCCGAGTGCAGGGCAATAAGCTGAAGGCGAAGAAAGAGGTGCGTATTTCGACCTTGTTTCGCCAAACGCCGGAGTCTTTTTTACGCATGATCATTGTTCATGAACTCGCCCATCTACGCGAGAAGGCCCACAACAAGGCCTTTTATAAGCTGTGTGAGTATATGGAGCCGAGCTACCACCAGCTTGAGCTGGATGTGCGCTTATACCTTTGCCACCGCGAGCGCCATGGTGATTTGTGGTAGTTGGAGGCGATGGTTGGAGGCCATGGTTGGACGCAATGCGGGGGCGTAATATTTTGACGCTATTTCTAGCGCTTGTTGTGAGCGGCTTAAGCGGCGAGTCTTGCCCATGAAGCGACAGAGCTGCTCGCGCTGCCAGCGACCCGTGGCACAGTGTTTTTGCCACACCCTACAGCAGCGGGACAATCGCTGGCCGGTGCGTATTCTCCAGCACCCCGGTGAGAGCGGGCACGCCATCGGCACGGCGCGTATTGCCGCCTTGAGCTTAAGCCATTGCCAGCTTGATATCGGCGAAAACTTTAGCCGGGCGTCGCTGTTTACCGATAACAGCACGGGGGCCGGGCAAAACGCAGTACTGATTTACCCCGGAGAGGACGCTACTCCATTGGCGTCACTGCAAACAAAAGAGCCGCAGACCTTAATATTTTTAGATGCCAGCTGGCGTAAAAGTCGGCGCATGTTGATGGAATCGCCAGCACTACAGGCACTGCCAAAGGTCGCCCTGCAGCCGGGGCATGCTTCGCGCTACCGTATTCGCAAATCAAAACAGCGTGACTCCCTGTCAACCCTGGAGGCCATTGTCCACAGCCTCGCCTTTTTAGAACAGGATGAGGAAAAGTATTTGCCACTGCTACACAGTATGGATTGGATGATTGACCAACAAATTGCCTTGATGGGTGAAGCGGTGTTTACAAAAAATTATGGCCACACAGATGAGAGCGCCGACTGCATGGCGGACAGGGTAAATAATGAAAGCGAATAATCTAGCCTGCCCCATTGATGGTCAGCCCCTTGCACTTGAACAGCGACAACTGAGCTGTGCCCAGGGCCACAGTTTTGATCTTGCCCGCCAGGGTTATGTCAACTTACTACCGGTGCAGCACAAGCGCTCAAAAAACCCGGGTGACAGCAAAGAGATGGTGATGGCGCGACAACGCTTTTTAAATACCGGCCTTTATGCCCCCGTCGCCCAGTGCCTGTCAGAAATGTTGCGGACCAATATTGGCCCCGGTCGAGAGCATTGTGTTTTGGATGCCGGTTGTGGCGAGGGCTATTATCTGGATTACGCCCTTCACTATCTTGAAGAACATTTTGACTTGGCGGATCTTTCTTTTATTGGTCTGGATATTTCGAAAGAGGCAATTTTTGAAGCGGCAAAACGAAACAAGATAATAAGCTGGCTGGTGGGCACCAACCGACAGCCGCCGATTATTGCGGGCAGTGTCGATACCATTGTATGTGTGTTTGGTTTTCACAGTTTTCAGGGCTTTCATAAAATTATGCGCTTGGGCGGCAAGCTTATTCTGGTAGAGCCGGGGCTTGATCATTTGCAGGAATTGCGCGAAGTCACTTATTCGGAAGTTAAAAAATCAGCGCCAACAAATCTTGATGAGGCTTTTGCAGCGGGCTTTACTTTAATCGAAGAGAAAGTACTGCGCTTCAAAACAGAGTCTATTAAAAATCAGCCACTGAATGACTTATTAATGATGACGCCACATTTTTTTCGAGCCAGTAAAGAAGGGAAAATGGCGGCAGCCAATTTGAATGAGCTGGTCTTAACGGTGGATATGGTTTTTAGAACGCTTGAAAAAACGGGGCTTACTGATGAAGGGGTTGAGAAAATATAGTGCCTAAACAAAGTAAAGATATGCTCGATAAAATAGAACGCCTTACGCTGGGCCATTACGAGACGAATGCCGAGTCTTTCTGGCAAGGTACCCGTGACCACGATGTTAGCCAAAATATTGATACTTTTTTAAACGCATTGGCCAAACATGGGCAGCGGGATGAAGCGCAGGATATTCTCGATTTCGGCTGTGGGCCGGGGCGCGATTTACAGACCTTTAAAAATCGCGGGCACCGCCCCGTCGGCTTAGATGGCAGCGAGGCCTTTTGTGAAATGGCGCGACAGCATAGTGGTCGCGAGGTATTGCATCAGCAGTTTTTGAGCCTTGATTTAGGTGAGAATCGTTTCAATGGTATTTTTGCCAATGCTTCGATGTTCCATGTGCCGGGGCAAGAGCTACCGCGTGTTTTAAAAGCCTGTCACCGAGCCCTGCGGGTGGGCGGTATTTTGTTTATGTCGAATCCGCGCGGCAATGCCGAGGGCTGGCAGGGCGAGCGCTATGGTCATTACATGGAGTTTGACGACAGCAAGGCTTGCCTTGAGCAAGCGGGTTTCACTGTGCTCGACCATTATTATCGACCGGCGGGCAAGCCGCGTCAGCAGCAGCCCTGGCTGGCGATTGTTAGCCAGCGTTAGTTGCGTTTTACTTAAGTTCGCTTAAGTTTTTTTAAGTTATAGTCAATGTGTAAGTGGTTTTTATTCGGTACCCAGAGGGTTAAAAAAAGTGAAATTCCTTGTTCGTAGTGTCGCGGTGTTGTCTTTTATTCTGCTTTTGGCTTGTTCGGAACAGGCGAGTGAGTCGTCCGCGCAAACGCCGCAAAGTGTTGTAGGGCCTGTCAGTAATGGCATCGCTATGGATATTTACAAAAGCCCAACTTGTGGCTGTTGTGGCAAGTGGGTGGAACATGCCGAGCAGCGGGGCATTTCGTTGACCACACATCATCCGGCAGATTTAAATAAATTGAAGGCCGAACATGGGATAGCGCCAGAGTACCAGTCTTGCCACACGGTGGTATCGGCCGAGGGCTATGTCTTCGAGGGGCATATCCCCGCGCGCTTTATTCACGCCTTTCTCGCTGAGCCACCCGCCGATGCGCTGGGGCTAGCGGTGCCTGCCATGCCGCTGGGCAGCCCGGGTATGGAGATGGAAGACCGCTTTAGCCCTTACACGGTATTGCTGCTCAAGCGCGATGGCAGTACGCAAGTGTTTGCCGAGGTGTCAACGCCGGCGCAGCAGTATTAGCCCTGGGCCCGATTGGGGTATCGTGCTCAGCTACCTTCCTACCCTATCGAACAAACACCGTGCCGCCGAGATAAGCTTTGGCTTTGCCGAGGAGTGAATTTTCACAACTCAGGGCCTTTTTTTGAGGTTTTTTTTGATGGCGCTGTGGTCTTAAGTGTTTTGGATAGACCGCTTCAGTGGCCGTTTTAAAATCATTTAGATTTAGATTGGGTTCGACTCAGTCGCTATATTTTTTATTCTGTAGGAATAGCTCGTCAGCAATAGTTTGCATTTTTCGCCGAATTCGTAAATTAATTGGTTAATACTGCCCGGTGTTTCCGCCCTTTCTTTGAGCATAATATCTGCCTTGCGCAAAAATTCTTCGCGCTTGTCTGCGGTTGAAATTCCCGCTGCGTCATAAAGTAAATCGGCCGTGTGCAAAAGGGTCTTTGAGTTCTGAGTGGTGGACTGGACGGTTTCGCGGGAGACATTCGGGTTCTTTTTTAAGCCATTGGCGGTGTATTGGTAATAAATGCCACATTCCAGAGCCGAGTCGGCGAAGGCAATGGCTTTGCTTTCTTGTTGCTTACTCAAATTCAAGTTCAGTGCCAGGCTGTTGCTGGCAGCAAAAATCAATAATACTGCGCTGACGAGTACTTTTGCCCTTATCATTTCTATCGAGATCTCTATTGTTTTGGCGGCCTTGCCCGAATGAATTAGTAGAGCTAATGATAGACTCGCCGGCAAATTATTGCTGTGTTTTTACGCTGCTCTGGGCGAGCGGCGCTTAGCGTTCGGTCTTTTGGAGGCATAGTGAATTATAGACATTACCTTATTGGCGCAGTGTTAACGATTCGTTTGCTGGCTAAGCTGGATGATGCCTTTGCGATGGGCTTTAAACAGGTGGGTGGGTGGGTGAGCGAGCACTGCGCTTTGCTACGTCGCCACTATCGAATGAGACACTCAAAGATTTATTGCTGATGACCGCGTAGTTTTCCCGCGCCACTCAAGAGGGGCGCGAGGCTGCTGCAAAATTGAATGATGTGGGCTTAACGGCAGGTGTGGTTTTTAGAAGTCTGGAAAAAACCGCAGACTATGGCGTCGAGGTGGGTGACTCTCCATCCGTGGAGTCGTGCGATTTTTCTGGGCTTATGTCTTGGCCCGGCATACAAAGCCAAGCGCGGGGCCTTCAGTCGGCGCTATGGCTAGCTGTTAATAATCAATAATAAATCCTGTGCATGTTCCGCCGCCTTTCTACCTAGCGTGGTCAAATAGCCGCCGTCAGCTTGGGTAATCAGGTCTTTATCGAATAGGCGCTGGGCAGCTTCAATAACATTGGACTCGGCGGAGGAGTGAATTTTCAGCCCTTCCTGAGTCGTTGAAAGGTTGTAGCGGGCGAGAATGTTTATTTCATCGCCAATCTGCATGTTGTACGGCATGGCTTGTCCTCTGTTTATTGTGAAGCCAGTGTACGTGAAAAATGAGAGCTGCCAAGCTGACCTGGATTAATTACTGGGGCAATAGGCCCGAATAGTGGGCTTGGGGTGGTTTCCGTTTTTAATATCGAGCCTGCAGGTTTTTTAGTGGGGTTGTGGCTAAGCCGGTGTTGATGGAGGCTTGTTGAAACATGTAATGCAAAGATAACCTATCGTTATTGGCTTTTTATCTATTTTCGCATAGATAACTTGACTTTATATCTAGTTGAAACCTATTCTATTAACGCTCTCCCTATAAGATTCTAATAGTCGTAAAACTTATCATTGCCGTACTATTAGTCTATTAAGTTAAGGAATATATGCGTTGTGAGCTTTGATGTAATGACAGACCAGGCCGTGGCGGCTGAAATTGGGCGACGTATAGACCAGCTGCGTCTTGAGCGGAATATGACGCAGCAGCAACTTGCCGATGCGGTGGGTTTATCGCGGGTCAGCTATGCCAAACTAGTTGGCGGGCAGGCCAAGTTCGCCAATGTTATCGCCGTGTTGCGTGCCCTAGATCAGATGGCTCTGCTTGAAAGCTTTGTGCCAGAAGCCGTATTCAGCCCCCTAGAGCAATTAAAGATGAAAGGTAAGCAGCGACAACGCGCGAGTGGTAGCCGCGGGGCCGGAGCGCTAGAGAGCGATGATTCTGAGCAGCGCGAAGTATTGGATTGGTGATGGAGCATTTGGCAGAAGTTCGCCTCTGGGGCAAACAGGTCGGCGCATTGGCCTACGACCCGGCAACAGGTTTTAGTACCTTCGAATACTCACCCCAGTGGCGTGAAAGCGCGATTGAAATCGCCCCCCTGCACATGCCCGTCGCGGGTGCTAAATACAGCTTTCCCGGCTTGAGCGCAGAAACGTATCGAGGCCTGCCCGCCGTGTTTGCCGACACCCTGCCCGATGACTTCGGCAATGCCGTGATCAACGCCTGGCTGGCGCGCACCGGTCGCGATGTCGCCTCCTTTACCCCCGTCGAGCGCCTGCTATACACCGGCAACCGGGGCATGGGTGCGCTGGAATTTTCACCCGCCATTAAGCGGGGCGTGGAAGAGGGCGGCGATCTGGCCCTCGACTCATTAGTAGCCATGGCACAAACCGTGCTGGATGAAAGAATACAACTGCAACAGCGCGTGACAGCCGACGTTGGTGCTGGGCCAGAGCAGGCGAATGATAGCGCCATGCAGGCCATTTTACAGGTCGGCACCTCAGCCGGTGGCGCGCGGGCCAAGGCCGTGGTGGCAGTGAATGCCGACCGCACGCAGATACGCTCTGGCCAGGTCGATGCCCCAGAAGGTTTTGAGCATTACCTCTTAAAGTTTGATGGGGTTGAGGAACATAAAACCGATAGCGAAACCTTTGGCGACCCCCAGGGCTTTGGCCGCATGGAATACGCCTACTATCTAATGGCCAAAGATGCCGGTATCAATATTTCCCCATCCGAACTGTTATTGGAAGGCGGCCGCGCCCACTTTATGACCCGCCGCTTTGAGCGCGATGGCAACCGCAAACTGCACTATGTGTCACTGTGCGCCATGGACCATGCCGACTATAAAAAGCCCGGTGCCTACAGTTACGAACAATTGCTCGCCGTCGCCCGGCAATTAAAATTGCCACGGGCCAACGCCATCGAGATTTTCCGCCGCATGGCCTTTAACGTCGTCGCGCGCAACCACGACGACCACACGAAGAATTTCGGCTTTCTACTCGACGGTCTTGCTGGGCCAAAAATACAGGCTGCCCAGTGGCGCTTGTCGCCCGCCTTCGACATCGCCTACAGCTACAAAAAGGGCTCCCCCTGGGTGGACAGCCACCAGCTGTCAATCAATGGCAAACGGGATAACTTTACGCGCAGTGACTTGCTGGCAGTTGCCGCCTTGATTGGCAACTTTACACGCGAAGCGCCGAAGATTATTAATCGGGTGATAGAGGTAGTCGCGCAGTGGCCGGTATATGCGCAACAGGCGGGGGTGCACTCAGCGCTAAAGGTAGAGGTGGAGGGTAATTTGCGACTGGGTGTTTAGGGTGCAGAATGCGGTCTCGGAAAGACCTGGCCCTGATTTTCTGACCCTCTGGTTTTTCGAGTTAATTGCTTTTGTTAGCTGCTTAATTCTCATGAGGGTGGATTAGTTTTACTTGAGGGAAATAGGTTTTATATTTTGCCATGTCCCTGGTAACCAGTCCAAATTGTGATACAGACGCATGAGCACCAATAAAAAAATCCGGTAAGGGGGATGTCTTCGTACCCTTGTTTTTTCTGTAGTTCAAGTACGCTTTACCGGTTAAAAACAAAGCCTCTCTCGGTAATTCCAATACCTTAATACCCAATGAATCAATAGCGCTTTCAACATCCTCAACTCTATCAAAGCCGATGGATACTTCCGTATATATAATTGAATTTATATAGAGAGTATTTGTCTGGCTATATTTTTCTAGGGTTTCCTCTGACCAATCAGCCCATTTTTCATCATCAGTGAAGAGATCAAGTAATACGCAAGAATCGACTAAAATACCATTCATCACGAATCCCTTGTCAGGCTCATAATTTCATCAGTGGACATTTTTGAAGAGGCTATCCCACGGAGTTTCGTGAATTTACCGACCGCGTTAGGTTCCTTAGTTTTTACAATATAAAATCGACCACTATCTTCGACAAAATTAATTTCTGTTTCAGGAGATATGCCCAAGGCCTCCCTGACGCCTCTAGGAATTGTAACTTGCCCTTTCGTTGTAACCCGCATAATCAGCACCTTTTGACAGCTGTAATACCAGCATAGTATTACAGTTGAGGTTTGGCAAGCTTTTGTCGGATACCGTAATTAATAGCCAGTTTGACCGGTAACTTTAGTCGTGAAGCACCAAAGGTGGTCGGCCGGGTGGTAGAGGTAGTCACGCAGTGGTCAGCCTATACGTAAAAGGCGCATTCTTGCGGCAATTTGTAGCTGAATGTCGGCGCAACAAATGTTGTAATGTTAGACCTGACCCGAATGGCACTTACTTAAGCATAAGGCATTGAAAGTAATAAAGAAAAGGCAGGATCAATGATAGGCTGATTGCGACAAAACAAATCACCATCATCGAGAGCCTGCCCTAATGTCTATTAGTAACAAACTCGCGCG
>JAGPUW010000002.1 GCA_018069465.1 Gammaproteobacteria bacterium | reverse complement strand
GACAACGAGCCTGCAGGTTTTCCTCGGTGGTGTCCGGCTCGGTGCCAGCGAACTCATCGCTCAGGCTGCTCATAAAGGCATCGTAAATGGGCTCTATTGATATCACCTTGTGATTCACACCCAGTAATTGGGACTGCTCCGCAGCATCCTCCACACTCATTTGTGCGGTGTAGCGAAAGGGCATCATCACCGCTTCGACGCGATCTGCACCCAGGGCATCCACGGCAATCGCCAAGGTCAGCGCCGAGTCGATGCCGCCGGACAAACCCAGCACCACCCCTTTAAAACCGTTTTTATTAACATAATCCCGCACACCCAGAACCAGGGCCTGATAAACCGTCGCCAGGTCTTCGGGTGTCGGCACGATGGTTTGCGGCGCGACAGCGACGCGCCCATCGGCCAGTGTCAGGTCAACTGTAAATACGCCCTGCTCAAACATTGGCGCCTGATAACAGAGTTCACCCCCGGCATCGACCACCATCGAGCCGCCACAAAATACCAGCTCATCCTGACCGCCAACCTGGTTGACGTAAACCACGGGGATATTGCCCTCGCGAGCGCGCTGGGCAACCGTCGCCACGCGCTCTGGCTGTTTGCCAAGGTGGAAGGGAGAGGCGTTGATATTGAAGATCACCTCGGCACCCGCCTCACAGGCTCGCGCCAAAGGCTCACTCGACCAGATATCTTCACACACACTGAGACCTACCCTGACACCACAGATATCGACCACACAGGGGCTATTACCGGGCTCGAAGTAGCGCTTTTCATCAAACACCTGATAGTTGGGCAGGCAGTTTTTGGCGTATTGGCCGATTAATTGGCGCTCTTGTATCACCCCGGCCATATTGTAGAGCTGGCCTTTTTCTCGCCAGGGGTAGCCGATAACCGCGACAATGCCAGTACAGGCCGCCGTCACTTCAGCCAGCGCCTTTTCAATACGACGCTGGAGACTGGGCCGCAGCAGTAGATCTTCCGGCGGATAACCACAGAGCACAAGCTCGGGAAAAATAACGATATCGGCCTTAAGCGCATCCCGCGCATGGTTCAGCGTGTCGATAACCAGTCGTGTATTACCGGGAATATCGCCAACCAGAGGGTTTATTTGCGCCAAAGCAACTTTTAGTAATGTCATACTACTGGCTATGTCCATAAATGATTAAGCCGGCTATTTTCAGCTAAAATCCAGCTAATAGCAAAATCCAGGTAGCGCCATGCCAACAAGCAAGTCCGCCGTCGATCTGGGCCATCTCGCTCAGGGCACGGCCAAGGTCTACATTTACTATCGCTGTGCGCTATCGCTAGTGTTGCTGGGCATGTACTACTCCGGTGCCGCCAGCAATATATTTGGTACCGACAACCCTCAGCTCTACCAGTTGGCAGCCATTGGCTATGGCGCTGCCACTTCCCTGACGGTTGCCATGCTGCTGATGTCGCGTGGCCAAACCCGTAACAACCTGCTGCTGTTTTCGTATTTTTTAATCGACCTCATCGCCCTGACCTTGCTGATGCATAGTAGTGGTGGGCTGAGTAGCGGCCTCGGCCTGCTGATGATGATCACCGTTGCCGCAAGCTCTCTGGTTTTCACCAACCAACTGGCCTTATTGACCGCCGCCCTGGCCAGCATTTTACTCCTCGCTGAAGAGCTGATCTCCGCCTATCTATTAAACGATAACAACCGGGCAATTTTTCCAGCGGGGCTACTGGGTTTTGTGCTCTTTCTGACCGCCGCCCTGTTTAGAATACTCAATCAGCGCTTGCGCCACAGTGAACAAATTGCCCTGCGTGAATCCGACCAGTCTGCCCACCTGCAAGATCTCAATGAGATGATCATTCAGCGCATGCTAACCGGCATCGTTGTCATCGATGTCAGTGGCAAAATTGAGCTGATTAACAACGCCGCCATTGAAATGCTCGGCGCCAGTAAAACGGGCACTGCCCTGGGTAGCGGCACTAGCCTGCGGGCAATACCGCTGCTGCAAATAGGCTACGAAACATGGCTAAAGCAACCCTGGAAAAAAATGCCGGCCTTCAAAGTCAGTGGGAGCAATACTGAAATACAGGCGAAATTTGCCCATTTAGAGCGCAGTGAAAACAAGAGCACCATTATTTTTCTCGAAGATACTCGCACTGCGGCACAAAACGCCCAGCGCTTAAAGCTCGCCTCACTGGGACGACTGACCGGCAGTATTGCCCATGAAATCCGCAATCCCCTGGGCGCCATTAGTCACGCCGCACAATTGCTGGCAGAGGAGCAGGGCGGTAATCAATCAAGCCAACGCCTCAGTGAAATCATCATTAAGCACACTCAGCGCCTCAACCAGGTGATCGAGAATGTCAGCCAACTATCTCGACGCAAGGCGCCCGACGCCCAGAGCCTGCACCTCGACCAATGCTTGCACGACTTTGTTGAGGACTACCAACTCAGCTGCCCGCATTCATGCACGATTGAAATCGACATCGAAGACCCGGCAATGATTATTGTCTTTGATACCAGCCAGTTGCATCAGGTCTTAACCAACCTGCTGGAAAATGCCCACCGCCACAGCCTCGAGTACAGCGCTCAGGCGTGGGCGAAGTGCATCTGTCATATCGACCCCGTTTCCCAAAGGCCCTGCCTCGATCTTTACGATAGAGGCGAGGGGATTAGCGCCGACGTAGCGGCGCAAATTTTCGAACCCTTTTACACCACATCCCACACGGGCTCCGGTCTGGGGCTGTATCTGGCCCGCGAACTCTGCGAAATTAATTTTGCCACCCTCGACTACCAACTCGCGGAAAAAGATCGACCGGGCTTCTTTAGAATAGGCTTCGCCCACCCTGAACAGGCGCAACAGAGATTACATAATGACTAAAAAAAGAGCCCTGATTGTCGACGATGAAGCGGATATTCGCGAGTTATTGGCGATGACACTGGCGCAAATGGATCTCGAGGTCGATGAAGCTGAAACCCTTAGCGAGGCCATCGAAGCCCTGAATAACACAGCTTATGCCTTTTGCCTGACCGACATGAAATTGCCCGACGGCAGCGGCATGGATCTTATTAGCGTCATTCAGAATAAATTTGCCGATATGCCCGTCGCCATGATTACCGCCTACGGCAATACCGAGATCGCCGTTGAAGCCCTGAAACTGGGGGCCTTCGACTTCGTCACCAAGCCCATAGAGCTGCCCCGCCTGCGCAGCATGGTCGAAGCAGCACTCGCCCTGGCCACGCAAACACCCGTGAACTTGAGTAAAAGCGCGGGCAAATTAACCGGCGATTCGGCGGTAATGGACAAGTTGCGCCAGCAAATCTTGCGCGTGGCGCGCAGCCAGGCACCCATTTTTATTCATGGCGAATCGGGCAGTGGCAAGGAGATTGTCGCCCGCAACATTCACTACAGTGGCCCCAAAGCTGAAGGGCCCTTTATTCCGGTCAATTGTGGCGCCATTCCCTCAGAGCTGATGGAAAGCGAGTTTTTCGGTCACACCAAAGGCAGCTTTACGGGCGCCCATCAGGACAAAAAGGGCCTCTTCCAAAGCGCCGATGGCGGCACCCTGTTTCTCGATGAGGTCGCCGACCTGCCCCTGTCAATGCAGGTCAAACTACTTCGGGGTATCCAGGAAAAAGCCGTTCGCCCCCTGGGGGCAGAGCGTGAAATACCGGTCGACATTAGAATTCTCAGCGCCTCCCACAAAGACCTCGATGCCGAAATCGCCGCCGGCAATTTTCGCGAAGACCTCTACTACCGCATCAACGTCATCGAGTTGCAGGTGCCCAGCCTGCGCGACCGGCGAGACGACATTGAGCAACTGACAGAGCTGTTTCTGGCAAAATTTGCCGCCGATTTTTGCTCCGAGCCCGTCGCTCTGTCTGCCGAAGCTCTGGACACGCTGCTCCACTACCCCTTCCCCGGCAATGTGCGCGAGCTGGAAAACACCCTGGAGCGAGCCTTTACACTGTGCGATGGCGAGCTAATTAGCAGCGATGATTTACAGTTGAAAGCCAGGAAATCGAGCATCAAAGCCGCCACCGAGGTCGATAGCAGCCACCAGCAAACAGCCCCAGCCAGTGCGAATAGCAGTCTGTATAACAGTCTTCATAACAGTGAGCAAAACCCGCACCAGCTCGACGGTCAGTCAATTGATGATTACCTGGCCGCGATTGAAAAGGATCTTCTGGAAAAAGCCCTTGAGCAATGCCGCTGGAACAAAACGGCTGCCGCTGAGAAACTCGGCATCACCTTTCGGCAGTTGCGCTATAAACTGAAGAAGTTAAATATCGATTGAAAAAAAGCCGCGCCACTACTCACTAAAACTAAGTGGCTGCTACTAAGTCGCAGCTACTCAATCTATGTACTGGACCTCAATTCTTTCGGCATTGAAAAACGAATGTTTTCAATTTTGCCGGATAACTCTTTGACACTCGCCCTGTCGCTGCCCGCCAGCGCATCAACCAGATCCTGTACCAGGATTTCTGGCGCCGAAGCACCGGCACTCACACCCACCACCGACGTGGCGCCAAACCACTCCTGTTTAATATCCGCACGGCTATCCACCAAATAGGCATTGGCGCCGCAGCGCTCGGCCAACTCGCGAAGACGGTTTGAATTAGAGCTGTTGGCAGAGCCCACAACCAGCACCACATCGCACTCCAGCGCCAACTGTTTAATCGCATCCTGGCGATTTTGCGTGGCATAGCAAATATCGTTTTTGCGCGGTCCTTCAATCGCGGGGAAGCGCTCGCGCAGAGCGGCAATCACTTTAGCCGTATCATCCATAGACAAGGTGGTCTGGGTAACAAACGCCAGGGAATCGGGGCGCTCAACGGGCAATATGGCCACATCGTCGACGTTCTCCACCAGGTAGATATCGCCACCATTGGCATCGTCATACTGGCCCATGGTGCCCTCTACTTCTGGGTGACCGTAGTGGCCAATTAGCACACACTCGCGACCCTCGCGGCTAAACTTTTCAACTTCGAGGTGCACCTTAGTCACCAGCGGGCAGGTGGCATCGAACACCTTTAAGCCGCGCTGCTCGGCCTCGGTACAGACCACCTTCGAGACACCGTGGGCACTGAAAATAACGATGGCGCTATTAGGGATATCTTCAAGCTCGTCCACAAAAACGGCCCCCCGCTCGCGCAGCTGGTCAACCACAAACTTATTGTGAACCACTTCGTGGCGCACATAGATCGGCGCGCCAAAAAGATCGAGAGCGCGATTGACAATATCGATGGCGCGATCGACGCCGGCACAAAACCCCCGAGGGTTGGCGAGGCGAACTTCCATCACGCCAACTCTGTAATGGTGTTATCCACGGCGACAATTTCAACCTTAAATGTCAGGGTTTTTCCCGCCAGAGGGTGGTTGAAATCGACCGTCACTTCATCCTCACCAATGGTTTGAATGACACCGGGCAGTTCGCCCTTGTTGGCATCGGCAAAGGACACCACCAGCCCTTCAGACAGCGCCATATCTGCCGCAAAGCTGTCGCGTTTAACGCGCTGAATATTGGAGGGATTGTGTTGGCCAAAGGCCTTTTCAGGCAATACGCTAAAGCTCGCCTGCTGGCCCACCTGTAAACCGAGGAGGTGCTCTTCAAAACCCAGAGGCAAATTGCCATCGCCAATGCTCAGGGTGGCGGGACTTTGATCAAAATTAGAATCAATCACCGAGCCATCTTCAAGGGACAGTGAAAAATGCAGCGTCACCCGCGACGCACGGCTAATCAAACCGTCATCGATCACTTGTTCAGAACTCATTTAGTACACCTCAATATTGGGCTGCGCGACACGCCTAAGTCCCTCGGGCGTCGCGAAAAGAATCAATAACCATAGCGACGGCACCGACAGTAATAGCCGCATCGGCAATATTAAATGCGGGCCAGTAATAATCTTTATAGTGCCATTGGATAAAATCGACCACATAACCGAGGGTCACCCGATCCCATAAATTACCCAGGGCACCGGCGAGGATCAAAGCGAGGGCAAACTTAAGTAGCAGCGCAGACGCTGGTGCGCGGTAAATCCAGACAACGAGAACACAACTGATCACCGTGGCAATACCGCCGAACAGCCAGTGTTGCCAGCCCCCCGCCGTGCTCAAAAAGCTAAAAGCGGCACCTGTGTTGTGAAGCAGAGTGAGATTAAAAAAGCCCGTCAGCACTACCGGCTCGGCGTAATTCAAGTGCTCAGTGGCCAGTGCCTTGGTCCACAGATCGAGCACCAACAGCAAGAGCGCCAAACCGTAGTAAGCAATGACGCTACCCGCTTTAGCCATCAAGCGAAACAGCGCTGCTCACCCTCGCCCTCAACATTGTCAACGCAGCGCGCGCAAATCTCAGGGTGTTCAGTGTTGGCTCCCACATCTTCGCGGTGGTGCCAGCAGCGCACGCACTTCTCGCCCTTACTTAATTCAACGCCAATGCGTAAACCCGCTATGCCACTCTCGCTGCTACCACTGGCGGACAAGTCACCTGGCGCGAGCACTCTGGCCCCCGAGGTGATCAAAATAAAGCGCAACTCGTCACCCACTTTCGCCAAGGTTTTGGCCAGTTCGCCCTCACAATAAAGGGTCACACTCGCTTCGAGAGAGCCCTTTAAGCGACCCGCCTGACGTTCGACTTCCAGCGCCTTATTAACGGCTTCTTTAACGGCGATAAATTGCTGCCAGTCGTTTGCACTCAGCACATTATCCGTCGCCAGGCCCGGTAGCTCATACCACTCGGCAAGATGCACAGACTCACTGCGCTCACCCGGCAGGGTCTGCCACACTTCCTCTGCGGTGAAACTGAGGATGGGGGCAATCCAGCACACCAGCGCCTCGGCCACATGGTAGAGGGCCGTTTGTGCGGAGCGACGCGCCAGGCTCTCGCTCTGGCAGGTGTATTGGCGATCTTTAATAATATCGAGATAAAAACCACCGAGATCACCGGCGCAAAAGTTGTGGATTTTCTGGTAGATGCTGTGGAAATTATAGGTCTCGTAGGCGCTAATAATTTCGCCCTGAAGTTGTCCGGCGCGAGCAATGACCCAGCTATCGAGGGACAACAAATCCTCTGCGGCAACGCAGTCTTTGGCCGGATCAAAACCCTCGAGGTTCGACAACATAAAGCGCACAGTATTGCGGATTCGACGGTAGGAATCGGCGGTGCGACGCAGGATCTCATCGGACACTGTCATTTCACCGCTAAAATCTGTCGAGGCCACCCACAGGCGCAGCACATCGGCACCCAGCTCATTAATGACCTTTTGCGGGGCCATCACATTACCCAGCGACTTGGACATTTTATGGCCATTGGCATCGACGGTAAAACCGTGGGTCAGCACGGCTTTATAGGGGGCCGTACCGTTAATGGCGATGGACGATTTCAGGGAAGACTGAAACCAGCCACGGTGTTGATCGGAGCCTTCGAGGTAGAGATCAGCCGGATAGGACAGGTTGTCACGGCGACGCAGTACCGCCTCATGGCTGACACCGGAGTCAAACCAGACATCGAGGGTGTCGGTCACCTTGTCGTATTGATCGGCCTCATCACCCAGCAAGTCTTTAGCGTCGAGGTCGTACCAGGCATCCATGCCATCGCGTTCAACCAGCAGTGCGACCTGCTCGATCAGCGCGGGGGTGTTGGGGTGCAGCTCACCGCTTTCACCGTGAATAAACAGGGCGATGGGCACACCCCAGGTGCGCTGGCGGGAAATACACCAGTCGGGACTATTGGCGAGCATAGACTCCATGCGCGCCTGCCCCCAATCGGGGAACCACTGTACTTTTTTGACTTCGGCCTTGGCGGCATCGAGCAGACCGTGCTCTGTCATGCTGATAAACCACTGCGGCGTAGCGCGGAAAATCAATGGTGTTTTAGTGCGCCAGCAGTGGGGGTAGCTGTGGGTGATTTTGCTATCGGCCAGCAAATGCTTGCGATCGCGCAGCAATTCAACAATTTTCTCATCGACCTTGTAGACGTGCTCACCGGCAAACAGCTCGACCGAGGGGCGATAAACACCGTGATCATCGAGGGTGTTCAAAGTGCCAATGCCATATTTACGCGACACCACAAAGTCATCGACACCGTGATCGGATGCCGTGTGCACAGCGCCCGTACCCGCTTCGGTGGTGACGTGATCACCGAGCAATACCGGCACCTGGCGGTCGTAAAAAGGATGCGCCAGCAACAGGCCTTCCAAGTCCTCGCCCTGGCAACGGCCAACGATGGTGGCGTCCTCTATCTGCCAGCGTTGCAGGGCAGACTCCATCAGCTCGGTGGCGACCAGTAAACGGCGCGGCTGATCATCGACAGTGCATTGCAGCAGCAGGTATTCAAGCTCGGCATGCAGCGACACCGCCTGATTGGCGGGCAGAGTCCAGGGCGTGGTGGTCCAGATAACAACGCTAATCTCACCCTCGCCACTCACACTTTCGCCAAAGGCTTCGCTAAACTTTTGCTGATCGACAGCGGCAAACAGCACGTCAATGGAAAAAGACGTTTTATCCTCGTACTCCACCTCGGCCTCGGCCAGCGCAGAGGCACCGACCACACTCCAGTAAACCGGCTTATAACCCTTCACCAGATGACCACTTTCGGCGATTTTGCCGAGGGCGCGAATAATATCGGCCTCGTACTGGTAGTCGATACTCAGATAGGGATTGTCCCACTCACCGAAAACACCGAGACGGATAAAGTCCTTCTTTTGGCCCTCAACCTGGCGTAGAGCATAGTCGCGGCATTTTTGACGGAAGGCTTTAAAATCAATTTTGGCACCGGCTTTACCGTGCTTTTTTTCGACCTGATGCTCAATCGGCAAGCCGTGACAATCCCAGCCGGGCACATAGGGCGCGTCGTAACCCATTAAGGTGCGCGACTTGACGATAATGTCTTTGAGGATTTTATTCACCGCGTGGCCAATATGAATATTGCCATTGGCGTAGGGAGGGCCGTCGTGGAGGATGAAGGTTTCCCGTCCCGCACGAGCCTCGCGAATGGCCTGGTAAAGATCATTCTGCTGCCATTTTTTCAGCATGCCCGGCTCGCGTTGCGCCAGGTTGGCTTTCATCGGGAATGCCGTTTTCGGCAGATTCAAGGTCGATTTGTAGTCGTTCATAAGTCTCTGGTTTAGCTCAAATTCAATTCAAGTTCAGTGCAGCGTCGGGGCACACCCATACGCAAACTGTTTACGTCGACAGGCCCGAGAAGTAGTCTCGAGCCGTTTTAATATCCTGATTAATATTAATCACCAGCTCATCGAGGGTGGTGAATTTTTGTTCATCGCGCAGCTTTTTCTTAAACTCAACGCCAATACGCTGACCGTAAATATTGCCCGCCCAGTCGAGCAGATGCACTTCCAGCACCGGCTTGATTAAATCACCCACCGTGGGCCGCAAGCCAACATTGGCCACGCCCTGTATGCGCTCGCCATTGTGCAGCACCTCAACGGCAAAAACGCCACTCAAGGGTGCTCGATAGCGGTGTAAATTCACATTGGCCGTGGGCACACCCAGCTTGCTGCCCAACTGCTGCCCGTAGCAAACTTTGCCAGAAATGCGAAAGGGCCGGCCCAACAGGGCCTCGGCAGAATCAAAGCGGCCCGCCTCCAACTCGGCGCGAATGCGGGTACTGCTAACCCGCTCCTGATCCGCCTTCACCGTTTGCGTGGCCACCACCTCAAAATCGTGCTTGCCACCAACGGCTTCGAGCATGGCGAAATCGCCCTTGCGATCACAGCCAAAGTGGAAGTCGTCACCGATCACCAGACATTTAATGCCGAGCCCGCCAATCAACAGGTCGTCGACAAACTGCTGCGCGGTAAGACTGCGCATAGCGCGATTAAACTGCAGGCAAACCACCCGATCGACACCCGCATCGAGCAGGGCATCCACCTTTTCACGCAAGCGCATCAGCCGTGCCGGCGCCTGCTCGCGGGAAAAATACTCCCGAGGCTGTGGTTCAAACATCATCACCACCGAGGGCAAACCATGGTGTTTGGCGCGCTCGTTAATTTGGGCAATAATCGACTGGTGGCCGTGATGAACACCATCGAAAGAGCCTATGGTCGCGACGCAGCCCCTGTGCTCATCGCGCAGGTTGTGCAAACCTCGAACAAAGAAATCGACAACGCCGTTTGCCACTATTCAGCCCTACCCCATTAAAGCCGGGAATTATACCCAGCCCAGCCACTGAAAGGCAGTCCCGCAGCGCGAAAGTTGGCCAGCGTCTCTGTGCGTCAACACGCATCGTCAAAACCACTACGACAACGCGGCTTTATAGCCCTGTTTATAGCCCTGTTTTGAGCAATGACTTTAAGGCGACTGCTTAACCGGGCTGCGCAATTGGCCGAGGCGAAAACCGCAGCCCAATAACGTCGCGGTGTAGGCGATAAAGCCCAAGCTGCAGATACCCAGTACGCTCAACGCCCGGGTCAAAAAGCCCATCGCAAACCAGTCGCCAAACTGCGCCAGCGAGAGATACAAAACGCCGGCCATAATGGCATTGGCCAGCAACAGCATTCCCGCAAATGATCCCCAGCCCTTCGCCGCACGATAAACACCGGCGCGGCGCAAACCGCGAAACAGCAAAACGGCATTGAGGAAAGCGGCCAGTGAGGTCGCCAGCGCCAGACCGGCGTGCCCCAAAGAAAAGTAGTGGTGCAGGGCAAGCACAAAAACAAGGTTCATCACCATATTGGCTGCCATCGCCACCAGACCAATCTTGACCGGTGTTTTCGTATCCTGACGGGCAAAATAGCCCGGCGCCAGCACCTTGATCAACATAAAAGCCACCACGCCCAGGGCATAGGCACGCAAGCTGAAACCCGCCATCACAATGTCGCGCCGATCAATTTCACTGCCGTCATAAAACAGCGCCGCGAGCACTGGCTCGGCAAGCATCATCAAAGCGATAGAGGCCGGCACTGCAATTAACAGCACGAAGCGAATCGCCCAGTCGAGAATGGCATTAAACTCTTGCGTCGATTTTGCCGCGTGCTGGCGCGAGAGATTGGGCAAAATAACCGTTGCCGCCGCCACACCAAAGACACCGAGCGGTAGCTCTGCCAGGCGGTCAGAGTAGTAGAGCCAGGAAACGCTGCCGGTCGGCAAAAATGAGGCTATAACGGTGTCGAGCAGCAGGTTGATCTGGCTAACTGAAACACCAAAAATGGCCGGTGCCATGAGCCGCAGAATTTTTTTAACACCGGGGTATTGCCAGTCAATTTTGGGTGAGGGCAGTAAATGGATATTGGCCAAAAAGGGAATTTGGAAAAGCATCTGAATAATGCCCGCGGCAAACACACCCCAGGCCAGGGCAAAAACGGGCCGTTCAAACCAGGGGGCCGCGACCAGCGCCGCAGTGATCAAACAGACATTCAGCCACACCGGGGTGAAAGCCGGCACCGCAAAACGGTCGTAGCTATTCAATATGCCGCCAGCGAAACCGGTCAAAGAAATAAACAACAGATAGGGGAAGGTCACCCGAATCATATCCGTTGTCGCCTGAAACTTGGCGGTATCACCCACAAAGCCCGGGGCAAAAAGTCCGGCCAGCATGGGTGCGGCAATCACCGCGACAATGGTAAGCACAATCAACACCGAGCCCAGCGCACCCGCCACCCGGTCGATTAAGGCTTTAACCGCCGCCTGCCCACCGGCGTTGCGATACTCCGTGAGCACCGGCACAAAAGCCTGGGCAAAAGCCCCCTCGGCAAACAGACGGCGCAAAAAATTGGGAATTTTAAAGGCGACAAAAAAGGCGTCGGCAAAACCATCGGCACCGATCACCCGAGCGAAGACCACATCGCGGATAAGCCCGAGGATGCGCGACAACATGGTCATGGCACCGACAATGGCACTGGAGCCCAGCAAGCCACGGTGAGCCTTTTCAGCTGGCGGTTTAGATTCCCGTTGAGAATTTTGCGAGGGCGTTTTGTTATCGCGCAATGAACTATCCTGTGACTAGCTATCCGGTGACTAGCCATCTTCTGACTAGCCGTGCTGTTACCCGCTATCGGCTGAAACCGTGGCGCTACGCCGCTCGGCTTTGATTAAACGCGTATTAAACTCTTACTTGGATAATGCCTTGTTATTAGTGCCTGCAGCACATAAGCCGGGCTAGTGTAACGGTGCGGCAAGTCAGCACCAAGCGGCTCGACAAAGACATGCCAGGAAACATTGAATTAAGCTACCCTCGCCCCCACATAGGGCTGAGCATACATCAGGGAGATTCCATTGGAACAATATCGAGGCACAACCATTCTATCCGTCAGACGTAACGGCAAAGTCGTTATCGGTGGCGATGGCCAGGTATCGCTGGGCAATACCATCATGAAAGGCAATGCGCGCAAAGTCCGCCGCCTCTACAACGGTGAAGTGATCGCCGGCTTCGCGGGCGGCACAGCGGATGCTTTTACCTTATTCGAGCGCTTTGAAGCGAAGCTGGAAGAGCACCGCGGCAATCTGGTACGCGCCGCTGTCGAGCTGGCCAAAGACTGGCGCACCGACCGCATACTGCGCCGCCTCGAAGCTCTGCTCGCCGTCGCCAACAAAGACGCCTCGCTCATCATCACCGGCAACGGCGATGTGATTCAGCCCGAAGACGACCTTATCGCCATCGGCTCCGGCGGCCCCTTCGCCCAGTCAGCGGCCATGGCTCTGCTCAAAAATACCGACTTGAGCGCCCGGGATATCGTCGAAAAGGGTTTGGAGATTGCCGGTGATATCTGCATCTACACCAACCACAATCGCACCATTGAAGAGCTCGACAGCGCCGTTACCGAGACCGAGACCGAGCAGCCCGAGTAGAACCACTCACTGGCTAAAAGCCCGTTAAATTTAGGAAGCACCCCATGTCAAATATGACCCCTCGTGAAATCGTCCACGAGCTCGACCGCCACATCGTCGGCCAAAATCAGGCCAAGCGCGCCGTTGCGATCGCCCTGCGCAATCGCTGGCGCCGCATGAAGTTAAACGAAGAGCTGCGCAATGAAGTCACGCCCAAAAACATTCTGATGATTGGCCCCACCGGCGTCGGTAAAACAGAAATTGCCCGCCGTTTGGCAAAATTATCCAACGCCCCTTTTATTAAAGTAGAGGCCACTAAGTTCACCGAAGTAGGCTATGTTGGTCGCGATGTTGAGTCGATTATTCGCGATTTAGTCGAAACTGCCGTCAAGCTCCTGCGCGAACAGGAAGTCACCAAGGTCGACCAGCGGGCCCACGATTTAGCCGAAGAGCGCATTCTCGATGCCCTGCTGCCGCCCGCCCGTGGCGACGACAGTAAATCTGAGGATGAAGAATCCAGTACCCGCCAGCTATTTCGCAAGAAACTGCGCGAGGGTGACCTCGATGATAAAGAGATTGAAATTGACCTCAGCAGCGCCGCCCCCAACGTCGAGATCATGGCGCCTCCCGGCATGGAAGAGATGACCAGCCAGCTGCAAGGCATGTTCTCCAATATGGGTAGCGGCAAAACCAAGCCCCGCAAGCTCACCGTTGCCCAGGCGCTGAAGCACCTGACTCACGAAGAAGCCGCCAAACTGGTCGACGAAGACGACATTAAAACCCGCGCCATCAACAATGCCGAGCAAAATGGCATTGTCTTTATCGACGAACTCGACAAAGTTGCCAAGCGCGGCGAAACCTCGGGTAGCGATGTCTCTCGCGAAGGCGTGCAGCGCGACCTGTTACCGCTGATTGAAGGCTGCACGGTGTCGACCAAGTTCGGCATGATCAAAACCGATCACATCCTGTTTATCGCCTCTGGCGCCTTCCACTTTTCCAAACCCTCCGACTTAATACCCGAACTGCAGGGCCGCCTGCCGATTCGCGTGGAGCTCGACTCCCTCAACGCCGACGACTTCAAGCGCATTCTCACCGAACCCAAGGCCTCGTTAACCGAGCAATATCGCGAGCTGCTGGCGACCGAGGGGCTGGAAGTCAACTTTAGTGATGAAGGCGTGCAGCGCTTGGCTGAAATCGCCTCCGAGGTTAACGAGCGCACCGAAAACATTGGCGCACGGCGCTTGCATACCGTGCTTGAGCGCTTGCTTGAAGAGGTGTCTTTTGACGCCGCAGACCTGGCTGCAGCTGGTAAAGCGATCAATATCGATGCCGAATTTGTCAACCAGCACCTCGACGCACTGGCCAGCAATGAAGATCTGTCACGCTTTATTCTTTAACTAAGGCGCCTCTGAATAAGTCATCAACTCAGAGGCTCCCTAACTGCCAATTAACGGCAACCTCAGTACTTATTTAAAGAGCCCCTATGCCCCTACTTCGACTCGACAATGTCAGCCTGCACTTCGGCACCCGAGACCTCCTCAAATCGGTCGACCTGACCCTGCACAAAAACCAGAAAATCGGTTTGCTGGGTCGCAATGGCGAGGGCAAAACAACCCTGCTGAAACTGCTCGGTCAACGCATTCAAGCCGACAGTGGTGAGTACTGGCTGCGCCCCGGCTGCAAGATCGCCTGGCTGGAACAGGATCTACCCAATGCCGATGAGTCCTCCGTTTACGACCTGGTCGCCAGCGGCCTGGACGATGTCGGCGCCTTGCTCGCCGCCTATCACCACAGCATTAACGATGGCGATATGGACACCATGGCCAAGGTTCAACAAGAACTCGAAGCCAAAGACGGCTGGGCCCTGCAACAGAAAGTTGACACCGTCATCAGCCAGCTTGAATTACCCGCCGATGCGCTGATGAAGTCGCTGTCCGGCGGCTGGCGCAAGCGCGTGGCACTGGCCAAAGCACTGGTCACCGACCCCGATATTCTGCTGCTCGATGAGCCGACCAACCACCTCGACATCCTCGCCATTGAGTGGCTCGAAAATCAGCTCAAGACCTTTCGCGGCGCCTTGATACTGGTGACCCACGACCGGGCTTTTCTACAACAAGTGGCCAACGAAATTGTCGAATTAGATCGCGGCACCCTCCATTCATGGCGCGGCGACTATCACGGCTTTCTGGCTTTTCGCGAGCAACAAATGGTCGAGGAAGAAAGAGCCAATGCCCTGTTCGACAAAAAACTCGCCCAGGAAGAGGTGTGGATACGCCAGGGCATTAAAGCCCGCCGCACCCGCAACGAGGGCCGCGTGCGGGCCTTAAAAAGCTTGCGCGACGAGCACTCCCAGCGCGTCAGCCGTCAGGGCAAGGCCGACTTCCGTGTCGAAACGGGTGAGCTGTCGGGCAAAATTGTCGCCGAACTCGAACACGTCAGCCACAGCTTTAATGGCACGCCGGTGATCGATAATCTGTCGTTGAAGGTGATGCGCGGTGATCGCATCGGCTTTGTCGGCGCTAACGGCGCGGGCAAGTCGACCCTACTGAAAGTATTGCTCGGCGAACTCATCCCCCAAGAGGGCACAGTAAAGCTCGGCACCAAAATGGAAGTGGCCTATTTTGATCAGCTGAGAAACCAGCTCAACCCCGAGCAAAACCTGCTCGACAATGTTTGCGGTGGCCGCGATTTCATCACCATTAATGGCAAAGATCGCCATGCCATTAGCTACCTCAGTGATTTCTTGTTCAGCCCCGACCGGGTGCGCATACCGGTAAAAACCCTCTCCGGTGGTGAACAGAACCGCGCCATTCTGGCCAAGCTATTTAGCAAGCCAGCTAATCTACTGGTGCTCGATGAGCCGACCAATGATCTCGATATCGAAACCCTGGAGCTGCTCGAAGAAATACTCTTAGATTTCGATGGCACCGTGCTGCTGGTCAGCCACGACCGGGAATTTATGGACCACACCGTGACCCGTATTCTGACCTTTGACGGTCGGGGCAAAATCAGCGCCCATGTTGGCGGCTACAGTGACTGGGTCGCCCGCGGTGGCAAACTGCAGGCGGAAAGCCAAACCGCCAGCTCGACAAAGAATCCCGCTACAAAGAGTGCCGCAACTAACACCGATAAACCCGCCGCCCCAAAACCTGTCGCGGCTAAAAAGAAACTCACCTACAAAGTTCAGCGCGAACTCGACTCACTACCGGCATTAATAGAAGAGTTGGAGAATCGCCAAACTGAGTTGCAAACCATCATTGGCCAGTCCGATTTTTACAGTCGCGAACCAGCGGCACAGCAACTGACCCTCGACGAAATGACCAGTCTCACCGCCAAGCTCGAAAAAACCTATGCCCGCTGGGAAGAGCTGGATGCGGATTAAAGGACAAGTGCGGCTATAAAAGCAGCACGCTGTTCTACTCATCCCCAACCAGTACCGCCAAATTGACACCCCGCCCCCCGCTCCCTTAAGGTGGCGGGCTACCCACCCAATAACCCACAGTGGAGAACCCCATGCCAAGTTCTGTTGAAATCGCACCCGGTCGCTATCGCGAATCTTATGGTCGCTACCTCGAAGACTTTAAGGTCGGCGATATTTACGAGCACCGCCCCGGTCGCACCATTACCGAAACCGACAACACCTGGTTCACTCTGCTCACCATGAACCAGCACCCTCTGCATTTCGACAAGGAATACGCCAAGCACAGCGAATTTGGCAAAATACTGGTCAACAGCACCATGACCCTGTCTATGGTTGCGGGCATGAGTGTCTCCGATGTCAGCCAGAAAACCATCGCCAATTTGGGCTGGGACAAAATCAAAATGCCAGCGCCTGTTTTTGTCGGCGACACCATTTACGCCGAATCAGAAGTGCTGGAGATTCGCGAATCAAAAAGCCGCCCCACTGCCGGCATTGTCACCGTCAGAACCCTGGGTAAAAATCAGGACGATGTGGTGATTATGGATTTTGTACGCTCTATGTTGATCCCCAAAACCGGCCATGCCGTGGACGACAAAGCCAACTACTAAACCAAGTAGCTAAAGTATTAACCGGCTGTTAATCACCGCTATTAACAGCCGTATCTCCCCTCGTCTAAACCCACATGGTTCGGCTTAGCCCCACCTTCGCAGCCAACTACTACGAGAATTCCCATGTCAAATGAAGAAGAAACGCTAATCCTCGACAGCATTAACCGTTGGTTGGAACGAGATGTTGCCCCCTACGCTCACGACCTTGAGCAAGCCGATGAATACCCCCACGCCATGGTCGAGCAAATGAAAGAACTGGGCTTGTTCGGCGCGACGATTGACCCGGAATATGGCGGCCTGGGACTCAGTGCCTCCACCTATTCGAAAATTGTCGCCGCCGTGGCCGAAGTGTGGATGTCGCTATCGGGCATCTTCAACTCCCACCTGATTATGGCCCGCTGTGTACAAAGCTACGGCACCAATGCGCAAAAGCAGAAGTACCTGCCCCGCTTTGCCAGCGGTGAATTACGCGGCGGCATTGGCCTCACCGAACCCGATGCTGGCACCGACTTACAAGGCATTCGCTGCGCCGCCGTAAAGGATGGCGACTACTACGTGGTCAACGGATCAAAAGCCTGGATCACCAACTCCATTGAAGGCAGCGTTATCGGCCTGCTGGTGAAAACTGACACCAACGCCACACCGCCCCGCAAAGGCATGAGCATGTTTATCGCCGAAAATGGCGAGGGCTTTAATGTCTCCAAAAAACTGAAAAAGTTGGGCTATAAAGGTATCGACACAGCCGACATCAGCTTCGACAACTACCGGGTGCACAAAGACTGCCTCATTGGCGGCGTTGAAGGCAGAGGGTTTTACAATGCCGTTGGCGGCTTAGAGCTCGGGCGCATCAACGTCGCCGCCCGCGGTGTCGGCGTCGCCACCGCCGCACTGAAACAAGCCACAGCTTACGCCCAACAACGCAAAACTTTCGGCAAACCTATTTGCGAGCACCAGGCGATTCAGCTCAAACTCGGCGAAATGGCCACCCGCACCGAAGCCGCGCGACTACTACTCGAACAAGCCGCAAAAGCTTTTGACAGCGGCGAACGCTGCGATATGGAAGCCGGTATGGCCAAGTACTTTGCCACCGAGGCAGCGGCAAAAAATGCCGACGAAAACCTGCGCATTCACGGCGCCTTTGGCTACTCCTGTGAAGCCGACGTCGAAAGGCTTTATCGCGATGCACCACTAATGATTATTGGCGAGGGAACGAATGAAATGCAGCGTATTATTATTGCCCGGCAATTGATCGAGCGGAATCCTATTTAATTGGGGTCAGACTCGATTTAATTTCTTTTTTCTAAGTCTTTAGCCTTCCGTGGACGGCCCCTCGATTTCGGGGCCGTCCGACGACCCGATAAACGCTCAATTTTGTCTCGAAACAGCCCATCCCCTAAGGCCCAACCCGTATTCGTCGCCTCGCGAATAGCATCGACATCAAGCTTATCCAAGCTAGCCGCGAACAGCGCACGATAAGCGGCCAGCCGTAAATTTTCACTGCGGCCCAGGCGACAATACAAGTCATGGGCTTCAAGCAGAACACTGCTCTCACCCTCCGCATTAATCCGGTAGCTGCTCCAGGGGTACTCATTGGGGTGATCAACCATCTTCGCACGCACGGGGTTGAGCTCAATATAGCGCATGCAAGTTAACAGATAACGTTCGCTGTCGATAAGCGTTGCCTTATATCGCCCCTCCCACAAGGTGCCCGTGCGCCGGTAACTACGATTAAAATGCTGCACGTAACGTCGCCCGAGAGATTGCAGCGTTTTACCAATACTGTGCTGCGTCTGCGGCGTCACCAATAAATGTACATGGTTAGTCATCAAGACATAACTGTGTATAGCCAGCCCATGCTGCTCGGCAGCCTCCTGCAAGCACTCCAGATAAAACAGATAGTCCCGCTCGACGGCAAAGATGGGCTCTCTATTATTGCCCCGCTGAATAATATGCTGGGGCTGACCTTCAACAAAACATCGCGCTAATCGCGCCATAACATGCCCTTTCAAGAAAATCGGATGAGAAGGTTAAAACTAGTACAGAATCCGAATTAAATCGAGTCTGACCCCTATTTACGTTTTTTAATTTCTAGCTTCAATTTACAGGCAAAAAAAAGCCCCGGCGTTAGCCGGGGCTCTCTTGAAAAGGGTCTATTTAATCGAGTCTGACCCCTATTTACCTTATACTTCTTTATTACTTGCAAGACCCAGGCAAGTATTGCACTGGTATGGTAGTACCTGCACCGCCACACACAAACCCACTGACTTGAGATGGAATATCAGTAAGTGCTGCAGTCGTGCCTACAGCAGACTCAGGCACGAGGGTTAGAACAAAGCCATTCACTGCAGCATCAATACCTTGTACCGTTACCGCAACAGTGCCAATAGCGTTTGTAGCAACACTGGCAACATATTGCGTTGTGGTAGTGCCTTCACCACACCCCCAGCCATTTGCACCTGGAGCGGTGCCTGCATTCGCAGTTTGATAAACTTCGGAAACAGATGTACGGCATTGAGAGCTTGCCAAAACAACTTCTGACATTTTTGCCTTGATGATGTAATCCTGGTAAGCCGGTAACGCAACTGCCGCCAAAATACCGATAATCGCGATAACGATCATCAGTTCGATCAATGTAAAACCTTGCTGTTTGCTTTGCTTTCGCATGGTGAATCTCCTGGGTAACATATGGGGTAAAATTTCTGTGTGACAAACACTCACGAATAAACTTAATACACTTAACGTGCCAATTTTTATTTTTATTTAATAATCAATTAGATAAGACAACATAAGTACTTTATCACCCAGTAGTACGATCCTGCTATACGACAAGGAATTTAAGCAAGTGACACATTTTGTCAGCTTTATGCCTTTTATGATCAGAAGAAAAAATCACTTTCCGTATTCACCCACTTCACGCAACAGCATTTGAATCAGCTAACACAGATCATGTCGCACAACCTATAGATATACTTGAAATGCGCTGGCTTTCTACTTGAAAAGCTTCAGCTTTATAATAGACTCCATGGGCTAGACGCTATTCTTTGCGGCACTCCCTCCGCCCACCATCACCAACACAGGCCTGAACCACGAATGAATGCCAGTAATAGAGCTTTACACGGCCTACCTAAGCGCCTGGTCAGCGATGCCCTGCTCGATGAAGCAGCAGCCATTGAAGCCAGCAAAAGTGCCAGCCAGGCCAATATCCCGCTGGCTCAGTACTTAGTCGAACAGCAAACCCTTAGCGCTTATCAGGTGGCTAGCGTTACCGCTCACGAATTCGGTGTGCCGCTCTTCGACCTCAATAGCATTGATATTACTAGCTGCCCGCAAAAAATTGTTGATGCCGCATTACTACAAAAGCATTTGGCCATACCACTCTCGTTAAAGAACAACCGCCTGCAAATTGGTGTCATTGACCCCACCAATCACCATGTGATTAATGATATTCGCTTTCAGGTAGGCACCAGTGTCGAGCCGATTGTCGTTGAATATGACAAACTAAAAATTGCACTCGACGCTTATATTGAAAACAACGAAGAGGACATTGGCAGCTCTCTCGGCACCCTTGAAGACTCCCAGCTCGACTCTATAGATATCGATGGCAGTGATACCCCTGGCGACCAGGCAATTACTGCCGATGAAGATGATGCCCCGATTGTTCGATTTGTGAACAAACTATTGCTCGATGCGATAAAAAAAGGCGCCTCCGACATTCACTTTGAGCCCTATGAAATGAGTTATCGGGTGCGCTTTCGCACCGACGGCATGCTGGAAGAAGTGGCCAAACCACCTGTCAATTTAGGTTCCAGGCTGGCGGCACGACTAAAAGTCATGTCGCGAATGGATATTTCCGAGCGGCGCATGCCCCAAGATGGCCGCATTAAAATGCGTCTGTCTGAGCGACGCGCTATCGACTTCCGCGTCAACACACTGCCCACCCAGTACGGTGAAAAAATTGTGCTGCGCATTCTCGACCCGACCAGTGCCCAGCTGGGTATTGAAGCCCTCGGCTATGAAGACGACCAGAAAGAGGCCTACCTTAAGACCCTGAACCAGCCCCAGGGCATGATTTTGGTGACCGGGCCAACGGGTTCGGGTAAAACGGTATCACTGTATACCGGCTTAAATATTCTCAACACCCCCGAGCGCAACCTGTCCACTGCGGAAGACCCCATTGAGATCAATCTTGAGGGGATAAACCAGGTGCAAATGAATGCGCGCATAGGTCTGACCTTTTCAGAGGCACTGCGGGCTTTTTTACGCCAGGATCCCGATGTGATTATGGTCGGTGAAATCCGCGACCTTGAAACCGCCGAAATATCCATTAAGGCCGCGCAAACCGGTCACCTGGTGTTATCAACCCTGCACACCAACAGCGCTCCCGAAACCTTAACTCGCTTACTCAATATGGGCGTACCCGCTTTTAACGTGGCGACATCGGTCAGCCTGATTATTGCCCAGCGCCTGGCTCGGCGTTTGTGTAAATCCTGTAAAGAGCCTGCCACAGATATTCCGGAAAACATTCTTATCGACGAAGGTTTTGGCTCACTGGCTATTCCCCTGGAGGAGGTGACTCTTCACCAGGCTGTCGGCTGTAAAAAATGCGCCAAGGGCTATAAGGGCCGTGTCGGTATTTATGAGGTGCTTGAGGTAAGCCCCGCCGTGGCGAAACTCATTATGGAGGGCGGCAACTCCCTTGAAATTGCCGAGCTGGCCAAGAAGGAAGGCTTTCGAACTTTGCGCCAGTCGGCATTAAACAAAGCGGCAGAAGGTATCATTAGCCTCGAAGAAACAAACCGAGTAACGAGAGACTAAAGCATGGCAACGGCAAGCACTACAGCGCAAATCTATGTTTACAAAGGCAAGAGCAAGGATGGTCGCCAGATCAAAGGAGAAATGCGAGGTAGTAGCCCGAGTTTGATCAAAGCCCAACTTCGCCAACAAGGTATTATTGCTAAATCGGTTCGCAAAAAACCCAAAGACCTATTTGGTAGTGGCAAAGCAGTCAAACCTGCTGATATAGCCATATTTAGTCGGCAAATGGCGACGATGATGAAGGCAGGTGTACCACTCGTACAAAGCTTTGAAATCGTTTCCGAAGGTGCCGACAACCCCAATATGAAAAAGTTGATTGACGACCTTCATGCCGATGTCGCTGCGGGTAATAGCTTTGGCTCAGCACTGCGTAAGCACCCCCAACATTTTGATAATTTATTTTGCAGCCTAATTGAGGCTGGCGAAAACTCGGGCTCCCTTGACACATTGCTTGACCGGGTCGCCACTTATAAAGAAAAAAGCGAGCAGCTTAAGCGAAAAATCAAAAAGGCAATGACTTACCCCATCGCGGTCATTATTGTCGCGATTATTGTTACCGCTATTCTTTTAATTAAAGTCGTACCCGTTTTTGCTGAAGTGTTTACCGGCTTTGGTGCCGACCTACCCGCTTTTACCCTTTTTGTAGTAGGTCTTTCCGACTTTGCCCAGAAATGGTGGCTTATTATATTCGCCACCTTAATTGCCATTGGCTATGCCTTTAAAACAGCCAGACTTCGCTCGCCAAAATTTGCAGATGCGGTCGACAAATACATACTAAAACTGCCCGCCGTTGGCCCCATCCTTCATAATGCTGTTATAGCCCGCTACGCTCGCACGCTGGCCACCACCTTTGCAGCAGGCGTGCCATTAGTTGAAGCCCTCGGCTCAGTTGCTGGTGCTTCGGGCAACGCGGTTTACCGAGATGCCATATTGCAAGTGCAAGCCGATGTCACCACCGGCTTAACCATACACACCGCCTTGAGAGCGGCCGATATTTTCCCCGTGATGCTATTACAGCTCACCTCCATCGGAGAAGAGTCTGGCTCACTGGATGAGATGATGGAAAAGGCCGCCGACCACTTCGAAGAGGTTGTCGATTACGCCGTCGATAACTTAACGGCTTTACTTGAGCCAATGATTATGGCAGTTCTTGGTGTGCTTGTTGGTGGTTTGCTAATAGCCATGTATCTACCGATATTCCAGCTCGGTGCGGTAGTCGGCTAAACCGTAGTCACCATAAAATAAGGCACAGCAGCCACATATCGCGCAATCCTCGCTAAACAGAGAATTACTTTCACCGTAATGACACAAACAATTTTCATCTACCCTTTAGAGCTTATCCTCACCCTGAGTCTTATTTTAGGCTTGGTCGTCGGCAGCTTTCTCAATGTCGTGATCTATCGCCTACCCTTGCAGTTACAAAACAGTTGGCGTCACGATGCTCTCGACTTTCTTGGCCAGGAGCCACCTGAGGCGGTCAAAAAATTCAGCCTGGTTTATCCACCGTCGCGCTGCACCAGTTGCGAAACGCTGATTAAGCCCTGGCAGAATATTCCACTACTTAGCTATCTGCTGTTGAAAGGTCGCTGCAAGACTTGCGCTGCACCCATTTCCATCCAGTACCCCATCGTCGAGTTGCTCTGTGGCTTGTTGAGCGTTGCCGTGGTCTATCACTTTGGGCTTACTGCGCAAGCAGCCTGGGCACTGCTGTTTACCTGGGTGTTGATTGCACTAACCGGTATTGATTTAGACCACCAGTTGCTGCCCGACAACCTGACCCTGCCCCTGCTCTGGCTGGGTTTGCTGGTCAATATGTCCGGCACTTTTGTTGCCCTGGCTGACGCTGTTGCCGGTGCCGCCGCTGGATACTTAGTGTTGTGGTCTGTGTACTGGGCCTTTAAGTTGATCACCGGCAAAGAGGGCATGGGCCACGGTGACTTTAAGCTGCTCGCCGCCCTAGGTGCCTGGCTGGGCTGGGAGCAATTGCCCCTCATCATTCTATTGTCTTCCGCCGTTGGTGCATTGATCGGCACCATTGGCATTCTACTGAAGGGCCGAGAAAAGCAGACGCAAATTGCCTTCGGCCCCTACCTCGCCATCGCGGGCTGGATTGCCTTAATGGCCGGGGAACAAATCACCAGCGGTTATCTGCAACTTTTTTAAACTTTTGTTGGTTTTAAGCTTTTCTCAACGTTAATTTCTTGCCAGTTTAGAACTCGCCTACTTAGAATTAGCAAAACAAGGGCCTGTTAACTCGGGCTCCCTCCTCTATAATCTGCAGCCAATCTTTTGCTGTGGATCTTAACTATGTTTGTACTCGGTCTCACCGGTGGCATTGGCAGTGGCAAAAGCGCTGTCGCCGCCTGTTTCAAAGAATACGGTATTAAAGTGGTCGATGCCGATATTGCCGCGCGCCGTGTGGTCGAACCCGGCACACCTTCTCTACAGGCCATCGCTGAACACTTTGGCCCACAGCTTCTGCAAGATGACGGCACCATGGATCGCGCTGCTCTGCGGGCTATTGTCTTTAATGACGAGCAGCAACGTCTGTGGCTGGAGCAGCTCTTACACCCGGCAATTGGTGAGTGGATAGCCACAGAACTGGCTTCTGCCACCACCCCCTACGCTATATTGGAATCACCGCTGTTGCTGGAAACAGCCCAGCGTAAATCAACCCAACGCGCTTTAGTGGTTGATGTTAGCGAAGAGTTACAAATTGAACGGGCGACAGCGCGGGACAATAATAGCCGCGAGCAAATAGAGGCCATTATCGCCGCTCAGTTACCGCGCAAGGAGCGCCTGGCACTGGCGGATGATGTGATCGACAATAGTGGTTCACTGGCAGACTTACAGGGCGCCGTTGATGCATTACACCAGCAATATTTAAAGATAGCCGCGACCTTCGACGCTCAAGGACCCGCATAAAATGTCTGATAAAACAGCTAGCACAAAGTCCGGCAGTAGTAATTCCACCAGCAACATTGTGCTGCAATGCCCTCAATGTAAGAAGCCGGTGCACTGGAATGAGAATTACCCCAACCGCCCTTTTTGCTCGAAACGCTGCCAGCAGCTGGACTTTGGCGAATGGGCGACGGAACAAAACACCATTGCTGGTGATTCAGCGCTGGCAGATAGCGAAGATTGGCAGGATGATTAAACGCGCTATGGACTCATCATTGAGGGGTTTTCTCGAACATTATGTCTGTGAATGCTCAACGACCTTTTCCAGCACCGCATAATTGGCAGCGGGAAATTCGTAGTCGCTCAATGCGCTGATATCCACCCAACAAACACGCTGCCCCTCATTGCCTGTGGGCTGGCCCATAAAGCTGTGAACAGCCCACACATCGAGCACGATCAACTTATCCTTATAGTCGTGCTCGGTGAGTAAAAAAGGCGAGCAATCGCCGACTTCTATCGCCAGCTCCTCCATCAATTCTCGCTTCAATGCCTGCTCGGGGTTTTCCCCACAATCCACCTTGCCACCGGGGAACTCCCACAGACCACCTTGATGCAAATGGTCGGGACGCCGGGCAATTAAGACCTGTTGTTTTGAGGGGTGGTAAATAACACCGGCAACCACATGAATGCGTTTAGCGGCACCTCTCATGCTGTTTGCTTAAGTTCGGTATTCGGCATTAATGCGAATATAGTCATAGGACAGGTCGGTGGTCCACACCGTTTCACTGACACTGCCGCGCGCAAGATCAATACGAATTGTCAGCTCTTCTTTATCCATCACCTGCTGGCCGGCCTGCTCAGTGTAAGTTGCGGCCCGACCACCGTGCTCAGCAATCAGCACATCATCCAGCCAGACTTTTATCTTTTCGACATCAAGATCAGCAACACCAGCACGACCGATAGCCATGAGAATGCGTCCCCAGTTAGGGTCACTGGCAAATAGTGCCGTTTTAACCAATGGCGAGTCGGCAACGGTATAGGCGACCTTGAGACACTCCTCAACACTGGCACCACCAATAAGTTCCACGGTGACAAACTTGGTCGCACCTTCACCGTCGCGAACAATCGCCTGGGCCAGCTCAATACAAACCTGCTCAATGGCGTCATTAAGCACTGCCAGATCACATTCATCGCTAAGAGCTGGGCCTGATTGACCCGTGGCAACCAGCACCAACGAGTCGTTGGTTGAGGTGTCACCATCGATAGTAATGCGATTAAAGGATTTATTGACGGCGTTATTGAGTGCTTGCTGCAAGTACTCCGAGGAGCACTGCGCATCGGTCGCCACATAGGCCAGCATAGTCGCCATATCGGGGCGAATCATGCCCGCCCCCTTGGTGATGCCGGTAATCGTAACGACCTCACCCTGAATATCGATTTGGCGGCTGGCCCCTTTGGGGCGAGTATCGGTGGTCAAAATTCCCTCGGCGGCATCCGCCCAGCCGTCTTCATTCAAGGTGTCAAATGTTGCGGGCAACGCCCCCAGCAGAGCTTCCATTGGTAGAGGCTCGCCGATAACACCAGTAGAAAAGGGCAAGATCTGAGACGTCTCAACACCGGCAATTGCTGCGAGAGAGGCACAGGAATGCTGAGCATCGCGCAAACCCTGCTCACCTGTTCCCGCATTGGCATTGCCAGTATTGGTGAGCAGATAACGGCTGGGCCTATCAGCAATAGATGTATTGCCCAGATGAGCTTTAGCCACTTGTACCGGCGCAGCACAAAAAGCGTTGCGGGTAAAAACAGCCGCTATTTCGCTGCCCTCGGCAAGGGCCATAATGACCAAATCTTTGCGTCCGGCGACTTTAATACCGGCGCAGCCAGTGGCCAGCCGAAAACCCTTCACCGGGAACATTGGGGGCAATTCGCCCGACCCTACCGCCATAAAGCGACTACCTCTCGATTCTAATGATTAGCCCAACAGGCTCAATTCAACTTGCCGTGGCACTGTTTGTATTTTTTACCGGAACCACAGGGACAGGGCGAGTTTCTGCCGACCTTTTCACCGCTGCGAACAAAGGGTTGTTCAGGTAGGGTATCAAGCTCTGCTAGAGGCTCTTCTTCCGTTAGTGCAGACTGGCTCTGCTCGTGACTGAACTCCATCTGCTGCTGATCAAAGGCTGCCTGGCGCTGGCGCTCCAGCTCTTGCGCTTCATCCTCGCGACGTATTTCAACGCGGCAGAGAAAGCGCACGGTTTCGAGCTTGATGTTTTCGAGCATTTCCTGAAACAGCTCGAAGGATTCACGTTTGTATTCCTGCTTCGGGTTCTTCTGAGCATAGGCACGCAAACCAATGCCCTGGCGCAAGTGATCGATATTAGACAGATGCTCTTTCCAGAGGTTATCGAGTACCTGCAGCATGACCTGCCTTTCAACCGTGTGAATTTCTTCGCCAATATGCTCACAGCGCTGTTGATAAGACGCGTTTGCCGCTTCAAGGATTTTGCCTTTCAGTCCTTCTTCATTGAGCCGTTTATCATCATCCAGCCACTGTTGCAGCGGCAGCTGTATATTGAACTCGGTAAATAGGTTCTGCTCCAGCTCTTCAATACCCCACTGCTCTGGCAGGCTCTGCACGGGGATGGAGTTTTCGACCACGCGGCTCACCACGTCGTGCTGAACGGCACTGATTATTTCGTTAATATTTTCAGAGGCGAGCAAGTCATTGCGCTGCGTATAGACCACCTGGCGCTGATCGTTAGCGACGTCATCGTACTCCAGCAACTGCTTGCGCATGTCGAAGTTATGACCCTCGACCTTGCGCTGCGCCCGCTCAATAGCACCGGTCACCATGCGGTGCTCAATCGCCTCACCCTGCTCCATGCCGATGGCGCGCATCATATTTTTCACCCGATCAGAGGCGAACAGGCGCATCAAGCTATCTTCGAGGGACAGATAAAAGCGCGATACCCCAGGGTCGCCCTGGCGCCCGGCCCGACCGCGCAGCTGGTTGTCGATACGGCGCGATTCATGGCGCTCGGTTGACAGTATATGCAAGCCCCCGGCTTCAAGTACTTTGTCGTGACGGACTTGCCATGCGGCCTTGGTGTCTGCCAGCAGCTGCTCACTCGGGTTTTGCAGAGCTGCAAGCTCAACCTCTAAATTACCACCGAGCACAATATCTGTACCCCGCCCAGCCATGTTGGTGGCAATAGTCACCGTGGCGGGGACACCAGCCTGGGCAACAATGTGGGCTTCCCTTTCGTGAAATTTGGCGTTGAGCACCTGGTGTTCAATCTTTTCTTTATTCAATAAGGTGGATAAGAGCTCGGAGGTTTCAATCGATGCGGTACCGACCAATACCGGGGCACCCTTGTCGATACAGTCGCGAACATCGCCAACCACGGCATTGAATTTTTCTTCCTGAGTCAGAAAAATCAGGTCGTTTAAATCATCGCGCTGCACCGGCATATTGGTCGGAATCACCACCACGGGCAGGCCGTAAATTTGGTGGAACTCGAAGGCTTCCGTATCGGCTGTGCCCGTCATTCCCGCCAGCTTGCCGAAGAGACGGAAGTAGTTCTGGAAGGTCGTTGAGGCGAGAGTCTGGCTCTCACTTTGAATCGCGACTCCCTCTTTCGCCTCAATGGCCTGGTGCAGGCCTTCAGACAGACGACGACCTGGCATGGTGCGCCCGGTGTGCTCGTCAATCAGCACGACCTCACCCTGCTGCACGATGTATTCCACATCCTTTTTGAACATATGCTGGGCGCGCAAGGCACCGTGCACATGGTGCAACAAACCCAGATTAACGGCCTGGTAAAGACTTGAGTCCTCCTCTAGCAAACCTTCGCGCAGGAGCATCTCTTCCACTTTTTCATGGCCGATTTCTGTCAGCTCAACCTGGCGAACTTTTTCATCGACGATAAAATCGCCTTCGACCTCATCCGCAGCTTCATCACTGGCAGCGGCATCACTGTCTTCACTCGTCTCGGTGTTACCCGGCTGCACCACCAGGCCCTGCACAAGCTTGTTAACCTTTTTATATAACTCGGAACTATCCTGAGCTTGCCCTGAGATAATTAGCGGCGTGCGCGCCTCATCGATCAAAATAGAGTCGACCTCATCGACAATCGCAAAGGCTAGCCCGCGCTGCGATTTATCCTCGAGGCGCAGCACCATATTGTCGCGCAGGTAGTCGAAACCAAACTCGTTATTAGTACCGTAGGTAATATCTGCTGCGTAGGCTTGCTGTCGGCTGACAGCTGTCTCACCATCGTCAGCGAGCAGAAAGGAGCTATCACCGCCCACGGCGTGGGATTGCACAATGCCGACACTCATGCCAAGGGTCAGGAAAACAGGGCTCATCCAGCTGGCATCGCGCCGCGCTAGATAGTCATTGACAGTCACCAGGTAGACACCCTCACCAGTCAGGGCATTGAGATAGGCGGGTAAGGTTGCCACCAGCGTTTTACCCTCACCAGTGCGCATTTCGGCAATCTTGCCCTCGTGCAAAACCATACCACCGATCATTTGCGTGTCGAAATGGCGCATACCAAGGCTGCGACCAGCCGCTTCACGCACCGCGGAAAAGGCTTCGGGCAGCAACTGATCCAGGCTTTCCCCAGCCGCTAAACGCTCTTTAAACTCAACTGTTTTATGACGTAACTGCTCATCACTGAGTTCTTTAAAAGCGTCCTCATGCTGATTAATTTTTCCTACCGTTTTACGTAAGATCTTGAGCTCTCGGTCATTTTTTGTACCGAAAACTTTCTTGAATATTTTACCGACCATGGCAATCGTCAAACCCTGTAATTGACTAACACTTAAATTCAGATACCGCGCGTATCTTATAGCGACGCGACAGCGAAAACGAGGAACAGCAGAAAAGAAGGAGGGGGTTTAGCGGACGGTGCGGCGGATATAACTAGCGGGGTCGACATTGCGACCATTTTTGTAAACTTCAAAGTGCACATGGGGGCCGGTGGAGCGCCCGGTGCTACCCATTTTAGAGATGACCTGGCCTTTTTTCACCAGGTCACCCACTTTGACCAAGTTAGTTTTGTTGTGCCCATAACGGGTCACATAACCTTCACCGTGATCGATTTCGATCAAGCGTCCGTAACCTTTATAGGGCTCTGAGCGCGTCACAATGCCGGAGGCAACGGCGAGTACATCCGAGCCTTCTTTGCCGGCAAAGTCGACACCCAAATGCCAAACCTTACGGCCGTTAAAGGGGTCTGTTCTCTTGCCGTAGCGCGATGACATCCAGCCCTTGGCAATCGGTCGACCGGAGATTGTATTTTCACGTCTGAGATCGCGATCGACAATCATCACGCGCAACAAATCTAGCTGCTGTTCACGATTGTCCATGCGCGCTTCGAGCTCGGCAAATAAGTCCTGCAAGTCAGAGGATATGGCCTTGCTTACATCGGGGGCAGACGAGGCTCCAATAGACTCGCTGTCAGCGGGGGCATCCATCTCAACGGGGCCGCCGATGGCTGGGGTATGACTAAAATCAAATTCGCCCTTGTCGAGCCCGGCAATATCGGTGATACGCTCACCGAGTGCATCCATTCGCACCATGCGGGCCTGAATTTCTGCCAGTTTTTGTGAGTAAGCAGCAATTTTTTTGTCGGCGCTGGCGACCCCAAGCTGAAGCTCTTCGTGCTGTAGGTCTAATTCTACCTGCACGGCAGCCAGTGCCGCCCGTAGTGAGGCATCACCCACATCACTGTTCGCGCCGATAATCAAACCAGCACCGAGGGGCACACCGAGCACACACAGGGAGAGGGCCACTTTGGCCCAGGTGTTGAAGGTCAGCGTTAGTGATTTACCCTGACGGGAGCTTAGGAAAATAATTCTCATAAAGACACTTTACAGTTGAGCCATGGCAAGTAAATTACACAGGCCGCTAACATCACTCGAGCTACGGTTCGCACCACCACTGACCGCAGCCACCCAAGGCATCAACAACTTAAACAGCGGCAATAGCGGGTTTTGAATAGGAGATTGGTGCGTCCTGCTCATTGTCCTCAAAAGTTACCACTTCCCAGGCGTCCTTTTGTGCGAGCAGTTCACGCAACAACATGTTGTTCAGCGCGTGGCCAGATTTGAAGGCATTGAACTCGCCAATCAGACTATTGCCGAGCAAGTACAGGTCGCCAATCGCATCGAGCACCTTGTGTTTAACAAACTCGTCCTCGTAGCGCAGACCGTCTTCATTCAAAACCTGATCATCGTCCACGGCAATGGCGTTATCCATACTGGCACCGCGCGCGAGGCCCTGTGAACGCAGGTATTCGAATTCGTGCATAAAGCCAAAGGTGCGGGCTCGACTCACTTCTTTCACAAAGGAGGTACTGGAAAAATCGACGGTGACTTCTTTGTTGCGATCTTTAAACGCGGGGTGGTCAAAATGAATGGTGAAAGTGACTTTAAAACCATTAAAGGGTTTGAAGGAGGCTGTTTTATCGTCCTGAGCAACTTCCACCAACTTTTTAATACGAATAAACTTCTTCGGCGCTTCCTGCTCGATAATACCCGCCGATTGAATCAGAAAAACAAAGGGCCCGGCACTGCCATCCATAATGGGCACTTCGGGTGCAGTCACATCGATGACGGCATTATCGATACCCAGGCCGGCCATCGCCGACAAAAGATGTTCGACTGTAGAGACCCGCACGTCGCCATTTACCAGGGATGTGGAGAGCGTCGTATCGCCCACATTCATCGCCTTAGCTTCAATTTCAACCACAGGATCGAGATCAGTGCGGCGAAACACGATGCCGGCATCAATCGCTGCCGGCTTAAGGGTCAGATAAACTTTTTCACCCGTGTGTAAGCCTACGCCGGTCGCACGGATAGTATTGTTTAACGTACGCTGTCGTATCACTAATTAAATCCCCTGCTTGTAGGCGCGCGATAGTAGCAAAACCGCTGGCATTGCTCTACCCATATTGTCGCTGACAAATACTGCAGAGGGGTATGCAGGATTTGTCAGCGACACGCTATGGTCAGACTGAAAAGCCTAATCGGCCTGACGGCGCAAAAAAGCCGGGATATCCAGGTAGTCCATATCTGCTTCCTGGTGCGCCGCCACCTTGGCCAGCGCTTCGCCCTGTGGTTCAACCGCCATCGCGCTCGCTGCGACACCGCCGCGCATGGAACCACGGCCACCCGTGCGCGTGACAGTCGGACGATCGAGCTGCCCATAGTCAATTTCACCATTGGTTTTCAAGGTGTTATCGACCACTTTGGCGGGTACGGGTCGGCTGATTTCTTCTGTGCGACCCAAACCTGTAGCCACCACAGTGACACGCAGTTCGTCACCCATTTCATCATCGATGACAGTGCCCACGACCACTGTCGCCTGATCGGATGCAAACTCCTCAACGGTGTCACCAACATCGGAGAACTCGCCCAGTGACAGGTTGGGCCCGGCGGTAATATTGACCAGGATACCCCGTGCGCCACGCAGATCGATATCTTCCAGTAGAGGGCTATGCACGGCAGACTCAGCCGCTTCTCGCGCCCGATTGTCACCACTGCCGATACCTGAACCCATCATGGCCATGCCCATTTCCGACATCACCGTGCGTACGTCGGCGAAATCGACGTTAATCATACCCGGGCGAATAATCAGGTCAGCGATACCTTGTACGGCACCCAGCAACACATCATTGGCCGCTTTAAAAGCATCCAGCAGTGTTGTTTCTTTACCCAGCACAGATAGCAGCTTCTCGTTGGGCACGGTGATCAGCGAATCGACCTTGTCCTTGAGTAACTTGACGCCTTCATTGGCGATTGCCATGCGCTTGCGCCCCTCAAAGGGGAAGGGGCGAGTCACTACCGCAACGGTGAGTATGCCCAGTTCTTTGGCGATATCGGCAACCACTGGAGCCGCACCTGTACCGGTACCACCGCCCATGCCAGCCGTAATAAACACCATGTCGGCACCTTCGAGTACCTCGGCGATACGATCTCTGTCCTCAATCGCCGCCTGACGACCTATTTCAGGATTGGCGCCAGCGCCCAGACCCTTGGTGATGCCATTACCCAACTGCAACAGGGTGGCATCGTGCAGGCCTTTTAAGGCCTGGGAATCGGTATTGGCACAGATAAACTCGACACCATCAACCTGGCTTTCGATCATATGCCGCACTGCATTACCACCGCCGCCACCGACACCAATAACTTTTATTTCTGCCGTTTCCGGCATGCTATCCACAATTTCAAACATGACTTTTACCCCTCGATTAACGTTGCTATTTGACTGCTCATCAATTCATTTAAAAATTAAAAATGCTCTTTAAACCAGGCCTTGATACGCGATACAAAACCATCGCTCTGCTCACCCTGTTGTGCCTTACCGCCTTCACGCTGCTGCTCCAGGCCATAGAGCAAAAGGCCCACACCCGTCGAATAAATCGGGTTGTTGACGATATCGCTCAAACCTTGAATATTTTGTGGCGAGCCGAGTCGCACCGGCATGTGGAAAATTTCCTCCGCCAATTCGACCGCGCCCTCCATTTTCGCCGTGCCGCCGGTCAGCACGATGCCCGCCGCGACCAGCTCTTCAAAACCGCTGCGCCGCAATTCAGCCTGCACCAGCGTAAATAATTCGTCGTAACGGGGCTCGACCACCTCGGCCAATGCCTGGCGCGAAAGATCCCTTGGTGGGCGATCTCCGACACTCGGCACTTTGATGGTTTCCTCGGGCCGCGCCAGTTTCGCCAGTGCGCAGGCGTATTTAATCTTCAGCTCCTCCGCATTGGCGGTAGGCGTGCGCAGCGCCATGGCGATGTCATTGGTGACCTGATCACCGGCAATGGGGATCACCCCGGTGTGGCGAATCGCGCCATCGGTAAAGATCGCAATATCCGTCGTGCCGCCACCCAGATCGACCATGCACACACCGAGTTGTTTTTCGTCTTCGGTGAGCACGGCATAACTCGAGGCCAGCTGCTCGAGAATCACATCGTCGACTTCCAAACCACAGCGACGGATGCACTTCTTAATGTTTTGCGCCGCATTGGCAGCGCCAGTCACCAGGTGCACTTTGGCCTCCAGCCGCACACCCGACATACCCAGTGGCTCGCGCACACCCTCCTGGTTATCAATAATGTATTCCTGCGGCAGCACGTGGAGAATTTCCTGGTCGGCAGGTATCGCCACCGCCCTCGCCGCATCGATCACCCGCTCAACATCGAGGCGATGCACCTCGCGATCGCGAATGGCGACGATGCCGTGGGAGTTGAGGCTGCGAATATGATTACCGGCAATACCGGCGTACACCGAGTGAATCTGGCAACCCGCCATCAACTCAACTTCCTGCACCGCCCGCTCAATAGCCGCTACTGTGGATTCGATATTCACCACCACACCCTTCTTCAAGCCTGAAGAGGGATGCATGCCGGTGCCAACAATCTCCAGCTGCCCGTCGGGGCCAGCCACACCGACAATAGCCACGACTTTCGAAGTGCCAATATCGAGTCCGACGATCATTTGCTCATTACTATTATTTGCCATGAATGAAGCTCTTTTTCTCTTAGCCTTATGCTGAAACATCAGCCTGAAACATCACTTTGCTGCCACGACACCGCAACACCGTTGTCGTAGCGCGCATCAATCGCCTTAATTTGCTGCTGTCGACTCGCCAGCTCGCCCTGCCAAATATTAAGAAAACGCCGCACTTTGCCAATCACATCACCACGGCCCAGCACCACCTCGTGACCCGTGGCCAGCTCGAAGCTGCGGGCGCCGTGTGCATCGACACGAAAGGCGAGCACTTTCAAACCCTGGCTAAACAGCAACTCACTAACATCGCGATATTCAATCATCACCTCGCGGGAGCTACCCTCAGGCCCCACCAAATGGGGTAAATTGCCAAGCTCGCTATTGTCCGTCGCTCGCAGAGCCACACCGCTGCGCGTCAAAAAGCCACTGTCACGCCAGCGGGCAATGGGCACTTCTTCAACCACGCTGAGCTGTAAACGGTCGGGCCACTCGCGCCGCACACTGGCTGACGCTATCCACGGATGGGCCTCCAGACGCTCGCGCACGACAGCCAAATCGAGGCCGAGAAAACCACCGCTGCTAATATCACCCACTAGGCTTTCAAGCTCACTTTGTGCCACTCTCTGAAAGGGGCTGGCGACGGAAATATGCGCCCAGGGTCTGTCGATATAGCGATACAGGGATACCGAGCCAAGCAACAGTGTCAGCACCACCGCTGCCAACAGCGAGAAACGCGCTAGCTCTTTGAACCACTCCAGTGCGCGTAGAAAAGTCTCACTACGGCCGCTGTCACGCTGCATTTGGTTGCGTCGTGCGCCTCGCTTTTTGGCTCTTTGCGGTGTCGTTCGTGCCATATCAGGCAAGCTCCCCGGCGACTTTTGGTGCTGGGCTTTGCGCTGCGTCCTGTATCGATGTTTGTAAAATCTCGATCAATAAATCTGTAAAACTAAGGCCCGCAGCCGCTGCCGCCATCGGCACCAAACTGTGGTCAGTCATGCCCGGCACGGTGTTCACCTCCAGCAAGCGCGCCTGTCCATCCGCTGTCATCATCACATCGACGCGGCCCCAACCATGGCAACCCATGCTACTAAAAGCGTCTAGCGCCAGTGTCTGCATTGCCTTTTCGTCAGCCGCTGACAAACCGCAGGGGCAGATATAGCGCGTGTCGTCGGCCAGATATTTGGCCTCGTAATCGTAAAATGGGCGATCGGTTTCCAGCTTGATCACCGGCAGTGGGCGACCATTGAGAATAGCCACCGTGTACTCGGCACCGCTGAGCCAGCGCTCGGCAATCACCACACTGTCAAACGCATCAGCGGCGGCCCACGCAGCCTCTAATTCAGCGCCGCTACTGGCTTTGGCCATGCCCAGGCTGGAGCCCTCGCTGGCGGGCTTCACCATCACCTCACCACCCAGCTCGGCGAGCAGTGCAGTCCAGTCACTGTCTTTGTGCAGCAGGGCGAAACCTGCGGTTGGTAAATTGATGCCCTGCCACAACTGCTTGCAACGCAACTTGTCCATTGCCAACGCCGAGGCTAGTACGCCACTGCCCGTGTAGGACAGGCCCATGCACTCCAGAGCGCCCTGTACCGTACCGTCTTCGCCACCCGCGCCGTGCAGCACGATAAATACGTGGTCCGCTTGCAGCACTTCAAGTTCAGCTATCCAGCCCGGCCCCAGGTCTAATCCGTGAGCGTCCAGACCTTTGGCCTGCAACGCTGCGAGCACAGCCCTGCCGCCCTTCAGCGACACTTCCCGCTCACCGGACTGGCCGCCGTAGAGAACGACAATTCGCCCCAGGCTGATGTTCTTGCTAGCCGCCATGTTTATTGCAAACCTCCATCGGCGAGCAGTTTGACCAACTTGCTAACACTGCCCGCACCCTGAGTCATAACAATATCGCCGGGCTTGACCAGCGATTTAAGAATGTCGGGGGCCGCCTCTATAGACTCCGCATAGACTGGATCAACCATGCCGCGCTGGCGAATAGCGCGACACAGGTGGCGACTGGTGGCACCGGGAATTTCCTCCTCTCCGGCGGTATAAACAGGCACCATAATTAAGACATCGGCCTCGGACAGCACTTCGACAAAATCATCGTAGAGATCGCGGGTGCGGGTATAGCGGTGGGGTTGGAAAATCAGCACCAGGCGCCGCTGCGGCCAGCCTTCGCGCACCGCCTCTATCGTCGCTTTAACTTCGCTGGGGTGATGGCCGTAATCATCGACCAACAACGCCGTGCCCGCGCCCCCGGCAACGGGATAATTGCCGTAAACCTCAAAGCGTCGGCCCACGCCCTCAAAATCCATCAGTCCGGCGCAAATTGCGGCGTCGTCCAGACCCTCATCGCTCGCCACGGCAATCGCTGCGGTGGCATTCAACATATTGTGGCGACCGGGAATACTCAGCTCAATGTTGAGGCTGCTCAAACCCTCCGGCCGAGCGACCTGAAAATAGGCGCTGCGCTCTTCAACTCTGGCCTCGCTAATGCGGTAATCGGCATCTTCGCTAAAGCCATAGGTCAGCACTGGGCGCGACACCAGAGGCATAATTTCTCGCACCACCGGATCATCGATGCACAACACCGCCAGACCGTAAAAAGGCAGGTTGTGCAGAAAGTCGACAAAGGTCTGCTTCAACTTCGAGAAGTCGAAGTCGTAGGTTTCCATGTGGTCAGCTTCGATATTCGTCACCACCGCCACCATCGGCTGCAGGTGCAAAAATGAGGCATCACTTTCATCCGCCTCCGCCACCAAATAACGGCTTTCACCCAGCTGGGCATTGGTGCCAACACTGGTCACTCTACCGCCAATCACAAAGGTCGGGGCCTGACCCGCTGCGGCGAGCACATTGGCCAACAGGCTGGTGGTAGTGGTTTTACCGTGGGTTCCGGCAACCGCAATACTGTGGCGATAGCGCATCAACTCGGCGAGCATTTCAGCGCGTCGCACAACGGGAATACGCGACTCCCGCGCGGCAATAATTTCTGGGTTTTCTGCATTGACGGCGGAGGATTGCACCACCACATCAACACCCTTGATCTGCTCACCTTTATGGCCAATATCGATATGGGCACCCATGCCCCGCAGACGCTGGATATTGGCATTGGCTGCCAAATCGGAACCGGAAATAGTGTAACCCTGGTTCAGTAAGACCTCGGCAATACCACACATGCCGCTGCCGCCAATACCGATAAAATGAATGCGGCGGATGCGGCGCATTTCCGGGACTTCATAAACACCACTCATGCCATTACCTCTTCACAGACATCAGCTACCGTACTGGCTGCATCGGGCAGGGCCAGGGCTCGCGCCGCCACTGCCATCGCTATCAGTCGTTCGCTATCGTTCAATAATTCTTTCAGCAGAGGCGCCAGCGCCTCCGGCTTAAGATCTTTTTGTTGCAGCATCAGGGCCGCGCCGTTGTCGACCAGCCAGCGGCCATTTTCGGTTTGGTGGTCGTCGATGGCATGGGGATAGGGGATTAATAAGGCGCCCAGACCCGCTGCCGTCAATTCACAAACCGTCAGTGCTCCCGCACGGCAAACCACGAAATCGGCCGCGCCATAAGCCGCCGCCATATCATCGACAAAGGCCAGCACTTCTGCCGCTACGCCAGCCTCTTTATAGGCCTGTTGCGTCGCCTCAAGGTGTTGCTGGCCACACTGGTGAACCACACTTGGGCGCTCAGTTGCCGCCAATAGTGCGAGGGCCTCGGGCAGAGTCTGGTTAATCGCCAAGGCACCGAGGCTACCACCCAGTATGAGTAGCCGAGGGCGACGCTCCTCTTTTAAAGGCTTCGCCTGGGCTGAAAACAAACGCGTTTGCGGTGCTTCAAGAGCGCTGATTTCACGCCGCACCGGATTGCCGCAGTGCTCGCCCCTGTCCAGCGCGTGGGGGAAGGCTTCGAGCACACGGGTGGCCAACTTTTGCAAAATTCGATTAGTGGTTCCGGCAACGGCATTCTGCTCGTGAATCACCAGCGGCTTGCCCAGCAAGCGCGCCGCCAGCCCACCGGGGCCAGAGGCAAAACCACCAAAGCCCAGTACGCACTGGGGCCCGACACCGCGCACTACCGCAAGGGCCTGCCACAGTGCCTTCAACAGACCAAAGGGTGCTTTCAACTTGCCCAACAGGCCGCTTTTACCGCGCAGACCGACGACGTCGATAAAGCGAAGCGGGAAGTTGGCAGCGGGCACCAACCGGGCCTCGATACCCCGTTGTGTGCCCAGCCAGGTCACTTCAATGCCGCGCTCACGCAGTTCTTCTGCCACCGCCAGCGCCGGAAACACATGGCCGCCAGTGCCGCCTGCCATAATCAACATCCGCCGGGGCGTCATGACGCTGCCCGCCGCTTTGTTTTGCCAGTGCGCTTGGCCAGTGCCGCCATATCGTCCATCTCAATGCCGACCCGCAGCACCAGGGCAATCATCACTGCGCACACCAGCAAACTGCTGCCGCCGTAGCTGATAAAGGGCAGCGTTAAACCTTTGGTGGGCAATAGTCCCGATGTCACACCGATATTAATAAACACCTGCCCGGCCAACAAAATGCCGATGCCAAAGACCACATAGGCTGAAAACCAGTCCTGGCGCTGCACGGCTTTGCGGGCAATGATCAAAATCCGCGCAATCATCAGGCTAAAGAGAGCCATTACCAGCAACACACCGATCAAGCCAAATTCTTCGGCGAGAATGGCAAACACGAAATCCGTATGGGCCTCGGGCAAGTAGAAGAGCTTCTGCACACTGTTGCCCAGGCCAACGCCAAACCACTCGCCGCGACCAAAAGCTATTAGCGACTGAGTCAACTGATAACCATCGCCAAACTGCTGCGCCCAGGGATCGAGAAAAGTCACCAGTCGTCGAAAGCGGTATTCGGAGGTCAAGGCCAGCACCGCGACACCGGCAATACCTACGGCCATCAGGCCAAGAAACTGCCACAAGCGCACGCCGGCGAGAAAAAGCATGGCCAACACGGTCGCCGACAACACCACTGTTGAGCCAAAGTCAGGCTCCAGCAGCAGTAAAAAGGCGAATACGCCGAGCACGGCCAGCGGAATGGCAAAACTGTGCCAGCTGTCTTGCAAGCGCAATTGATGGCGCTGTAAATAAGCCGCAACAAAGAAGATCATGCACACCTTGGCCAGCTCGGAAACCTGCAAGGTAAACATCCCCAGCTTAAACCAGCGACGACTACCGTTAACCGAGTGGCCAAGGCCCGGAATCAATACCAGCGTCAGCGCCAGAGCCCCGACAATAACGATCAGTCCGGCGTGTTCGTACCACCAGCGCATGGAAATTTGCAGCACCACCAGCGCCGCACTGCTGGCAATCAGCAAATACATAAGATGGCGCTTGGTAAAGAAAAAACCATCGTTGTATTGGTGATCGGCAAAGCTGATGGAGGCCGACATAATCATCAACAGTCCGACCGACACCAGTGCCAGCACGGCGACCAGCAAATAGCGATCGATGTACTGCCGTGGTTTCGGTTGCCAGAAATTGTCAAACAGGGCCAGTGCGGGAAAGCCTGCCGCCGGGGCATTGATTTTTGCAGTACTCATGACCCGCCCCCCCCAGTCAGCGCCGCCACAGCTTCTGCAAAGCAACGACCGCGCTCTGCAAAACCCGAAAACATATCAAAGCTGGCGCAGGCGGGTGACAGCAGCACGATATCGCCGTCGCCAACCAGACGCGCGGCGGCGCTAACAGCGGCCTGCATTGATGTGGCATGAATACTGGGTACAATTTTGCCGAAAGCCTGGGCCAGCTGCTCGGCATCTTCACCCATCAAAATTACCTGCTTCACTCGACCGGGCAGTGCTTTGGCCAAGGCACTAAAGTCCTGCCCCTTGGCCTGACCACCGGCAATTAAGACAATCTGGGCCTGGGTATTGCCGCTGTTTGAGCTTTGCTCAGACAGGCCTTCAATAGCGGCAATAGTGGCGCCAACATTGGTCGCCTTCGAGTCATCGATCCAGGTCACGCCCTCGTGCTGGGCAATATTTTGACAGCGATGAGGCAGGCCGGGGAAGCTGCGCAGGGCCGCCAACATGGCCTCTCGGGACAGGCCCACAGCGTGCCCCAGGGCCAGAGCCGCCAGCGCGTTGGCAATGTTGTGGCAGCCTTTAATGCGCACATCGGCCACTGGCATCAGTGGCTCAAACTGAAAGGCCAGCCAGCTTTCACCCTGCTGCTGAAGCAGACCATAAGCACAGAAATCCGGTTTGCTGAGACCGAAGCTCCAGTTGGTAACGGCATCGCCAATCAGCGGCTGAGACAGATAATCGTCACGATTGACCACGATTTGCCTGGCGCCCTTAAAGATACGGTGCTTGGCGCGGTGGTAGTCGAGGATGGATGCATAGCGATCCATATGGTCGGGACTGACATTCAATACCGTGGCGACCTTTGCCCCCAGGGTATCGACACTTTCGAGCTGAAAACTGGACAATTCAAGTACGTATAAGTCTTTTTCGTCACTCAATAAATCCAGAGCGGGGGTACCGAGATTGCCGCCAACACCGGCATTTTTGCCGGACAGGCGCGCCATTTCGCCGAGTAAAGTGGTGACGGTGCTTTTTCCATTGGAGCCCGTAATCGCAACGATGGGCGCCTGTGCATGGCGGGCAAAAAGTTCGATATCGCCAATAATTTCCACCCCGGCGTTCGCGGCCTCGACCAGAGCCGGGGTATCGAGAGGCAGACCGGGACTAACAATCAGCTGATTGGCACTGCACAGCGTAGCGCTGTCGAGCTGCCCCAGTTGCGTGCGCACCGCAGGCAACTCCGCGTTGAGCTGGGCCAGAGCAGGCGGTTGTTCACGACTATCGACGACGACAAAAGGTTCACCCTGAGCCGACAGAAAGCGCGCCACAGACAAGCCGGTGGCGCCAAGGCCCACCACGACTGTCAGTCTGTTACTCGCTATAATTTCTGCCACTTTCACCTCTTGCATCGCTATTTCTATCGATCCCTTATCTCAGTTTTTTTCGCAACTGCTTATCGTAATTTCTTATCTCAGCTTCAGCGTCGCCAGGCCAAACAGCACCAGCATCACCGTGATAATCCAGAAGCGCACGATGACGCGCGGCTCGGGCCAACCCTTCAACTCATAGTGGTGATGGATAGGCGCCATGCGGAAAATGCGCTTGCCGGTTAATTTGAACGAGGCCACCTGCAGAATGACCGAGACGGTTTCCAGTACAAAGATGCCGCCCATAATGAAAAATACAATTTCCTGACGCACAATCACCGCAACAACACCCAGCGCGGCACCCAGTGCCAAAGCGCCGACATCACCCATAAAAACCTGGGCTGGATAGGTGTTAAACCACAGAAAGCCGAGACCCGCGCCGCCCAGTGCCGAGCAAAAAACCACCAGCTCACCGGCGCCACTGATAAAGGGAATATGTAAATATTCAGCAAAGGTGGCATGGCCGGTGAGGTAGGCAATAATGCCCAGCGCACCACCCACCAGCACCGTGGGCATAATCGCCAGGCCGTCGAGGCCGTCGGTGAGGTTGACGGCATTGCTGGAGCCGACAATCACAAAGTAGCTCAGCACCACATAAAACAAACCCATCGGCCAGGCGATGTTTTTGAAGAAGGGCACAATTAGCTCCGTCTCGGCCGGTGAAATAGCACTGCTATAAAGGAAGATGGCGGCGGCTAAACCGGCGAGGGACTGCCATAAATACTTCCAGCGCGCCGGTAGTCCCTGAGAATTCTTCTCGACCACTTTGCGGTAGTCATCGACCCAGCCGATGATGCCAAAAGCAAGGGTCACCAGCATCACCGTCCACACATAGCGGTTGCTGAGATCAGCCCACAATAGGGTGGAGACAAATATAGAGGTCAAAATCAAAGCCCCACCCATGGTCGGGGTGCCCGATTTTATCAGGTGAGTTTCAGGGCCGTCGCTACGTACCGACTGACCTATTTGCAGGGCATTGAGCTTCCTGATCATAAAGGGGCCGAACATCAGCGAGATCAGCAGCGAGGTCAGCATGCCCAAAATTGCGCGCAGGGTCAGATACTTAAAGACGCCGAAAGCACTGTAGTACTCGCTCAGATAATCCGCTAGCCATAAAAGCATTAGTCGTTTTCCTCAATAATGTGCGCCACCACTTCTTCCATGGCGGCGCTGCGCGAGCCTTTAACGAGTACGACGGCATCGGCATTTAGACGGGGCAGCAGGGCTTGGGCCAAATCTGCTTTAGTCGCAAAGTGTTCGCCGCCCGCGCCAAAGGCTGCCGTAGTTTCAGCGCTCAGTGGCCCGCTGGTGTAGAGCCCGTCGACACCGGCGTTGCGGGCATAGTCACCGACCTCGCGGTGCATGGCTTTTTCTTGCGGCCCGAGTTCACCCATATCACCGAGCACCAGATAGTGTTTGCCGGGCATGGCGACTAGGGCGTCAATCGCCGCTTTTACCGAACCGGGATTGGCGTTGTAGCTGTCGTCGATAATCCGCGCTCCGCCGCTACCGGCTTTGCGCTGCATGCGCCCGGGCGCCGCAACCATGGCGGCGAGTCCGGCGGCGATGGCAACCAGATCAGCCCCCGCCGCAACGGCACAGGCCGCCGCCGCTAGAGCGTTAGAAATATTGTGAGCACCGGGAATGGCGAGTTTTATGTCAATCTCGCCGAGGGGCGAATGCAGGGTAAAACTGGCACAGGCCTCGATATCAAATTGCACATTGGATGGGTAAAAATCTGCCGCGCTATTGGCGACACTAAAGCTCAGGTTGTGGATACCGTGGGCACCACTGCGCCACTGTTCATACCAGGGCTCATCGAGATTCAAAATCGCCGTGCCAGCGCTATCGAGGCCGCGATAAATTTCACCTTTAGCACTGGCAACGCCAGCGAGGGAGCCGAAACTGGCAACGTGGGCGGGCATCACATTGGTCACCACGGCAATGGTGGGCCGGGCGATGCTGCACAGATAGTCGATTTCACCAGCGGCACTGGCGCCCATTTCAATCACCGCGTACTGATGTTTTGCCTGTAGTCCGAGCAGCGTTTGCGGCACGCCAATGTGATTATTGAGGTTGCCCTGAGTCGCCAGCACCTCGCCTTTGCAGCGCAAAATCACCGCCAGCATGTCTTTCACCGTGGTTTTGCCGCCACTACCGGTGATCGCTATCAGCGGCCCGGTGAAGGGTTTGCGCGCCAGTGCCGCGAGCTGACCGAGAGCCTGCAAGGTATTGGGGACCACCCACTGGGGTATCGCCAGGCACTTATTGGGTTTTTCAACCACCATGCCGCAAGCCTTTAAAGCCGCGCTTTCCAGAAACTGGTGGGCATCGAAATTTTCGCCGCGCAGGGCGACGAACAAATCGCCGCTGGCCAAACTGCGGGTATCGGTGCAGACACGGGCAAAGTGGCAGTCGGGATAAAGTAGCGTGCCACCATAAGTAATGGCGGCCTGAGATAGACTGAGCCCCGCCGTCATCATTTCACCACCCTTTGACGCAGGGCCAAACGCGCTTCAAGCACGTCATTAAAGGGCAGGCGCTGGTCTTTAATCAGTTGATAATCTTCGTGCCCCTTGCCGGCAATCAGTACCACATCCCGCTCGGCTGCTTTGTTCACGGCAAAGCCAATGGCAGCGCGGCGATCAACAAATACCTGTGGCTCCGTCGCACTGTCTGGCACACCTTGCAGCACATCATCGATGATGGCTTGCGCGTCTTCACCGCGGGGGTTGTCGCTGGTAATGACCAACTGGTCTGCCAGCGCGGCTGCCACAGAACCCATTAGCGCACGCTTGCCCTGATCGCGATCACCGCCGCAACCAAAGACACACCACAGACGACCCTGGCAGGCAACTCGCAAGGCAGAGAGTGCTTTTTCAAGGGCGTCAGCGCTGTGGGCATAGTCAACCACAACAAGGGGTTGAGCCTGCACATCGACCACTTCGAGGCGACCCGGCACAGGCTTTAATTGCTCGACAGCGGCGAGTACAGATCGCAGGGTCTGGCCCTCGGCACAGGCCACACCAATGACCGCCAGCAGATTGCTCAAGTTGAATTCACCTTGCAAGCTGCTGCGCAATTCGCCCTGCCCCCACGGGGTCGTCAAGTTTGCGCTTATGCCCTGCGGCCCAAAAGTCGCATCGCGGGCATGTATATCAGCCTCTACCTGAGAGGAGGAATATGAGTAGCAGCTGGTCTCGCCGCAAGCCGCCAGCTCGGCAATAATGGCCCGGCCCGCCGGGTCATCGCTATTCACAATCGCATTTTTTAAACCCGGCGTATGGAAAAGCTGGGCTTTAACCTGCTGATAGGCGCCCATAGTGTGGTGATAATCGAGATGGTCACGGCTCAAGTTGGTGAACACGGCGCTGCTAAAGTGCAGCCCGGCGACCCGACCCTGATCGAGACTGTGGGATGAAACTTCCATCGCCACGGCTGCCGCACCAGCATCTAAGAACTCGGCAAGAATAGCCTGCACGCTGAGCGCATCCGGGGTGGTCAGACCGGTATCGATTAAGTCTGGTTTGGCAATCGGCTCATCCGAGTTGAGCAAACCATAACCCAGCGTGCCAATCAATCCGCTGGGCTCACCCAATAGGGCCAGCAATTGTGCCAGCAGCTGCGTACAGGTGGTTTTTCCGTTAGTGCCAGTAATGCCAATAAGCGGCACCCTGGCACTGGGTTCGGCGTAAAAACGCCCGGCAATGGCGCTCACTTGCTTGGCCAAATTCTCGATAGCAATAATGGGCAACGCGCTAGTGGCCCGCTCTGCACTAAAGCCTTCGCTCTCGACCAACGCAGCCACCGCACCGGCCGCTTGCGCATCCGCCAGATAATTGCGGCCATCACTTTGCTGGCCGGGAAAGGCGATAAACAGGTCGCCCGGGGCCAGCTTGCGACTATCCAGTTGCAGGCCCTCGACCCTCAGGCTCGACACAGCTGCTGGTAAGCTCTCTCCACTCAAATCAATAGCCGCCAGTAATTCACTTAGCGCCATCCCCGCTTGAGGTCTAGGAGAGGTCATCACGAATCACCCCCGCGCTTGACCGTAGAACCCTTAACAAGCTTCGGCTCTGGCGCTTTCAATGGCGCCACACTCATCAGCCGCAAGGCCTCGGCGGTGACTTTCGCGAACACCGGTGCTGCCACCAGACCACCGTAGTAATCTTTACCGCGCGGATCGTCAATCACCACCACGGTGACCAGACGCGGCTTATCGGCTGGCGCCATGCCGGCAAACAAACCGACGTAACGGTCTTGCTGATAACCACCGGCGCCCACTTTGTGGCTGGTGCCGGTTTTACCCGCCACTTCATACGTATCAATCGCGGCACGGGTGCCGGTGCCCTCTTTGCCGATCACCGCCTTCATCATTTGACGCACGCTGGCGACGATCTTTTTATCGATAACCTGCTCTTCAGGGCCGGGCAAGACACCCTCTGCCGCTGAGATTTTTAATAGTGATGCCTGCTTTTTGATGCCGTCATTAGCCAGCACCGCATAGGCGCTAGCCAGCTGTAAAGGCGTCACCGCCAAACCGTAGCCAAAGGCCATGGTGGCTCTCTCCACATCTCGCCAGCGGCGCTTGCTCGGCAATAAACCCGCACTTTCGCCGGGGAAGCCGGTGCCCGGACTCTGGCCGAGACCCACCCGGTCAAACACGCCGCGAATCGCCTCGGGCTCAAGCTTCATGGCGATTTTAGTGGTGCCGACCTGGCTGGATTTGGCGAGAATGCCGCTCAGATCGAGCTTGCCGTAATTGCGGTGATCGACAAAGGTTTTACGCCCGATGCGCAGATAACCCGGGCTGGTGTCGATCACTGTGTTGGGGTGAAACTTGCCGCTCTCCAGCGCCGCTACCATGGTCAGCGGCTTCATCACCGAACCCGGCTCCAGCAAATCGGTGAGGGCGCGATTGCGCGTGCTGCCGACTTTCAGTCGCGAGCGATCATTGGGGTTGAAGGAGGGCTGATTGACCATGGCCAGCACTTCACCGGTCAGCACATCGAGCACCACCACGGAGCCCGACTTGGCGCGAAATTTCTTCATCGCCGCTTTTAATTCACGGTAGGCAATGTACTGCAAGCGCAGATCGATGCTCAGCGCTAAATTGCCACCGGGCTTTTCACTCTTGATCAATTGCAGTTCTTTTATCACCCGACCCTTACGGTCTTTCAGTACGCGCTTGCTGCCGGTGGCACCGTAGAGCCAGCTATCAAAGGCCAGCTCCATGCCTTCCTGCCCGCGATCGTCGATGCCGGTAAAGCCCACCAGCTGTGCCGCCACTTCACCCGCCGGGTAATAGCGTTTGTACTCTTCGCGTTTGAAAATACCGACGATATTGAGATCGAGCACGGCCTGCGCCTGAGGCGGGGTCAACTGGCGTGCCAGGTACATAAACTCTTTATTGCGGTAGCGGGCAATGCGCGCTTTTAGATCGCCAACGCGCAATTTTAAACGCCGCGCCAGCATCGCCAGCTTGTCGCCGTCCAGCGCCAGCAGCTGAGGGTTGGCACAAATCGACACCACGGGAGTACTAATCGCCAGCGGCTCGCCACGGCGGTCGGTAATCACACCGCGATAAGCGGGGATTGCCACGGTGCGCAGCATGCGGCTCTTACCCTGGCTTTGTAAAAACTCAAAACCCTGATGCACATCGGGCAGCACTTGCAGGCCGGCAATATGGCTCAAGGCCAGCACGCCGAGGGAAAACAGCGCGACAACCATGGTCCAATAACGCCAGGGGGCGATACTGCGCACGCGCGCGCCCGAGCCGCGACGAGCCGATACTCGGTCGCGGTTTCTGGCAGGCTGCTTGGCGGCGCTTTTCTTCACTCTTTCACCCATGTGATTGGATCAACTCTGACCCTGTGCTTTTAAGGCGTGACCCTGACAATTTCATCCAAAGACGGCACCTGCATGCCCAATTTACCGAGCGCCAGCTGCTCAACCCGGTATAGCGATGCCTGAGCACTGGCCTCAAGCAGGTTCTGCCCGCGAGCAATTTCCAGACGGTTTTTCTCTTGTTGCAACTGCGCCAGCTCGCCGTACAGCGTGCGGCACTGGTGACTGACGTAAACCACGCCGAGCCCACTCAGCAAGACCGCCATCCAGCTGAGTAACAAACAACAGCTCAAGCGGCTGAGACGGGGAAAGCTCACGCTCAGCGCCACCTCAAACAACCTTTGCGGCGACGCGCATCACCGCGCTGCGCGAGCGTGGATTGCGTTCAACTTCCTCAACACTGGCTTTTGAGGCTTTGCCGACATTGCGCAGGCGACGGATTATGTCGCTTTCGGGTATCGCCAGACCGCGCGGTATCATCGGATTGGTGTGACCGCGAATAAAACGCTTAACGATGCGATCTTCCAGGGAGTGAAAGCTGATCACCACCAGTCGGCCATCGACGGCAAGCAGGTCGACAACGCAATCGAGCAAGGAGCGCAAATCATCCAGTTCACGGTTCAAAAAGATACGAATCGCCTGAAAGGCACGAGTTGCTGGATGCTTGCCCTTTTCCCAGGCCGGGTTGGCGGCGGCGACAATATCGGCCAGCTCGCCAGTACGCGTAATAGGCGTAGTCTCGCGCGCCTCGACAATGGCTCTGGCCATGCGTCGGCCAAATTTTTCTTCACCGTATTCTTTAATCACACCTGCGATTTCGGCCTCTTCGGCACTGGCAATCCATTGCGCCGCGCTTAAACCACGACTGGTGTCCATGCGCATATCAAGGGGGCCGTCACGCATAAAGCTGAAACCCCGCTCGGCATCGTCGAGCTGGGGCGATGACACGCCGAGGTCAAGCAAGACCCCACTGACTTTCCCGGCCTGCCCGCGCTCGCGCAACAAACTTTCAAGATCGGCGAAAGAGGCCTGTACCATTTCAAAACGGGCGTCGTCAGCAAACAACTCGCGACCCACAGCGCAGGCCTCTAAATCTTTATCGATCGCCAGTAAGTGGCCCTCAGCAGACAGGCGCTCGAGCACCAGCCCCGCATGTCCGCCGCGGCCGAACGTACCGTCAACATAATAGCCATCGGCGTCGTCAACCAAGGCGTCGACAGCGCCGTCCAATAACACGGTAATATGGGCTTGTTTAGCAGCTGGCATCAGGTGGCCACCCTCACAATGACAATGATTGAATTTCTTCGGGAATCTCCAAGCCACTGGCGACTTCATCCAGCCAGGCTTTACGATTACTATTCCAGCTATCCGTATCCCACAGTTCGAGGCGATGACTTTGACCGACCAGCGTGACCTTCTTGCCCAGCTTGGCGTAATCGCGCAATTCCTGGGGGATCAATACGCGACCACTGCCGTCCAGATCGAGATCACGGGCATTGCCGATCAGCAAGTGCTGCAGGCGGCGGGTATCTTTATTGAAGGTCGACATGCGGGCGATTTTGACTTCCATCTCCTCCCACTCGGGGCGCGGGTAAATAAACAGACAGGTATCGGTAATGCTAATCGTCGCCACCAGGCTGCCGCTGAACTCGGACATCAAGGCGTCGCGGTACCGAGCGGGAATAGCCATCCGCCCTTTGGTATCCATGTTGATTTCGTTGCTGCCTCGAAACACCACAAACTCTCACGATTATTATTGGAAAGGCCACTCTGACCCACTTTCACCCACAATTCGACACTATAGACTCGAGACAGTTAAAGTCAATACTCGACCGCTGGCAAAGATGCACGAAAATGCTGACATTTCCCGCGAACTTACAGAGAAAACCCCATGAAGTACGTGAAGACAAAGAAGATAAGCAAGAGAAAACAGGACGATAAAAACAGAACTTAAAGTAACACTTTAAGAGCGAGACCAATTTGATCTATTAATAGCAGTTGCTAAGAACAAGCACTCTTGTGAACGCCTCGTATTGACAGTAAGCGACAAGCCCCCTAAAGGTCGGCATTGCCTTAATGGGTTATGCTGCCGCCGACATCGACCGCCACGGAACTTCGCTTGAACCCATCATTGATTAGAAAGACCCACCGCTGGCTGGGTCTAATCGCCGCCATCCAGCTGCTAATCTGGACTGGCTCCGGCCTGTTTTTCTCCATCGTGCCCATTGGCGATGTGCGCGGCAGCCATCTGCTTCAGCCCCCGCCCGCTCTGCGACTGGCCCACGTCAATTTGATATCAGCCAGCGACCTGGTCGCCCAGCATAGTGAACTCGCAACGCTGAGCCTCGGCAAGATCCAACTCCGACAGCGCTTATACACGCCCATTTACCAGGTCAAACTCGACGACCAGTGGCTGATCTACCACGCCGAAACAGCGGCCAAGCTCGCGCCTTTGACGGAGACGCAAGCCCACTCAATCGCCACCAACAGCACTCATCTGCCAGTGCTATCCGCCACCTGGGTCACTGCTGTAGAGCGAGGCAGTGAATACCGGGACGGCGAACTCCCCGCCTGGAAAATCGCACTAGAGGGGGTTGACGAGGCCAACCTGTGGATCGGCGCCAACAGCGGCAAAGTGAGCGCTATGCGCACCAATACCTGGCGGCTTTACGACTTTCTCTGGAGCCTGCACATTATGGATTACCTCGACCGGGATAATTTTAATTCCTGGCTGCTGCGAGCCTTTGCCCTACTCGGTGTGATTACCATTGTCTCGGGCCTACTGTTATTTTTTATATCCGCCAAACGGAGAAAATAAGCCGCCGCTCAAGCAAGCCGCGCCATTTAATATTCATCTCATGCAACAACCATTCGTCATGCGGGGGCTTAACAGTGGGCCGCTTTATCGCCATATTTGCGGGCAAGCTAATAAACGATCAACGGTAAAGCGTTTCTTCTGCAATGTGTGCGACTATTTCAAGGCGTGAGATTATAAAAACTTCGTGTCGCACTAGCAGTCAAGTCTACAAACCGACACCAACAGCTTAAAGCTGACCACTCCCCTCATCTATACAGGATCAAAACAATCGATGCGTCTTCCCAGGAAAAGGACTTTTCACACCTTGCTGTCGTCAGCTCTTATTGGCATCACGCTCAGTGCTTATTGCACAGCCGACGAAGGACAGTTGAAGCTATCCACAGGCATTGATTACAGCTCCGGTGATTACGGGGATGCCATCGATACCGACATCATTTATGTGCCCTTCAGCGCCAGTTATAAATCGGGCTTGTGGACAGGCAAGGTGACTGCGGCCTGGTTAAGCATCGATGGTCCGGGCACTGTTATCGGCGGCGGTGATGGCGGCGTGATAATAGGGGGCAATAACACGGTCGCCAGCACTGAATCTGGATTGGGTGATGTCTGGACATCGCTCAGTTACGAACTGCAATCTTTTCCTGCTGAGCTGGGTTATCTGGATATCACCGGTAAAATCAAAATCCCCACCGCCGATGAAAAGAAAGGCCTCGGCACTGGCGAAACTGACTACACCGCCCAGCTAGATTACGCTTATTCAGTCGGTGATTTCACACCGCTGGCGACCCTTGCCTACAAAATCAAAGGGGATCCCAGCGGCAGTAAGCTCAACAATGTCTTTTATCTCTCCGCCGGCATCGACTGGCGGCAGTCCGATCTCACCCACTACGGTTTCTCTCTCGATTTCCAGGAGGCATCCACCAACAGTGTTGACGACTCTTTAGAGCTGTTTACCTACATGAATTACAAAGTATCCGCGCAGTGGAGCTTAACCCCCTACCTCTATTTTGGTTTGAGCGAAAGCAGCCCAGATCTTGGTGGTGGCTTGCAGTTCACTTACAAGCCTTAATTATTACAACAACAGGAAACCATCTTCATGAAAGGCCAATATTGGAAAACACTCATACTGGGCACGGCAATATCTTCACTTGCCGTCTTCCCCGTTTATGCTGACGAAGCGCAAGACCTAAAAACTATCGACAGCGAAATTGCCGAGCTAGACGAAAGGCCCCTCAGCACCGGAGAAGATAAAGTGGTTGCCAAGATTGCCAATGACTTCACCGAGGTCGCTGGAGGCGAAGATAATGCACACTCACTTATTGGCGGCCTACGCACTGGCGGCGAAATAATCCTGGACGACACGACGTATTCAAGCCCTGGCGACGCCATGGGCTTTGGTGGAACGTTTATCTCCATGGCCCTGGCCCAGGAACTGCTGGACAGCTCTGATCAGTACTCCAGTATCGCAGATGCCCTGGGCCTGGATGAGGTCGTAACAGACGTGGATGATTCAGCTGAAAATGTCGAGGTCGACGGCGGCACACCGGATGTGGAAGTAAGCGACTCTCCGCAAATTCTAGTGATGCGCGAGTCTGGTATGGGCTGGGGCGAAATAGCCAAAGAACTTGGCTTCAACCTGGGCGAAGTGGTCAGCGCCATCCACTCATCTCGACCAGACAGATCTGAACAGCTCGCAAAAGGCGAACACCAAAACAAAGCAGAAAACACCCCCCGCGTTGAACGAGGATCAAAACAAGAACGCCCCGATCGCCCTGAAAAAGCTGAGCGCCCTGAAAAGCCCGAGAGGCCCGAAAAGCCTGAGCGCCCCGAACGGCCCGAGCGCCCCGAAAAACCTGAACGCCCCGAAAAGCCCGAGCGCCCGGAACGTCCCGAAAAGCCCAGTAGACCTGGTCGCGGTTAAAGTAAGACTGGATAACAAAGCGTTAATAAAAACGGACTTCTATTGAAGTCCGTTTTTATTAACCGCCAACTACCTTGAAGAACACCGGCTACGTGAACGCACTTAAAGAATTCAACGACAAAAAGAATCTCTGCGGCAATTTATTTTATCCCCAGAGCCGAAAAGAGATCAGCAGCAAGTCACCACCAAAAACAACTCAGGCGGCCACAGCTAGCAGCATCGGTGAATAACACATTTTCCCCTGCACGCGAGGGTGCAGGGCGAGGATTATCCAGCCCCACCGAGGGGCCCGATAAAAAAAGGTGGGAGCCGGCCTGTAAGCCGGGTTCTGTCGAGAACAGTCATTCATCTGGGATGCACGTCGCCGTACACCTCAAGCAACCTACCCGGATCCAGCGCGGGCCACGCCTATGGATCCCTATTTGGTCTTGCTCCGAGTGGGGTTTACCCTGCCACGCCTGTTACCAGCCGCGCGGTGCGCTCTTACCGCACCATTTCACCCTTACCGGCAGCGAACTGCTTAGGCGGTATATTTTCTGCGGCACTTTCCGTAGGCTCGCGCCTCCCAGGCGTTACCTGGCACTCTGCCCTATGGAGCCCGGACTTTCCTCCATCCCAGCCTCAATACGCTCTAAAAGAACACACCAAAAACCGGGATAGCGACTGCTCAGCCGACTCCCGGGCGAGAGGTTAACAGAACTAGGCCAGCTGGCAAGTAAAGACTGGAATAGACTAGCCTCGCGCCATCATTTTCCTCTTATTGAGGCTGACATCACCACAAAAAATAGACTATTATTCGGCGCATATAATAAAAAATACCGGGGCCAGGCCGCGAATCAGCTACTAATATCAACCCACATTTTTCTTTCATCACGCTAAAAAACTCGTCCATAAAAGGAGCATTGCTATGCCACAAGTAGAAACCGCCATGGGGCCCATCGATGTCGATGATATCGGCATGTGCCTGATGCACGAACACATCATCATCGCCGACTGGGATATGCGCCAAAACTACGATGACTACGTCGATATCGAAAAGGAAGTGCCTAAAGCCGTGGGCTCACTGAACAAAGCCAAAGAGCGCGGTGTAAAAACCATCGTCGACCTGACCCCGGTCAATTTGGGTCGCGATATTCGCTCCATTATCGCCGTATCAAAAGCCACCGGCGTTAACGTGATTTGCCCCACCGGTTTTTACTGGACGGAAGAGGCGTGGATGCACGGCTGGGATGCCAAGCACCTGTCAACCTACATGATTCGCGATATCACCCAGGGCATTCTCGACACCAACGTGAAGGCCGCCATTATTAAATGCGCCACCGACCACACCGGCGTCGACGAATTCAACAAGAAGCTGTTGCAGTCCACCGCCATCGCCCACCGCGAAACCGGCGCGCCCATCTCCACTCACACCACGATTGCCAACACGTCCGCCCGCGATCAGGTTGCCGCCTTTAAAGAGTTTGGCGTCGATATGAGCCGCGTGGTCATCGGTCATTTGGGCGATTCAACGGATATTGATTATCTGGAAGAAATTCTCAGCAGCGGCTGCTTTATCGGCATGGATCGCTTCGGCCTTGAAGCCTTCCTGCCCACTGACGATCGCGTGCAAACCGTGGTCACCCTGTGCGAAAAAGGTTACGCCGGGCAGATGGTCGTCTCCCACGACGCCTGTAGCTTTCAGGATTTCTTCGACGGTGAATACGTCGAGAAATTCGCCCCCAACTGGTGCTACGAGCACGTGCCCCGCGATGTACTGCCAGCGTTGGCGGCAGCGGGTATTAGCCAGGCCGACATCGATACGATGATGGTCGCCAATCCGAAGAAGGTCTTTTCAACGAGCGGTGGCTATTAACTTTTAAGGACTAAACGCTCTCGCTAAAAAATAAAAATAGCTCAACAAAAAAGGCGCGGTGATCAAATAATCACCGCGCCTTTTTTTATGCTGCCAATCGAAAACCGAAGCGCCCTTATTTAGCCTGTGTGCGGGGTCGGCGAATCAAACCCTCTTGCGTACACGACGCCACCAGCGTGCCGTCACGCTTATAAAACTTTCCAAAGTTCAAACCCCGCGAACCCGAGGCCGAGGTGCTTTCCATCATATACAGCACCCACTCATCCATACGAAAATCCCGGTGAAACCACATCGCGTGGTCGAGGCTCGCCGCCTGCATACCCTCGCTGGAAAAACGCTCACCGTGGGGGCGCAGCGCCGTGCCCATCAAGTAAAAATCGGAGGTGTAGGCCAGCAGTGCGCGGTGCAGTATGGGTGAGTCGGGCACTGGCGTATTGACGCGAATCCAGAAACCCTGCTCCGCCGGTCGATCACTTTTACTCCATAAATCATCGGGATAAATCGGTCGCATCTCCACCGGGCGCACACTGGTGAAAAAGGCGCGACGCTCCTCCGGCAACGTTTCAGCCATGGCCATGCGCAGGTCGGATTCGCAGGGCAGATCTTCCGGGGCGGGCACATTATCGGGCATTTGCGACTGGTGGGAGTAACCCTCTTCCGCTTTCTGAAAAGACACCGAGATAATAAAAATCGGCTCGCCGCGCTGAATCGCCACCACCCGGCGAGTGGTAAAACTGCCGCCGTCGCGCACCCGCTCGACATCGTAAATAATGGGTACGGTTTTATCACCCGGACGCAAAAAATAGCCGTGCATGGAGTGGGCCTCGCGACCCTCAACTGTCTCACCGGCAGCGATTAAAGCCTGCCCCAGCACCTGGCCACCAAAGACGGCAACGGCGCCAATATCCTGATTGGTGCCGCGAAATAAGTTGCTATCGAGGCGCTCCAGCGTGAGCAAGCCAAGTAATTCTTTGGGATTCATGCTAAATATACTTCCTAAATAATAAAAAAGGGTGATACCGATGTCTGAAGAACTCAGCAACGCTGGCGATGCAAAAAAGTACGCCAACATTAAGGGTCGTCAAATGGCTTATGTCGAAAGCGGAGTGGGCCAGCCGATTGTGTTTCTGCACGGCAATCCGACCTCCTCCTATTTGTGGCGCAACATCATACCCCATTGCCAAACCCTGGGCCGTTGCATTGCTCCTGACCTGATTGGCATGGGCGACTCCGAAAAACTCTCACCCTCCGGGCCGGACAGCTACCGTTTTGTCGAACACCGCGACTATCTCGATGCCCTGCTCGACCACCTCGGCGTGCGCGACAATGTCACTTTAGTGCTGCACGACTGGGGTTCAGCCCTGGGTTTTGACTGGGCCAACCGCCATCGCGATGCGGTCAAAGGCATTGTCTACATGGAGGCCATCGTCAAGCCCATTACCTGGGACGAGTGGCCGAAATCGATGAAGCCCATCTTCGAGGGCTTTCGCTCGCCCGCTGGCGATGCCATGGTGCTCGACAACAATGTTTTCATCGAAAAAGTACTGCCCGCGTCGATTATTCGCCAACTCAGCGATGCAGAAATGGGCGAATACCGCCGGCCCTTTTTAAAGCCCGGCGAAGACCGCCGCCCCCTGCTCACCTGGCCACGGCAAATCCCCCTCGGTGGCGAACCGGAAGACGTGGTCGCCATTGTCGACAGCTACAGCCAGTGGTTGAGTCAAAGTGACCTACCCAAGCTGTTTATCAGCGCCGAGCCGGGGGCCATTCTGCGTGGTTCCGCCCGGGAATTTTGCCGCAGCTGGCCCAACCAGCGCGAAGTCACTGTGCCCGGTATTCATTTTATTCAGGAAGATTCGCCCCACGAAATTGGCCAGGCTATCGCCGACTGGCTAGTGGATTAAGGTGTTGGATAAAATGGAATAAACCTAAAACCGCTACACCTTTGTAGGTATAGCGCGGATTAATAGCGCCGGTCGGCAATCACTCGTTCATGCTGACTCATGCTTTATCGCAACGTTTAATCAAACTCGTCGACTGTGGGCAAGATGCTGTTGATTGAATACCAACTGGCTTTCTGAGATACCCAAATATGCCCCTTTTCACTGCTCTTTGGATCGACATCTAAGGAACCCAAGCGCAATATTATATGTTCAGCGTGAATTCTTTGAGCATAGACATGGGTGCCACAGTGAGAACAAAAATAACGTGTCTTGCCCGCCGATGACTCATAGGCACTGAGCGCGGCCTCACCTTTCAGCGTGAAGTCACTCTGCTGTACCGCCGCCACACTCGAAAAGGCCGAGCCATGTGCTTTGCGACAGCTTATACAGTGGCAGTGCACAATATCACCCACCGCCCCTGCTATTTCATAGCTCACTTTGCCGCAAAGACAACTACCTGAGATCATCTCAACCTACCTTGTTTATAACCACTGACGCCCACCATTTAGGCATATTAATCAATGCGCTTATTCCGAAAATCCTCGCCAATCGCAAACAGGCAGGGAATTAAAAACAGCACATAAATCGTCGAGCTGACCATGCCGCCGATGCTCGGCGCGGCGATGGGTTTGGTGATATCCATACCCGAACCCGAGGCCAGAATAATGGGCAGCAAGCCCAGTACCGTGGTCGCCACCGTCATCAACTTCGGGCGCAGGCGGGCCACGGAACCATCGATCACCGCGTCCATGTAGGCCTCCCCCTCGGCGCGATTGGCCAGGGCATCGCGAATAAACTCGATCATCAAGATGCCTGTTTGAATCGCCACCGCGAGCACGGCGATATAGCCAATCACCACGGCGGTAGTGAGGGTGAAACCCAGTGCCCATTGCAACACCACGCCACCGATCAAGGCGAAGGGCGCGGACAGTAAAATCAGTGAGCTTTCAAATAGCGAGCGAAAGGCCAGCATCAGCAGGGCGAACATCAACACCAGGGTGATGGGAATAATCCACGCCAGGCGCGCTTGCGCCTCTTCGGCGTAGCGATAGGTGCCGGTCCATTCCAGAGAATAGCCGGGGGGCAGTGTCAGCTTCTCTGCCAAATAGTCGCGGGCTGCGCTGACATAGTCGGCGCTGGTGGTGTCTTGCAGGTCGATGTAAATATAGCCCGCCAGTGCACCATTATCATTGCGGATCATTTCGGGCATTTTACGCACCGCGACATCGGCGATAGATTTCAGTGGCACCGAGCGGCCATCAACCGTCAGTACCGGCGTGTGGCGAACCTTGTCCAAAGTATCGATATATTCCGGCGAATACTGCATGCTCAGGGGCACCACGGTCTTGTCGGCCTGGCGAATATTCACCACGCTTTCACCGCCGATACCAAAGCGTACGGTGAGCATGGCTTCGTCGACTTTCACGCCCTGCTCGGCGAGACCTTGCAGGTCATGTTGCACGTCGACGTAGTAGCCTTCAGAAATGCGCTCGGCAAGCACCGAGCCGGTACCGGGAAAGTCCCGCAACAGGCTTTCGATTTGCTGGCTGATACTTTCAATCACCGGGATTTCCAGACCCTTCACTTTAATACCCACCGGGCTTTGAATACCGGTGTCCTGCATGATCACCCGCCCGGCCAAGGGCTGAGTCCAGCTATTGACGTAGCCAACAATTTGCAAACTGGCGTCCAGCTCGGCAATTAATTTGGCTTTCGTCATGCCCTCACGCCACTGGGCTTTTGGCTTGAGTAATATCGTGGTTTCTATCATCGTCGTGGGTGCCGGGTCGGTAGCGGTATCGGCCCGCCCCAGCTTGCCAAAAACCCGCTCAACTTCGGGGAAGGCTTTAATCTTTTTATCCATTTGCTGCAATATCCAACCCGCCTCGCGGGTCGGCAAACTCGGCAGCGTGGTGGGCATATAGAGAATGGAGCCCTCCTCCATTTCCGGCATGTAGTCCCGTTGAAAGCCACTGGCCAGCACCAGCGCCAGCAGTAATAAAACGATGTTGCCACTGAGAAACCAATAGCGATGCTCAATGGAGGCCCGCAGTGAACGCCGGTAGAGCCGCACAAAGCCGCTTTCCCGCTCGGGCTGCAGCGGGATCGTTTTGCCTTTAAAGATCCAAACAATAATCACCGGCAGCAAAAATAAAGTCAGTAGTGTCGAAAAACCCATGGCCAGTGTTTTGCCGTAGGCGAGGGGGTCAAACAGCCGCCCTTCGCGCTCACCCAGAAAAAACACCGGCAAAAAAGACACCAGAATAATCAGCAGAGAAAACAACAGCGGGCGCGTCATCCGCGCGGTAGCCTGAATAATAGTGTCGATCTTTTGCTGGGCGCTTAACTCGCGCCCTAAACGGCTCTTTTGCCGGGCCAGCTCGGTGGTGCAGTTTTCGACAATGACTATCGTCGCATCGGCCATTTCGCCAATGGCGATCGCCAAACCCGCCAGCGACAGCAGGTTGATGGTTTGACCAAAAAACGACAGGGGCAGCACGGTAAACAGGCAACCGAGAAGTATCACCACCACCGGGGCGACGGCGGCGCGGCCATTGCGCAGCGCCCAGAAAATCACCAGCATCACCACCAGTAATTCGTAAGCCAGGGCGCTGGAGAAATTCACCAGCGAGGCAGTGATCAACTGCGAGCGATTATAGGTGGTAACAATTTCAATGCCCTCGGGCAGCTCAGCCTGAATTTTCTCCAGCTGGACATCGAGGGCATGGGAGACGGCCAGTACGTTCTGCGCCTGCTCCATAATGACGATGGCACCCACCACTTCGCCCTCGCCGTCTAAGTCGGCAATACCGCGCCGCAGGTCGTAGTTGACCTGCAGGTAGCCGATATCTTTCAGCGATACCGGGCGGCCCTGTTTATCGCGACCGACAACAATTAGCTCCAGCTTGTCGAGCTCATCGCTGTTCACCCCGGCGCGCAGCTGGTAGTCGCGGTTGGTCAGCTCAATGGTGCGCCCGCCAACTTGTTGGAACACCTCCTCTAATGCCGTGACTAGCTGGCGCAGGGAAATACCGGTCGCGGCCAGCAGAGGGGGGAAAATCTTTAATTCAACCTGCCTCACCAGTCCGCCGACCGTCGCCACCTCAGCCACCCCCGGCACTGTCTCTAAGGCCGACTCGATCAGGCCTTCATTCAGCAAGCGCAGTTCGCGCAGGTCGTGGGTCTGGCTGTGGTCGCGCAGGGCGTATTCATAAATCCAGCCCATGCTGCTGGCATTGGGGCCGAGGCTAACGTTGGCATCGGCGGGCAGTTGCGAGCGCAGGGCATTAATTTCATCCAGCACCCGCTGCCTCACCTGCTGACGATGATCCGCGTCTTTAAGAATGACGTAGATAAAGGAGTAGCCCAGATGAGAGGTGGCCCGAATGGACTGAATATTTGACGAACCTTTTAAGGCCTGAATAATAGGCCCGGTGACTTCGCTCTCAAGCAGCTCTGGGCTGCGCGCCCATTTGGCATAGACGACAATTTGCGGGTCGGAAATATCGGGAATGGCATCGAGTGGAGCCGAGCGAAGGGCGTACAAGCTGAGGCCCGTGGCCGCTGCAAAAAGCAGCAGCACCAGGATTTTATAACGGATAACACCGCTAATGATGGTGGTGAGCATTACTCATTGTCGCTTTTTTGCTGGATTTTAATTTGTAGTCGGCATCGATAAAAAAGCTGCCCAGGGTGACCACCTGCTCCCCTGCTTTTAAACCGTGGAGAACTTCCGTATAGAGCTCGCCCTGCAGGCCCCGGTGAATTTGGCGGGGCACATACTGGCCCTGCTGCTGATTGTTTTCTGCATTGCCCTCGACATCGACATCGCCCTCGGCAGTCTCCGCCTTCGCCCCCGTGTAGACATAGACAATTTGTCGCTCACCCTCTTCGATAATCGCCTCGCTGGGGATGGCCAGAAACTGCCCCCGCTGAGTAATAATTTCCATCACATAAAGCGGGCTGCGCTCATAGGCTTGGCCCGCCAGTTTAGCGTCGACATGCAGGCAGTCACCCTCGACGCGCAGCGCGGCAATTCTTGCTTGATAAACAGAGGATTTAGAATCGGGTGGAAAAGCGCGCACCCGCTGAGCCAGTTTCAGCAGTTGCTTTTCCGGGGAACAAAGCGTCGCACTCAAAACCCGACCCGCTTCATCAATAGTGGCCGCCGTGCGAATCCAGGTTTGCAGCATCTGGGGTGCCACTTCAACCAGGGTCAGCGTCAGCTCAAGCGCCTGACTGGCACTCACCGTGCCCGCACTGGCATCACGCTTTAAATCCGCTGTCCTCGTTCGATCGCGCACGCCGTGCCCCTGCGCCAGGCTAATACCCAGCAGCAGGAGCAGTGCGATCGACAGCTTTAGTATTGTCGTGGATTGCATGGCAGATAAAATAACACAGACCTTTCAGTGAGTGAGCGCAGCTGTCTTTTCAACGACAGTCAGTGACAGTAGTTGTCTTTGCTGTCGAGAATGTGAGTTCCCCAGGGATAGAGCCCGACATTGGCAACGCGCTCAACTTTTTCTGTTTTCGCATCGATAATATAGACAGAATTATCCGTTGAGCTAGCCAGATAAAGCTTGGCGTCGGCAGTATCCGTGGTCGATGTTTCAATCTGCACATGACCAATTTTAATACGCCCCGCCGCCTTCAAGCTCTTCATGTCGTAGACATAAAGAAAGCCGGTGGTGGAACTGATCACGAAAGCCTTATCGGCGGCAAAGTTAATGCCCATCATCTCAGGCCCCGCCTCCAGGGTGGCGACAACTTCGTTAACCTGAGTGTCGATAATAGAAATTGTCTCATCGCCATTGTTGGCCGTGACCGCGTAGCGACCATCGTGGCTCATATAGGCGCGCCAAGGGTCGGCACCCACCTGAATCTTTTTAATGACTTTATCTTCCCGCGAATCGATAACCGTAACGATACCCAAATCGCCATCGGCGGCGTAGAGGTAGCGCCCGTCATTACTGATACTGACATTGGAGACACCTTTAATACCACCGAGGTAGCGCTCGGGGTCGAGGGCGGCAAGAGCGGGTGCGCTGCCGACGTGGATCTTCTTCAGCAACTCGTGGCGACTGACGTCGATCACACCCACCCAGTGGGAGCCGTAGTTGGCAACATAAGCCTTGGAACCGTCGGGGGTAAAGGTGATGTTAAGCGGCTCAGCCAAACCTTCGATGGTTTTGATGACACTCATCGAGACCATGTCGATCACCGAAATGGAGTCGCCATCGGGATTGCCCTGGTAGTAGTAGCGACCATCGGGCGAGAAGGCCAAATGCTCGGGGGCAAAACCCACGGCGATTTCCTTTTTCAAGGTCAGCGTCGCGACATCGATAATGTAGGCCTTATTGGCGCGAGTACCGCCGGTGACCACCCAGCGACCGTCGCTGGACATCATCGCCATGTGCGGGTTGACGTTATTGCCGAGAAACACCTTGCCAACGATTTTATGGCTTTTAATATCCATAAAACTGATGTCGTTGGAATCGCGATTAACGATCACCACCACCGACGCTGGGTCGGCAATTTTTATTTCCTGGGCATTGAGGCTCACTGTTGCCAGCAGGCCAATAAAGACAGCCTGCAGCTGCCTTACAAAGCGTTTATTACTAAACATTATATGAATCCCTTAAATTAAATACGTTAAATTCAACGCTCTATTATTGAATGCGCGATGACTAATAGCTTGCCTGAAGACGAAAGCCCGGTACCAGATAACTAAAGTCGTCTGCACCATCGGGTTCTTCTTCGATATAGGTCAAGTGAAAGGACAGCGCCAGGCGCTCGGCGAGGCTCATGGTGTAGTAACCCTCAAACAAGGTTTCCTCATCATCATTGCCCAACACGGTGTTGGCAAAGCCAAGACCCCAGACATCATTGGGGTTAAAACCGAAGCCATCGCTAAACTGCACACCGCCACTGAAGAACTCATCGTCATCACCCGCCAGCGTTTCAGCCTCGCCATAACGGCCAAATACGGTGATGCCCGCAGACACCTTCTGGTCGAGACTCAAGCCGTAGCCGCTGAGGCTGCCGCCGTTGTCATTGTTGTTGCTGCGATACCAAGCGCGGTAGTTGCCCACGCCGGTGCCGAAGGGGTTGAACTGATAGCCCACTTCCGCCATTTGAAACAGCGAGTCGGACAAATTGGTCGCCGTGCTGTCACTTTGCTGATAACCGAGCTTCACGGTAAACCCGTTTTTGGGATCGTAGACACCGGCCATACCGGCACCGTTTTCAGACAGGCCCAGCATTGGGTTATTGACCAGAGCGTCGCTTAAAAACTGCGAGGTCTCGTCATTGGCCACGGCGTTACCATCGAAGAAACTGGTCAAGTCGATACGACCAATGGTCAGCGAGAGCTGCTGATCAAAGAGCTGGGTTTGCAACCAGGCCTCGCGCAGGCTCAAATCATTGAGCTGGTCATCGTTCTCGCGCAGGCGCGCGGTATAACCATTAATATCGGTCAGGCCGCCAATTTCACTGCCCGGCGTGGTGCCGCTCAAGCCGACGATATCGGCATAGAAAATAGTGTTTTTAGCCAGCTCTGCGGTGAAATAAAGATCCATCGATGCCAACTGATAAAATTCGCCATCGGCATCGCCACCATCGCCGTCTTGCTGATTGGCGTACTGCATGGTGATGGCCGCATCAACGCCCACCTGCACCCGACTGGACGCGTCACCGGACAGCGCATCTTCAATTTTTTCATTGATGGTCTGGCGACGATAAACGCGCTCGCGTTGATAGGTGACCACCGAGTGGCTGCCCGGCTGCTTAGTCGGGTGCTCCACACCGTCGTCATCGACAAAGATTTCAACCTTGCTGACATAGGTCTCGGGATCCGACAGCACCGCCGTGGTTTCAAGTTCGCGTAGACGTCTTTCAATGGAATCCATGCGACTAATTTTTGCCTCGAGTTCGACAATGCGTTTGAGCAGTGCCTCGCGGTCATCACCGGCTGCCAGCGCCTGACTACTGCAGGTGACAAGCGCGGCAATGAGCAGGCTGCGCTGTAAACCGAACCCCAGGGGCTGGTTAAAGGGCAAGTGACACCAGGAGGGCCTGGCCTTAGCTATTCGAATCATTTTATATTCCCAATAAAGTGGCGGACTTTTACGTCAACCTTACTAAGCTGTTGTATTAACTAACGAAATTAAAAATCGAGCGCTTTTAAACGCAGGGATTGTAGCGGAGGGAGGGAATATAAGGGTAGAAACAACTATAGAATGGAGGAATAAGCTTAAGCTTTTTGCCGTTGTTGGACCTGCCTATTCAAGCGCCAGCCTGGCTATCTTGCTTTAACGCTAAAGCCATTTTATACAGCGCATTGCGCTGGCCGCCGGTTATTTTTGCCGCTAATGTCGCGGCCTGTTTGACGGGTAAATCGGCGAGTAGCAGGCTCAATACCCGCTGCTCCTCCATCGCCTGAGCGCTCTCGACAACGCCATCGAAACCACGCACCACCAGCACCATCTCCCCCTTCTGCTGATTGGGGTCACTGCTCACCTGAAGCACCAGCTCGCCAAGGCTGCCACTCAATATCGTCTCATAGGTTTTACTCAGCTCACGGGCCAGGGTGACCTCCCGCGCCGCGCCAAAAACCTCACAAAGATCGTCAAGGGTGGCGACAATACGATGGGGGGCCTCGTAAAAAATTAAGGTGCGCGTTTCTGTCAGCAGACCCTCCAGCGCCTTGCGCCGCTGGCTCTGTTTCGCGGGTAAAAAACCTTCAAAGCAGAAGCGGTCACTGGGCAAACCGGCGGCACTGAGGGCGGTGATGGCCGCACAGGCGCCGGGCAATGGCACGACTTTATAAGCCTTTAAGCGAGCACTGCGCACCAGCCGGTAACCCGGGTCTGAAACCAGGGGCGTGCCGGCATCGGAAATCAACGCCACATCTTTGCCCGCATCCAGCGCCGCGAAAATACGCTCGCCCTGGGCTTCAGCTCCGTGGTCGTGGTAGGCCACCAGCGGCGTGGTAATTTGAAAATGGCCGAGCAGGCGGCCACTGTGGCGGGTGTCCTCGGCGGCGATTAAATCTACCGCGGTTAACACCTCGATGGCGCGGGCGCTGATATCTCCCATGTTGCCGATGGGTGTTGCTACGACATAAAGTGTACCTGTCATCAGTCAGCCCTTCTCACAGTTGCGGTATCAATTTGGCCCGCAAGGATACAGCAGTAGAGCCCTAAAATATTCCACGCGAGTGACCGCCGCCCTGCTACTGAGGTCGCCGATAGCTGTGCTTGCCGTCGGACTGGTGCACTTGTGATTAGTAGGCGCTTGTAACCCCGTGGACTAGTAAGACCCACTAATAAAACCGCTGCCCAAGCCCTCCTTGCCTGGCGCTATGTTTGTTATACACTGTTAGAGCAGTAGCCAAACACAAAAACACCCAAAAAAAGGCCATTATCATGGATACTCCCTCTTCAAAAACTTCTGTTTCTAAACGACAATTTCTGGGCCTGGCGGCGGCGGCCTCGGCGCTGAGTATTAGCCCAGGCTTGTTAGCCTCCGCCCCTCACGCCAACCATAAGACGGCCTATTCAAAGACTCTGGTTGCTGCGGCGCAAGAGTGCGTTAGTGTCGGTCAGGCCTGCAAGTCACATATCTACCAAAGCCTCAAAACGAAAGACCTCAGCCTCACCGACTGTTTATTGCAGGTGAGAGACACCATCGCCACCTGCGATGCCTTAATCGAAGTGGTCACCAATGGTTCGGCACACAGCAAAGCGATGGCCAAGGTTTGTGCCGATGTCTGCAAGGACTGCATGGACGAGTGCAATAAACACGCAAAAGCCCATCCTATTTGTAAAACTATGGCGCAAAGTTGCGATGCCACCATCAAGGCATGCAAGAGCTATAGCGCCTAAGCAAAGGCTTACAGCGCCACAAAAAACGGGGATAAGCTGTGAGCTATCCCCGTTTTTTTTGAGTAGAAGAAACCTGGGAGCCGCTGATATCTCCCTCGGTAGCAGTGCGCTTAGCCTGGGAATTCCAGAGTCACTGTCGTACCTTGCCCAACATCGCTATCAATACTCACAGTCCAGCCACAGCGGTCACAGATGCGCTTCACCAAATTCAAACCCAAACCCGTTCCACCGCTCTTGGTGGTATAGCTGCGATCAAAAATATAGGGCAGCTGGTCTTTCGGTATGCCCTCGCCGTTATCGGTAATCTGCAGCATATTGCCTTGCAGGCTAATGCTTATACATCCCCCCGGACTGTGCTCAATAGCATTGCGCAAAATATTGCCGATGGTGATTTGCACAATACTTTTTGCCTGATTAACGACCAGAGTGGTAGCGCACGCCGTCTCCAGCTGTATACCGGCGCCCTCTATTTTGGTGCGATTGTCATCCACTAAATCAGTGATAATTTGTTTTAGGTCGGCGGACATATTTTGACTAATATTATTCGCCTCCTCGCGGGATAAAAATAAAGTCGCTTCAATAAACGCCAGCATTTCAGAGCAGGCGCGGCGAATACGGTCGAGAGCTCTCTTTGACGCGGGCGACTGGGGATTAACATCGAGCACATCGATGGCGCCCATCATTACCGCAAGGGGTGTTCTCAACTCATGGCTAGCGGCATCGGTAAACGAGCGCTCGCGATCAACAAATTGATCGAGTCGCTGTAGATAAACATCGAAAGCATTGGCGATTTCACCAATTTCACTGCTTTGAAATTCGCTGGCGATGCGAATATTGCGCTGCCCCGGCTGAATCCCCGACAGCCTTGACGTCAGTGCGCGCACTGGTGACAAAATCGCCTCGGAGGCCTTTATGCCAATAAAAATAGCGGCCACCAAAACCACAAGCACACCGTAAGCCAAAATCTGTAACAAGGCGTGTTCCTGATCTTCCCAGTCTGTGACGTCATAAATTAAATACACCAGCTGATCCTGCCACTGATCAATCTCAATATGATAAAAGCGCCCGGCCATGGGAATACTGTGGTGAGATCCTGGGCCCAGGTTGCGAACGTGCTTTGGCAAGGTCGCAACGTGCTCACCTCTATAAATCTGCCAATCTTTAAACAGCGGACTGGCGAGAGTGGCCTCCGGGTTTTTTTGTGTGGCGAGCACTTCAAGTTGATCGTGCACCATACTGCCAAACGTCGCCTCTTCAAGACGCTGTTTAATCAATAACAAACCCGCAGAAAATAGCGTGCTGGTCACGGTGACGATAATCACAATAATGAAAATAATGCGCGACTTTAAGCTGGCCTTGTACATAGACATGTCAGGATTACTCGCTGGATAGACGGTAACCAATACCGTGAACGGTGTGTAACAGTTTTGTTTCAAAGGGCTTGTCGATCAAATTTCTCAAGCTATAAATGTGAGTGCGCAATATGTCTTTGTCCGGCGGCGCGTCTCCCCACACCTGATATTCCAGCTTTTCTCTGGACACCACTTTTTGCGAATCTTTCATCAGTGCTGCCAATAATTTTCGCTGAATAGGATTTAAATCCAGAGGCTTACCCCCCCGGCTCGCCCGCAATGTATCGGTATCGTATTGCAAATCGGCCACTCTCAATACCGGACTAGCCGCCACATTCTGACTGCGCTTTACCAGGGCGTATAATCTGGCTTCAAGTTCTTTCAGTGAAAAGGGTTTTACAAGATAGTCGTCAGCGCCCGCTTCAAAACCTTGAAGCTTGTCGTCCAGTTGATCTTTCGCCGTGAGCATTAACACCGGAGTGGTGATGTTTAATTCTTCACGCAACTTGCGACACAGGCTCATGCCATCCATGCGGGGCATCATCACATCCAGCACCATCACATCAAAGGGTTCGGCCTCTGCCAGATGCAAACCGACAATGCCATCAGCCGCAAAATCCAGCGTGTGCCCCAGAGGCTCAAAGTAGTCGGCAATGTTTTCAGCAATATCTTTATTGTCTTCCACGATCAAAATTTTCACCGCACACCCTCTCTTCAATAAAGCGCTATACCACGTCCATTATGGCGTAAATAAAGCCAACAAAATGTCAACGCCAAATGCGCTTGAAAGAATCAAGTGGCTTCCCGCTTCCCGGGTTTTCAAGTAAACATTAACCGCCTCGACAAAATTTTGACATCTGCGCTTATATTATCACCTCCTAAATTACCGCAAAGGATCACCTAACAGTGGAACCCTTAACTACGCCGCTAAAATCGCTTTGTATTGGCCTGCTCATTTTCCCCGCTCTTGCATGGAGTGCTCCCAATGCCCACGAGCATGAATTTTTGCAGAGGGATGAGGCACTAACCGTTGCCAAGGTTTTTACTGCAGCCCTGCAACACGCCCCGGAAGCAGCCGCTACACAAGCTCGCCAACAGCAGGCCGACAACTATATAAACCTCGGCAAAAGCTGGTTACCCGGCAGAAACAGGCTTGCCATTAATTACCTTGATGACCGCACCCTGGACGATATTGGCGCCCGAGAACTTGATGCCGGGCTTGAATTTGAGTTGTGGCAACGGGGTGCCCGGCGTGAGAGCCAAAAGCTGGGGGCATCCTACCAGCAGCAAACTAGCGCCTGGCAGGGATATCTGCAACTACTGGTAGCGGGGCGATTGAGAACCTCACTGGCGAATATTCAGCAGAGAGAAGTGTTATTAGCGCAGGCCCAGCGAGCCCAGCAAGATGCACAGCAATTAAAAGCCATGACTGACGATCTGTTTAAAGCAGGTGCCACACCGCGTGACAGTGTATTGCAGGCGCAATCACTCCTCATCGAGCACGACAAACTACTGCTGCGCGCAGAGGCTATGCTGGTCGACGAGGAACGCCAATACGGCAACCTGACGGGCTTAAAGCAGCGGCCAGCGCAAACCGTTATCGAAAGCCAAAGTCAGCTTGACGCCATTAACGCCAGCCACCCCCTGCTAAGGTTTTTACAGACATCGGTTGATGTTGCCGCCATCAATATTTCAAAAGCTAAACAAGATGCCAAAGGCAACCCCACCATGAATATCGGCATGCGCCGCCAGCGCGGTGATCGCTTTGAAGATTATAACGACAGCTTAGCCATTGGCTTTAGCATCCCCTTTGGCGGGGCAGCCACCGTCACGGCACAAGTGAGTGATGCCAGAGTCAGTAAAGTGGACTCAGACATAGCCTACCAATCAGCTTATCGGCAGTTAAACCAGCAACTGCACGAAGTTGAGCACGAACTGACACTGACCAAAACAGCGATCAAGCTCAGTCGTGAGCAAGCCCAGCTGAACGAGCAGCGCTGGCAAATGGCGAATAAAGCGTTTAAAGCCGGTGAAACGACGATGATGCAGGTAGTACTGGCACTGCAGCAATTTCGCACAGCAAGCACTGAATATGAGTTATCGCAACTTAGGCAACAAAGATTGATGGCTGAATTTAATCAAACCGTTGGGGTTCTACCATGAAAAAAATGAACAGCACCTTGCCCGTAGTTGCACTCTTTAATGCGCTACGTGTTGCACTATGTGTAGCGCTATTCACCGCATCCCTAGCGCCTGTGCTGGCAATGGCAGAGACCCTTGCGATTAGCGCTGCCGATATCGAGCGCCTGGGCATTCGCTTTGCCCCTGCCACCCTTATTGACAGGCACTCGGGCACAAAAGTGGCCGCCACTGTCACCCATTCACCCGAGTCCTCATCTCTGGTGACGGCACTTTACAGCGGCACTCTGGAGCGCTGGCACACAGCAACAGGTAGCAGCGTGAAGGCAGGCACAGTGCTGGCGAGTATAAAAAGCCAGCCATTTCTGGATATTCAAAACCAGTGGATTAGTGCCAAAACAACTTTCCAGCAAGCCGCGTTTGAAGAGCAAAAAGACCGGCAGCTTTTTAGTGATGGCATTATTGCTGGGCAGCGGCTTCAACAAACCAAAAACACCTATCAGCAAGCAAAATTTCACCTGCAAGCCATGGATGAAAAATTGCGCCAGGCGGGCTTCAGCAAGGACTTACGCCAGCAATTAAGCAATGGGAAAATTACTTTAGGGGTTTATACAATCAGCGCGCCCGCTGACGGCAAGCTCAGTCAACAGGCTTTCAATGTTGGCGATTATGTCGATGCGAACAGCCCTGTGGCCTCACTGAACAAAGCAGAGCTGCCCTGGGTAGAGGCCCAAATCCCCCTTAGTATTGCAGCAACGCTGCAAATTGGTCAGGAGCTGAGTGCCCTTGGCTTATCCCAAAGCCTAGTTTTGAAACAAAAAAATATGGAAGTGAATCCCAACACCCAAACTCTTGAAATAAGGGCTGCATTTAGTCAGCCAGTAGAACTGATGGTCGGGCAAATTATTTTCCTCGTCCTGCCCACCGCAGACGCCGGCATATTAATTCCCACCTCGGCTATCGTACATTCAGGCGACGACAGCACGATATATGTGCTCACTAGCGAGGGTGTTGAAGCGCGCAATCTGCAACTGCAGGCTGCCGGTGAAAATTATTTGGCCCGCGAAGGTATCCGTGCTGGCGAAAAGCTGGCGGTGCAGGGTGCGGCGCTACTCAAAGGTGTGCAATTAGGCTTAGGTGAGGACGAGTAATGCTTAGTCAGCTGATTCAGCTATCGCTTACCCAGCGGCTTATGACCTCGCTGCTGGCCCTACTGCTTATCGGTTTCGGCACCCAGGCCCTACTGACCTTGCCGATTGATGCCTTCCCGGATATTTCGCCCACCCAGGCGAAAATTATTATCAAAGCGCCGGGCATGACCCCGGAAGAGGTGGAGTCTTTAATCACCCAGCCCATCGAAGTTGAATTGCTGGGTATTCCCAAGCAAACCGTGCTGCGCTCCATCTCCAAATACGCACTCAGTTCTATCACTCTCGACTTTGCCGAGGGCACCGATATTTATTGGGCGCGGCAACAGGTCGCGGAGCGGCTGAATAATATCTGGGCTGATTTACCCGGCAGTATCAGCGGCGGCCTGGCACCGATGAGCACCCCCCTGGGTGATATGTTTATGTTTACGGTCGAAAGCGATCAGCTATCGCTGCAGGAAAAACGCTTTCTGCTGGACTGGACCATTCGCCCCGCCCTGCGCACCGTGCCCGGTGTTGCCGATGTCAACGCGCTGGGCGGCTTTGTTAAAACCTACCAAATAGCGCCCCGCCGCGAAGCCATGGCACTGCTGCAGGTTCGCAATGAAGACATTGTCAGGGTTCTGCAAAGTAATAATAAAAATGATGGCGCGGGTCGTCTTGACCAGGGGGAAGAAGCCTTGCTGGTAAGAGTCGCCGGAGCCATTAGCAGCCTCGATGACATTGCCAATACTCAGGTCACCAACGCCCTCGGTGACAGTTTGTCGCTGTCACAAGTTGCCGATATTTCGCTCGGCTCATTGGAGCGCTACGGCTCCGTTACCGCCGACGGAGAGGCGGAAGTGGTTCAGGGTCTGGTCATTGGTTTGCGCGGTGCCAACGCCCGCGAGGTGGTTGCCGGTGTGCGCCAGAAACTGCAGGATATTCAGGCGACTTTACCCGCAGGCGTCAGCACCAGCGTGTTTTATGATCGCAGCGTGTTGATTGAAAGCGCGGTAAAAACAGTCGCAATCGCCTTAATTGAAGCGGTCGTACTGGTTGTTGTTTTACTCGGTTTATTTCTCGGCAATATCCGCGCAGCGTTAACGGTAGCGGCCGTGCTGCCCTTCTCCGCTCTATTCACTTTTTTAATGATGAATAAAATGGGCATGAGCGCCAATTTAATGAGCCTCGGCGGCCTGGTCATAGCCATCGGCATGCTGGTCGATTCGTCCATTGTTATCGTCGAAAATATTGTTTCATCACTGGCACAGCAGAAAAATAACCCCCGCGCTTTGCCACGCCTGCATATTATTTTTCGCGCCGTGAAAGACGTCGCCGTGCCGGTCACTTCTGGTGTCGCCATTATCGCCATTGTGTTTTTACCCCTACTGACGCTAGAGGGGCTTGAGGGCAAGCTATTTGGCCCAGTGACACTGACCATTGTTTTTGCACTCATCGGCGCACTGTTGCTATCCCTGACGGTTATTCCCGTCATCGCCAGCTACCTGCTGAAATCCGCTAGTGACGAAGAGCCCTGGCTGAGTCGCAAGCTGATTGCGCTGTACAGCCCATTGTTAGACATGGCACTGGCAAAACCAAAATATCTGATCGCAACGGCAGCCTTTTTACTGCTCATCACCGTGGCGATCTTCCCCTTTGTTGGTAAAACATTTATGCCGACGATGAATGAGGGCGACATTATTATTCAGGTGGAATCGATTCCCTCCATCAATCTGCAAAGCAGCACCCGCATTGTGCTGCAAATTGAAAAAGCGCTGGTCAGAGATGTGCAGGAAATAGAGCGCGTTGTTTCGCGCAGTGGCTCCGATGAAATTGGCATGGATCCAATGGGCTTGAATGAAACCGATATGTTTCTGCAACTCAAACCAAAATCCGCATGGCAAGTAAAAAACAAAGTCGAACTCGAACATAAATTGCGCAAGGTTATGGATGAGTTTCGCGGTATTAATTACGGTTTTACCCAGCCCATTGATATGCGTATATCAGAAATGCTCACCGGCTCTCGAGGAGATATCGCCATCAAACTCTTCGGCCAGGACCTCGATCAGTTAAATCATTACGGCCAAAAAATAGCCGAACAAGTGGAACAAATTAATGGCAGTGTCGACACCAATGCCTCGATTAATGAAGGCGCTCAATATTTGCAAATTGAAGTCGATCGCTACCGCAGTGGCCAACTCGGCATTAATGCTGACGAAATTCAGGCTCGACTGCGCAGCGAGATTGAAGGTCTGTCCATTGGCACTGTGATCGAGGGTGGTGCCCGCGTACCACTGGTACTGCGCTACAGCAAACTCAAGGGCGATGGCCTGACTCAGCTGCGCAACGACATTATTAATTTACACGGCGGCGGCGTGATTCCCCTCTCCGAATTGGCAACGATCAAACGCGTCGAAGGCCCGGTGAGTATTTCCCGTGAATCGAGCCAGCGCTTTACCGTGGTGCGCAGCAACGTTGAGGGTCGCGATCTGGTCGGCTTTGTCGATGAAGCGCGGGCCAGGATTGCCGAAAACATTGATCTGCCAGAAGGCTATACCCTGACATGGGGTGGGCAGTTTGAAAATCAGCAGCGCGCCGCTGCACGTTTGGCGCTGGTCGTACCCGTCGCGCTGGGCATGATTGCCCTACTACTGTTCCTCACCTTTCGCTCAGTCAAGCAAACCCTGATTATTCTTTCCAATATCCCCTTTGCCATGACCGGCGGAGTCATTGCCCTATGGGTCACTGGCGGTTTTCTTTCGGTACCCGCATCCGTTGGTTTTATCGCCCTACTGGGCATTGCGGTAATGAATGGCGTGGTGATGATGTCGCACTTTAACCACCTCGTCGCCAAAGGCCTGGATATCAGCAGCGTTGTTAAAGAGGGCGCCGTGCGCCGCCTGCGACCGGTAATGATGACCGCAACCACCTGTGGTTTTGGTCTGGTGCCCTTATTGATCGCCTCGGGGCCGGGTTCCGAAATCCAGAAACCGCTGGCCATTGTTGTGATCGGCGGTTTGATAAGCTCAACCCTGCTGACCTTATTTCTACTGCCAATTATCTATCGAAAATTTCACAGCAGCGACGCAGCTTAGAGGACGGAGGGATTATGGAAACAGAAACCATGAAAACAATGCTGGTGTTAAATATATCGCCCGAGCTGGAAGATGACCTGGTTGACTATCTGCTGGCTCAGGAGCATGTCACTGGCTTTACCTCCTACCCCGTAAGAGGTCACGGCGAACACAGTTACCTGTCGATAGCCGAACAGGTCAGCGGCCGCCGCAAGCGCGTGCAATTTGAACTGATTATGGCCGAGGCGGAAGTGGCTAGCGTTATTTCAAAGCTGGCCACTGAAGTCGGCATAGGTATTGGCTATTGGCAATTGCCGGTGAGCAATGTGGGGCGGGTCACTGGCGATACGGCCAGGCATTGAATCTGTATTTATAAAAAAACGAGGATACCCTTCATGAGTATCCTCGTTTTGTTGATACAACTGTATTGCGCAAAATCCCGCAAGTACTAAGTTTCAAGAATACTCAGTGCCCGCGAGCTTATGCCAGGGCTGTCAGGTCGTTTCCAAACCCTGCATGCCCCCCTCCTCACGCCAGTTTTTAAGAATCTCGAAAAACTCTATCGGCCCACCACCGTATTGGTTGGTGAGGAAGTTGTGGCCGTTAAAGCCACCCTTGCCCTCGTTGTTGTAATAACCGGGGGTACAGGTGTTGAAAAACTCTTCGTTATTGTGGGCCTTACTCCTGATGGTCGCCCCCCAGTCGTCCTGGCGTTGCTGGCTGACTTCAACCACATCCAGGCCGCGCTCTTTGCTCTGCCCAACCACATAGGCAATATGCTCTGCCTGCTCATTCAGGGTGTGGGGTAAGCTAACGGTCAAGCCCGTCTGGAACAAGCCCATAAAAAAGCAATTGGGGAAGCCGTGGCTAAACATGCCGTGCATAGTCGATGGACCATCGGCCCACTTCTCACTCAACTTGCTGCCGTCACGGCCATTAATTTCAAAACCCGAGGCCGAGGTAAAGCCTTCGCCAGTTTCAAAGCCGGTGGCGACAATCAGACAATCGAGCTCATATTCAACGCCGGCAATGACCACGCCTTTCTCGGTGATCACCTCCACACCCTTGCCATCGGTATCGACCAGAGTGACGTTGGGGCGATTGAAGGTCTTCAAATAATCATCGTGAAAACAGGGGCGCTTACAGAAGGGGCGATAATAGGCTTTGAGGTTTTCGGCGGTGTCTTTATCGACCACGATGGCATCGACCCGGTCACGCACCTCTTCCATTTTCTGGAAGTGGGCAATTTCCTTAATGGCCTCCCGCTCTTCTGCCGACATGCTTTTCTGTGCTTCGCTCTTGCCCTCAGAACCAACTAGGCCGCGGAAAAGGTCAGTCCAGCCATCGTTGACCAAATCCTCTTCCTGATAGCCACCGTTGGTAATAATGTTGAAGTTTTTCATGCGCCGCGCCTGCCAGCCCGGTTTGAGCGAATCGACCCAGCGTGGGTTAGTGGCATGGTTGCCACGCACATCGATGGCCGATGGCGTGCGCTGGAAAACGAAGAGTTCTTTCGAGTCTTTGCCAAGATGGGGAATGCACTGCAGAGCCGTGGGGCCGGTACCAATAATGCCCACCCGCTTATCTTTCAGGCCCGTCAAATCACCCGCAGTACTGCCCTTGGTGTAGTCAAAATCCCAACGACTGGTGTGGAAAACATGGCCCTTAAAATCGGTAATGCCGGCGATGCGTGGCAGCTTAGGTTTGGCCAGTATGCCGGTGGCGAGGGAAATAAAGCGCGCCTTGAGAACATCGCCGCGATCGGTGGTGACGACCCAGCGCTGACTGCCCTCGTCCCAGCTCATATCGGTAACGCCCGTCTGCAACAGGGCGCCATCGTAGAGATCATATTTTTTGGCAATGGCCAGGCTGTGGTCGAGGATTTCAGGGCCAAAGGAATATTTTTCCTTGGGCATATAGCCGAGCTTTTCCAGCAGGGGTAGATAGAGGTAGGACTCAACGTCACACTGGGCACCGGGGTAGCGGTTCCAGTACCAGGTGCCGCCAAAATCGCCGGCCTTTTCAATAATGCAGATGTCCTTTACCCCGGCCTCGCGCAAATGGGCAGCGCCGAGCAGGCCGCCAAAGCCACCGCCGACGATCAGCACATCGACATCGCGCTCTACCGCTTCGCGCTCAAAACCCGGTTTGACGAAGGGGTCGTTGATAAAAATATCGAGCTCGCCGCTCATGTCCTGATACTGGCCCTGGCCCTCGGGGCGAATGCGCTTATCCCGTTCGGAGGCATATTTGGCGCGCAATTGATCGGGGTCAAAACCGAGTTTTCCCGAGGCCAGCTTTTCGGCGACCGGGCTGGTGTCGGGGAAGTCTGAAAATTTCCGCTGATCCGCAAGGACGCAGCCTGATGCTGTTTTTGTTGTGCTCATGATGCTTACTCCTGTCCGAAGTGTATTCATTGTTATTGGGCTCTTTTATCCGCAGTGCTGGGTAAAAGATTGCCTTATTATTCATGCTAATGGCAAAACAGTAACGGGGATTGGGGGATACGCATAGAGAGTGATGGCATCCACTGCCGCTGTTATGCTACAGCCTGATAGTCGTGCTTATTTTTTTATAATTGTATTACCGGGAACTTAGCGCCCCGCTTGCCAAGCCTGCGACACCCACATAATGCGCGTGGGGCCGAAGGCTTGAACAGGGCCTAAGCGGCCAAGCTGTCGTTCTTTACAGGTGCCTTATTTGATATCCATACCTTCCAGGTTACCTTCTTCGCGCCACTCTTTGAGAATCTCGAAGAACTTCACAGCGCCACCGCCATACTGGCCGGAAATAAAGCCGTTCTTGTTAGCGCCACCGCCTTCGTTATTGTAGTAACCGGGGGTGCACTGAACGAGAAGCTTTTCAGTTTTATCCCCATAGCTTTCACAGATGTTACACCACTCGTCTTCACCTACCTTAGTGGCTTCAATCGTTTCGGCATTGCGCGCCCGCGCTTCCTTGATGATATAAGCCATTTGACTGGCCTGCTCGTCAAGCATATGCGTTGCATTCGGTGTAACACCGGTCTGGGTGAAACCAAGAACAAAGCAGTTGGGGAAGTTGTGGGTTGTTAAACCGTGGTGAGTGCGCAGACCGTTGGCCCACTTCTCGCTCAACTTGGTGTTATTTTTACCGATCAAATCATAACCTGACTGGCTGGTATAACTGCTGCCCGTTTCAAAGCCGGTGGAGAAAATCAGGCAATCCAGCTCATACTCTACGCCGTCAACGATCACACCGGTTTCGGTGATTTCATCAACGCCCTGGCCCTTGGTATCGACCAAAGTAACACTGGGGCGGTTATAGGTTTGCAGGTATTCATCGTGGAAACCGGGGCGCTTACAGAACTGTCGATAGTAAGCCTTGAGGTTTTCCGCCGTTTCGGGATCGTCGACAATAGTGGCTGTACGGTCGCGAATTTCCTGCATCTTCTGGAAATCCCCCAACTCAAAGACTTCGTCTTTTTGCTCTTCGGTCAAGTCACCCATTTCACCGGTAACAATGCCACCGACGTTGCGGAAAATATCAGTCCAGCCATCACCGACCATGTCGTCATCGGTATAGGCGCCGCCCAGGGTATTGTTAAAGTTTTCGACACGCTTTTTATGCCAGCCGGGCTTCAATTTAGCTTTCCACTCTGGGTTGGTCGGTGCGTTATGGCGGGCATCAACCGAGCTAGGCGTACGCTGAAACACGCACAGTGATTTGGCATCTTCACCCAGATGGGGGATGCACTGCACGGCCGTGGCACCCGTACCAATAATACCCACACGCTTGCCAGCCAGCTTGGTCATGCCACCAGCAGGGCTGCCACCCGTGTAGTCATAATCCCAACGACTGGTGTGGAAAGTATGACCTTTGAATTTTTCAACACCGCGAATACCGGGCAACTTGGGGCGTGTCAAAGGGCCATTGGCCATGGCGATGTACTTGGCTTTCATGGCATCGCCACGATTGGTGTAAATAATCCAGCGCTTGATGTCTTCATCCCACTTCAGCTCAGACACTTCGGTCTGGAAGACGGTATCTTTGTAGAGGTCGTAATGCTTGGCGATATTACGGCTGTGCTCCATCAATTCAGGGGCGTGGGCGTAACGTTCGGTCGGCACGTAGTCCAGCTCATCGAGCAGGGGCATATAAACGTAGGCTTCGATATCGCACTGGGCGCCAGGGTAGCGGTTCCAGTACCAGGTGCCGCCAAAGTCACCGGCTTTGTCGATCATGCGGATGCTTTTAACACCGATATCGCGCAGGCGCGCACCGGCCAGCAGACCACCGTAGCCACCGCCAATAATGGCGACTTCGACTTCATCAGTCAGGGGCTCACGGGTAAAATCGGGATCGACATAGCGGTCGACCATGTACTCTTCCAGCTCTCCCGCTGCGGCTTTATATTGGCCAAAACCTTCCTTGCGAATGCGCTTATCGCGCTCGTGATTATATTTGGCCCGCAATTCATCCGGGTCAAAGCCGAGCTCGGCGGGGTCAGTTGTATAGGGTTTAGCTGCACTCATAGTTGTATCTCCTGTAGTTGAGTGGGTAGTTGTTGAATATCAAGTTGTCCGTGATAGATGCGTTTAATCTGTCACTTGCAAAATTCTGTCGCGGTTAGTGCGCTTTATATCGCTGCCGGCACTGTCTCCACGCCCGGGCAAAACCAGGCTAGCCGTAGATCATAAACCCACAGGCCAAATAAGGCCAATCACGGCGATGTATCGCTCCTCTGCGGGGCATAATGTGCAGCGAGGGCAACACTGCTCCGCTGCTCGTCGGCAATACCTTTGACAACCCGTTCAAGGTGTTCGCCGCGCACCTGTAGATCCCACAGGGCGGGCGTACCGTTGGCCACTTCGTGGTAGCTGCTAAACAGTTCACCATCAAAGCCAAACATGGCGACACCGCGGGCCACCACGCGCTGACCGCTGCTAAAGCGGTTGAGCGAGGTAAAACTGGCGACGTAGCGCGCATAGCCTCGCTCGGCATCGCAGACCGGTTCGTGCATATCCCAAAGCCAACGGTCACCGTCGCGATACCAGTCATCGACCATCATTTTTTCTATCGCCGCGCGGCCGTGAACAGCGCCATAAATGGCATCGTGATAAAGCGCATCCGGGGTAAACAGGGCGGCAAAGGCCGGGCCGTCGCGCTGCTCAACAGCGCGGGCAAAGCGGGCCACTTTGTCGGCAAAATTTTGCATTTTGATTATCTCCGCTAAAATTGATCGCAATAAAATAAAAAGTTGATCGCAATGATTGTATCCAGCATAAGCAGAAAACACTTTCATAGCATCCGCTGATTATCTATCTGGAGTATCCCCAACTCGCGCTGTACCATAGCTGCAGTTTATTTTTCTCCACAGGGCCAAGGCCCCACGCCACCCAATAGAGTCAACAATGCGCCCCAGTTTTCGCCTGCAAACTATTTTGTTGCTGATCACTCTGCTCATCGCAGCCTGTGCCGAGGTGCCCACCGCGCCCGTGCCACAGCCAAGCCCGCAAGAGCGCCTCCAGCAACGAGCCGCAGAGAGTATCAGCCGGGCACAAAGCAGTGTTTCGCCCCTGCGCGAGGCGCTACTGATCGAGGCCGCCAAACTCTATGTTCAACTCAATGACAAGCCCCGAGTCAAACAGACACTTGAGTCCATTGATCCCACGCAGTTGTCGGCACAGCAGGTACTTGATTACGCCCTTCTCTACAGCGATGTGCTGCTTGAACAAGGTGACTATTTTGCGGCCCGCGATTTACTGACCGACGCCCGCCTGGAGACCCTGCTCGCCGACATGCCACTCGAACAAAAAATTGCCTGGCACGGCAAGCGCGCGGATTTATTTTCCCTGCTCGGCGAAGATCAAAGCGCCACCAAAGAGTACATCGCCCTCTCTCACTTGCAGGCCTCACCAGAGGCTATTACGGCCACCCATGAGAAAATCTGGCAACTGCTCATCGACACCCCCGATACAACCCTGAGCACACTCGAGGCAGCCGCTACCAACCGCGCCTTGCAAGGCTGGTATAACCTTGCCCTGCTGGGCCGCCAGTACCAGGGCGACCTGCGCCAGTGGGCCGAACAATTGAAACTGTGGCACAGTCGCTGGCCCGGCCACCCGGCTGTTCTCTTCCCGCCCACCAGTCAGCGGGTGATCGAAGCTGTCGCCAATGCCGTTCCCGGGCAACTGGCCCTGCTGCTGCCCTTAAGCGGCAAGTATGCTCGAGCCGGACTTACCATCCGCGATGGCTTCCTCCGTGCCTATTACAATATTCTCGAAAACGAGGGCATCACCGCACCGCTAAATATTTACGATACCAATAGCGCCGACATTATCGGTCTCTACCAACAAGCTGTCGCCGGCGGTGCTGAAATCGTTATCGGCCCCCTGCGCAAAGAAAACCTCGCGGCACTGGCCGCCCTGCCCGAGCTATCCACGCCGCTGATCGGCCTCAACTATCTCAGTGATAGCGATCAGACCGACGCCCCGGCCCACGACAAGCTGCTGCAATTCGGCCTCTCGGTTGACGATGAAGCTCGCCAAATCGCCCAGCGCGCCTGGCTCGAAGGCCATCGCTCAGCACTGCTCATCACCCCCGACACCAAGTGGGCCGCCACGGCGCGAGAGGCCTTTCATAAATACTGGACAGCACTCGGTGGCCGCTTGATCAGCGCCACCCCCTACAGCCTCAAACAAACCGACTTCTCAGCCACCGTCAGACCCGCCCTGCTGCTCGACCAAAGCCAGCAACGCGCCATAAAGCTGCGCCGCACCCTGGGTAAAAGCATAGAAATGACGGCGCAACGACGCCGGGATATCGACATGGTATTCATCATCGCCTATCCCGATCAGGGGCGGCAGATCAAGCCAACCCTGGATTTTTACTACGCCCACGACCTGCCCACCTACGCCACCTCGCACATTTATACCGGCACCGAAAACCCCGGTCGCAACCGCGATTTGGAGGGTATTCGCTTCAGCGCCATGCCCTGGACCATTCCCGGCACCGTGTCGGATAAGCTCAAGCCCAGCGCCACCTTGAAGTCGACCTATCGCAATCTCTTTGCCCTCGGTGTCGACGCCTACCAATTGCACCAGTGGGCCGACATGATGCGCGCCTACCCGCAAACCCCGTTTTTCGGCCACACCGGCACGCTCACCCTCGGTGCCCACGATCGCATTCAACACAGCTACCCCTGGGCGGAATTTTATCGCGGCAAAGTGCGCCTGGCACCTGAACTGAAAGCTGATTAAAGGCACCGCTAATGGTCAGGCTTCCCTTCCGCTCAAAGCGTCACGCCGACAAAGCGAACCGTGGCGCCACTGCCGAAAGCCTCGCCGGCCACTACCTCAGCCAGCAGGGTTTAAAGATCGTCGCACGCAACTACCGCACCCAGCGTGGTGAGATTGACATTATTGCCCGCGACGGCGAGACACTGGTCTTTGTTGAAGTGCGCCTGCGCAGCAACCCCGGTTTTGGTGGCGCGGCACACAGTATTGACGCACGCAAACAGGCGCGACTGATTAGTGCCGCCCAGCACTACCTGCTACAAACTGGCCTCACCGACGCCCAGCCCTGTCGCTTTGACGCCATTTGTCTCAGCACTATCGCCACTAGCTCGGCGGGGGAACACAGCCCCCAGGACAACGAGTCTATCGACTGGATTCGCGATGCCTTTCGCCCCGAGGCCTAAACAGATGGCCTTTAACACAGCATCCCAGACAGCACTCAAGCTATGAACTCAGACCCCGAACAACAGGTGATCGAGCTTTTTCACCGCAGTATTGAAGCGAAAATGACCGTCGGTGAAGAACTGGCAGGCCCATTGACGGTGGCGGCCCAGCGCCTGGTCGCCCACTTTCTGCAAGGCAATAAAGTGCTCACCTGCGGCGAGGGGCTGAGCAACGCGGCGGCGGCGACACTGACCCGCTGCCTGACCCACGGCTATATAATGGAGCGGCCCGGCTTTCCCGCGCTGACCCTGCTGGGCGAAGCCGCACCCGGCGACCTCAACGATTTGGCGGCCACGGCCAGCCCCTACCAGCAGCCGATTACCGCGCTGGCGATGGACGGCGATGTGCTGGTGGTGTTCAGCGCCGGACATGCCAGTGTCAACTTGCTCGGCGCTATCGCCGCGGCAAAATCCCGAGCCCTGCCCGTCATTGCCTTTACCGCCAATGGCGACCAGGCGCTGAGCCACCTGCTCGATGACAATGACATTGAACTCCACGTCGCTATTGATGACCAATACCGCATTCAGGAGATCCACCAACTCTGCGTTTTCTGTCTTTGCGAGCTGATTGAAAACCACCTATTCGGAGAACAAACTTGATTAAACCTGCGACACCCACTTTGCGTCTGGCCCTGCTGCTCACCGGCGCCCTCAGCCTCAATGCCTGTACCAGCCTTATCAATGCCGTCACCAGTGAGCCGATTCAGCCCAATCCCAGCGAAACCTCCATCGGCACCGATATCGACGACTGGCAAATGGACACCATGATCGGCGTCAATATCAAAAAGGCCTCACCGCAACTGGCCAGCTCACATATCAATATCAGCACCTACAATAAAGTGGTGCTGCTCACTGGCGAAGTGGGGAGCAGCGAACTGCGCACCCTGGCCGGCACCACCGCCCGCAATTACCCCAGCGTGCGCCAGGTTTACAACGAATTAAAACTGCAGGGCTCTTCATCTCTACTAGCCCGCACCAATGACAGCTGGTTGACCACCAAAGTGAAGAGCAAACTACTCGCCAATAACGAGATCGCCAGCGGTCAAATAGAAGTCGTCACCGAGGGCGGTATTGTTTATCTGATGGGCGTGGTCTCCCACACCGCCGCCGACAGAGCCACCGCCGTCGCCAGCAACACCGGTGGCGTTATCAAAGTGGTGCGCGTCTTCGAATATCTGGATTAAACAGACCTCGGGGCAATAGCCGCGGGTCCAATAACAACGCCAGTTTCCGCTTTGCCCCCCAGGCCGTTTATACTTCTGCGTTTTGCGAATTACCCACTCCGCTCAATGAGAGAAGATAGATGGCCACAACTCCCAGCTCAGTGCCCGCAACAGCCCTTTGGCAAGCCTCCAGCGAGGCCGTAGCCAATAGTAATTTGAGCGCCTATCAGCGTTTTATTAGTGGCGAGCACGGCCTGAGTTTTAGCGATTACCAACAACTCCACCAGTGGTCAGTCGATAACAGCGAGGATTTCTGGGAGAGCATCTGGCAATTCACCGGTGTCATTGCCAGCCAGCGCTACGACAAAGTGCTGGAAGATGGCGAGCGCTTCCCCGGTGCCCGCTGGTTCCCGGGTGCGGAGTTAAACTTTGCTGAAAATTTACTGCGCTATGCCCAGCACGACGATGCCGCCAGCAAAATAGCCATTGTTGCCCGTCTCGAAAACGGCGAGCGCCGCGAGTTGAGCTACGCCGAGCTCTACAGCGAAGTGGAACAGGTCGCCGCCGGGTTGCAAGCCGCTGGCGTTACCGTGGGCGATCGCGTCGCCGCCTTTATGCCCAATGTGCCGGAAACCATTATCGCCATGCTCGCCGCCACCAGCCTCGGCGCCATGTGGTCGTCCTGCTCACCCGACTTCGGTATCAACGGGGTGATGGATAGATTCGGGCAGATCGAGCCCAAAGTGCTATTCGCCTGTGACGGTTATCACTACAACGGCAAGGTGATCGACTCCCTGCCCCGCGTCAAAGCCATCGCCGAGCAAATCGACAGTATTGAGCAGCTGATTGTGGTGCCGGTGTTGAACCGGGCCACCCCCGATGCCTTGAACATTGACGACATCCCCCATGCCGTGCACTACGCCGACCTGCGGGTCAGCGAAAACACCCCCGCCCTGCAATTTGCCCAGCTGCCCTTCGACTTCCCCCTCTATATTATGTATTCCTCGGGCACTACCGGCGCACCCAAGTGCATTGTCCACTCGGTGGGCGGCACCCTTTTGCAGCACCTCAAAGAACACCAGCTGCACACTGATGTAAAACCCGACGACACCCTGTTCTACTTCACCACCTGCGGCTGGATGATGTGGAACTGGCTGGTCAGCGGTCTGGCCAGCGGTGCCACGCTGGTGCTCTACGACGGCTCGCCCTTTGCACCGGAGCCCGCCAGCCTGATTGATATGATCGACGAGGAGAATATTTCCATCTTCGGCACCAGCGCCAAGTACATTGCCGCGCTGGAAAAAGAGGGCATCAAACCCCGCGAAACGCATCAACTCAGCAGGCTCAAAGCGATACTATCGACCGGCTCGCCGCTGTCTCACGAAAGCTTTCGCTACGTCTATCGCGACGTCAAAAGCGATGTCTGCCTGTCGTCGATTTCCGGCGGCACCGACATTGTGTCGTGCTTTGCCCTCGGCAATCCCAACCTGCCGGTCTACGAAGGCGAGCTACAGTGCTTTGGTTTGGGCATGGCGGTAGCGATCTGGAACGATGCCGGCGAAAGCGTGGTCGAGGAAAAGGGCGAACTGGTCTGCACCCAGCCCTTCCCCTCCTGCCCCATCGCCTTCTGGGCCGATCCCGAGGACGAAAAGTTCCGCGCCGCCTATTTCGACACCTACCCCAACATCTGGGCCCACGGCGATTACGGCGAAGTCACAGCCAACGGCGGCATTGTGATTCACGGGCGCAGCGACGCAGTGCTCAACCCCGGCGGTGTGCGCATTGGCACCGCAGAAATCTACCGCCAGGTTGAAAAGGTCGAAGCCGTGGTCGATGCCATCTGCATCGGCCAGCAATGGGACGACGATGTGCGCGTGGTACTCTTTGTCGTATTGCGGGATGGCCTTACACTGGATGAGGCGCTGGTCAAAACCATCCGCGCCACCATTCGCGCCAACACCACACCCCGCCATGTACCGGCGAAGGTGATTCAGGTCGCCGATATTCCCCGCACCATCAGCGGCAAAATTGTCGAGCTGGCGGTGCGCAAAGTGGTGCACGGCGAGGTGGTCAAAAATATCGACGCCCTGGCCAACCCCGAGGCACTGGCCTACTTTGCCGATCTGCCCGAACTGGCGAGCTGACAAGTAACAATAGTAAGCTCCTATAAAATATAGCCCCTATAAAACAAGCCCCTATTATTAACCCCTATAAAAACCATTAAAAAGAGAAGCTCTATGAACAATACCCTGAAATATCTCGGCTTTAGCATCGCCCTCCTGCTCAGCCCCCTCCTTGCGATGCAAGAGGCCTGGGCCTCCCCCGCAGTGAACGGTGGCCCCACACCCATCCCCAAAGAAACCCAGGTAACCCTGAACACCAATCTCGGTGACATTGTGATCGAGCTCTACCCCACTCGCGCACCCATTACCGTGGCCAACTTTGTCGGCTACGTGAACAACGGTCACTACAAGGGCACTGTTTTTCATCGGGTGATACCCGGCTTTATGGCCCAGGGCGGTGGTTTTACCTCTACCCTGCGGCAGAAACCTGGGCTGCCACCCATCCTCAATGAAGCAGATAACGGCTTAAAAAATAAGCGTGGCACCATCGCCATGGCGCGCACCAACGACCCCCACTCTGCCTCCACCCAGTTTTTTATTAATTTTTCCAATAATGAAATGCTCGACCACTCTAGTAAAACCTCGCGCGGCTGGGGTTACACCGTGTTTGGCAAAGTCATTAAAGGCATGGATGTGGTCGATAAAATGGCCACCATTCCCACCCGTGGCCGCGGCCCCTTCCGCTCTGACGTGCCCAGCGAAACTATCGAAATAAGCGGTGCCCAGGCGCAATAAGGCATTTCAGAACAAACAGCTCTATCGAATGAATATAATTTAACGACAGCCTTATCGGCTGCACAGGAACCGCTATGACTTTTGACGCTCTGCTCCAACCCCTCGACCTCGGCTTCACCACCATCAAAAACCGCATCATGATGGGTTCCATGCACAGCCGTATGGAATTACTCGACCGACCCTACGAGCGTCTGGCTGCTTTTTACGGCGAGCGCGCTAAAGGCGGCGCTGGCTTAATCGTCACTGGCGGTTACTCACCCAATGAAAGTGGCGTAATCGAAACCGGCGCGCCAGTATTTGACAACGAGGGCGAGCTGCCCAAGCATCGGCTGGTGACCGAGCGCGTTCACGCCGAGGGCGGCAAAATATTAATGCAGCTACTCCATACCGGGCGCAACGCGAAAATCCCCCAGCCCGTGGGCGCATCGGATATTCCCTCGCGCATTAATCCCTGTACGCCGCATATTTTAACGAGCGATGAGATCGAGCAAATTATTACAGACTTCGCCCACAGCGCCGTTCTGGCCCAAAAAGCCGGTTACGACGGCGTTGAAGTGATGGCCTCGGAGGGCTACCTGCTCAACCAAATGCTGGTCACCCGCACCAACAATCGCACCGACCAGTGGGGCGGCAGCCACGAAAACCGCATGCGCTTCCCACTGGAAATTGTGCGCCAGATAAAAGCCGCCGTCGGCAATGACTTCATCTTGATGTACCGCATTTCCGCCATTGATCTGGTTGAGGGCGGTGCTACTGGCGCCGAGATCATCGAGCTGGCACAGGCTCTTGAGGCAGCCGGCGTCACCCTGTTTAACACCGGCATCGGCTGGCACGAGGCGCGCATCCCCACCATCGCCTACATGGTGCCCCGCGGTGCCTGGCGCTTTGCCATCCGCGATCTGGCGGCGGCAGTGAATATTCCGGTCATCGCCTCCAATCGCATCAACACCCCCGATGTCGCCAATGACATCGTCGCCAGTGGCGATGCGGCCATGGTGTCGATGGCTCGACCGATGCTCGCCGACCCCCACTTTGCCCGCAAGGTGGCCGAGGGCAAGGCCCATGAAATCAACACCTGCATCGGCTGTAATCAGGCCTGCCTCGACTTCATCTTTACCAACCGGGTGACCAGTTGCCTGGTTAACCCGAAGGCGGCCCGCGAACTGGAATTTGAAGAAAACGTCAAAGTGCAGGGTGCGAGTAAGAACGTCGCCATTATTGGTGCCGGCCCCGCCGGTTTATCTGCGGCCTGCACGGCTGCCGAGTGCGGCCACAAGGTGACCTTGTTTGAAGCGGGCAGCGAAATTGGCGGCCAGCTCAACCTCGCCAAAACCGTGCCCGATAAAACCGAGTTTTACGAATTTATCCGCTACTTTCAGTCCCAGCTCGACAAGTACGGCGTTAACATTCAATTGAATACGCCAGTCGATGCCGACAGCCTGAAAGGCCAGTTCGATGAGGTGATTGTCGCCACTGGCATTGTGCCGCGCATTCCCGACATTGTCGGCATTGACCACCCCTCGGTGATTTCCTACCTCGACCTGCTCAGCGGCAAAGCCAAAACCGGCAAGCGCGTGGCGATTCTCGGTGCCGGTGGCATCGGCTTTGATGTCGCCATCCTGCTCACCCACGGTAGTGGCGACTGCGCCCCTGATACCGACGCCTTCCTGAAAAAATGGGGTGTCGACACCAGCATGACGCAAGCCGGTTCACTGTCCACCGTCGGCCCCCAGTTTCCCGCCCCCGCCCACCAGGTCACCATGCTGCAACGCAAGCCTAAATCACTGGGTCGCGGCCTCGGCCTCACCAGTGGCTGGGTATTGCGCGCCGAACTCGATGCCGCCGGGGTCGACATGGTGCCCGGTGCCAGCTATCAAAAAATCGACGATCAAGGCCTGCACTACAGCGTCGGCGGTGAAGATAAAGTACTCGAAGTCGACAGCATTGTGATCTGCACCGGACAGGACTCAAACAACACCCTGTACCAAGAACTGCAAGGTGCCGGTATTAACTGCCAGCTGATCGGCGGCGCATCTCAGGCGAAGGAGCTGGACGCACTGGCTGCCGTTAGCCAGGGAATGGAAGTGGGAGCCAGCCTCTAGTAAGGTAGCGACCAAAATGATCAGGGCTCGCCTTTGCAATAGCATTGCAGCCCTGAGTCACTAGCAACCTTGAGCCATTATTTGCATTAACCAGCTAAGCAGTACACCACCCGCCCTCTTTTTCACATTGAGTACAAAAGGATGAGTACCATGCCATCACCAGCACGACTTGCCGCTGTTTTCATCAGCGCCGCCATTTTTCTTAGCGGCTGTGCCAGCTTTGATAAACTGACGCAAAGCCAAAGTAAAATGGCGCAAACGCCGATCACCGACAAGCCCAGTGGCAAGGCTATTCCGGGTAAATTTATCTGGCATGACCTGCTGACACCGGAGCCCAAAAAAGCCGGGGCGTTTTACGAAGCCCTCTTTGGCTGGCAGATTGATTATCAGGAGCACTACGCCGTGGTGCGCAATGGCGACAAGCTTATCGCCGGCATCGTCAAACCCAACACCACAAACGAGGCGGCTCGGAATGGTCTGTGGATACCCACGGCATCAGTGGCCGACGTGGACGCAGCAGTCCGCCGGGTCACCGCCAATGGAGGCACAGTATTAAAAGGCCCCCTCAACATGGGCGATCGCGGCCGCGCGGTGATGATTAGTGACCCACAACGGGCAGACATGCTGCTACTCAGTGCCAAAGGTGGAGACCCGGCCGATGGCAAAGCTGCCATCGGTGACTGGCTGTGGGATGAGATTTGGAGCAAAGACCCCGACAGCGTCGAGGCCTTCTACGCCGCCGTATTGGGCTATGACCAGGTAATGTCGACCGACGACTACACCGTATTCCTCAGCGAGGGGGAATGGCGCGCCGGTATTCGCCGCGTGAAAAGCCATGTCAAACACCTACTGTGGGTACCCGTGGTTCGAGTGGCCGACTCTGTCGCCACGGCAAAACGCACTAAAGAATTGGGCGGCACTGTTTTAGTCGCCCCCGGTGAAGTGCCGGGCAATGCCGATATCGCCTTGATTGCCGACCCCACAGGCGCCTTCTTACTGATACAACGCTGGCCCGCGCCGGTCACCAAGGACGGGGCCTCATTATGAAAACATTCACAAAAGTAAGCCTGCTGACACTGCTCATCCCCAGCCTCCTCACCCTAACGGGCTGCAGTAGTACCGGTGACGGCACTGTTCACACCCATACCACCGTTTACGGCGGTTATGGCTACCCCGCCTACGGTTACGGCTATGGCGGCTGTTGTTATTACGACGAAGACGATGTCAAAGACTTTGTGGAAAGGCGTGAAAACATAAGAGAAGGGATAAAGGATCACTATGAAAACCGGCCGGAGCCACGTGAAAACAGGTCTGAGCGACGAGCTAATACGGAAAGGAGCCGTACAAACCGTCCATCAACCAGCATGGGCCGCCCCTCGCGTGGGGGCATGGGTGCCGCCAGAATGCCCAGAGGTGGTGGTGGCCGGCGGCGCTAAGTTCACACGTCACATCGCGGCATTAACAAACGGCCCTACCCGCGCAAGGTAGGGCCTTTCTTTTATACCCCAGCACAAAATACTAACTAGTCACATGGAGTTTGAAATGGATTTTCCAAGTATGCACAAGACCCATATTGCACTGGCCCTGGCGGCCAGCCTGCTCGCCAGCCTACCCGCCATCGCCGATGAGCTGATAATGAAAGACGGCTCCCGCTTGATTGGCGAAGTCGTTAAGCAAGATGGCGGCAGCACCTTCGATTTCAAAACCAGCTATGCCGGGGTAATTAAAGTCAAGTGGTCACAAACCAGTGAGCTACATACTGATAAAGCAATAACTGTATTGCTGGAAAACGGCGAAACTCGTCAAATAAACAGTGCCAAATCGACCGAAACAGGCATCGCAACCGCCACCGAATCAGGCACCATCGAAAGCTTCACCCTGGCCGAAGTCGCCTATGTTAACCCGGAACCCTGGCGACTTGGCGAGGGCTGGAACTGGACGGGCAACACCAATGCCCTGCTCAACTATGAGCGCGGCAACTCGGAAAAAGACGAGTATGGCGCCGATATCGCCATGACCTTTCGTCGCCTTCATGACCGGGTAAAACTCAATGCCGACTACGACAGAGAAAAGAATAACGACATATTGACCGACGAAAACTGGCGCATTAACAGCCGCTACGACCACTTTGTCGATAAGCAACTTTTCTACGGCGCCACTCTGGGTCTGGAACACGATCGCTTCGCCGACCTGCGCCTGCGCACCACCGTTGGCCCACTCATCGGCTATGAGTTTTACGAAAGCAAGGCGATGAACCTCGACGTAGCCGCCGGCCCCATCTGGGTCAATGAAGAATTCTATGATGGCGATAACCGAGACTATATCGCCTTTGGCTGGATCGTCGATTTTGACCGCTACCTCATCCCCGGCGTGATGCAGTTTTACCACCGCCACACCGGCTTGCTCGAAGCGGATGACACCGACAACCTCGTTTGGGACGCCTGGACAGGCTTGCGCTTCCCCATCTACGCCGGCATCGTCGCCAGCACCGAAGTGCTAATAGAGTACGACGGTGGCGCGCAAAACGACGTCGATCATACCGACACCACCTACAGCATTAAGCTGGGCTATGAGTGGTAAGAGCTGTATAGCACCATCGATAAGAGATTGAGAAGGTACAACTTCTTTTGCTTTTGACAGCCGTGAAAAATGGGGGGATTACTGGGTCATCCAAACCGTCCTGATCAATCGAGTCTGACCCCGTTGATCAGGACGTCTCTTCTTTAATGAAATACAGAACCTTGCCTTGATTAACAATCAAAGGTATGCGGATCTTAAGGTCGCCTTTTGTTTTTATCTTCTTAGGTGCGACGTAAAAATACACCCACTCAGGGAGATGCTTGCTCGCCGCCACCAGCATCTCTAACTCATCTAAACCTGTATTTTCAGTAAAGTTAAAATAACTGTACACTCCTTTTGATGGGTTGAAAAACCAGGTTATACCTTCATCGTCTAATGATAAGGCCTCTGGCCCTTCGTTCTTTTTTTGAGGAGTTCGCAAGCCAAAAGACATAGCGCACACAGGCTTTTTATGTGGCCTGCAATTTGTGTCCTCGCCATTTTTAAAGCCTATAGCTACACCACTCTTCCTGTACTTACCTTTTCCTCCAATATGCTTACTAGCCTCTTGATACCCCAGCTCTGTCGCAGCGATAGCGCCCGCCTCTAACACCATGTCGGCCAGTGTATCTCTGGGCTTATCTCCCGCAAGGGAGGCCGGCATCCAGGCAAACATGCTATTGCGTTTAGCGGCTGGCTTGGGGGCTAGCAGCCAGGCTGTAAAGTTCATGGCAGCCATTGATCCTGACGATATTCCCGGTAGCGGGGCGTTATAGCCGGAAGCCGCGAGCGCGAAACCATAGCCAGGTGACATGGTGATATCGTTTACCGTGTCCTTGGGCACTTCTGTATCTCTTAAATCACCGCCGATACCCGCTGCCTTGGCAATGCGCAACGCTTGCGAATCATTATTCGGCTTGTCTGCCATAAAGGTTGATGAGCACCCTGTTACCAGGCTGGTGAGCATGAGTGACGCGATGACGGCTACCTTGATTTTCATGTGTCTTCCTTGATTGTTGTTAGCATCTTTGATGAGAGTGCTCACAGGCTTTAGGCTTGTTGCCCCTAGATTTCCCACTGCCGTTGCCAGCCATCCCTTTAGCTGGTAACGGTCGTTTAAAAATTGTCCCTCTATATTTTTTAGCCACCCCTGCAAGCAGTTACTTACAGAGGGTTAACCTAACTGTGTATGAATTAATTACCTCTACATTATTCACCCCTAAAAACCGGCTTTCTTTTTTCTAGAAACGCCGCCTGCCCTTCTTTTAAATCAGAGCTGCGAAATGACTCTGCCACCAACTCGTGAGCTTCATTGTGCATCGCTTCGCTCAGCGCCGGTAGCTCGACAATATTCATAATGCGTTTAATGCCGCGCAGTGCCAGCGGCGCATTAAGTGCGATGTCTTCTGCCATCGCAAACACGGTGCTGGCCAATTGTTCGGCTGGCACCAGTTGTCCGGCCAGTCCCATTGCCGCGATGTGTTCGCCCTTGTAAGTTCTGCCGGTAAAAAACATTTCCCGCCCCTTTGCCGTGCCCAGCACTTGAATAAATTGCAGCAGGCCGTCGGCCCCGTAAACCACGCCGAGCTTGGCCGGTGGCATGGCCATAGAAATATGGTCGGCGGCGATGCGAATGTCACAGCACAGGGCCAGATGCAGAGCACCGCCAAAGCAGTGGCCGTTGAGCATGGCGATGGTGGGGTAGGGGAAGTTCTTTACCGCTTCGAGCCCTCGGTCAAGAGGTGATTTACCCGCCTGTTTATTAGACTGTTCGCTACTGGCGCGCCCCTTTTCAAGACTAGCCCGGTGCTCGGGGCCGACGGTGGCGATGGCGTTAATGTCGTAACCGGCTGAGAACGCTTTGTCGCCAGCGCCGGTAAAAACCACCACTCGCACATCGCCACTCGTCGCCCAGTCGGCCAGTACCGCGCACAAATCGCCGAGCAGTTCGGGCGAGAGGGCGTTATGTTGCTCGGGACGATTAAAGGTGATGATGCCGATGTGGCCGCGCTTCTCGCTTAATAACACTTTACTTTGCTCAACTGCGCTCACGTATTTTCCCCTGCTAAATGTTTTAGTGAAAATTGATACGCCGGAGTTTATCGAAGTTTGCGCGGCTCTAAAACACAAAGCCATTTCGTTGCACCCGTCTTGCTTGTATCCTCCAAGTCTATAAACGATATTCCAAAATAATCGCTCGAAGAAGGAAATGAAATAATGTCAGCAGCGGAACACCCTATTTGGGACATATTGCGTGGCGCAGCACCGCTGGCCCCGTGCAGCGAGTTATTGGGCATGAGTGTGATCGAGATTGCAGCGGACGGTGGTCGAATGAAATTTCAATATCAGCCGACTGCGGCCATGACCAATCCGCTGGGCTTTGTGCAGGGTGGCTTTGTCACCGCCATGCTCGACGATGTGATGGCACCGGCACTGATTAGCACCTGCCCACCGGAGACATCCATCCCCACGCTGGAAATTAAAACCAGCTTTATTAAGGGCGTTGTACCCGGCCCGGTGATTTGTGAGGGTTGGGTGGTCAAAAAAACGCGAACCGTCGCTTTTATGGCCGCTGAGCTGACTTCCCTTGAGGGCGACTTGCTCGCCACGGCAACGGCGACCTTTCGCATCATCGCCCCAAAAGAATAATTGCCAATAAACTAAATATCCACCGCAACGCGAGCATAGCGCTATGGCAACAAGCATCGATCAGCTCAAAACCCTGTTGGCCGATTGCCAGCGCGCCGTGGTGTTTACCGGCGCGGGGATCAGTACTGAATCGGGGATACCGGATTTTCGCAGCCCCGGCGGTATTTGGACTAAACACCAGCCCGTGGATTTTAGCGACTTCGTGGCCTCGGCCGAGGCCCGTCGCGCCTCATGGCGGCTGAAGTTGATGTTTGATAAAGATATGCAAGATGCCGCGCCCAATCGCGGCCACCGCGCCATTAGCAATCTGGTAGAACAAGGCATTGTCAGCCATGTCATCACTCAAAATGTCGACGGCCTGCACCAGCTCTCCGGTGTGCCGGAATCGAAAATCATCGAACTCCACGGCAACGCCACCTACGCCCATTGCCTCGATTGCGGCCAGCGTTACGACCTGACCTTAATTAAACAGAATTTCGAGCGCGATGAAAGCCTGCCCGTGTGCGACCACTGCGACGGGCTGGTCAAAGCGGCCACCATCTCCTTCGGTCAGGCGATGCCCGAGGAGGCAATGCTCAGAGCACAGGTGGCGACCAATGATTGCGATTTATTTCTGGCCATTGGCTCATCGCTAACGGTTTACCCGGCGGCGGGTTTCCCCATAATCGCCAGGCGCAATGGTGCCAAATTAGTGATTATTAACCGCGACCCAACGGATCTCGATGCCGAGGCAGATCTGCTGATTCACGATGAAATAGGCCCAACACTGGGTGGCGCCAGCGCCACTGAATAAGCCCCAAAGGCGTCCCCACCGCCATTTTTCACACCCCCGCCCCATGATCTATGTCAGCACCTGGCCTTTTAGTACCGGCTGGCCACATTCAGATGCCGATAGCCGCGCCCTATTGCTATAAAATCCGCCCAACTTCATTTTCTTGCGATAAAAACAGGCTACCACTATGGGTCAAGCAGAGAGCATCCCCGACATCAATTCATGCTGGGCGAAAGACGGACGCACGCCACGCATCGCCATCGTTGGCGCGGGCTTATCCGGCATCGGGGCCGTTATCGCCCTGCGCCAAGCCGGTTATACCGACATTAGCGTTTACGAGAAAGCCGACAAAATCGGCGGCACCTGGCGCGACAATCGCTACCCTGGCCTGTCCTGTGACGTGCCCTCCTACTGGTACTCCTATTCTTTCGAGCCCAATCCCGACTGGTCCCATCGCTTTTCCTACGGCCCTGAAATCTTCAAGTACATTGAATTCGTCGCCAAAAAATATGACGTCATGTCAGTGGTTAAGCTCAATAGCCCGGTCACCGAAATGACCTATTTGGGGCCAAAGTGGACGCTGAAAGCAGAGGGCCACGAGGCGCAGATTTTTGATTTTGTGATCTCCGCCACGGGCATTCTCCACCACCCTAACTATCCCGATATTAAAGGCATTGATAGCTTCAAAGGCGATATGTTTCACACCGCCCGCTGGGATGATTCCGTATCACTTGAAGGCAAAAGAGTCGGCATTATTGGCACTGGCTCCACCTCGGCGCAAATCGTTGGCGCGGTGACAAAAAAAGTGAAGCACATGAGTGTCTTCCAACGCACACCCCACTGGATAGCGCCGCTGCCGCAGAAAAAGTACTCCACTCTGTGGAAGAGCGTGCTGCGCGCCTGCCCCTGGCTGCACCCCCATTTGAGTAACTTTTATAAGGGCCAGATGCTCTCCAGCTTTGCCAAAGCGACCATTGGCGATGTTGTAGAACAGCGCAAAATTGAGCAGCTCTGTTTGGACACGCTGGCCAAGGATGTGCCCGACGCCAAGCTGCGCGCCAAGTTAACGCCAAGCTATAAAGCCACCTGTAAGCGGCTGATTTTTTGCTCCGACTTTTACCCCGCCATCAGCAGCGACAATGCCGAACTGGTCACCGATAGCATTGAAGGTATTGAACCCGAGGGCATCCGCACCACAGATGGCCGTTTACACGAGCTGGATGTGCTGATTGTCGCCACCGGTTTTAAGGTCTCAGAATTTATGCTGCCCGCCAAGGTCTTCGGCGAAAACAAGCGTGAACTGAGCGAAGTGTGGGATGGCGCACCCCGTGCCCACCGTGCGATGACCATACCCGGCTTCCCCAATTTCTGGATGCTCGAAGGCCCCACAGGCCCCGTTGGCAACCTCTCGTTGATATCCATTACCGAAACTCAACTCGGCTATATGATTCAGTGCCTCGACAATATGAAGGCTGAAAAAGCCGCCACCGTAGTGGTCAAACAAGACGTTTTTGAGTCGTTCAACAAGGCCATGGCTGAAGCCGTCGTATCAACCACATGGGCCACCGGTGGCTGCGATAGCTGGTATATCGACAAAACTGGCACCCCCAACCTCTACCCCTGGCACCCCAGCCGCTTCTATGAGGAAATGCAGCAGGTCGACTTTTCGGAATATGAATTTAGCCAGCAAGCCTAAGACTCTACTTTAGCGGGCCAGTGTGCCCGCTTAATTTCCCCGGCGAGAGGGCTTGCGCTGCCGCGCCCTTCCTACTCGCCGGTGCCCCCTCCATCCGCCCCGGTTTAGCGCTCTCTTATTACCAGCACTCAAGGCTTTGTAGTTTTGTGAAAACAGGGCTATTATCGATCGTAAGGGATGCCCTGAGTCTTATATTGGCAGTCCAGTTACAAGCTAGAAGTCGGCTTAACTGTTCAATATAAAATTCTCTGATGTGAAGATTTTTGTCGTATAAAAAACAACAAAACGACTATTAAATTTCTAAACAAGAGATGATCGAATGAAGCTAGTGCCGAAAATAATTATATTATTAACCTGCATCCTGGCCATCGCCATGGTCATTTACCCGCCCATGCAAACCCTCCACAAGTACGGCACTTACAGCGTCGGCTATACGTTTATCTGGGAAAAATACACCGTTTCAGCCGCCCAGCTAACGATACAGCTGGTGGTGCTGTTTATCGTCTCCGCTGCGCTATTTTTTGTTGCCAGTAATCCCGGCGAAACAAAGCCCAAGAATGATAAAGAAGATGAGGAAGAGAAATAGATCCCCAGCAAACTGTTGAGATGCATCTATTCACCTGAACCTATTTATTTTTATACTCGGCCTTCAAATAATAAAACCAATAATTTATCTGCTACTGCCAAATTCAGGGAAGAAAAAGCAGGATAGACAGCGCTGAATCCTGTTTTTTCTAAAGTTTTTACCGGCTACACCTACTATAAAAACTATATAAAAACGGAGATCGATCATGCCTATCCAAAAATTTCCAGCCATGAGCAAGGACTTTGCCAGCTTCGACTGCGACGCCCATGTTGCCGAACCGGCACGCATTTGGGAGCGCGCCGAGGAGCACCTGACACGGGATGAATTAGCCGCCTTAAAACAATCGATGTGGTACGACAGCCACACCCGGCAAATGACCGTCAATGGTATCGTTGGCGCGGGCATTCGCTCAAAAGAAGGTGCGGGTACAGCGGGCGCTATCAATTTGATCTCCGTTGCCGGCCCCGGTCTCAAGCACCCCATTCAACGCGCCTTTAATGTGCGTAATTTGCGGCCGGAGACCGCCCTCACCAAAGAGCAGGCCGCCTACATTGATCACAACGGAGCCTATGAGCCAAAAGCCCGCATCAAAGATATGAACACCCAGGGTATTGATCAGGTGATGATTATTCCCTCCGACATCGACACCTACCCGTGGATACAGGATGGCCGAGGTGCGGCGGCGATGTGTAAGGCCTATAACGAGTGGGCCTGGGAGTATTGCCAGGAGGACCCAGAGCGACTGTTCTTTGCCGCGCTGCTGCCCATGCAAAGCACCAAGTTAGCCATCCGCGAACTGTATCGCGTCGCCGATAAAGGTTGCCGAGTGGGCCTGGTACGCCCCATCGACGCGATGGGCAACTATCCGCTGCAACCCAAGTTTGACCCCTTATGGAAGGCCATGGAAGACGCAGGCATGGTCTACGGCATGCACCCCTTTCCCGCGCTGGGCTCGCTCAAACCACCGGGTTATAGCGCCCAGCATTCGGCCTCGGAGTTAATTAATCGCAGCCTGGTTTCCGCCAATATTCCCCACACCTTTTTGACCAACGTGCAGAATTTTCAGGCCGAGGCCGCACTGTGGGTCGTTTCGGCGCTGATGTCCGGCTTCTTTGAGCGCTTTCCCAAGCTCAATGCCGCCGTCTTTGAAGCCTCCTCCACCTGGCTGAGCTTCGTTCTCGACGAGTGCGACAAGTACTACAAACTGTATAAAAATGAGCGCAGCTTGCCACCACTGAGCTGCCTGCCCAGCGAAATGTTTATGCAGCGCTGCGTCACCGGCTTTGAGGGCGACGAGGCTCCACCCTCGCGCATGCCCGAGTTTTACGAAGACATTCTGGTCTGGTCATCCGATGTTTATCACCACGACGGTGACGATGTCTGGCGCGCCATGCAAACCATGGCGCAATGCGATCTATCGAGAGACCGGCAGGCCAAGTTTTTGGGTGGCAATGCCCGCCGCATCTACAACATTGACGCCCCGAAAAACTTCATTCGCGACCGGGTGACAGAGATCGAACGTCCCGACTGGTGGCCAACGGAGGAGGAAATACGCATCGCCATGACAGCGGGTGCCAGCGTGCTGCCCACCAGCCCCTACTACGCACCGGCCAATGCCACCGCCAATGCCGCAGCAGGAGCCTAATAATGAGTAATAACAAAAGCTTTGCCGTGTTTGACAGCGACTCCCACGTGGTTGAACCGCGCGCCATATGGGAGCAATATCTCGACCCCGAATTCCGCACTCTGGGCAAATTTGCCCTGTGGCGCGAAGAGGGCAAGACCAACTCCTACCTGAAAATCAACGGCAAAATATTCCGCGACAAGTTCAATACCAATATCCCCCGCCACGCCATTTGGAAGCCCGGAATGAGTTGGGAGGACGTCGGCGAACTCGACCCCACCATTGCCCACCAACAAACCGAGGGGGCCTCTAATCCCGAGGCGCGACTGCGCGATATGGACGCCATGGGCATCGATCAAACCCTGCTCTACCCCACGTGGTTTGCCGAGGGTTTTCACCTGATCGAAGACCCCGACGTGGCCTATGCACTGGCGCGGGCCTACAACGACTGGATTGCCGACTTTTGCTCAACAGCACCCGAGCGCCTTTACGCCACGGCGATGATCCCCCTGCAAAACCTCGACTTCGCCATTGAAGAATTACAGCGCATCTCGACAATACCCTGTTTTCGCGGTGCCTTTATTCGCCCCATGTTCCTTGAAGATCGCTATTTCACCCACCCCTATTTCAACCCTTTGTGGGAGGCTTTGGAAACACTCGGCATCACCGCAGCCGTGCACCCGGCCGGTGGTTTATGGAACCCCGAATGGACATCCCACGGCCCCTTTATCGAAAAAATGAAAGACCGGCTCAGTCAGATGGCCATTCTTCAGGAATCAGGGGGCGGCCCCACTGCCGGTGGCGGTAACGGTGCCAATTTAGGTTTCAGCGCCGCGGGCGAACTGGGCCACCCCATGGAGCAGATTATTTCTCCCTGGCTGGATAACCACATGTTCGTCGGCGCCACCCTGATTGGCTTTACGGTGATGCAGCGCTACCCCAAAATGAAGGTAGTCATGGCCCACGGCAAAGCCTCGTGGATGGATGAGGTGCTGGAAAAAATGGAGGCCTCCGCCCTCACCACGCCGCTGCTGCACAAATACCCGGTGCGCACCGACCCCGAAGAAATGTGGGAAGAGGGCGAGGTAATGCTCGGCTTCGATGCCGAGGAAAGACTGATTCAAAAACTGCCCCAGGACTACGTCGAGAAAATTGTCTGGGGCTCCCACTACCCCCGCCAGGACACCACCAGCGCCTGGGATGCGATCGACAAACTCAGTGATGCCGGTCTCGACCAGACCACCATCGCGCGCATGCTCGGCGGCAACGCGGCGGCACAGTTTGGCATTACCCCACAGCAAATTCTCGGGATCTAATGGCTAGCGCGCTAACTCACCGATAGCACTCTCACAAGGGGCTCCAGCGAGAGCCCTTACGCTTATCAACAGAATAACAACGGCGCGCCAAACACGCGCCTAAAAGGATGAGACCATGCACGATTTAATCATTAAGGGCGGTAATATCGTCGATGGCAGCGGTGCGCCCGCCTACATCGGCGACATCGCCATCGACGACGGCAAGATCAGCGCCGTTGGGCAGATCAGCGGCACTGCCAAAGACACCATCGACGCCAGCGGCTTATTAGTCACCCCCGGCTGGGTCGACACCCACACCCACTACGACGGCCAGGCCACCTGGGACCCACTGCTCACACCCTCCGGCTGGCACGGTGTAACCACCGCGATTATGGGCAACTGCGGGGTTGGCTTTGCACCCGTGGCGGCCGAGCGCCGCGACTGGATGATCGAGTTAATGGAATCGGTGGAAGATATTTCCGCCGAGGCCCTGAAGGCCGGCATCGACTGGCAGTGGGTCAGCTTCCCCGAGTACCTCGATGCCCTCGACGCCATGCCCCGCGCCATCAACGTCGGTGCCTACGTCGGGCACTGCGCCCTGCGCACTTTTGTTATGGGCGAGCGCGGCGCTGACAATAAAGACCCCAGCCCGGCTGAAATCCAGCAAATGGCCGACCTGGTGTCCGAGGCCATGGCCGCCGGTGCCCTGGGATTTTCTACCTCGCGCACCGCCATCCACCTAACACCAGCGGGCGAGCCGATTCCCGGCACCCATGCCAAAGAGGACGAATTGCAGGCCATCGCCAAGGCCGTGGGCGACAGTGGTCGCGGTTTACTGGAGTTTATTCCCGCCGGAGTAGAGACGGGCGACCGCCAGGCTCAGGCCGATGAAATGGCCTTAATGGCCAGGCTGTCGAGCAGCACTGGTAGCCCGATAACTTATTTAAGTGCACAAATCGGCAAAGATCCCGACCTGTGGCGGGAAAGCTTTCGGCTGGCAGAAGCCGCCAATGCCGATGGCGCGCAATTAATTCCGCAAATATCCTGCCGCCCGGTCGGCATGTTATTCAGCTTTGAAAGTGAAAACCCCTTTGCCCGCTACCCCAGCTTTATCGCCCTGAAAGAACTCTCCCAGCCCGAGCGTCTGGCCCAGCTGCGCAAGCCAGAAGTGAAAGCCCGCATTCTTGCCGATAAAGACCCCGCCCTAACCGCCTGGACTAAAATTTTCACCAACCCCTGGCGGCTGACCTTTGCCCTTGGTAAGGAACCCAATTACGAGCCCGACCCCGATACCAATATCAAAGCCCTGGCTCTGAAGCAGGGCCGAGAGCCCGCAGAAGTCGCCTACGACATGATGCTGGAGGACGAGGGGCAGGCCTTTCTGTTTTTTGCCTCCGCCGGTTTCACCGAGGGCAACCTCAACGCCACCCGGGAAATGCTGCTCAGCCCCACCTCCATGCTCGGCGGCAGCGACGGCGGCGCCCACTGCCGCTTTATTGTCGACGCCGGTGTGCCCACCTTTATGCTCACCCACTGGGCCCGCGACCGCAAAGAGGGGCGCTTGCCGTTGGAATTAGTCGTACAAAAACAGACCAAAGACACCGCCCGGCGCAACGGCATCACCGACCGCGGCGAACTGCTACCCGGACAGCGCGCCGACATCAACATCATCGACTTTGCGCGCCTCAACAGCCTGGCACCGAAAGTCGCCCACGACCTGCCCGCAGGCGGAGCAAGGCTCATTCAAAATGCAGAAGGTTACGTTGCCACTCTCGTTGCCGGGCAAGTGATTATGAAAAATGGTGTCGACACCGGGGCGCGGCCTGGCTCAGTGGTCAGGCTTTCACAAATGGCGAACTAAGAAACCTAAACGAGGCGCTTACAGCTTTGCTGTCGGCGCCTTCGTCCATCAGCCGTGATGGTGATAACGGTGGTGATGGCAATAGTACTGGCGGCTCAAAAACCACACCACGCCAATAAGAATCGTCGACAGTGTCATCACCGTATGCACACCTGCTACCGCATCAATATGAAATAACAGCCCCATCATAATGACAAAAAATGCAAAGGCAGACTGCACATCGAGTTTCTGACCGTTTTTAAAATTGGGATTTGACATTATTAGCTCCATCAAAACATTACCGACACACCGTCAGTGTAGTTCGATAAGAAGCCAGTCATTAGAGGCTTTAGAAGGTAGCAAGTGCCATTAAAAAACTGTTTGTTATAAAAACCCTGGCAGATAAAGCAAGATCAATAACTGTATTAATAAAAACAATCAACAATGAGGATGCCCCATGAAAATTGGTTACATGATGATGCTGGCAAATCACCACGATAATTTGTCCGATGCAGAAATGATTCGCGAAGAAATGCGCGTCGCCGAAATGGCCGAAGAAGCCGGCTATGACTCCCTCTGGTGTGCAGAGCATCACTTTGATGCCTATTCTATGGCCGTAGACAATATTCAGGTGCTCACCTGGTTAGCCGCGCGCACTAAAAAAATCATGCTCGGCAGTGCCGCTATTATTTTACCCTGGTGGACACAACCCGTGCGCCTAGTGGAAAAAATTGCCACCATCGACGCCATGACCAACGGCCGCTATTTAATTGGCTTTGGTCGCGGCCTGGCGCGTAAAGAGTACGACGCCTTCGGCATTGCCATGGATGAAACCCGCGCACGCTTTGATGAGTCGGCAAAAATGATTATTGAAGCGCTAGACACCGGTTTTATCGAAGGCGATGGCCCCCACTTTCCCCAGGTGCGCACCGAGATAAAACCCAAACCCCCGCAAAGTGCTAAAGACCGACTTTTCGGCGTTGCCATGTCACCGGAATCCGCCCAGGTAATGGGTGAACTAGGTGCCCGTATGATGTGTTTTGTACAGTTCGACATGACCATGCACCTACCCAATATCGAACGTTATCGCAGCGCCTTTGCCAAACACCAACAACGCCAGGCCCCACCACCCCTGCTACTGGATTTTTGCTATTGCGATAAAGACGTGGGCAAAGCAAAAGATCGCGCGCGCAAATATTTGGCCGTTAATTACCTATCCATCCTGCAGCACTATGAATTTATGGAGGACTATCACAAAGAGATCAAAGGCTATGAGGCCTACGGTAAATCAGCAGAATTTCTAAACTCACTGGGGATGGAGGAAGCGGTGGAAGACTATATCAGCCACCAGGCCTGGGGCACGCCACAGCAAATTCTCGACCAGCTCGAAGCTCGCCGCAGCGTCATTGGTGACTACGAATGGAATTCCATTGTCAGTTACGGTGGCATGCCCTTTGATCTTGTTGAAGGTAGCATGCGCCTGATTGGCAAAGAGGTACTGCCAGAGTTGCGCAAGTGGTAGCGCCCCACGTTGCACAGTAGCAGTATTAAAAACGGCTAAAAGCGTGGTCATATCAACGTGGCCACGCTTGTTAGAGAAAACATAAACAGCTGGTATTAACGCTTTCCAGAAGACACTTTATTGCCATCATAAATACAATGCTGAGGGATAATAGTGAGCGGGCTGTTTAACCCGCTTTAAGACGATTTACCTTCCAATTGGGGTCACATGCCTAATCGTGCGGGTTGATTGTTGCCGTTTGACTCAGTCGAATCTCTCCAAGCTCAGAATCTAATGCCAGAAGTATCTCAACAATGTTTGGTGTTTCGATTTGAGCCAGCGTTCGATAGCGAACCTCTAAACTTCGATAGCCTTGAACCAGCCTACGACACTCGGCCTGATGTGCGTCGCAGTCGAGTCCTTTGTGTACGGCTGTCAAAACAGCTGCCGCAAGTGTGCCCAAACCGATCCAGATCGAAGTCGACGTTTCAAAGCCTAGAAAACTAAAACCTGGTTCCGCGAACAGGGCGGATCCAGCGACAACCCCAAGTAAAGAGGGGACAAGCACCGTGATCCAGTTAGTCTTTGAAAAGAAGCGTAGTTTGCTATCAAAAAAGGTGGCTCGCTCACCACACTCCGCTTGGCGCTCTGCGGCGATTCCCTGGTATTTATCCGTCATTGTGTTCCCTACTCCGTTTTGGCACCCATCATAATCCCCAGCCAAAAGTAATTGCCCCTGCCTTTAGAATATTATTAAGCAGCTCAATAAAAATACCGATAGCCGAATTTTATATTGTTTTCCTCGTAGTGTTCTTCCTTGGCGCTCTCTAGTGACAAGCGCAAGGCCCCGTTACTACCCAGCGCATAGCTCAGGTCGACGGCGAAAGAATAGCGCTCGGCTCCGTTGCCGAGCTTAAGGGATGACAACTCTAGTGAAGTATTCAGCTTGTCCATCGATGCAATAAAGCCCAGGGCAAGTCCGGCGCCCAACTGGTGATTATGAGCGAGCATTTCGTTGTATTCGTAGCGCCCGGTGAGCAGAGTGTATGCCAGCAGGTTGCTGCCAAACTCATAACTAAGGCCGCGACCGCCGCTCACATGGCTGACTAACTGATCGCCCCCTGCATTATATATTCGCTCCATGCCCCCATTGATACGCCAGGAGGTGGGTTTAAAAAATTCATCTCTGCCGGCAAACGAGTTAATGCTAATAATATCCAGTCGTTCGAGTGTAGTGTCCCCACCCCGCCACAGCCGGGCAGTGACGCCCAGCATTTCAATACCTAAGCCTGGCGGATAACCCGGAGATGGATCGACCAGGTCATGGTAGCTCATACGCCATTGCCCTTCGATAAATTCATCGCCCCCTTCGCCCCCCGCAGCCACAGTAAAACTAGTGGTTTTATGCCCGCCAATAGGATTGAAAGGTCGAGGGATTGTCGACAGGTCAGCATTACCAAGCGCGTTAATCGCCAACAGAAGACGATGGCTTCGCTGCGCCATATCTTTATCCCGGTAAGCTTTACGCTGTTGAAAACGTAAATAATTGTAGGCAACATAGAGAATATTGCGCTGCTGATCCGGGCTTGCGCTCTGGAAGTGCTCACCCTCCAACAGTTGTGTGTTGAAAGCCAGCTGATGTGCCAGACTTTTGTTTTCGTCGCTGAGACTAGCGGCAATATATTTTATCTTTTCAAGTTGAGAAGCGCGGTAGTCAACGTCAGTAATCATCTGCTGCTCGCGAACCACTCTGACCGTGTCTGTAGGAATAGCCTTGTACTCAAAGGCGGATAGTAAATCGATATTGGGCCGGGCTATTTCGAGTAATTCGAGCAAGCGAAAACTGCAATTTTCATCCGCAAAAAAATAGTCGAAGGTAATGCCGTTTAGCTCCCAGAGGTGGGCGACCAGTTGCTTGACCTCATCAACACTTAGATCGAGCCGATACTCCCACAGCCCACGGTTTTCTATACTCGAATATTGCTTTATTTTTTTATAGTACGGTGCCATTGAAAAGGTGCCGGGATAACCGCCGACCAGGCCCTTCCAGGCATAGGACAAAAAATTGGCGCCATCGTTAACATTCGCGCCAAAGTTAACGGCGTAAGAAAGCCACTGCGAAGAGTTAACCTCCTTTGGTGGGTCGACACGCAGCAAGGTGTGACCGTACATGGAGGAGGGGCTGTTGACAAAATGTGAAGCGAAAATCAAGGTCACTGATTCCGCATTTATCGCATCGCGCCAAAGCAGGTATTGATCACAGTTAACTTTCGGTAGCTTATTCGGCTCTATGTCCAACTCATCTGACAGCCATTTTAAGCGCGCGACAAAGCGACATTGAGCGTGACTGTCCCCAGTGTTACTTTCATCAAAAATGGATTCAATTGTTGCTTGCAGCTCGTCTTTTGGAGAATATTTGCCATTATCACTGAGGAAAAACCTTTGATCATCGGCGTAACTTTCAAAAGCGAGATTATCATCACCCACGCCAACATAGTGCCCAAGAGCGAGCCAGTAGGGGCTGGTATAAAGTTGCCGCTGGATACTTTTCTGCTGAACTTGCTCTACATAGGTCTGAGCAAAGGAGGGTATTGCCAGGAAAATCGAGCTGAGAAATGTAAGGATTTTTAAATTTTTTGCGCGGTGCCCGTCGTTATATTGCCTCAAAAAATACAGCCCACGAAGTGTGCCCCAAAGACCCGTTTAGCACCGGCATTTAGGGCAGGGTTTAATTAATAATTAGGATGCGACGTATTTAGCCAGTCTGTTGTCGGCAGTCAGCAACTTATCGATGGCTTGCATTACCTGCTCCCCAGTCACTTCAGAAGTAGGGGCAATCACAGCGAAATTCTGATGGGTTAACTGTGCAAAATAAGCACGATCCTGTTGCTCAATACCGATCATTGTCGCCAATGCATCGAGAGCTTCACCCTCGCCCTTCGCGATATCTTCTACAATATCATCCGCAAATTCAGCGGCAGCAAACCAGGACTTACCACCGTAATTGATTGGGTGGTGGGTTTGGCAACCATTGGTGTTTGACGTCATGCCTAGCGGGGCATTCATCAGCACGCCATTCGTGGTAGAGGCTAACACATAGGGTGCAAGGCCACTCGTGCCTTCAAAAAGCAAACTACCCCAACCACAACCATGTGTGTCGGGATCCGCTAAAGCGCCAGTCGATAAACAGGCGACAGCCAGTCCAGCTAAGATTTTATTCTTCATAATATTCCCTCAATAGTGAATTATTATCTTGCCGGTCGAATATATCCTATATTAAACAGGCATACAAACAGCTTGATTATCCAGCCTAAGTAAACTAGGTGGGGCTAGAGTTATTGTCAAAAGTGACGTTTTGGAAATTGCTACTCCACTTCTTTTTACTGCCAACATTTAAGTTGTTTGGTGCGATCGCAGCAGGCATCGCATATTGATTTTACACCCGCAAATACTTCAGATTAATCATTCCATTCCCCAGCAATTTTATTAAGCATTTCTTCGCAAGCACTACACCAAGAATCGGGTCGATCATCGCCAGACTCAGGCTCTGCAGATAAGAAGCCTCTTGGAGGACTATCACCAAAGCTTTGTACAGTGTGCTGACAAACATAAGTCGCTTGCTGTTTTCCATGTTCACAACACTCTACATATTGTCCGGCTTCGCGCATTAATTGGATGGCCTTTTAACGCCATGGTTCAGCAGCGGCGTGTTAACGCCGTCTGCTGCAACCGTTTGTTAGCTGATGTGCATCGCAACTACTTCACCAGCACCGGATCACCCGGCATCCAGCTCCTGTCGAACCATGGCTCGAGCGGCCCGTAAAGGCGGAGGATGGTGTTCCACCCCTTGCCCGGGACGGTTTGAATCCAGTTGTTCTCCTGACCTTCTGGAGCCTTCGGTCCGAAGTAGATGTCGTAGGAGCCATCCGCACTCTGCTTCAAGCCCTCCTTGTTGTTGTCAATGCCCGGAAACCGCTGGTCGGTCTGCAACATGCCGCGGGTCTGATTGTCGTAGGGGGTAAAGGACCAGAAGTCTTTCACCGGGACGTCCCTGGGCACGTTGATCTTATAGGTCTTGCTGCCATCGAGAGCATTGCCGTCCTTGTCGAGGTATGCGATGGCATACTGCGATCCCTTACCAATAAGTTTCAAAGCCATGGCGGGGGTGATCCCGGTGGCGTAGAAATGCATGTAGACGCGTGAATCCAGAAGTCGCTCGCCATCCAGTAGGAAATCGTAACGCTTCTCCACGAAGGGATTGGTCCACATCCGCTTTCCGGGATAGAGGTAGTGCCGCTGATCCCTCGGTCGAGCCGTTAAGGCTCGAGAGGTCACCGACCCGATCGCTGCCGCGTCAGTGAGGATCTTCTTCATCCGTGCGTCGGGCTTGAACGCCTGCCCCTTCTTGATGCCGATCGAGGCGAGCAGACCGCGGGTCTCCACGTCGAGTCCTTCCAGAGGCTCGACCTGAATGGTCGCGTCGAGCTCCTCCCAGTATCCGAAGTCCATGCGGTGGATTGTGTTGTGGAACTTGCCGGATGCGTTGACGAAGGCCATCGCTGGCGGATTGTCCTTCTTAGAGAGCGGGTAGATCTTAAATATTTTCCTCGCTGCATCAACCGCTGGTTTCGGCGAGCCGTCCACCTGGAAACCGCGCCAGACCACCCAGTTTCCGTGGGTGCTGGTTTTCGCGACGTGATAGCCTTCCGGTATATCGCCATCATAGCCGGGAGGCAGGATCAGGAACTTGCCGCCCTTGCTCTTGTCCGGACCGAGTCTGCCGAAATCGATCACATACTTGAACCAGGCATTATCGATAAAGCCGAGGACATCGGGGGGCGTTTCAATCACCATTGGCTCGTCACCGAGCTCCAGCCAGCTCGCCATGTATACATTGGTGGTGTTCGGAGTCAGCCAGAGCGCCCTGGAGTCCATCAACTCTTCGAAAAGAACGGCCGTGGTGTTGGCGGGACCGAACCCAAGAAGCCCCTTCTTCATCGCATACATCGAAGCGATCGGAAGACCGTTTAGGAACGCCTCCGTGGCACGAACTAGATCGAGGTTATCGTAAACCTTCTGAGTCGTTTCCGCGTCTGGCACACCATCGACGGAGGTCAGGGTTCCGAGAGAGGTCTCCAGCTTGTCCGGGGTTGCGACCCCGGGTGGGATTTCCGTTGCCATCTTCATCCTCGGCGCTTCGGCCGCCCAGGTCATTCCCGCCGCCATAAAAAAAGCCAGACTACCTGTTATAAAAAGTTGCTTTGCTTTCATTTAGCTTCTCCAACGTTCACATATAAGGTGTGAGTTCTTGTGTAACTTACGACGCGTTAACGGGACAGAAAACTACGCAGCAGTTTGGAGTTCCAAGCCAGCTTGCTGGCTGAAGTTGAACGCATTGTTATACCTAATCACTCTGCGTTCTCTACGACACCTTTGAACTCGATACTCAAAGTGCCAAAGAATGAATAAATCCATAAACCAAAAACACTGAACAACCAAATAAAACATGCTAAGAATAAGCTGAAAAATGGCCACATCAAAAAAGCGGTTACACCCCCCATCAAGCCCTTAACAGGCTCACCATTCCAGCTAACTGTTTCAGCGCCTAATATTGCCGCCACACCGCACCCAACAAAAAGTACAAAGAAACCACAACCAAGACCTTTTAGTAAGAGCTTAAAAAGTGAGGCCTTTGATATTTTTTTTGCTTCGATAATCATAACTATCCTTGTTTATGTATAACGCCTGCTTCACCGGCTGCCATGAGTAGTGCGGTTTCTTTGCGAATAGCAAAAATCGTGACGCTTATGGGAGTCCGTGTGCAAGCAATTGTTATGCATGTTCTGGGGCACCCTCTTGGTATTGCAGCACACCATCAGGGATAACATCCCAGCTCGCTTTAGAACCAACATAAATGTGCCTGCCTAATTCAATTTTTGGATCACCGTTAACACACCCCAAAGTAACGCCATGAATTGAGCCTTTAAATATCCCGCATAGCGTCGATCCACATTTGCTGCAAAATTGTAGGCCGAACTCATGTTGACCTGCATATGAAGTAAGAAGCTCTTTTCCTGCCAACCATTTAAATTCTTCAGGATTAACGAGTGCATAGGCTGACGCTTGAGAGCTAAAGGCTTTACGACAGCGTGAACAGTGGCACGAACGGGCATCACGAAGCTTTCCTGCAACTTGATATCTCACCACACCACAAAAACATTCTCCCGTTATGGGCATGAACTTCTCCTAAATGCATAACTTGTTGTTAACAGGAAACTCAATCCCCTTTAATTCTTTTATATAGCAGGACTTTAATTCCCGTTAACACGCCCATCAAGCAATGGATACTGCCCCGGCGAAAAAACTGGGGTAACAAAAACGCGTAGCAATGCCCACTAGCAAGACACAAGAACATACAGGCAGATACCGCTTATAGGCTGACCAAGCCAGCTAATGCCCACCATCGCTGGCAATAATATTGTCAGCCAGCCCGGCCCTGCTGGGCACTCCACTGGGCGAGCGCCCGGCCGCGCCCTGCCCAAACTGGCGAAACAAGTCCATCATCCGCCCTTGCGTTTTATCCGTGACAATCGCCATGCCCGGTTTAATGCCAATTTCGGAGGCTTCAAAAGCTTTCATGGTGTTGCAGATTTGCCCATCGAGGCGCACGCCGATGCCTTGCAAATCGACGGCGACGCCGATTTTGCCAAACATTTCCAGGGTCAGTTCGCAGGCGGTAATCACGAACAGCACATTGTGCTGGGGCCAGTTTTGTCGGGCCTCAATCATCTTTTCGCCGATGTAATGTACGGTGGTGATAAACAGGGGTACAACTTGCGTTTCGGGCAGGCTGTGCACGCATTTACCAATGAAGCACTGGCCACAAACCGGGTGTTCGGGGTTGTGACTACAGGCATCGGTAAAGCGCCCCTCCGGGCATTCAAAAGGTTTGTGACAGTAGGAAAAGCCGACCACCAGCACGGTATCAGGGGCATCGAGTTGTTTTTCAAACTCGGCAAGGTTGCGTAAACCATAGAGGAAGAAATCACCATCGCGGCGGTAGCTTTGTTTTTTTAACAGCGCACTGAGCAGGCCCAGGCCGTGTTTGATGGGCCGCTGCCAAAAGTAGCTACCGAGCTTGCCGCTGTAGTCGTGGTGGTGGAGATAGGAGAGGGTTTTCCAGCTTAAGTTTTTGCGCGTTTTGGTGCGAATACCGGGTAAATTGGGATTTTTTTTAAAGGTTTTTAAAGGGGTGTCCCCAGCCAGTTGTGCTGCCCGCTCATCCCAGGCCTGTTCTGCCTCGTGCCAGTCATCATGGCCCTGCCAATACTTTACCTGTTTACTCATTACCAACCCGTCCCTTTAAATTGATGCCATGTGCCCTATTTAATAGTCAAGCACAGGGGGGCAAAAGCGCAAGTTGCCGCCCTCCATCAAATGTCATTTTAAACCCCAATCATGCCTGATAGAGCGTGTAGGCACCGATCAGCATAAAGCCGATGCCCGCAATATAGGCCATTATCTTTTCACTGATATAGGCAGATAAAAAACTGCCCGCCAGCACCCCGATGGCCGAGGCCACGACCAGCGCCGCCGATGCTGCAAAAAAAACAGTGAGCTTGCTGACGTCTTTATCAGCGGCAAACAACAGGGTCGCCAGCTGGGTTTTATCGCCCAGCTCGGCAATGAATACGGTGGCAAAAATGCTCAGAAATATTTTCAAATCCATAGGGCTTAATTCTATCCGCAGTGGGTGGGTAACGTGAGGCTATAGAGGCAGGCAACACCATAACAAACCCTCAGCTAAACAGTGGCTATTGTGCTGCTTTAACAGCGCCCTTCAACCCAATAGGCCAGCCGCTAATCATCACCGCGTAACAGGGGAAATTGTCAGCTTATTGCTTTATAATTTCTGCCTTTATTTTCTACACCGTATTTAAGCCGACAGCTTTACCCGGCAAGCACTTTCCATCTGCACCAGCAAGTTACAGCTCAGGCGGCACAGGGATGGGCAGAAGGGCAAGCCTCGGTACCACAACACTTATGGGAGCTGCGCGATGACGCCAGTAATCAATATGGCAGCAATTGGCGAGATTATTGATCGCCTCAAAGATTTACCCGGCGCGCTGCTGCCAATACTCCACGAAATCCAGCATGTACAAGGTTTTGTACCCTCCGTATCGGTGCCCGCTATCGCCGAGGCGCTGAGCCTGTCGCGAGCTGAGGTGCACGGTGTGATTAGCTTTTATCACCACTTCCACAGCGAGCCGATGGGCCAGCAGGTCGTGCAAATCTGCCGCGCCGAGGCCTGCCAGGCCGTTGGTGCCAGAGAGCTTGAGCAGCACATGACCAACAAACTTGGCATTAATGTTGGCGAAACCACCAGCGACGGCGCTATTAGTCTTGAGCCGGTTTACTGCCTGGGCAACTGCGCCTGCGGGCCGTCTGTGCAAATCGACGACCAGCTGCACGCTCGGGTCACGCCAGAGCGCTTCGATGCATTGGTCAGCGCACCGGAGGCCAAATAATGATTACCATTTATGTACCCCGCGATACCACCGCCTGCGCCCTGGGTGCCGACGCGGTTGCCGATGCCATTAGTGCGCAAGCAGCACAGCGCGATATCAGCCTGCAAATAATTCGTACTGGCTCACGCGGCCTGTTCTGGCTCGAAACGCTGGTTGAAGTTGCCACTGACCAGGGCCGTAGGGCCTTTGGGCCCGTTGAAGCCAGCGATGTCGGCGCCCTGTTCGACGCGGGCTTTTACGAGGGCAAAGGCGACAAGCTCGCCCTCGGCCTGAGCGAAGAAATCCCCTATCTGAAAAACCAGCAGCGGCTCAACTTTGCCCGCGCCGGTATTGTCGACCCACTCTCTATTGACGACTACAAAAGTCAGGGTGGCTACGCGGGCTTGAGCCGTGCGCTAGCGATGCAGCCCCAGGCCATTGTCGATGAAGTCAAAGAATCCGGCCTGCGCGGTCGCGGTGGTGCGGCCTTCCCCGCCGGTATTAAATGGCAGACGGTGCTCGATACCCCGGCCGCGCAAAAATACATTGTCTGCAACGCCGATGAGGGTGACTCCGGTACTTTTGCCGACCGCCTGCTGATGGAAGCCGACCCCTACCAACTGATCGAAGGCATGACCATTGCCGGATTGGGCACGGGTGCAACTCAGGGTTACATCTACTTGCGTTCGGAATACCCGAAAGCCTTTAGCGTACTGAAAACCGCCCTCGCCAATGCCTACGCAGCCGGTTATTTAGGTAGCAATGTTGCCGGTAGCGGCAAGCATTTTGATTTAGAAGTGCGCCTCGGTGCCGGTGCTTATATTTGCGGTGAGGAGACCTCCCTGCTCGACAGCCTTGAAGGCAAGCGCGGCATGGTACGCGCCAAACCGCCCCTGCCCGCCATCGTTGGCCTGTTCGGTCAGCCCACGGTGATTAACAACGTACTGACCCTGGCCACCATTTCGAGCATCTTTGAAAAAGGTGCGGCGCACTATAAAAGCCTCGGCGTGGGTCGCTCCATCGGCACCCTGCCCATGCAACTGGCTGGCAATATCAAACGTGGCGGCATTGTCGAACTCGCCTTTGGCAGCACCCTGCGCAGCTTGCTCGAAGACTTCGGTGCTGGCACCGCCAGCGGCAAGCCGATAAAAGCAGTACAGGTGGGTGGCCCCCTCGGTGCCTATTTACCCGCATCCGCACTCGATATCAGCCTCGACTACGAATCTTTCGCCGCCGCTAGCGCCATGCTCGGTCACGGTGGGGTGGTGGTCTTTGACGACAGCGTCGATATGCTCGAACAAGCCCGCTTCGCCATGGAGTTCTGTGTGGTCGAGTCCTGCGGCAAGTGCACGCCCTGCCGGGTCGGCTCCACACGCGGTGTCGAGGTGCTCGACAAGATCCGTGCGGGCGAACAGCGCGATGACAATCTAATATTACTGGAAGAGCTGTGTGAAACCATGGAATACGGCTCGCTCTGCGCGATGGGTGGCCTAACCCCCTTCCCCGTACGCAGCGCGATTAAACACTTTCCCGAAGAATTTGGTGGCTAGTGCGTCGCTCACTACCGACTCATTAGCCCTGCAAGAGGTATCCGAGATGCTGCAATATTACGAACCCGAAAAGGACTACGGCACACCGCCCAGTCTTTCGACTGAAACCGTCACCCTCAATATTGACGGTGTTGATATCGACGTGCCCGAGGGCACCTCGGTGATGCGCGCCGCCGCCGAAGCGGGCATAAAAGTGCCCAAGCTCTGCGCCACCGACAGCCTCGAAGTATTTGGCTCCTGCCGTATGTGCATGGTTGAAATCGAAGGCCGCAAGGGCTATCCGGCCTCGTGCACCACGCCCGCCGAAAACGGCATGGTGGTCAATACGCAAACCGATAAGGTCGCCAAGCTGCGCCGCAATGTGATGGAGCTGTATATCTCCGATCACCCCCTCGATTGCCTGACCTGCCCCACCAATGGCAACTGCGAATTGCAGGACACCGCCGGTGAAGTGGGCCTGCGCGATGTGCGCTACGGCTATGCGGGCAATAATCATCTCGACGCCGAGAAAGATGAGTCCAACCCTTATTTCACCTTCGATCCGTCCAAGTGCATCGTCTGCTCACGCTGCGTGCGCGCCTGCGAAGAAACCCAGGGCACGTTTGCGCTGACTATTGACGGTCGCGGCTTTGAATCAAAAGTCAGCCCCGGTCAAAATGAAGACTTTATGGATTCAGAGTGTGTCTCCTGCGGTGCCTGCGTTGCCGCTTGCCCCACTGCCACGCTGACCGAAAACACCATTATTAAACTCGGCCAGCCCGAGCACAGCGTGATCACCACCTGCGCCTATTGCGGCGTTGGCTGTGCTTTCAAAGCCGAAATGCGCGGCAACACCGTGGTCAACATGACCCCCTGGAAAGACGGCAAAGCCAATGAGGGCCACGCCTGCGTCAAGGGCCGTTTTGCCTTTGGCTACGCCACCCACCAGGATCGCATCACCTCACCGATGGTGCGCGACAATATTGAAGACGAGTGGCGGGAAGTCAGCTGGGACGAGGCCTTCGCCTTTGCCGCCAAGCGCTTGCGCGGCATTCAGGAAAAGTACGGCAACAACAGCATTGGCGCTATTTCCTCCTCGCGCTGCACCAACGAAGAAGTCTGGTTAGTGCAAAAGCTGGTTCGCGCCGGCTTTGGCAACAACAATATCGACACCTGCGCCCGGGTTTGTCACTCGCCCACCGGCTACGGCTTAAAGACCACGCTCGGCGAATCGGCTGGCACCCAGTCCTTTGCCTCCGTCGCGCAAACTGATGTAGTGATGGTGATGGGCTCCAACCCCACCGACGCACACCCGGTATTCGCCTCGCGGCTGAAAAGACGTCTGCGCGAAGGTGCCAAGCTGATTGTCGTCGATCCACGCAAAATTGAACTGGTCGCCGCACCCCACGTTAAGGCCGACCACCACTTGCAGGTTCGCCCCGGCACCAATGTCGCGTTTATCAACGCCATGGCCCACGTCATTATCGACGAGGGCCTGGAGGCCAAAGACTTTATTGCCGAGCGCTGTGAGACCCCAGCCTTTGAGCAGTGGCGCGCTTTTATTAGCGATGCCAAACACTCACCGGAAGCGACTGAAAGCATTACCGGCATTGCCGCCGCTGACATTCGCAGCGCTGCCCGGCTGTTTGCCACTGGCGGCAATGCGGCTATTTACTACGGTCTGGGCGTTACCGAGCACAGCCAGGGTTCGACCACAGTAATGGGCGTTGCCAACCTCGCCATGCTCACCGGTAACATCGGCCGCGAAGGCGTCGGCGTTAACCCCATGCGCGGCCAGAACAATGTGCAGGGCTCCTGCGACATGGGTTCCTTCCCCCACGAACTACCCGGCTACCGACACATATCAGACGCTTCCACCCGCGCCCTGTTTGAGAACGACTGGAATGTCAGCCTCGACCCCGAGCCCGGCCTGCGCATTCCCAATATGTTCGACGCCGCCATCGACGGTGAATTTAAAGGCCTGTATTGCCACGGCGAAGATATCGCCCAGTCGGACCCCAACACCCATCACGTTGAAGCGGCGCTCTCGTCACTGGAATGCCTGGTAGTACAGGACCTCTTCCTCAACGAAACCGCAAAATTTGCCCACGTGTTCTTACCCGGCTCCTCCTTCCTTGAGAAAGACGGCACTTTCACCAATGCCGAGCGACGTATTTCACCGGTACGCCAGGCCATGCCGCCCAAAGCGGGACTCGCCGACTGGGAAGCCACCATGGGGCTGGCCAAGGCGCTGGGTGTCGATATGCACTACGACCACCCCAGCGAAATTATGGATGAGATCGCCCGCCTGACGCCGACCTTTACCAATGTCAGCTTCGACAAGCTGGACGCTGCCGGCAGTATTCAGTGGCCCTGTAATGAAGAGACCCCCGACGGCACACCGACCATGCACATCAATGAGTTTGTGCGCGGCAAGGGCTTCTTCGCCGTTACGGAGTATGTGCCCACCGACGAGCGCGCCAATCGCAAGTTCCCACTGCTACTCACCACCGGGCGTATTCTCAGCCAGTACAACGTCGGCGCCCAAACCCGTCGCACCGAGAACAACCAGTGGCACAGTGAAGATATTCTCGAGCTCCACCCCCACGACGCCGAGGAGCGCGGCATTAAAGATGGCGACTGGGCCGGTATTAAAAGCCGCGTTGGCGACACCGTACTGCGCGCCAAAGTCAGCGAGAACATCCAACCCGGCGTGGTCTATACCACCTTCCACTTCCCCGAATCCGGCGCGAATGTGATTACCACCGACAACTCCGACTGGGCCACCAACTGCCCAGAGTACAAGGTCACGGCGGTCGAAATCAGTAAAGTAACGGCGCCTTCGGCCTGGCAGGAGCGCCAGCAAGCCTTCAACGAACAGCAACAGGGCTTATTGAAGAAAGCGCGCAAGCATGAAACAACCAGTCCAGCCGGTTAACGACGCTGCCGATGAAGGGCCGGCACTTAGCTCGCCCTTCATCGCAACGGACTGGCGCAGGGGCGAAAGCAAGGACGTTGACGATCAGCTGATTGAAGAGGTCGCCATCGCCCTGGTTTACAACGGCATCTCCCATGTGGTGATGATGGCCACCCCCGGGCAGATCGAAGACTTCGCCCTGGGCTTTAGCCTCACCGAGGGCATACTCGAGCACCCGCAACAACTGTACGACATCAACACCCGCGCCCTCGATGACGGTATTGAAGTGGCGATGACCATCAGCAATGAGCGCTTTGCCCTGCTCAAAGCCGCACGGCGCAATATGACCGGGCGCACCGGCTGTGGGCTGTGCGGCGCGGAATCTCTCGAGCAGGCGATTCGCCAGCCCGAGCCAGTCACCACCCAGCAGGCTTTTAGCCATCTCGCCATCGAAAACGCCGTAGCCCAACTCGAAAGCCGACAACCCCTGCAAGCCCTGACCGGGGCAGTGCACGGCGCGGCCCTGTGTAATGCGGAGGGCAATATTCAACTATTGAGGGAAGACGTGGGCCGCCACAATGCCCTCGACAAACTCTACGGTTCCGTCTGCAAGGCCCCCGACTACTGCCACGAGACAAAGCTCGCCGACAGTTTTGTCTTAATTTCCAGCCGCGCCAGCTATGAACTGGTGCTAAAAGCGGCCGTGATGGGCGTCGGTATGCTGGTCGCGGTATCGGCCCCCACCAGTCTCGCAGTCAGGCTGGCAGAGCAAGTTAACATCACCCTGGTTGGCTTCGCCCGCAGTGGTCGCCACATGGTCTATACCCACCCTCGGCGTATCCTCGCCTAAGCGCATTATTAAAAGGGAATACAAAAACTCATGTCAGCAAACAGCAATGAACACCTGGCAAAAATGGCCAATCAAATTATCCTCAATATTCCAGCGGCCAGCGCCGAGGAAAAAATAGCCAGTGCCGCCAGCCACATGGATAAATTCTGGTCGCCCTTAATGAAAAGGCAGATTGGTGAGTATATTGCCAGTGGCGGTCAGGAGCTGACCCCGGCGGCCGCTGAAGCTGCCGCTAAAATGCTCCAGTAAATCACCACGGCTAAGCGCAGCTGAAGCGTGATCGCGGTCACCCAAACGGGGAAGCCAAACGATGATAATGGGCGCACTTAATATTTCGACACGGATCTTCCCATGAAATACAGCACCATTAAATATAAGCCCATGAAAATCGCCCACTTTGCTTTAGCCATTAGCTTGTCAGCCTCAGTACTTGCGGTGAAGGCTGGCGATTCCACTCTCGATGCCGCCATCGGTGGCGGCCTGGGCGGCGCTATCGGAGCAGCGATAGGTAACGAAGTCGGCGGCAGGGATGGCGCGATTATCGGCGGCGCACTGGGCGGCGCAACGGGGACAGCAGTTACCACCAAAGATAACGACGGGGATCAGCAGCCCCATAGCTCGGCTCACTACAGTGAGCACCCCAGCAATAACAAACACTCTACTTCGCGCCTTTGCCCTCCCGGCCAGGCTAAAAAAGGCCGCTGCTAACCTCGACTGAACATCTTGAAACAAGCACCCGCAAATGGCAGCACTCCCTGTCATTTACGACCTCGCGGGTGCTTTCCTTTTTTGGAAAAACGCGGCCACTTCCACCAGCATTAAAATAAGCAGCAATAATCCCAGACTGATTAAAACAGGCAGCGTGGCATAAAATAGTTGGCTCTCACCATCCATGCCTGCGGCCAGTGATAGATCAAGGCCCAACACATTGCTGGCCACTTGATACATCGCCACCAAACCTATGACGATGCCAACGGCGATGCTCACTTGCGTAAAAACCAGTCGATAACGGAATTTATGCTCGGCGACGGTGAGTGTTAAAAACAGTTCTTTAAATGGCATCAGGCTAGTACACAGTAAATAATAAAGCCCACCGATCCCTGCACCAGGTAAACCAATATTCATATTAATGCCCCTTTTCGTAGGTGGTGAGGGTTTTTTTCAGGACTAGCTCATTAAACAACGCCTGCAGAAAAATGGCTGAATTGACAACGCGCAGCACCATGAAAGCGGGAATACTGCTCAGTGCTTTCCACGTTTCACCACGGCTGTAGGCTTTAAGTAAGGTGGGCACTAAGACCATCGGCAAGTCGATAATATAGCCGAGCAAGAATACAGGGCTTACCGTCACCGCCAATAGGGGGATCAGGCTTAAATAAAAGATTGACGCAATACTGGCATCCCAGCACATGACGGTGACAATGGAGCGCAGAAAAGGAACTTGCAAAATACCTTTCCAGTGCAGACGAACATTTTGTATAAAGCCATGGGCCCAGCGCTTTAGTTGTTTATGCATAAAGTTGAAGTTATGGGGCTCAATGGGGTAGCAAATAGCACTGGGAATAAACCTGACTTTTTTGCCCAGTTGATAGGCCGTCCAGGTTAAGTCCATATCCTCGGCCATGGTGCGCAGTGACCAACCTTTAATTTTCTGTAGGTATTCGGTGCGAAACAAAGAAAAGCAGCCGGAAGAAATCAGTGGCTTTTCGTAGTATTCCTGAACTTCCTTGTAAAAAGTGAAGGCCATCAGATACTCCACATATCGACCCCTTTCCCACAGAGTATTCACATGCTGAGGAATAACAAAACCACAGGCCGCCACTACTTCTGGGTCATCCATCGCGCTGAACAATTTTTCTAGGGCATCACTCTTTAAAGTGGTGTCGGCATCGATGGCGAGTGTGTATTTCGTATCCACCTGTGACAGAGCGTAGTTTTGTGCACCCGCCTTGGAGCCCGTATTTTCTGGGGGAGCAATCACCGTAACGCCCAAGGCACGACAAATATCTGCCGTATTATCGGTGGAGCCATCGTCGACAACAATAATCTCTTGCGGTGTCAGTGTCTGGGCTAACAAGCTGTTGACGGTATCGGCAATACAGTCGGCTTCATTGTAGGCGGGCACGATAACGGTTACCGGGCAAACCATAATGGGACTGCACACTGAATCACTTCCATTTGTTGCATCTGAATAAACATGCTGTTGTATGCAAGTTTGAACGGGAGGGGCGGAGTCGAGCATAGGGGCAACTTTAGCGGGGCATATTAGAGGATACGCATAGTACCCTATACGCCGTCAGGATGAGGCGACTAAAGGCGTGTACTGTCATGGCTCGATAGAGGTGACAGCCAACAATAGTGAAAATACCGTAGTTGAACATTCCGTTAACTAAAAGCCCCTTTAATTGCATCGGCCATTAATCGAGCCGCCCAATAAAATCGATAACCGCATCAGAAAACACCGTGTTCTGATCACCCGCAACCATATGTGAGGCTTCCTGCACATCAATGTATTCCGCATGTTTTACGGCATTGCGAAATTCTTCGACACCTTCGTGACTGACCACATCAGACTGAGCACCACGCACCAACAGAGTGGGAATAGTCACTTTAACCGACTCATCCAAAAGCTGCATACAGCGCTGCTGTATCTTGGCCTGAAACTCGCCGCCTATGAGGTGAGGGTCCCAATGCCATATAAAGCGGCCATCTTCTCGCTCGCGCAGATTTTTACGTAGACCTTCAAGATTGCTCGTGCGTTTGCGCTTGGTGTAACTTGCAATGGTGTCAGCAGCATCTTCAAGGCTTTCAAAGCCATCGGCCCGAGAGCGCATAAAATCAAGAATACGCCCCACACCGGCAGGTTCAAGACGCGGCGTAACATCAACCAGAACAATGCCGCGCAGCAGTGATTCATCCATACAGGCAGTTGCCAACGCGACAATGCCACCCTTGGATGCACCGACCACTACGGGCTTGCTATTGAGTGTATCGAGAACCACCTTCAAGTCGCCGACAAAAGCTTCTATTTCATAGTTGGTCTGTGGACACCAGTCAGATTCGCCATGGCCACGGGAGTCCATATTAATCACATGCCAGCCCGCCTTTGCCACGCCTCGGCTGCCTCACCCCAGGAATGACGCGTTTGCCCACCACCGTGTAAAAAAATTAAAGGTGGGTTAGCAGGGTCGCCATAGTGATCGCCCTTTAACTTCAGGCCATCAAATGATTGGTATTCAACACTTACCGCTTGCATAGAGCATCTCTTAAAAAAGGTTTGAATTTGCACAAATTTTAAGAGAATAGCATTGTGCCAAGGGCTGACACAAAGTAAGAAATTATTCGCGTCCTCTGTGTTTAATATAATGACGAAAAAAAATTTAGATTCAAAAAGGCATATTTCCCGCCAGGCTCAAGTCCGCAATTAATGGGGACGCCCATCATCAACACCGGCTTGATTGTCCATAGGCTTTGTCACACAAGCCGCACAACACACCAAAAAAATACCAGGGAGTAAGACTCATGGACTTTAGAAAATCATTATTACCTGCAGTACTAATATCTTTTGGCTTCACGGGTACTGCCGTTTCCCTGGAGAATATTCACAAAGAAGTGTTGGAAGCCTGTGCTGCAGAAACGAAAAAAAACTGTAGCCAGGTTACTCGGGGGCAAGGGCGACTCCTTGCCTGCTTCTAGGCCCGCGAAGACAAATTATCTGGATAGTGTAGCCATACTTTATACACTGCATCCGAACAGCTCAAAGGGTCAATTCAAAGCCTAATTATTGCATTACCACCTATGAGTAATCGTTAGCATTCATTTTTTTTGATGAGCAGGTCAAGTAAGGCAATTTAGGCGATTAGCGTCCGCCGTCATCTAACAGGTTTCTTATCGCTTTAAATAGGGCTTGTGAATGATAGGGTTTGTGCAACATATTATTATGTAGGCTTGGGTCGACGATAGTCGCCTCTCGCTCATCGGCAAAGCCACTGGCCAACTGTATTTTAATCTGTGGGTAATCGGCCTTAAGTTTCACAGCCAGTTGATAGCCGCTCATTTCTGGCATGATGACATCCGAGAGCACCAGGTCGATTGTTTCAGATTGAAGGGTTTTTAAAGCCTCTGCACCGCTGTCAGCACAAAATACCCGATAACCTTGTTGGCGTAATAATTCGGCAGCCAATTCGCGCAGGGCCCGCTCGTCATCGACAACCAGTATGTTTTCGCTTCCACCCAAGGCCGAATGGTCTTCTATTACAGAGTCATCAGACTCCATATTCACAGCGTTATAGCGCGGGAAGTAAAGAGCAAATTCACTGCCGTGGCCTGGCTCAGAGTAAACTTTGACCGCACCACCGGCTCGAATCACAAAACCAAATACCTGCGACAGCCCAAGGCCTGTACCCATCTCACCCTTGGTCGAGAAAAAAGGATCAAATATTTTCCCCCGGGTAGCCTCATCCATACCGCTACCAGTATCTACCAGGCTTAACTGCACATAATTACCCGATTTTGACAAACCTAAAGTAGAAGCATCAACTGTAGAGAGCGTTAGATTTTTAGTGCGGATCGTTAACTGTGCGCCCACTGGTTTATCCACCATAGCGTGCATGGCATTAATACTCATATTGAGCACGGCGTCTTCCAGGTCTGAGCTATCCAGCCACACCGGCCAAAGCTCGTCGGCAAGATTCATAACCAGTTTAATACTAACGGTCAGGGTTTTTTGCAGCATATCCTGCTGTTCAAGCAAGAGCTTGTTAATGTCGATCTTGGCCGCCGCAAGTGTTTCCTGTCGAGTAAATGATAATAGTTTTTTTGTCAGCTTGGCACCACGTAGCCCGGCGTGATGTATTTCTTTAGCGTAGCCACCAAGCTTTGGCTGATCCACCAGCATGCCTTCCAATAAGTCGGCATAGCCTGTCACCACACCTAGTATGTTATTAAAATCGTGGGCGACACCTCCGGTAAGCTTGCCCAGGGCATCCATTTTCTGGCTGCGTCGCAATTGCTCTTCCTGAGATTTTTCCTGAGTCAGGTCATGGCAGCTGCCAATAAAGCGCCTTTCACCCGAGTCACTTACAGGCAATTCAGCAATAAATAGGCGCAGGGGAAAGAGTTTATTACTTTTGTGCCTGCCCATTAGTTCTCGGCCAAAGCCAATGATATGTGCGTCGCCAGTCTGCAAATACCGCTGCAGATAGCCATCATGCTGACTAGCATGGGGTTCGGGCATCAGTTGACTGACATTATTGCCGACCATCTCTTCGGCAGAATAACCAAACAACGCCTCAGCTGTTTTATTAAATTGCAAAACATTTCCATGTTCGTCAATACTAATGACTCCATCGGTCATACAGTTGAAAAGCTCACTTTGCTCCCGCTCTTTCAATATTAAATCGTGCTGTGCCTTTTGCTGGGCGGTAATATCTATCACCACTGAGGCGGCACCAATAATCACACCTCGCTCGTCTTTCAATAAGGTGTTATGCCATTCACATAAAATAACTCTACCGTCTTTAGTGAGAATTTGATGAGTACTTTTTGCCCCACCCGTATTGGCTTTTAAGCTTTTACCTATCGCCTTAACAGCGGCTTTGTCCGCATTTGAAACTAAAATATCAACGACACTTAGCTCTCTGATTTCAGCAATCGAATAGCCAAACATTTCTTCTGCTGCAGCATTCCAATCTATCACCTCTAAGTCAGTACTCCACTCGATCGCCGCGAGAGGGGTTTGCTCACGGTAGAGCTTGAGATGTTGTGCTGAGGCTCGCAATTCATCTTCTGCAATTTTTCGCTCGTTAACATCACGTCCCTCATGCAGTATTTGTAGTACTTCACCGTGCTCATCAAACACCGGATGCATGCTGTACGAGACCCAAAACAAGCCAGCAAGAGTGGTGATTTGAATATCGAGCTGATTACTTATCCCCGCCCTCGCTTCAACACAGTTACTCTTCATTTTCGCCTGCAGCTTTTCATCGGCCTGAAACCAAATGCATTCCCACAGCCTTTTACCCAGCACTTCATCCAAAGTAACACCAGAGGCGCTTAGAGGTGATTTATTGGCAAAAACGACGACACCATCGGGGTTGGTGATCGCCACCATGGTTTCCATATCGTCAAATAATTCCTGCAATAAACGCTGTGCAGCTGACGCTTTCTCACGCAGGTGATAGGCCTCGGTAACATCATTAAACACCAGCACCATGCCTAAAATACTACCCCTCTCATCTCGGATAGGGGCAGCCGAATCGGAAATATGATACTCCCTGCCGTCTTTTGCCAGCAGAGTCGTGTGATTACTCAGGTAAACAATTTCGCCACGGTTCAATACTTTTTCTACCGGGCTGGGGATGGTTTCACGAGTGGAGGCGTCGATAATATTAAACACGCTTTGTATGGACTGGCCTTTGGCCTCTTTAATAGACCAGGCTGTTAGTTGCTCGGCCACTGCATTCATCCGTGTAACATTGCCTTTCTCATCGCAGGCAATAACGGCATCACCAATACTGTTCAAGGTGACCTGAAGATCCTGCTGGCTCTCCAGTAAAGCGCTTTCTGCCGCCTTACGCGCTTTTGTCATCCGCGTAATATCCCTATTTAAAGTATCAAATTCGAGGATGCCGACTGGCTGTAAAACAAAGTCGTAATCACCCTGAGCCACTAGATCAATCGCCTTACAGGCATGTTCTATCGGCTTTAAAGCTTTAGCCATTACCTGCATAACCAATGCAATAAAAATAGCCATGCCCAGCGAGGTAAATACCAGGACTTTCGATAAGTCAGCAATAATTGGCTCGATGAGCTCCGCTGTGCGTACTTCCGAGACCAGCGTCCAATCTAATAAGGGGATTTTTGTCAGCGTGCCATAGACCTGCTCGTTGCCAACGCCGAGATATGAACGACGGGCGGGCCAGGCGTCATCTATTAATGCGGTGCGCACGATTTCCAGGTGCGTGATCAGACCACCCATTTTGACGGGGCTATCAGCGACATTCGTCAATAAAACACCACGTCTATCAACTAAGTAGTTACTACTTTTTTTAGTAACATCACCGTCTTTCTTATCCTGTGTGCCAAGCCATAACTTATCGACCTCAACCATAACAACGAGCACCGCTTTAACAGGTGACCCGACAGGCTCGGCCATGGTAAATACATACTTTCCGTCATGTAACTTAGGTGATCCCTTGTAAGATCTGCCCAGTGAAGGAATCATTACCTCAGGTAAGCTGTAGGTTTTATTAAAGCCCGCCAAGATGGCTGCGCGCTCCAGTTCTTTTGCCGATAAAACTCGATCACCTAGCAGGCCCATATCTGGGTCAACATCAGCGAGCACCTTGCCCGACAACGACAAGAGAAAAGCCTCATGAATAGCGGGCTCACGCTTAATGATCAACGCTAATAAGCTGTTTATTTGCATCAATGTTTCCTGATCGCCAGGCTCATCGAGCAGGATAGATAGTGGGTCGCTTTTATTTTTTAGCAGGGTCTGAAAACGCTTAACTTCTGATTCAATTTTAATTTTTCCAAGTTCATTGACGTACTGCTCCTTGAGAAGCGCATCATTCAACTTATGATTGTATAAATCCTGCCCGTACCAAAGTATTACCACAAGCACTGGAACCAGTGCTGAGAAAATAATAATTAAGACAGATAGCCTTTTAAGCGATATTTTAAATTTCATTACTTAATTATTTTTCTCGAACTGCTTTTTCAACAAAACTCATATTAAAATATTGACTACCGAGATTGTCAGGAACATCCGGCCATAAATTCATTTCAACCATTTTTTCAGCCATGCTTATCATATCTTTGTCATCAACCATCATATTAGAGTAGCTAATCCAGTCAGGTGGGGTGCTCAGTACCTGCTCAAATACTGCCGCTGGGGCGCCGGTATAATCCTCACCCATCACGACAGCCTCACGGGGGTTGTTTTCAATAAACTCACCGCCCCGCACCAATTGCTGAACCAACTCCTGTAATTTTTCAGGCTGCTCATTAATAAAAGTATCTGACACAAGGAAGACGTGATCCATATGGTCTTGCCAGATCTGCGGTGATATTGCCGCCATCCAGCCGACACCCTGGCTCAAAGAGCGATTGCCCTCTGGCTCACCCACCACAAAGCCATCAATCTCCCCGCTGCGCAAAGAATGAATCATATCTCTAGGCGGCATCCCCAAAACCTTGATGTTCTCTGTTGGGATGGCGTGCTGCTTTAATAGCTCATGTAATAAAACATGGTGCTGTGAATACAGATGGGGGACGGCAATAATCGCGCGCTGGCTTTTCAACTGATCGATTGATTTAATATTTTTAGACAACACAAAACCATTGCCATTGCGATCGGCCAATAAGACTATTTTGCCAGGAAAGCCCTCACGTATTAAGTTCATTGCCAGCGGTGACAAAATAAACGTACCCGCCAACTTACCCGATGACAAATCGACCACAACATCATTCCAGTCGTGATTTTGCACGGTGTGTAGTTGAAAGGTTTTTAATTGTTGCTGGTATTTCTTTTCAACGATAGCTAAGGGTAAGTGGCCACCGCAAATAAGTCGGCCAATATTAACAATATCGAGAGATTCTACAGCCTTACTATTCGCTGTAGTCTCTGAGTTTTGATCACAAGCTGACAAGCCAAAAAACAAGGCCCCCATTAGACAAAAAGCTTTTAGCACTCGATTCCTTGCACCTGGCATGAGGCATAAATCCTTTTATTGAGGGCTATTTATACAGCAATAATAAGCAAGTCTACCCCCCCCTTCGGGGGTATCAATACGCTTTTTATCGACCCAGGCGCCTAATCGCCGACTGAGTTAAAAACTTATCGTAGAGGTTATCTTCATTAACACTGGTTTTATAGCCGCCAGAAATTTCTTTAACCTGAGCCAGTCGGGCCATGCGGTTGACCTGGATATTGTGGGCGTGCACCCGGGTCCAGGAGGCATAGGGATGCTTGCCATCGTAAACGGTATTTTCGCCATCGGTGTAAAGCGATGCAGCACCGTCGAAGGAGCGAAACATTTCGCCCCTGCGATCGTAGGAAACCATCGCCAGTGGCAGCAAGGTACGGGCATCAAACCAGACGCGCTTTTTACTAATGGGTGCGCGGGGGAATTTCACCGGCTCGGCTTCAACGACGATGGCCTCGGGCACTAGCTCGACATCCATATCCCAGAAAGTATTACCCTTGGGGCCACCGTGAGTAGTGCCCTCCCAGTTTTCGTGTTGTGAATTCCAGCTGCGTGAAATAGCCGCCAAAGTGGGGCCGCGGCCCACCACCTTGTAGTTGCCCCAGGTCAGAAAGGGATCACCCGCCGTCCATGCATCGGAGAGATAAAGGGTTGAACCGGGAATCATTGGCTCAAAACGCTGATTGGTCGGAAAGCGTCGCACCCGCTTAAACGCCGGTAAATAGCCACTCAAATCGGGAAAGCGGCGCTGGTCGTAATGCCAGACATTCAAAAACGAGGTGCCGGCAATATCGTTGGGGCTGACAAAAAATACCGATTGATAACGCAGCTTGTCTTCGTGGCCCGGCCAATAGGGTTTGGGCTCGAGTACGGTTCTGGCCACAGGTGACATCTCAGCCCAGCCCAACTCATACTCATATTCAACATCGCCATCGGGGCCAACGTCCTGTTCCTTAATAGCGTAAAACGAGGCGTCGTGGCGGCCCCAGCTGAGGGTGATGCCGGCAAACACTTCCAAGGCCGATTTCGGATCTGGAAAGGGATTGCCGCCTATCCAGGGCTTGCCCTCTTTCGTCACCACATTGCCGTTGGCATCAAACATTGCCTTGCCGTAATTGCGCAGTGTGGCCTCGTTATATTCCCAGGCGCTGAGTTTCATAATGTCAGTCGTGGTGTCGATCATGCGCATTTGCCGACCCATCTGCGACACCTGGGTGTAGCGAATAGGATCGAGCAGATCTTTGACATGCTCAACATTGTCGGCGTTAATCATATCCCCGGTACTGATTTTTCCCTTGGTATAACTTTCAATCGACATCAGCTCGTCGGGGTAGACACCGGCGATATCACCGGTGTCGGCGATCGCTTTCCACAGCGGCGACAGTACCCCGGTTGCCAGCACACCTTTACTGAGCTGGCCCATAAAGTGGCGGCGCCCGTAGTTGAAATCATATTTGCGAATTCTCATCTCGTCTCCTTTAAAACCAGACCAAAACGTGCTGAACCAAGCTCCCTACTATGTTCCACCCGAGCAGCTTTCTTTCGAGCGTCCTCTTACTTTCGAGCGTCCTCTTACTTTCGAGCATTTTTTATGCTTGTACAACTTTGCTGTTTAATACCTTTGTCCAACTCTCGCTGTTGCGCTGCAGCCATCAAACGTCGGTAGACAGATAATCTGGCCAGTAGTGAGCACTGCGCGGGATCGGTAGCGTCCTCTTTTTGCCCACTGTCACCTTCGGTCTCGGCAGCGCTTTGCGCCGTGAGCGCGGCACTGCGTTTAAACATTGCCTCACGCCAGCGGGGGGAACCCTGGGGCTGCCCTACAGTGATCTTCGCCCAGGCCCGCTCCGCCTCAAACCAGCGCTCCATTTGCTCAGCGCTTTGCGCAAAAGCGACCCAGGCATCGCCAGAATCGGCAAAGTCGGCAATCAGCTGCTCGGCAATTTGATAGGCGCGCTGTCCCTCCCCCAATGCATTCGCCGCGCGAATTTGCAGTAGCCGCAACTGCCGTTGATCCTGTGGCTGGCCCTGCAAAGCTGGGTAAAAAGCCTCTGCTAAAGCGACTATTTGAGCGTAGCCTCCCTGTTGTTCTTTTGCCAACAAAAATTGGTAGACCTCTTTCTGCACCATGGCATCACTGGGCGCGTGCGCTAGCTCGCCAATAAAAACAGCCAGGGTTTGCCCCTGCTGATAGCTATCCCGGGCGCGCAGCTCCGCCCACATTAAAACCCGGCGCACGCGCTGATCCAGCCGGTATTCCTCCTTGTCCGGATAAGCTTCCGCGTCTGCGTACATCTCATTAATGTCGCGCAGCACCCGCTCGAGATCTTCGGCCAGCACCGCACGCATTTGCAGCGACACCGCACGAAACCAGGGCTTTTTACGTTGGTTTCGACGTAGTTCTGCCAGCGCTGCCAGGACCTTTTTAGCCTGCTTTTGCTGGGCTCTGGCATCCACTTTAATGACCGCCCGGTTAAAGTCGCCAATAGCGCGCTGCATTTGGCTCATGGCAACACTGCCCTTGAGCTTTTTGTCCTTGCTGGCAGCCTTCATGTGACGGCTCGCCTTGTCGGGGTCGGCACTCAATTGTCCGATCAGCAGGTGGGCGCTACCCACATCCCCGTCACTGGGGCTGAGCCGCAAAAAGTATTCGGCCTCGGCCAACACGCGCTTGCGATTGGCGCTGTTGTCACGCCGCTGGTAGAGATCCATGGCGATCAGAAATTTCAACTTGGGCAGGGCTTTGGCCACGGGCTGGGGCAGGTCGGTTTCATGCTGTAAGTTTTCCACCACCTTGAGCGCCTCGCGCGCCAGCTGTATTTCCAGCAGGGCGACCGCGTAGTGGTATTGCAGTACGCGGAGGTTAACCGGCAAATCGAGACCACCCTGTTCGACAAAAGCCCGGTATTTCAGCACCGTGGTGTCGTATTGGTGCCAGGCGAAAGCGTATTCGGTGTCGACATAAAGACTCAAGAGACCAATATCGCGACCGGCTATTTCATCGCGGTAGGCAATAATACGATTCAATAATGCGTCGTTGAGAAAGCCCATTTCGATCACGCGCTTCAAGCGCACCGCCGCTTCCAGCGCACCAGTCTGGGTATCACGCTGGCGCTGTAAGAGCATAAAAGCCTGCTCTTGATAGACTCTGGCCGTGCTCGGTGTCAGTGGCTCATCGGCCATCGGTGGCAGTGTGGGCAGCTCGCCTTTGCGAATCGCCAACAAGGTGAGTTCTGTTTCGGCTGCGGTGCGTACCGGGTTGTCTTCATCCCCCGCCAGAGCCATCACCAAACGGCGAAAACGCTGCTCGGCCAGGCCCTCATCACCCCGAGCCTGGGCGACATAGGCCATGCCCAGCCAGCTACCGTAGACGATGCCCGGATAGAGAATGCGTACGGATGAGGTCTGAAAACCGTGCTCGGCTTCGTTCAGCCACTTGACCTGCTCCTGCTCGCCCCGATAGTTGTGAGCCAGGCCCAGCTTGCCCCAGGCCTGCCAGTAATTAAACGCCGACAGCGCGTAGTTAATATCGTGCCAAATGTCGGAGCGATAAAGGGTCTCCAGTGCCGCTTCCCGGTCGCCAGTGGCCTCTTCGAGATTGCGGATCTTGGCCCGACAGCGCTGGTAAAAACTCGCGCCGCGACTGATCAAGTGTTCAAAATCGGCCTTGCCCCCACTTTCTTCGCGGGCACCTGCCACCAGATGGCCATAGGCATCGGCGGCGCTGACAAAATCCTGCGTCGTCAAACTCTCCAGATCCACTGCCAAACTTTGCTGAATTTGCACCAGCAGTGCTTTGCTCGCCCGGGGTGTCGTCACCTGAGTTGACTGTTCTAGTAGTTTCGCCAGCGCCACCGGCGGCGTTGCCAGCGTGTTGGCCGCCCCGCCCAGTGCCATCAACAGTAAACAGCACTGAGCTGTGCGATACATTCTCTGCAACAGGGCCATTAAAAACCCTCCAGCAAGAGCGCCATCTCACGGGCAAATTGGCCGCCCATAATCAGTGACACCAGCTGGCGGGTGATGTGCACATCGCCATCGAGGGTAGAGGCGGTTCCACCACCAGCCTCCGCCATTAGCTGGTAGTCGAGCATCGCCGTGTCCGTGTAGAAAGCCCGGTTCACCGGTCGACCGAGCTTGGCTTCGAGCACTGCGGGGTTGGCGTGGTGGCTGACATCGAGAGTCGAAATTTGCCCGTGACCACTGGCAAACTCGCGGTTGACCGCCAGTAAGCGCTGAAAAGAATCCTGATGGGGTGGCGCATCGCCAATCAAAATAATGACTTTTTTAGCCCCCAGCCGCCAACCGCTTTTTTCAGTGGCGACCTTCATGCCCTCATACACTGCCTCCTGAAAATCGCCACCGCCCTCGGCACTCAAATTATTTAAAAAGCGGCTCAGTTTATTGAGGCTGAACGTTAATACCTGATGCTGAGTGACGTAAGACGGACTACCGACATCGCGATAGGCAACCACGCCAAAGCGTGAAACTGGCACTAGAGGGCGCACCACGTCGACGATGTCGACAATGCGTCGCTGCACCTCATCGATCACCCAGTCCATGGAGCCGGTCGAGTCGACCACAAACACCACGTCGAGGCCGGTCTCGCGCAAGCCCTGAACATAGGCGGCAAACTGATTCGCCGACTGGCCGAGGCCGGTGCCGACACCGCTACCAAATCCGGCTAGACCCTCCCCGGCGGTGGCGATATTCGACAGTAGAGGGGCAGAAAAACCGGCGGCACTTTCACCCCCGGCGGCGGCCTCCATGGCCAGGTTGACCTCCGGTGGCGGTGGCGCCAGCGCTGCGGTCGGCACCAGTACCGGCGGTGGTTCAAACTCTATGGCCTCTTCAAAAACCAGTTCTTCTTTCTCGGCTTGCGGCTCGGCCAGGTCGAGTAAGATCTCAACTTCCTCAGCACTATTGGCCGTCAGCGGCTCAATGGTCAGAATGTGCAGGGAGGCCTGCCAGGTCAACACCAGGTGGATGCCGAGGGAAATGAGTAGTAGTGCCAACCACAGGCCAAGGGTTTTCAGGCGGCTAGACAGCTGTCCCAATGGCGACCCCAATATTGCCACTAGAGCATACCGGGGTCGTTCACAGTGACCAGTGCCACCCGGCTAACTTTGAGCAATTTAAGCTCGTCGATCAGGGGGATAATGACTGCTGCGGGTGTGCGGCCATCGGCGCGCAAGCTGACTCGCGAGGGCACTGCCTGGCCCTCTGCCTGCAACTGACTGGCCCAGTTCGCCAGTGTTGTGCTCTCTCCCCGCCACCACAATTTGCCATCACCACTGAGGGATAGCTCTTCGGCATCCGCCGTCAGCGACTCGCTGCTCGACTGGGGCGGCGCGATGTCCTTGTTATAGGTCTCGCTAAAACTGCCGACCACAATAAAAAACAGCAGCAGTAAAAAGGTCATATTAATGACCGGCAGCATATTGCCATCGAGCTGCTTGCGCTGCTCGTGCTCACCACCGAGGTTAAACATCGCTAGTTATCTCCCAGCGCGTGTATCTGTACCCGCGACAATGACTGAGCCCGCAGCAGGTCCATGGTTTCGACCAGCGTTTGCAGGGCCACACGGTCCTGCGCTTTGAGCACCACCGCGGTCTCTTCGCCCAATTGCTTACGCAGAAGCCAGGGAGTGAGGTCTGTCAGTGCCAGCGACTCACCCTCTATCCACAATTTGCCACCGGGGAAGACCTGTATGCTCAGGCTCTCGCCCGCCGCATGACTCGCCGTGGTCGGCTCATCGGGCACTTTAAAAGCAATTTCCCGGAACTCAACAAAGCTGGTTTCGAGAATAAAGAAAACGAGCAAGATAAACACCAGATCAGCCAGTGGCGTAAGACTGATGCGGCGCAGTGCTTTGCGATGGTGAGATTGCAGGTGCATGTCGGAGTCGCCTGTGGGGGGCTAGCTTAAGACTTGCCGTACAGCTTGACCGTGAACAGGCGGGTCAACTGATCCTCCATACTGCGGCGAATCGTTGTCGCGTGGCTGTCGAGCATGTAGTAAATCAGTGCGAAGGGAATAGCCACGGTCAAACCCACCGCCGTGGTCATTAGCGCCTCCCAAATGCCCCCGGCGAGAGCACCTGTGTCACCGCCACCCCCCTGATTGGCGAGGCCGCGAAACACATCAATCATGCCCAGCACGGTGCCGAGCAAACCGAGCATCGGTGACAAGTAGGCAATTTGCTCGACAAAGCCGTTCATGCCGTTGACCTGGGAAACGACTTGCTGGCCCTGACGATTAAGTTCTTCGCGAATTGAGGCTTGCTCTTTGTCACCCTTATCCAGCCAGCGAATACCCTGTCCGAGCATGGCGGCGTAGGGGCCGGGGATTTTATCTAGCCCATCGAGTGCCTGCTGTTTGTCACCCCCAATCCACAGATCAATAGCGCCTTCTATGCTGCGAATTTTGGCCATTGAGTAATGGCGATAGTGAAATAATTTGAAAAAAACCAATGCCAAGCCAACAATAGACAGGCCAATTAAAACAATAACAACAGGGCCGCCCTGCTCGATTAAATCCAGATCCATACCGTGTCCCGCTCTAGCGATAGTGTTGACGATTTATTATTGTGCTCGCTAGCACTCGCTCTGCATTAACGCAGGTCAAGCGCTGTCACTTTATCTTAACAGCAAGTAGCGCACCTTCGTCAAACATAAACTACCTATGGCGGCATTTCTCTTTAACTACCTACAACAGGGCGCGGCCGGCGATTTTTCGGTGCGGGCAGACCCGCGCATTCAGCCGGCAAGTCGCGCCGATATTTGGGTAAACTTTCATCCATTGTCACCCAGGGCTGGGCAAAATCCACCCAGGCATCGAGGGTGGGCGTAAACAATTCGGGCTTATCCAGAGTCGCCGCGTACACCGGGCGCATCGACGCTATGCGCGTGGTACGGGCAAACAGAGTACTACCACACTGCGGGCAAAAACCCCGGCTCACCTTGTTGCCACTATCGCCGAGCTCGGTGAATTCACGGTACTCACCCGCCACCTCAAGGGCCTCGGTGGGCACCAGTAAAACACCGGCAAAGGCACCACCGGTGGCGCGCTGGCAGGCTCGACAGTGACAGTTCGCCTGACCGAAAGGCGGTGCCGTAATGCGATAGCGAATGGCGCCGCAAAAGCAGCCGCCGGTAAGGGGAGTTTCCATAGAACTGAGACCTTTTTTATTAGCGTTTTCTGCAGCGAATGTTTGAGCCAGGAACTTTACCCCGCTCACAGGTAGTTTGAACAGCGGCCCTCAATCAAGTCACGTTTTTTCTCCAGTGTTTCGATCAAAAAATCGCGGCACACACGAACCCGTGCCGTGGAGCGCAAATCGGCGTGAATCAAAACCCACAAGCCCCAGCCCATTGACGGGATATCAAGCTTTAAGCGGAATAAGTCAGGGCAGACGTCAGCCACCCAGCTGGGCAGTCTCGCCATGCCGAGGCCCGCCTGCACAGCGGTGCGCATCGCGGTGACATCATCCACCCGCAGCACCACCCGCGCATCGGGAAAATGCGCGACCGCCCACTCGGGGAGCTGCATCTCGTCGCGCCAGAGAATCACCTCGGGGCGCCGAGGCTGGCGGGCCTGATAACTTTCGGCGGTATAGATAGCACTGCCAAAGTCGGCCACTTTTTTGCCAATCAGGTGATCCGGTGGCTGCGGTGTGCCGCGAATGGCGATATCCGCCTCCCGCGCCGATAGATCGCGCACATCGGCAGTGACAGAAAGCTCGAGGTCGATTTCCGGGTATGCTGCAGAAAAACTGTGCAGCGCAGGAATCACCAGCTCATTGAACGTGCTGTGGTAGGAGGTAATACACAGCCTGCCCTGCAGGCGCGTATCGCGGCCAAACAACTCTCGCTCAACAATCTGCGTGCGCTCTTCAATCTCCAGCGCGTAGCGATAAATATTCTCCGCCGCCTGGGTCATGGCATAACCCTGAGGCAGGCGCTCGAATAAACGCACATCATGTTTTTTTTCGTAGGCATTTATGCGGCGAGAAACGGTGGAGTGGTTAACACCAAGCTCCACAGCCGCCCCAGAAACACTGCTATTTCTTGCCACGGCGAGGAAATAGCGCAAATCATCCCAATCATTCATCCGTGCATTATTGCACAAGTTGTTTGCACTTTGTGTGAATTTACACATAGGGGCAAGGAGACTAGTATTCTTTCCAAGCCAAGTAAGACGAAGCCCTCATCTTACTTGAAACCATTGAGTGAACCCAAAGAAAGGAAAGAACTATGTCTATCAACTGCGCATCACAAGCCTGTAAAAAACGACTTAGCACCAGCATTGCAGCTGGCCTTATGGTCTTAACTATCGCTATCGCAGAACTACTACAGATAGCCCATGTGAGCACGCCCTTTCTATCCTCGCCAACGCCCTTTTAAGCGGTGGCGGTTAAGGCTGACAATATCAGCCCGGGCAAAATAAAAAGCAGAACGCTATTGAAACTACCCGCCTTGTTGCCGATAACGCAAAACGCAAAACGGCAGCAGGGGTTTTTTATAGGAAAATAACGAACACTGACAAACTCAAGAGGCGATACTATAAATGAGTATCATTATCAATACTCGTTTCATTTTATTATAATCCGCTGCGGCGTCAACATAGCGCGCTACGCATTAAAGCCAACAATCTCCATGGAGGAAGTCATCATGTTCCACAAACACGATTCACACTTTTTTCGGGAACACCCTTTACATTTACACGCTGACTGGCCACTGCTCGGCATACTCACTTTGTCGCTAGCCATCATCGGCGCGGTGGGACTACTGCAATTAAGCATGCCCTTTTTAGCACTACCAGCCCTTTTCTAAGCCGACTCTATTCTCCAGGCTTTACCCTATTGCGACGGCACGATCGTCACAATAGGGTTTCTTTTATCAACAAACTCTTTAGCCCGGCAGCTTCAACACCGCTTTAGCAAGAATATTGCGCTGCACCTGGCTGCTGCCGCCATAAATAGTGGACGGTCGCGATAGGTAGTAGGTGTTCGCTGGCTTATAAGAGGAGCCATCCGACAGTGGTATAACGGCTTCGGTGCCACCAAATTCAGCGGCAGCATCAAGAATTAAATCCGCTACCTGCTGAAACATTTCCGTCACCGCCAGCTTCAAGATAGACACTTCCGGCCCCAGCACTTCGCCGCGTCGCAACACTTCAAGCATGCGCACATAGACCGCCACTGAATCTTCAACATCCATGTGCAATTTGGTGAAGCGTTCTTTGAAGACCGCGTCTTCGAACAGACCGAAGTCAGTGGCCAGCGCTTTCAGCCGTTGCATAGGGAATTTCGCCAATTTCGGGCTGCCAAGCAATATTCGCTCCGCGCCTAAAAGAGCTTTGGCCATGGTCCAGCCCTGATTCACTTCGCCAACCATATTGCTGCGCGGCACTCGCACATCGTCGAAGAAGACCTCGGCAAACTCGGAGTAACCGCCAATATTGTCGATCTCACGCACGGTGATGCCCGGTGTATCCATGGGCACCAGTAAAAAGCTAATGCCCTTTTGCTTCTTGGCGTCTTTATCGGTGCGCACTAAGAGGAAGACCCAGTTGGCCTGCTGGGCCATAGTGGTCCAGGTTTTCTGGCCATTGACAATGTAGTCATCGCCATCGGGCACAGCGGACGTTCGCAGGCTGGCCAAATCTGAACCCGCGCCCGGCTCGGAGTAACCCTGGCACCAGATGTGCTCACCGGAAAGGATTTTTGGCAAATATTCTGCCCGCTGCTCATCAGTACCGTAGCCTAACAACAGCGGCCCCAGCATGGTCACACCAAAGCTGGGGATAATAAAAGCGCCGACTTTATCGAGCTCTTCGGCAAAAATAATCTGCTGATAGGGGCTGAGACCCATGCCGCCGTACTGCTCGGGCCAACCGGGGGCGACCCAGCCCTTTTCGTTGAGCTTTTTATGCCAGTCCATGGCCTGATTGAAATCCAGTCGGCGCGGTGGAAAGCGCATCTCCTGGGGGAAGTTAGCTTCTAGCCACTCGCGGGCCTGAAGGCGAAACGCCTGATCATCCATTGTGATCTACCTTTTATTTTTAAATCTCGGGGCGAGCTAAGCGCCCCGCTATCGTTAGCAAACTAGAAAAACCAATTGCAGCGCTGAAAAACTAGCTGGGCAACTTGAGCACGGCTTTGGCGAGAATATTGCGCTGAATCTCGTTACTGCCGCCATAAATAGTGGTCGGGCGGGCGCCAATAAATTCACCCGGCGCACTGACAGCCGTATCACCGGCGGGGATGGCATCGGAGACACCGCAGTTTTCGCCAGCCACATCGAGCATCAAATCGGTGATGCGCTGCTGGGTTTCGGTATTCCAAATTTTTAGCATCGACACTTCCGCACCAATTTTACCGCCGCGCTTGAGCACCTCGACAAAGCGTCGATAGGCCGCCGCCAGATCTTCGATATCCAGTTTCAGTGCGATGTAGCGCTCAACAAAGAGGGGATCGGCGAACATGTCGGCACTTTCAGCCAGCGCCTGGAGGCGATTCATTGCCAGCGACGCCATCTTTGGGCTGCCGATAAAAATACGCTCGTGGCCGAGTAGGGCCTTGGCGATAGTCCAACCGTCATTCTCTTTACCCACGACGTTGGCAACGGGCACGCGCACATCGTCAAAAAACACTTCGGCAAATTCATCGTGCATGCCGAGGTTGTCGATGCCCCGCACGGTGATGCCGGGACTATCGAGAGGAATCAGCAAAAAGGTAATGCCCTGCTGCTTCTTGCCCTCTTTATTGGTGCGCACCAGGGTGAAGATCATATTGGCGTCCATCGCCAGAGTGGTCCAGATTTTGTGGCCATTGACCACATAGTCATCGCCGTCGCGCACCGCTGCGGTACGCAGGCTGGCCAAATCAGAACCCGCACCCGGCTCGGAATAACCCTGACACCAAATATTTTCGCCATTCAATATTTTCGGCAGGTAGTGTTTGCGCTGCTCTTCGCTGCCGTACTGAATTAACAGCGGCCCGATCATGGTCATGCCCTGATCTGGTGTGCGGCCGACGCCGTAACCTTCGAACTCTTCCATCAAAATCAGCAGTTTATTGGCATCCAGCCCCATGCCGCCGTGTTCAGCAGGCCAGCCCGGCGCCAACCAGCCTTTTTTGGCCAGGGTCATATACCAGTCGCCGCACTGATCCCAGTGCATGCGCGCTGACGGAAAGCGCAGCTCGTCGGGGTAATTCGCAACCAACCAGTCGCAGAGCATTTTGCGGAAGTCATCATCCGCCATTGCGTTGTAATCAGTCATTGTCTCTCCTCAAAACTAAAATGGTGTCGTTACTTACGTTAAACAGGGCAAATTGAAGGTGCGCTATTTACAACACAAGAGACGCATAACGACTGCGGTGGGCGGAGGGGTTGCCCCACAGGGAGGAGAGGTACATGGCTTTTTTCAGATAGAGGCCGATATTGCACTCGTCGGTATAACCGATGCCGCCGTGTAACTGGATAGCATCTTTAGTGATTTGCAGGGCCGCATCGCCACAGCGCGCTTTCAGCTGGCTGGCGGCAATGGCGCGCGCCTCAACGGAGGCATCGCCGTCAAATAGCGCCGTGGTTTGTAGCAGTACCGAGCGGGAAATTTCCGACAGCACAAACAGGTCGACAGACTTGTGTTGCAGAGACTGGAAGCTACCGATGGGCTTGTCGAACTGCACCCGCTGGGTCAAATAGTCGACAGTGATTTCCAGAGCGCGGGTCATCACCCCCAGCAACTCGGCGCTGGCGGCAACGCGTGCCTCGTCCAGTGCGCTGGCCAACGCTTGCTCGGCCACGGCAGCACTGGCGACTTGCTCACCCGCCGCGACATTGTTAAATGTCAGCGTGGCGTAAAAGCCACCATCGACGCGCTGGGCGTATTCAATGCTCAGGCCGCTGGCGTCTTTCTCAACCAGATACAGGGCTGTGCCCTCGGCTGTTGCCGCAGAAACGATGAAGTCATCGGCACCACCGGCATCGGGCACAAAGAGTTTTTGGCCGTTCAATTTGCCATCGGTACAAGTGACGTTTTTAGCGTTGACATCCAGCGTTGCGCGGGCTTCCTGCCAGGCCACGGCGGGTTTCCACTCGCCGCTGATCAGCGCCGGTAATCGGGCTTTTTTGAAAGATTCGTTATCACCTTTAACAATAGTTCGCGCCGCCAGTACGGCGGTGGCAGAAAAGGGTGCCGGTACCAGCCCCTTGCCGAGCTGGATTAAGACCAGACTAAGATCGGAAAAGGTCAGGCCAATGCCGTCATATTCTTCCGGCACCAAAAAACCCAACCAACCGGCTTCAGCCATTTCGGCCCAGGTCTGTGCATCGTAGCCGGGCTGGCTAAAACGGTTTTCACGGACTTTTTTAAGCTCTTCGTCCTGGGCGATAAACGCGACAGCACTATCCTGAATCATCACCTGCTCTTCGCTGAGCACGTCGATTCGCGACTGCAAACTAATGTCTTCCACTTTTTTCTCCTCATTCGCGGGGCGCTAAACAACACCCCTGTTAACTTTTTCAGTCAGTAGTAACGAACACACTGACAATGAAAAACAACACTCTTTCTATGCTTTGGGCTTAACGTAGAGCACCAGGCTATGGCCTATCAACTCGTAACCTTTTTCGGCGGCGATGCGCCGTTGCAGGGCCTCGATTTCCTCACTGTGGAATTCCGAGACCTCACCACTATCGACACAAATCATATGATCGTGATGCTCGCCACGGTTGAGTTCATAAAGTGCCGGCCCCGAATCAAAACTGTGGCGCTGTATCAAACCCGCCGTTTCGAATTGCGTCAGCACCCGATAGACCGTGGCAATGCCCACATCTTCACCTTTTTCATGGAGGCAGCGAAACACGTCATCGGCACTCAGGTGGCGCTGTTTTTCGCTCTCCATAATTTGTAAGATTTTGATACGGGGATGCGTCACCTTCAAACCCGCTTTTTTCAGTTCTTGATTGCCCTGAGACATTGATGACCTCTTCTCACAGATTTGGTGAATAGGGTATTATCCCCGTTCGATTCACAGACTGGAACCCCAAATGCCAAGCCGCTTTCCCCTGGCCCTCTTAATTGTTACCGCCGCGCTATTAAACGGCTGCTCCTACCTCAAATACCCCGACATTCACAAGGTGACAGTGCAGCAAGGCAATATCGTCAACCAGGAGATGGTCGACCAGCTGCTCCCCGGCATGACCCGCTCGCAAGTGCGTTATATCCTCGGTACTCCCCTGCTAATGGACACCTTCGACCAGGACCGCTGGGACTACTATTACAGTATTAAACGCCCCGGCCGGAAAGAGATGCGCGAAAAAATCACACTCTTTTTTGAGGGCAATACCCTCAGCCACTTTAGTGGTGATTACCTGCCGAGTAGCTTAAAAGCCACAGCGACCGATGAAACAGAAGCACAAGATGCGCCCCAAACCCAGGCGCTGCCATCGCCAGCCAAACTCGACGCCGAGGCCCCGACAGCCACTCAGTGAGTCAGCTCAATCTGGCCAACACTGTAAACTCAAACGATTACTCAGCTTTTTGTTGCGCTTTTTGTGCCGCTCGTTCTTCCCGAGCTTTGGCGGCACGCTGTTTGCGCACCTCTTTGGGATCGACAATCAGCGCACGATAAATTTCCACCCTGTCCAGCGGCTGTAACACATACTCCTCGGCGGAGGGCATACCTTTCGTACCCAGGGTGTGGCTGAAAATACCCAGGGGCGCAGCGTCGATATCGATCTCGGGAAACACCGCGACAATATTTGACGCGCGCACTGCCTGGCGCGCCGTGGTACCGGGCGACACTTGCAGAGTCATAATTTTTTGCTTATCGGGCAGCGCGTAGGCCACCTCTACCTCTATGGTTTCGGGCGCTATCGTTTCAGGCGCTTGTTCTTGCATCACTTTCTACACAACCTCACATGACTTGCCACAAGTTGACTTAGCACTACAGCCCGCACTTCACTCATTATCGGCAGCTGGCAGTATCGTATCAGCGCGCTGCACCAGCGCCGCCACCAAATTATTGGCCACCCGGGTAAATAACTTACCGGCGGCTTTATTCAGCACGCCACTTTTGAAGGCGAACTCAAGATCGAGACTGACTTTCGACGCATCTTCCTGCAAGGCCTTGAACTGCCAGACACCCTGAAAATAACTAAAGGGCCCATCGACCAGTGTCATTTCTACCAATTGAGGTGCCGACAAATGATTGCGCGTGGTAAAGCTGTGGCTAATGCCCGCCTTGCGCAAATCGAGCCGGGCAATAATTTCTTTATCGTCCCGCGACACAACCTCGGCACCGGTGCAACCATCCATGTATTGGGGATAGGCCTCAATATCATTGACTAAATCGAACATCGCCTGGGCTGAGTGCAGTACCAGCGCGCTGCGCTGGATAGCGGTTGTTTTCATATCGCCACCCCTAATTAGCCGCTGCAAACGTGTCGTACAGGCCGACCAACAGCACCACGCCGATGGCCGGTGGACAGATGTAGCGCAACACCCACAACCAGAGGCCATACATCTTCGAGTTGTCGCCATTAAGCTCACTTTTCGCGGTCATACGTGGCATCACCCAGCCGACAAATATAGCGATAAACAAACCCGTCAGCGGCAACATAATGCGCGAGGTCAAAAAATCCATGGCGGCAAAAAAGGTAAAGCCACCGAAGGTAACACCGGACCAGTCATTGAATGACAATATAGTGCCCAGACCCAGTGCCCAGGCCATAAGGCCCAGCAAGATATTTGCCGAAAAGCGATTAAAGCCACGCTGCTCAATCAACCAGGCGACCCCCGGCTCAATCAGCGATATGGCCGAACTCCAGGCGGCAATGGTGACCAGAATAAAGAACAACATACCGACCAACAAACCACCCGGCATGGCACCAAAGGCCACCGGTAAACTGACAAACAACAGCTCAGGCCCCGCCGCCGGATTAATACTCGGATTGGCAAACACAATGGGGAAAATAGCCATGCCCGCCATCAGCGCAACCAGGGTGTCTAACAGCGCAACAACCAGCACCGTTTTGCCAATACTGGCATCGGCCGGCATATAGGCGCCGTAGGCCATAATCGAACCCATGCCTAAACTCAGGGTGAAAAAGGAGTGGCCCAGGGCCTCCAGCACAGAGCGACCGGTAAGAGCGCCAAAATCTGGGCGGAATAAAAATGTAGCGGCGGCGGCAAAGTCACCCTCGCGGTAGGCAAAAACCAGCATCGCCAGCAGTAAAACAAATAACAGCGGCATGAGAATCCGCACCGCAACACCGAGGCCCTTGACCACACCGCAGGCCACCACGCCCACGGTCAACACCATAAACAAGCTCTGCCAGGCCAGTAAACGGCTTTTATCGGCCAGCAGCGCGTCGAAAAAAGCCTGAGACTCGACCACCCCCGCACCTTGAAACGTACCCTTGCCCATCTCTGGAATATAGGCCAGCGCCCAGCCCGCAATCACCGAGTAATAAGACAGAATCAACAACCCGGCGACCACACCGAGCCAGCCGATGCTATTCCAGAAACCGTGCAAACCCGCTTCACGAGTGAGCTCGCGCATGGCATTGACCGGGCTCTGCCGACCGCGCCGACCGAGCATCACCTCAGCCACCATCACTGGAATACCCAGCAGTAAAATACACACCAGATACACCAACACGAAGGCGCCGCCGCCGTTTTCGCCGGTGATATAGGGAAACTTCCAGATATTGCCGAGGCCAACCGCAGAACCGGTTGCCGCCATAATAAACACCCAGCGACTGCTCCACGCCGGATAGGGCTTTGTCTGACTCAAGACGGGACTCATTTGTAGGAAAGGCCGCCATTGTACCCCTTGCCCCGGCCGCACAAAACCGCAATAACGTTGAATATAAGCGCTCGACTCACCACGCAGGCATAGGCAGTACCGATGCCAGACCGTATAATTGCGCCATGGCCAAATCCGCAAAGAAAAAAAAGTCCGCCTCCAACACCATCGTCGTCAATAAACGTGCGCGTCACGATTATCAGATCGACGACAGATTCGAAGCGGGCATCTCACTCATGGGCTGGGAAGTAAAAAGCCTGCGCGAGAAAAAAGTCCAGCTCACCGACAGCTACGTCCATATTCAAAATGGCGAAGCCCTGCTGTTCGGCGCCAATATTCAACCCCTGCCCACTGCCTCCACCCACTACGTCACCGAGCCCAACCGCAGCCGCAAACTACTGCTGCATCGCCGCGAGCTCGACAAAATTAGCGCCGCCGTGCAACAAAAAGGCTACACCTGTATTTGCACCGCCATCTACTGGAAGGGCCACCTGGTGAAATGCGAAGTCGCCCTCGCCAAAGGCAAGGCCGAATACGACAAGCGCCAGAGCGAGAAAAAAAGCGACTGGCAACGGCAAAAGCAACGCATTCTCAGCCACTCTGCCTGAGCCCACATCAGCGGCGCTATCCACAGACGCAACACCGCCCACATAAGCCACACTGCCCCGCCACAGACTGTGTTAAAATCGCGCCGTGCCTTTTAATCCCCCGCTTTGACCCCATATAAATGGTCAAGGCATCAGGGAATAGAAGCCACAACACATTCAAGCTTTCGGGGGCGTTTTGGATTCGACGCCGGTTACAAAACTTGAGGTGCATGCCGAGATGGTGACCAATCTCGTTAATCCAAAGTCGCAAACTTTATAGTTGCCAACGACGACAACTACGCACTCGCTGCTTAAACACCAGTAGAGTGCCATCTGACTGGAGCCGTGCTTATGCGTCCAGGTTTCAACTACCCTCGGGTAGTGGCGAAGCATTCAGGTGTCATAGCTCATAAGATCGCGATGACCCACGTCTGGGGGCGACTCGCTAAAACCTAAACCAGAATCGCCATTTCACATGCCCTGCCGGCCGGGCAGTGAGAGGTTAAATATAATAGACCGAACTAAGCATGTAGAGCTGATAGCAGCGGACTAGCGGACGCGGGTTCAATTCCCGCCGCCTCCACCAATAAACAACCCTGCCACGCAAGTGGTGGGGTTTTTTATTTCCATGGATGGAATGAATATCGAAAAGAGCTATGGATAGCGGCGCGACGATTGGCTGAAATACAAGTTTCAACGCATTCGCGCTGCGGGTGGCACACAGGATGTGTGTCTGTCGCGCAGGCCACGGAGATTAGACATGATGGAAACTTAGGCTTGAAGCAAGCGTCGCTGGAGAAGTGTCTGCATGTCACGGCGACCATCAGCAATCACCATAACGTAGACATTTTGAGCAATAATTCGGTAAATAATCCGGTAGGGCTTGAAATAAATTTCTCGATATTCACGCAAGCCAACAGCCAATAACTCATTCGGATAAGCCCCGCGCTGCGGATTGTCGGAAAGGCTCGAAAAAGTTTCCTCTATGCTGTCAAGAACGTGCTCAGCCTTTTCTGGCGCATCACGGGATTCGATATAGTCGTATAAACCCTCAAGATCGTAAGCGGCATCGTCAGTCAGAAATACCTGATAACCCATTAGCGATTTTTGCTTCGACTACGAATCCTGGCAACAACATCACCGACAGGCTGAACTTTTCCTTCGTCGATCTGACGCTGACCTAGCGCAAGCACCTTCAAAAGCGCCATAGTCTCCTGGGTTTGCTCATAACTCTTAATGTCCTGAATCACAGCCTTGGCTTCACCATTTTGGGTAATAACCAAGGGTTCCATCTGAGTCGACAGATTACGAACGATTTCTGCGGTATGCGCTTTCAAGTAACTAATCGACTTGATTTGATCTGATAATTTCATAAACACCTCTCATCAAGACCAAATATAGTCCTAAATTAGGTCTTTGGTCAATTTTTAAGACCTATGCTTAAATAGCGAACGGCTTTTCAAATTGACAATTGCCACCAATAAACGACCCTGCCACGGATCGCCGAGAGCGACCCGAATCCGGCCGCCGGCAACCTCAAGTACGCTCTTTCTACTATCAATGTATTTTATTTTCTCAAGTCCCATTTTGGGAAAACAGCCCGGAATATCTGGATGCGAAAGAACCGACTCTGGTTTGGTATCACCATACTTTACATGTTGACTGGTGTTCACCTGCCGATGTGAAGCACGACTTCAGAAACGCCAGTATCCTTAAAGATGGCCGTGTCGTGTTTACTATTGCAGGAAACAAGTATCGCCTGGTGGTTTGGATTAACTACGCCCATCGAATTGTTTATATCCGCTTTTATAGACGCTCACGCCCAATACGACAAGATTGACGCACAAACTATTTAATAAATTGAATGCCCCTTAGCTAAAAATGAAAGGTAATACTTATGAACATCAAACCCATCAAAACTGATGCCGACTACCGAGCGGCATTGCAAGAAATTGAAAGCCTGATGATGGCCGCACTTGATACACCAGAGGGTGAAAAGCTGGATGTAATGACCACTCTCATCGAGGCTTATGAGGCTAAGCACTTCCCACTCGATCTGCCTGATCCCGTGGAGGCCATTAAATTTGAAATGGAGCGCAAAGGCTTAACGGTTAAAGACTTGGAACCCATGATCGGCAAGAGCAACCGCGTCTATGAGATCTTAAATCACAAACGCTCACTGACCCTAAGAATGATCTGGAAGCTTCACCAGGGTTTAGGCATCCCCGCTGAATCACTGATCAAGCCACCGCAAGCTCCTCGCACTCCCACTACAACGTGAAGCAAGCCCCCTTGAAGCCCCTCGCCTTTGAGCCGAATGTATTTTCTATTCAGCTCAGCACTAATACCGATGGCAAGCTAAGCCATAACGCAGATTAAGCGAATATGTATATCTGGCAGCGAGACGATTGGAAGCAGGGCGATATGCCCGCCTTTATATTGGCAAACAGAGACATTACTGCCGCAACTTGAAGCCGTACGGCTGGTCTTCCCCATCGTCAACACTCTATATCCCTTTTATTTTTATCGCTAAATGAGCGGTGCCAAATCAGGAAAATACCAAGGTTCTGCGTGCTCAGGTATTTCCCAGCGCAAAGGTGATTTAGTACTTGTTTCGCTTAATAAGCCTTCATTTTTTAACTGGCTCAACAAACGCCTGGCGCTACGCTCGGGCATACCACATAACTCCAAAGCCTGAGCGCGGCTAATCTCACCGTAGATAAAAGCAGTATGCAATATCAGGCCAGCAACCGGTTTAAGGTCTTTATCCAAAGCCCTCACGCGCCGATCATTTCTGGCTTGCACATACGCATCCATCCGCTGACGCAAGTGGCTTAAATCCAGCAGGCTGCTCATATAGCCCACCTGATCAATCGCGGTGGCCAGCATATATTCGCAAAAAGCCAATAGACCCTTTTCGCTTAACTGCCCCCGGCCATCGTAATCACCCTGCCGAGGCAGGTCTGCCATTGCCAAAAACCGTTTGTAATCGCCATTTTTATTGGCCAAACCACGGCTTAAACACCAGGCGCCACAACTGTCTAAACCCACTGCCTTTAACGCCGCATCGGTGATTAAGCGACCCACACGACCATTGCCATCTAAAAAAGGGTGAAGCCAGGCAAAACGATGGTGCGCCGCCATAATCGCTATTAACTTTCTGTCGCCAACAAAACGCTGGGGGTTATAGGTTTCAGCAAAGCTTTTCATTAATGCCGCAATACTTTCTGACTCTGGCGGAATATGCACACCCACCGCTACCGCTTGCTCACGCCAGGCACCCGGCACCACCTTACCCACCACATCACCCTGGCTATTTTTTATTAAGCACAAACGCTCAGGCATAGAGGTATAAAATTGCCGATGCACCTCCAGAATAAACGCCGGGCTAAACACCTGCTCAATAGTGGGCGACTGGCTTTGCAACCATTGCTGCACCGCCATATGCCCCAGCGACTCTTCCTGTAAATCACGCTTGGCGGCATCGGTAAAATAATCACCCCGTTGTGCGGCTCTTATCTCATGGGGCTGAGTGGCATTGCCCTCAATCAAGTTGGAGTAATAGGAGTTAATTACTCGCATATAGGCTTCAAGTGTTTGCACCGTAGGGAGTGCCAACTGCCCTGATAATTTTGCCGATAACTGGCTTAACTGCATCGCCAAATCGGGCACGGCAGAGCCCGCTAAGGCTTTATCGCTAGGAATAAAAGGCGTTACATCCAGTATTGAGCTTTTGATCGCTTGTTTTTTCATAAGCACGCTTTGATTAGCTCTTGTTAGCCGCCAGTGCTGCTATTAAAGACATGGTATGGCCGGTTGAATGGCCGGATATAAATAGCTGTAATTGGCTGATATTAAGAGGCTATTTTTAAACAATACTGCTATTTTTACTCGATAAGGGCCGGTTTTCTGGCCGGTTAAAGTCAGCATAGACTAAAACGGGTGCCACAGTAAATGGTGGAGGGCACATTCGCTTATCCCACGTTACGCGTAGGCGCAGGCCGAACACAGCAGCCTGGCCAAAGCCACCCGCGCGCTGGCTGACTTAGCACAAAAAAATGTTTGACGAAACTATTCGGTGGCGGGCGCAGCACCCGCTATGCACTGGCCAATCACTGCAACACATAAAATTAATCGCCAAACACTGCTTTGCGACGACAGCGCTACCTACCACGAATGGGCGCTTATCATGGGTGTCCTAACTAATTACTACAACGCTAGCTAAGCCCCTCGCCCTTGAGCCGAATAAGCGCTAGTATTCGACTCAAATTATGAGCCGAATGTGTTTTCTATTCGGCTCAGCACCAATACTTATCACAAGCTAAGCCACAACGCAGATTAAGCAACTATGTATATCTGGCAGCGAGACGACTGGAAGCAGGGCGATATGCCCGCCTTTCATTGGCAAACCGAGACATTGCTGCCGCAATTAGAGGCCGTGCGTCTGCAACAGGGCCGCTTGTTAGGAAAAAGTGAGGCCGTCGCCAATAGCGAAGGTGGCGAACCACCGCACGAGCTACAAGCGGCACAGCTGGATGCCCTTGTGCAAAACGCCCTGCGCACCAGCGAAATAGAAGGCGAGACACTCAACGTCGCCTCGGTGCGCTCATCCGTCATTAACCAACTCGGCCTCGATAATGCCGGCTACATAGTTAATGACATAAAAGGCACACCCCAAACCGATGCCCTCGCCAAGCTATTGGTCGAGGCCACAACACAAACCCAGGCATCCCTAAGCCTGCAAACCCTTTGTTTATGGCAGGCGGCACTTTTCCCCGAGCCGCCCCGATTTGTCGAACTGCGTATCGGCCAACTGCGTGGCGACGCTGCCATGCAAGTCGTATCAGGGCGGCTCGACCAGCCAAACGTCCACTTTGAAGCCCCGCCCCGCGAGACTCTGGAAGCGGAACTGCAACGCTTTATTCACTGGTTTAACCACGCCCCCAAAGGCTTGGATGTGCTGCTAAGGGCAGGCATCGCTCACTTGTGGCTCGTCACCCTGCACCCCTTTGACGATGGCAATGGCCGCGTCACCCGCGCCCTCACCGACCGCGCCCTGGCGCAGGCCGAACACAGCAGCATTCGCTACTACTCTCACAGTGCAGCCATCATGGCCCGGCGCAGCGAATACTATGAAATGCTGGAGCAAACCCAGAAAGGCAGCTTAGACCTAACACCCTGGCTAAGCTGGTTCCTTACCGTGCTCAACGACGCACTCACCCAGGGCCTGGCAAGGTTTGACCAAGTACTAACAAAAACCCGCTTTTGGCAACAACACAGCCAAACCGTATTAAACCAACGGCAGATCAAAGTATTGAACCGGCTTTTAGATACCCAGGGCGAAGAGTTTTTACAGGGCATTAACGCCAGTAAATACCGCGGCCTGGCCAAGGTCAGCAAAGCCACCGCCACCCGCGAGCTGGCCGACTTAGTACAAAAAAACTGCTTGACCAAACTACCCGGTGGCGGCCGCAGCACCCGCTATGCACTGGCCAATCACAGCAATATCACGACAACACACAAGGTTTAATCGCCAAACTCTGGAACCTACTGCGCGACGACAGCGTTGCCTGCCGCGAATGAGCGCTTAAGATGGGTGTCCTAACTGAGCGTATTCAAAGACAATGAGTTAGATGAAGCGGCAACTACTAAGGATTTCTTAGCAGTTCGTTTAGCGCTTAAGGTGGGTGTCCTAACTAATTTTCAGACAACGTGAGCCTCCATCTTAAAAACATCTTTAAAGAAGGCGAGCTAGATGAATCAGCAACTACCGAGGATTACTCGGCAGTTCGTTTAGCGCTTAAGGTGGGTGTCCTAACTGAGCGCAGTAATTATGCGCGCGAGGAGGAGTAGCGAAGACAAGCTTTAGCATCATAGTTCGTAACTGGCTGACCTAGTTGTCGCTTTGGGTGGGTGTCCTAACTGAGCGCCTGCCCCTAGAGAATCAGCTGCTTAGAAGCCAACTACCAGAGAGTAATGTTCGCTTGATGCCAGATCTAACGTAAAGATTTTCAAGTGAAACATTCTGAAGTCACTGAAAGTCCATCGAATAAATAGCTTAAAACCTGATAAATCAGCTTAAATCGGCTAGAGTTGGCTTAAATTAGCTTAAATTGGCTTAAATTGGCTTTCCGGTAGATCGTTATAGAAACAAAATTAATGAGGCAAAGATGGACGAAATAGAAGATCGTTGGTTGTCGATGTCCGAAATTTGTAAGCATTTGGGGATATCCAGTGACACCGCTTACAAATGGATCGAGAAAAAAGGGATGCCAGCCCACAAAATTGGCAGGTTATGGAAGTTTAAAAAGGATGAAGTTGATGACTGGGTCCGGTCTGGTCAAGCGGCTGATTAATCCTGATAGTTTAGCTTAAGAGTTTATAGATAATGGACGTTTTAATATGCAGATAATCGACAATATAAACACCTTATTTGGTGAAGAGTTAAAGTCATCACTGACCGCTAACTCAAAGCTAAAAGTCGCTGCCTCATGCTTTTCTATGTACGCCTTCGTCGCTCTAAAAAAAGAGTTATCAAAAATAGACTCTCTAGAATTTATCTTTACCTCGCCTACATTCGTTGCAGAGAAAGTCACTGATAAAATAAAAAAAGAACATCGTGAATTTTATATCCCCAAAAACCATAGGGAGCGCAGTGTATTCGGGTCAGAATTTGAAATTCACCTCAAAAACGAACTCAACCAGAAAGCCATAGCAAAAGAGTGTGCCGACTGGATTAAAAATAAAGTGACTTTTAAATCGAATACGTCTAATGCACAAATGCAATCTTTCGCAGCAACCCAAGCCAAAGATAAAGACACCATTTTTGCCCCTATCAATGGGTTCACAGCGGTAGATCTGGGTTATCAAAAAGGTAATGCCGTATCCAACTTTGTACATAAAATGGATCAGATGCCATTCACAGCTCAATATTTGCAGCTATTTGACCAAATCTGGAGTGACCCTGAAAAGCTTGAAGACGTCACAGAGCAAGTCGTGCAGCACATAGAATCGGTCTATCACGAAAACCCGCCCGAGCGCGTTTACTTCATCATGCTCTACAACATCTTCCAAGAATTTCTAGATGAGATGAATGAGGATGTACTCGCAAACGACCGAACGGGCTATCAAGACACTGTAATTTGGCAAGCTCTATTCAATTACCAAAAAGATGGTGCCACGGGTATCATCAACAAGCTCGAAATGCACAACGGCTGCATCCTTGCTGACTCGGTTGGCTTAGGTAAAACCTTCACCGCATTAGCGGTAATGAAATACTACGAGCTGCGCAACAAATCTGTATTGTTGCTTTGCCCCAAAAAATTGGCAGACAACTGGCTCACCTATAACCGAAATGTCACGACGAATATACTGGCAAAAGATCGTTTTAACTACGATGTGCTTTGCCACACTGACTTAAGCAGGGTTTCGGGGGAATCATTCGGCACCAAACTTAATCAAGTGAATTGGGGTAATTATGACCTGGTTGTGATTGATGAATCTCATAACTTTAGAAATGACCTGGCCGTTAACGACCGAGAAACCCGCTATCAAAAGTTGATGAATAAAGTCATCAAAAGCGGCGTTAAAACAAAAGTACTGATGTTGTCGGCCACCCCAGTAAACAACAAATTTGTTGATCTGCGCAATCAACTCGCACTTGCTTATGAGGGTGAATCAAGCAATCTCACCAAGAACTTGAAAACAAGTAATACCGTAGAAGCTATCTTTAAAAATGCGCAAAGGGCTTTTAACGACTGGTCGAAGCTAGAGCCAGAGCAGCGCACCCCAAAAGCTATACTAGATTCGTTAGATATAGACTTTTTTGAATTGTTAGACAGCGTCACCATTGCCCGTTCACGTAAACACATTCAAACCTTTTATGACACCACAGATATTGGTCATTTTCCCAAGCGAAGAGCGCCTTTGTCTTATCGTTGCCCCTTGACCACGCGCAACGATGTAGTCAGCCTAAACGATATATTCGATCACCTTAAGCTACTCAAACTCTCAGTCTATGCGCCCATAAGTTATATCTTGCCAAGTCGATTAAAAAAATACGAAGAGCTATACGATACCGAAGTAGAAGGGGGTAAAGGAAAGTTTAGGCAAGTTGACCGTGAGAAGAGCCTAGTGGCGCTTATGACCACTAACTTGCTAAAGCGGTTAGAGAGTTCGGTTTATTCGTTCCGTAAAACCTTGCAGTCACTCTCAGATAATCACAATCGCGTTTTAGCATTAATCGATAAATTCCATAGCAAGGGTGGCGTAACAGAAATAAGCGATCTAGAAGAGGCAATGAGCCTACTGGATGACGATGATGGCGAAGCCTTTCAAGAAATGAGCATCGGCAAAAAAGTACAAATCCAGCTAATGGATATGGATTTACCTTCTTGGCAGCAAGACCTAAGTGCAGACTTAGAGATGATTAATGCTTTGCTAGCGTCTGTGTCAAAAATTGAGCCTGAAGATGATGCCAAGCTTCAGCACTTAATAAAACATGTTGATGATAAAATTGAACAACCTATCAACACCATAGAAGGAAAAGGTAACAAGAAAGTAATTATATTCACCGCCTTTGCCGACACAGCCCAATATCTTTACGAGCAATTAGCGCCCCAATTATGGTCAACACAGCAACTACACACAGCGATGGTAACAGGCTCTAGTCCGCCTAAAAGCACCCTTAAAAGTGCAAAACGTGGCTATGACATACAAGAAATACTCACGCTCTTCTCGCCCATATCAAAGTCTAAGGCGGCCATTCTTCCCCAAGAACCGTCGGAGATAGACGTGCTCATTGCAACAGACTGTATTTCAGAAGGCCAAAACCTACAAGATTGTGACTACCTCATTAACTACGATATCCATTGGAACCCCGTTCGAATCATCCAACGCTTTGGTCGTGTAGACCGTATTGGCTCACCGAATGAATCCATACAGCTGGTCAACTACTGGCCTGATATTTCGCTCGATGAATACATCAATCTAAAAGACCGAGTTGAAAGCCGCATGACTATTGTCGATGTCACAGCAACCGGTGATGACAATGTACTCAGCGCCAAAGCTAACGATCTAAGTTATCGAAAAGAACAGCTCAAACGCCTGCAAGAAGAGGTGGTTGAACTAGAGGACTTGAAAACGGGTGTATCCATAACCGACCTCGGCCTTAACGACTTTCGTATGGATCTCATGGGTATGGTCGAAAAATATGGCGAGCCTACAACCGCTCCCAATGGCATGCATGCTGTGGTGCCAGCCAATCCAGAAAAGGGCTTAAACTCAGGGGTGATCTTTGCGCTTAAGAATATTAATGACACAGTAAATATTGACCAGCAAAACCGATTGCACCCTTATTACCTCGTCTACATCAGTAATGGCGGAGAGATTGTTGCAGACCATACCGAAGTGAAGCGGCTCCTGGATTTAACAAGAAGCTGCTGTAAAAACCAAACTAGCCCCATTGCCAATGTCTGCACCCTGTTTAACTCAGTCACTCAAGATGGCCGCAACATGGAGCCTTACTCTAGCCTGCTCAGCGATGCCATACGCAGCATGGTGGATGTTAAAGAAGAGAAAGACCTAGACAGCTTATTCAGCAGTGGCGAAACTACCGCGCTAGTGAATAGCATTCAAGGCTTAGACGACTTCGAGTTGTTGGCTTTTATAGTCATACAAGGCGAGCATGAGTAACGGCAATGGATGACGCCAAGAAACAAAATCAACCACGACTCCATTGGAAGTTTCCGGAAGCTTCCAAGTTTGGCCGTGTTATCCCCAAAGAAAAGCTCTACAGCCAAGCGGGTGCTAACGCCGAGTTAAAGCAGTTGTTTGTAGAGCAAGTCGCCCAAATTAAGTGGGCGTTTAAACTGGCCGAAAGCACCATAAACCTAGCTAAAACCGAACAAGTACATGAGCTAGAAGTGATCCACATAAAATTAAAAGCCCAAACCCTTGATGAAAAAATACTAACAGCCATCGACAAAGCCATACCGCACCCTACCTTATTTATGCTGACTCGTGATTTAACGCCGGGTGATAAGGTAAAGGGTGAAAACGAGGAGGTGCCAGCAGAGCAAGAAATTGCCTACCAAGCTGCCCATAAACTTAAAACGCTCACGCAAAGCAATAAAGACAAATGGCAGCAAAGCGCGTACCTAAAAAGCCAGTGGTTAGTGCAAAGCAGTCAGTGTTCTGCACCATTACCCGCTGCAACCAGTTTAGAGAGCCTATACACCCAGTTGCTTGAAGCACTCATGCCCTTGGGTTTTCAAAGTGCAAAAAATTTACAAGAACCTAAAAGTGCGAATGAACATACTAAGTCACAACAAAAAAAGCGCAGCTTAGAGGATAAGCTCGCCGACCTAGCTGCCATAGAAAAACTGAATAAGCTGATTGAGCAGACCAAAGCCAAGCGTGATAAAGAAAAGCAGTTTAACCGTAAACGTGAACTGAATGACCAGTTTAAAGCCTTAAAAAAAGAGCTGGCAGCGCTTCAACACGGTTAAAATAGCGCATATTTAACACACTACTTAAGCCATAAACCTTACAGCATACAAAACTTAAAAGATTAGAGACCAATATGGATAAGCTAAAAATGCACAGCCCCGACATCACACAACAGAATATAGATCAGTTGTTAGAGCTTTTCCCTAATTGCAAAACAGAAAAGCAAGATGATGATGGAGAGTTGAGAGCTGGGATAGATTTTGACCTGCTCAAGCAGGAACTGTCTAAAAATATTGTTGAAGGGCCGCAAGAGCGTTACCAACTAAATTGGCCGGGTAAAAGAGAAGCCCTATTAACCGCTAATGCACCTATAGCTAAAACACTGCGCCCTTGTCGGGAAGAATCGGTAGATTTTGATACCACCGAAAATTTATTTATTGAAGGGGATAATCTTGAGGCTTTAAAGCTGCTGCAAGAAACCTATCTGGGCAAGGTGAAGTTGATTTATATCGATCCGCCTTATAATACAGGTAATGACTTTATTTATAACGATGATTTCTCTGAGTCCTCAGAAGAATATTTATTAGGTTCCGAGCAAAAGGATGAAGTAGGGAATCGACTTATAGCGAATACTGAGTCTAATGGGCGATTTCATTCAGATTGGTTGAGCATGATTTATTCTCGCCTTAAATTGGCGAGAAACCTACTGGCTGACGATGGAGTCGTAATCATGTCTATCGACGATACTGAGGTAGCGAATTTTCGTGAGGTCGCTAATCTCATTCTTGGCGAGCAAAACTATATCACGACCGTCGTTTGGCAAGGTGGTCGGAAGAACGACTCCCGGTACGTCTCGGTCGGCCATGATTACCTTTTGATTTATGCAAAAAACGAAACACGACTAAGGGAGCTTGGCGTTCGGTGGCGCGAGCGGAAGACGGGCGTTGATGATGCTTTGGCTGCAGGACATGAAGCTTGGGCTACTAGCGGGCACGATCCCGCAACGGCAACGTCAATTTTTCGTTCTTGGCTCTCCAAACAAAAAGACATAACTGCGTCTGTATCACGTTTCAAGAACATTGATGACTTGGGTCGAATCTACAACGCTGATAAGGATCTTGGCTGGCCGGGCGGAGGCGGACCACATTTCGACGTACTCCATCCCGTTACGAGATGCCCTGTGTCAAATCCTAGTACAGGGTGGAGGTATACCGAGGCTAGGCTAAAAGAGCAAATTAATGCTGGTCTTGTTGCTTTCGGGCCGGATGAGAAGAAAATTCCGCGGGGAAAGACCTTTCTCAAAGAGTTGGATAGCCAAGTCCCTGAGTCTGTTTTCACTCAGATTCGAACAACTGCCTCGCAACGCCTGGCGCGCTTAATCGGATCTGGAATTTTTGACTACCCAAAGGATGAGTGCGTCCTCGCAAGGTGGCTTGACCTTGCGACCGGATCTGACCCTAAAGCTCTAGTTTTGGATTTTTTTGCGGGATCTGGCTCGACTGCTCAAGCCGTATTACAACTTAATGCCAAAGATGGCGGAAGTCGAAAATTCATCATGGTTCAGCTGCCAGAGGTTTGCGATGAAAAATCTGAAGCCTTAAAAGCTGGTTACAGCACTATTGCTGAAATCAGCAAAGAGCGCATTCGTCGCGCTGGTCAAAAAATCAAAGAAGAAAATCCAGAAGTAACTAATTTAGACACCGGCTTCCGCGTTCTAAAGATCGACTCCAGCAACATGAATGAAGTGCACTACACGCCTGATACAGTATCTAAAGATGATCTTTTTAATCAAGTAGAGCACATCAAAACCGACCGCAGCAGCGAGGATTTGTTATTCCAAGTTATGCTGGACTGGGGAGTGGATTTATCTTTACCCATTCGAAAAGAAACCATCGAAGGCAAAGAAGTCTATTTCGTAAACGATGATGACCAAGCACCTTGTGATCTAGTCGCCTGTTTCGACAAAGGCATTGATGAGGCGTTAATTAAAGCTCTTGCGGCGAAAAAGCCATTGCGCGTGGTATTCCGTGATGATGGGTTTGTATCTGACAGCGTAAAAATCAATGTAGAGCAAATCTTCAAACAGCTGGCTCCGGCCGCCGATATCAAAGCGATATAGGGGGAATAAGCAATGAAGATAAAATTTAAAAGCCAAGCCTACCAAACCGCAGCCGTGGAAGCAGTGGTCGATTGCTTTCAGGGTCAGCCGAAAATCAATCCACTCAATTACCGTTTAGATAAAGGTTTACCGAATTCCCCGAGTAAAAGTGGTCAACAAGCCAGTCTTGCTATCGATAGTGATGAGGGTTTTCGTAACTCTGATATCAAATTGGATGAGGCTGAGTTGCTGTGCAATATCCAGCAAGTGCAAAGCCGCCAAAACTTGCCCGTAAGTTCATCACTGACTGAATTTACGCTAAAGAATGATAGGAATAAAACGATTGAGCCTGTTAAAGCGGCCTATTTGAAAAATGCTCGCGCCATCGCGCCCGTGCATTTAGATGTTGAGATGGAAACCGGAACGGGTAAAACCTACTGCTACATCAAAACCATGTTCGAGATGAATCAAAAATATGGCTGGAGTAAGTTCATTATTGTCGTGCCCAGTATTGCGATTCGTGAAGGCGTGACTAAGTCATTGCAAATTACTGCCGACCACTTTACTGACAGTTATGGTAAGAAGATTCGTTTCTTCACCTATAACTCCAAGCAGCTGCACGAGATTGAGAGCTTCTCGTCAGACAGTGGTATTAATGTGATGGTCATCAACATTCAGGCCTTTAATGCAAAGGGAGCTGATGCCAGGCGAATCTATGGTACACCCAAGAAACTGCCTAACGGCGAAATTGAGCTTGTAGGGCTAGATGACTTTCAGTCAAGAAAACCGATTGATGTTATTAATGCGAATCGCCCCATCTTGTTTTTAGATGAGCCACAAAAAATGGAGGGTGACAAAACCCTTGAATCGTTAGCCGACTTCAAACCACTAATGGTGATTCGTTATTCGGCCACCCATAAAACCAATCACCTCAAGGTTCACCGCTTAGATGCACTAGATGCCTACAACCAAAAGCTGGTTAAGAAAATCGCGGTGCGCGGCATCAGTGTAAAGGGCCAAGGTGGCACGGCATCTTACTTGTATTTAGAGAATATCGAAATCTCAAAACAAGCACCTAAAGCCTGGATAGAGATTGAAGAAAAATTAAAGACGGGTGTGATCAAAAAGAAACGAAAACTTATTGACAAAGGCGATGATCTATATATTAAAAGTGGTGAGCTTGACCAATACAAGGGCTATGTTGTCGCTGATATAAATGCCAATACCGATACCGTTGAATTTACCAATGGCCTGATATTAACGGCTGGCGATGCCTTTGGTGATGTAGATGAAGCTGTGCGCCGCCGTATTCAGATTCGTGAAACCATTAAGGCCCACCTAGAAAAAGAAGAGCAGTTGTTTAAGCAAGGCATTAAGGTGTTATCGCTTTTCTTTATTGATGAAGTAGCAAAATACCGTGATTACGAAGCGCCAGATAATAAAGGCCAATATGCGACGATATTTGAGGAGGAATACACAGAGCAAATTGCCTATAAGCTAGATCAACTGGCGCTTAACCCTGAATACCACACTTACCTAAAAAACATTCAGGTAGAGGCTACGCATCAGGGTTACTTCTCTATTGATAAAAAAGGCAAGATGGTTGATAGCGTTAAATCGGCTAAGTCAGAAAAGACACAAAGCACCGATGTTGATGCTTATGATCTAATCCTGAGAGATAAGGAGGCTCTACTGTCGTTACCTAAGTCTAGCGATGGTGAAGAAGCGCTAGCTAAGAAAAGCCTGCGCTTTATATTCTCTCACTCGGCACTACGTGAAGGCTGGGATAACCCTAATGTATTTACCATGTGCATGCTAAAAAACAGCGACAACACTATTTCACGCCGACAAGAGGTAGGCCGTGGTTTGCGTATCTCTGTGAACCAAAATGGTGAACGCCAAGACCAGCCGTCAACGGTTCACGATATCAACGTGCTAACAGTGGTTGCCAGCGAAAGCTATCAAGACTTCGTGACTAATCTGCAAACTGAGATTGCTGATACCCTAGCCGCAAGACCGCGTAAGGCTGATAAAGAATACTTTAATGGCAAGACCTTAAAAACGGATTCGGGCGAAATAGTTGTCACGGAGATAATGGCGAATCAAATCTATCGCTATTTAATGAAGAACGACTTCACTAACGATGCCGATGAAATAACCCCAGAATATCATTCTGCCAAAGCCGAAGGTAAGTTGCCCGATTTGCCTGCTGAGTTACAACCTTATACCGAAGCTATTTTAAAACTCGTAGATGGCGTATTCGATGTTAATCAAATGCCTGATTTTGGTGATGGACGTAAACCAAAAACCAACCCGTTGAATGACAACTTCAATAAGAAAGAATTTAAAGAGCTTTGGAATCGAATTAACAAGAAAGCGGTCTACAAGGTCGATTTTGACTCTCAAGAGCTGATTGATAACGCTGTTTTTGCGATCAATAAAGAGCTTAAAGTCACTGAGCTAACATATCGTGTTGAATCAGGTCTAATGAATAGCGGTCTTACCGGTGGAGCCTTAAGAGATGGCAAGGGTTTTGCCATTAAGGAAAGCTACGATGACACATCCAGTGGTAGTGTTCATTCGAGAGTTGAATATGACTTGCTCGGTAAAATTGGTGAAGCAACGGTACTTACCAGAAAAACAGTCGCAGCCATATTGACGGGTATAGAAGATTATAAGTTCGGTTTGTTTAAAAAGAATCCTGAGCAATTTATTTCAGAAGTGTCGCGCCTTATTAAGGAACAAAAGGCTAGCATCATTATCAATAAGCTCAGCTACGATGAAACAGATCAAACCTTTGGTTCCAATATCTTCACGGCATCACAAAGCAAGCAAGACTTCAGTAAAGCAACAGAGCCGCTAAAACGCCATATTTATGATTATGTAATTACCGACTCTAAAGTTGAAAAAGAGTTCGCTGAAAAGCTTGATGTAAGTGACGAGGTTGTTGTTTATGCCAAACTGCCAGGCGGATTCTTTATCCCAACACCAGTGGGTGACTACAACCCTGACTGGGCTATATCTTTTAAAGAAGGTTCCGTTAAGCATGTGTATTTCATTGCGGAAACTAAAGGTTCTATGTCTAGCTTAGATTTGCGTGGTATTGAAGGTCGAAAAATCGATTGCGCCAGAAAGTTCTTCAAAAAGCTTGAAGAAGCTGGTTCAGGCGAAAATGTGAAATATGATGTTGTGACGAATTACGACCAACTAATGACGGCAGTTGGCAAACCAACGGCTGCCTAAATTGAGCAAATGGAAAATACTATTGGTTAAATTAGTGGTGACATAATTGCCTATTTGTCACCACTAAAGGGCATCATATATGGACAACTTAGGAAGCGGCTACAATGCAGATAAATCATGGCCTACAGCCATTGTCACCAGTAATGAATGTTACGGGTGCTGTGGCTCCGGCGGTTTCTTTGTGCAATCAGAAAACTTCATCACCGCTCACAAGGGCCGCATTGGTGATGTCTCTATTTATCGATCGATGGGGTCAGTCTCGATTGATCTACACCCATCAGGCGAATAGCACGTCGCCTGGATCGATCTCCCAGCACGATCAATCGAGAAGCACGGCGAAATAAAGTTCGACTGGCCCATGTTGTCATGATTGGGCGCAGTAATTATGCACGCGAGGAGGAATAGCGAAGACAAACTTTAGCGTCATAGTTCGTAACTGGCTGACCTAGTTATCGCTTTGGGTGGGTGTCCTAACTAATTCTGTTATGTGGTTTATCAAGGGCGATAAACTTCAACGCCCGGCTTTTACCCGAGGCAGAGGGCGATTTAATCAGCAAACATTGCTCACCACGTTTTTCATAGGCGCGCTCCTGCATCGGGCGCATACCCAACTCATTCGATTACTTAGAGCTGCCATTACACGTGTAACTCACAGAAACTGAGGGGACGGCTTTTTATTCAGTCATGCCTCTTACACCCTATCGCAAATAAACATGGCTACTAATAAACGTGGTCATGGTTACCAATATCGACAAGGATAATGTCATTTTCTCGCAGGATCATATCCAGCACGATGCGATAACGCATGTTGATGGAAACGGAAGTCAAACCGCTAAGCCGACCCTGCAAACCGTGCAAGCGCAGCGATGGGTGGTGGGGGTTAAGTTCAAGCAGCTCCAGAGTTTTTTGATACTGGCCGTACACCTCGGGGTGCTTTTTTAAAAACTTTTTTGCGCGCCTGAGATAACTTTCGGGGTAAACCAGCCTATAGATCATCGGCCACACGCCGCATATGCTCAGCCACGCTCTCGGTGACATAACGGCCTGCATCGACATCGGCCCTGGCTTCCTGCAAGGCAATACTCAGCTCGCACTCACGCAGGCGGGCGTACTTCTCAACATCCATTACCACGTAGCGATCCTGCCCCCGCACCGTAATAATCACCTCTTCATCTACTTTTAAGCGCGCCTCTACGGCTGACACACCTTTGGTTTTAAGCTCATTCGCCGTTAGCTTACCCATTGCTCACCGCCCCAGTTAACAACACTTATAATAGTATGATTAGGAATGCTATTAATCGTATCACTAATAATACTGCTAGACAGCTTTATACTTAGTATTTGACAAAACTACCCGGCGGCGGGCGCAGCATCCGGTAGAAAGCATGGTGCATGCGCATCAAAGCGAGTATTACCAGGCGATCAATCTCAGCACAAAAAAAACCGACTCTGCGCCTTTTATCGAATTTATGTTGAGTGTGATTCTGGAGACCATCGAAAGCGCTGGACGGAGTGCCACCCTGCAGGTCAGCCAGCAAGTCACCCCGCAAGTCGAACGATTGATTAAGGCGCTGTATAAAGCTGGCAAACCGCTGAATAGAAGTACGCTGCAAACCAGGTTATCACTCAAAGACCGAGAGTCCTTCCGTGAACGTTATCTAAAACCTGCACTACAAGCAGGCTTGATAGAAATGACCATCCCCGGTAAACCCAGCAGCCGTTGACAGCAATATCGTCTAACAGAACACGGCATAAAATTGGCCGATACTTTCACATAGCCTTTCACATAGACGAGGGCTTATTTTCATTTGGCCGACAGTTTCATGCGACGGCCAATCTTTAAGTAATCGCAAGATTGCTACCATGACACCCACTCGAATACCTTGCTCACACGAGGGAGACCGTAGGCGTTTATAGATAGGCGTCCTAGCTCAACGACTCTCAACCCCTGCGTAAGCGCTTAATTTGGAGCGCGAAACAGCGGAAAAGCAAGCTGCTTGACGGTCTTGTTATGCGCGCTCATAATATCGTACAGATTAACGTACAGGTACAGAATGGAGAATTCACATGGACGCTATTAGTTATACCTCTGCCCGAGCAAACCTTGCCAGTACTATGGAAAAGGTTTGCGCAGACCACGCACCGGTAATAATAACTCGCAAAAGTGAGAGTCCTGTCGTCATGATGTCTCTAGAGGATTATCAGGCCATGGAGGAAACCACCTATTTACTCCGCTCACCAGCCAATGCAAGGCAGCTACTGGAGTCAATTGCGGAGCTTGAGGCAGGCAATGGTATTGCAAGAGACCTTATTGAATGAAGATAACTTTCTCTTCTATTGCCTGGGATCATTACCTTTATTGGCAAACAACCGATAAAAAAATGCTTAAAAGAATAAATACATTAATTAAAGATATTATTCGCTCACCTTATGAAGGTATTGGCAAGCCAGAGCCGCTGAAACATGGACTGGCTAGCTATTGGTCTCGTCGCATTAATGATGAGCATCGTATCGTTTATAAATTTCATAATGATGCGATATTGATAGCTCAACTTCGGTATCACTACAGCACATAGCGCTTAGCACTAGAGACTCAGCTGCCGTAGCTCCGAACCCGGCTGTCAGTAGGCCCTAATATTTACGCCCTGAAGTACGCCATTACGAATACCCGCCACTAGCCCCACCCGCTGGCGATTGAAGCTTGCTCCAGCTACTGCCAATCTTCAATCAGTCGCCGCTTTGTCTCGGCCCGGCTGGCGACTGCTGCTACAATGCGCCGCCCTTTGAACCACGCTCAGCAGGCACTCTCCTTTGTCGACACTCAACCCCCAGCAGCAAAAAGCGGTGCACTATATCGACGGGCCACTATTGGTGCTCGCGGGTGCAGGCAGTGGCAAGACCAGTGTGATTACCCGCAAAATTGCCTATTTAATTGAGAAGTGTGGGGTGTCGGGCCGCCATATTGCGGCGGTGACCTTTACCAATAAGGCGGCGCGGGAGATGAAGACTCGGGTCGGCTCGCTGGTTAAAGGCAGGGCGGCACGGGGGCTGACGATATCGACTTTCCACAATCTCGGGCTGAATATTATTCGCCGCGAGCTGGTGCACCTGGGCTATAAAAGTGGTTTTTCTATCTTCGATGCTGAAGACAGCCGCACGCTGATTAAAGAGCTGATGATCACCAAAACCGAGATCGATCCCGATCTGGTCAATATCGCCCAGCAGCAAATTTCAAAATGGAAGAACGAATTACAATCGCCCCAACAGGCGATGTCCCTCGCCGATAGCGATGGCGAGCAGGCTTTGGGTCTGCTCTACGAGCGCTATCAGCAAGCTCTTAAAGCCTACAACGCGGTGGACTTTGACGATCTTATTCAACTGCCGGTGCAGCTGTTTCGCGACCACCCTCTGGTGTTGGAAAAATGGCAGCAGCGCATTCAATACCTGCTGGTGGACGAGTACCAGGACACCAACATGGCCCAGTACGATCTGGTCAAAATGCTCGTTGGCGAGCGGCAGGCACTCACCGTGGTGGGTGATGATGATCAGTCAATTTATGCCTGGCGCGGTGCCCGCCCAGAAAACCTGGAACAGTTACAGGTCGACTTCCCCCATCTTGAGGTGGTTAAGCTGGAGCAAAATTACCGCTCCACCAAACGCATTTTGCGCGCCGCCAACACGCTGATCGCCAACAATCCCCACGCCTTTGAAAAAGCCCTGTGGAGCGACCTCGGCTTTGGCGACCCCATCCGCCTTATTCGCTGTGGTGACGAAGAGGCCGAAATGGAGCGCGTGGTCAACGATATTATTGAAAACCACATGCGCCGTGGCTGCTTTTACAAGGACTTTGCCGTGCTCTACCGGGGCAATTATCAGGCCCGCCTGCTGGAGATCAAGCTACAGACCCAGAGCATTCCCTACCATTTGAGCGGCGGCACTTCTTTTTATGCGCGCGCCGAAATCAAAGACATCATGTCTTATCTGCGGCTGCTGGCGAACCCCGATGACAACAACGCCCTGCTGCGGGTGATCAATACCCCGCGCCGCCAGATCGGCCCCACCACCCTCGAAAAACTGGGCACTTACGCCAACCGGCGCGAGATTTCCCTGTTTGCCGCGATCGACGAAATGGGCCTGCAATCTGAAATCAGCGCCCAACATCTTGAAAAACTACAGCGTTTTAAACACTGGATGGAAAAGATTGCCGAGCTCTGTGAGCGCGACGACCCCATCAAAGCGGTGCGCGAAATGATCGACGACATCGACTACGAGAGCTGGCTCCACCAAAACGCTAGCAGCGGGTCGGTGGCCGAAAAACGCATGAAGAACGTGCACTTTTTAGTGACGCAATTAGAGCGCGCCATCGCCAGTGAAATGGAAGACCCGGACTGTGAAAACCCGGTGCAGAATGCCATCTCACGGCTTATTTTGCGTGACCAGCTCGACCGCCAGGAAGAGGAATCGGCCGACGATAAAGTGCAGTTAATGACCCTGCACGCGGCCAAGGGTCTGGAGTTCCCCCATGTCTACTTGATCGGCATGGAGGAGGAGATACTGCCCCACCGCTCCAGCATTGAGCAGGACACCGTTGAGGAGGAGCGCCGCCTCGCCTACGTGGGCATTACCCGCGCCCGGCAAACCCTGACCATGACCCTGGCCTCGCGGCGCAAGCAATACGGTGAGATTTCCAAAACCGAGCCCAGCCGCTTTCTCGGCGAGCTACCTGTGGATGATTTGGAGCGCGAGGGCTTTGGCGACGAGCTGCCACCCGAGGTGAAAAAGGAAAAGGGCCAGCAGTCTCTCGATGCGCTGAAAAACATGCTGGCGCTTTAAGCGATCAACTGCGGGCGCTTAATCTGCTCACAGTAAAAACAGCGCGCCAGACAAAGGCGACGCTGTAAACCCGGCCAACACTCATCGGCCTAAGCCTTTATTGTTAGCGCCCCTTTATTTCACAACTCATGGGCAGCTCGGTGAGGCCGCGAAAATTGAGGCTATCTATCCAGTCGGGTTCGCCACCCACCAACTTCGGATTGTGGATCCTATCGGCAAAGATCGGCAGGGCGATGCGCCCTTCCAGCCGCGCCAGCGGTGCGCCGATGCAAAAGTGAATGCCATGACCAAAGGCAAACTGGCCGATGGCCGCGCTGCCATTGGGCTGGCGCCGAATATTAAATTGATCGGGATCGGTAAATAATGCGGGGTCGCGATTAGCGGCATTGAGCATCGCAAACACGCGCTGACCCTTGCGAATTAACTGCCCGCCCAGCTCTATATCTTCACCGGCAACACGGGTCGCCGCCGCGTTGGGGCCATCGTGGCGCAGTACTTCTTCCACCGCATTATCGGCCAGCTCGGGGTTGCAGCGCAGGTCTTCAAACTGGTCGAGGTGGCGCATAAAGTAGTACATGCTGGTGCCGAGCAGGTTGCCGGTGGTTTCGTGACCGGCAAACAGCAGCAAAATACAGGTCGCGATCAACTCCTCTTCGCCCAGTACCTGGCCCTCGTCTTCAGCGCGAATCAAATCGGTGATCATATCTTCACGGGGATTGCGCCGGCGCTCGGCAATCAAGTCGCGGAAGGCATCGCTCATTTGTGCCGTGGCCGCTTCGGCGCGGGTGTATTTGTCGGGGGTGACCCGCGAGCCGCCGACAAACAGCCCGATGTCATCTGACCACAATTTGAAGTTTTCAATTTCGGAGCGGGGTGCGCCCATCATTTCCATAATCACCGCAGCGGGAATGCGGTAGGCAATATCGCGAATAAAATCGATTTCACGCCTGCCCTCAAGCTCGTCGAACAACTCGTGAACAATTTCAGCAATGCTCGGCGCCATGCCATTCACTGCACGCGAGGTAAAGCCCCTGTTTAGCAAGCGTCGCAAGCGGGTGTGGTCGGGCGGATCGAGAAATACCGCCCAGAGGCCGACCGAGCTTTCGAGGTTGGCCAGCCTGGCCCGTTGCTCGGCGCCGAGGGATTCAAAAAACGGCTTCATGCGCTCCGAAGAAAAGCGCTTGTCCATCAGCACCGATTTGCAATCTTCATAGCGGGTAACGATCCAGCAGCGGGCGGTGTCGCTCCAGTGAATGGGCGCCTCCCGCTGTAAACGGGCGAGAATGGGAAAAGGATTATTAATCACTTTTCTGTCTGTTGGATCAAATTGCAAAGTCGGTGATGACATAGATCAAGCTCTCCGGAGTGACTCTTCGCGTACTATCTGCTGCTGGCTCGGCATTGTTATTTTTCTGCGGCTCAGCCGTACTGAAAAGCCAAGCCTACTGAAAATGAAGTACAAAGACTACATGACTGGCAGCTTACTGCATAGGCACCTCGGCCATTGCGCCCGGGCTCTGCCCTCGCCATTTATTGTCGAGCGTCCGGGCGATTCGCTACAATGCCAGCCTACTCGTAACGTGCAGCCCACAATACTTATGACAACACTTATGACAACACATAAAGTCGCCATCCTCACCGGAGACGGTATCGGCCCCGAAATCATGAAAGAGGCCCTCAAGGTACTCGCCCTGGTTGAGCAGCGCACGGGCGTGCATTTCGAGCTGACAGAATCGCCCTTTGGGGCCGCTGCCTATTTTGACTTTGGCCATCCCTTTCCCGAACAAACACAGGCGGTTTGCGACGCTGCCGATGCCATCTTAAAAGGCCCGGTGGGTTTGGCCCATGCCGAGGCGATGAAAATCCCCGTCGATTTACAGCCCGAGCGCGGTGCCGTGCTACCACTGCGCGCCCGCTACAACACCTACGCCAACCTGCGCCCGGTATCACTGCCCAAGGCGCTGGCCCACCTCTCGCCCTTAAAAGCAGAAGTGATTGGCGAGGGCATCGACATACTGATGATCCGCGAGCTGCTCGGCGGGCTCTACTTCGGCAAGAAGGTACTCGGTATCGATGAGAACAATCTGCGCTTCGCCGAGGAAACCCTGCGCTACGACGAGGTGCAAATCCGTCAGGTAGTGAAAACAGCCTTTGAGCAAGCGATGAAACGCAAAAAGGTGCTGCACAATATTCACAAGAGCAATATTCTCAAATCGAGCGTGCTGTGGAATGAAGTGCTCGACGAGGTCGCGGTCGATTACCCCGAAGTGACTGTGGTGAATATGTTAGTCGATGCCGCCGCTACCCACCTTTGCCTCAACCCCGGCCAGTTCGATGTGATGGTGATGGAAAACATGTTTGGCGATATTCTCAGTGACCAGGGCGGTGGTTTGATCGGCTCACTGGGCCTCATGCCATCGGCCTGTGTTGGCGACGGCAAAGCCTATTACGAGCCATCACACGGCTCCGCTCCCGACATCGCCGGGCAAAATATTGCCAACCCTTATTCGATGATTGGCTCGGTGGCGATGATGCTGGAGTACAGCTTCGACATGGCTGATGAAGCGAAAAATATCTGGGCGGCGATGCAGGGTGTGTTTGCCGACGGTTACACCACCCCCGACCTAGCCGCAGGTGCAACAAATGACAAGGTCATTGGCACCGATGCCTTTGGCGACCGAGTGATCGAAAAACTGCAAGCGATGTAACGCGAGTTATCAACAAATCCTAGTGAGTAGCCTTATGAATACGCATTTTGAAGTTGAACCCTTAACGCCTTTTATCGGTAGCGAGATAAAAGGCCTCGACCTGTCCCAGCCCATTCCCGCCGACACGCTGGCGGAACTGCGCAAGGTATGGCTCGACCGAAAAATGATTTATTTTCTCGACCAAAAACTCACCCCCGATCAGCAGCTGGCCTTTACTCGTCAATTTGGCGAAGTAAATAAATACCCCTTCCTGAACGGCATTGAAGGCAACCCACTGGTCGCCCCGGTGCTCAAGCTGCCGGAGGAAACCATTAACTTTGGCGGTGTCTGGCACGCCGATACCACTTATTTAGAAAGCCCCGCAGCCGGTGCCAGCCTCTACGCACTGGAGCTGCCCCCGGTCGGCGGCGACACGATTTTCTGCAATATGCAAACCGCCTACGAAGCTCTGGAGCAGGGCATCAAAGAACTGATTGATGGGCGCAAAGCGGTCTTCACCTCGGGCAAAGCGGCGGTATCCAAAACCCGCATGCCCCGCCTGGCCGACTGTGGTGATTCATCGGCCCCGGAAGTGTTTACCAATATTCACCCGGTGGTGCGCACCCATCCCGAAACTGGCGAAAAGACCCTCTTCGTTCACGAGGCCCACACCTTGAGTTTTGAGCACTGTTCGGAGGAGGAGAGCGAGCCCCTGCTGCATCAGCTGTATATGCACGCCCGCAAGCCCGAGTTTCAATGCCGCCTGCGCTGGAGCCCCGGCATGGTCGTATTGTGGGATAACCGCTCAAGCCATCACTACCCGATTAATGACTACAACGGCTACCGTCGGCTGCTGCACCGGGTTTCACTGAAAGGTGATCGACCAGTATAGAACCCAGCAACTGCCGCTCCGGCAAACCGGCAAACGATAGGATCGAGGTCTTGCTGGTGATAACGCTAGCAAAAAAGCCCGCTCAATAGGGCGGGCTACTTATGTGATGGGCTTCTGTCGTGAGCTTATGAGATCAGACGAATACTTATCCCTGTCGACTTCGCTGATAGCTCGCTATTTGCCAATCTGTTTATTTATTAGCCTTGTCAGCAGCCAGCACATAGCGATCCCGCCCTGCGGCCTTGCCTTCATAAAGGGCCTTATCGGCACGCTCCACGGCACTGTTCATCGTCTCTTCGTGGGCAACCTTGGCAACTCCTAGCGTCACCGTCAAATACAGCGGCTCTACATCGGCAATCACCACCGGCGTATTGCGCACCGCGTCGAGAATACGCTGCACGGGGACGACAACCCCCTCTGGGGTGCCAGCCTGCAACAGCAGGAGAAACTCCTCCCCACCAAAGCGATACAGGGATTCATTGCCCCGCACACTATTTTTTAAGGTGTCGGCGAGGTGGCGCAAAGCCACGTCGCCGACCGGGTGGCCGTAGTTGTCATTGACTCGCTTAAAGTGGTCAATATCGATCATCACCACGTACAGTAAAGTGCCGCTACGCTGACAGCTTTTTTGTATTTGCGTGAATTCGTGCTCAATGCCGTAGCGCAGGGGCAAGCCCGTCAGAGGATCCTGGCGCACCGCTGTGGCCAAAAAATCGGTTTTAAAATCGGCCAATAAACCCACCAGTTCAGACTGGCTCTGCTCAAAGGCATCGAGAGAGGCTGTTTTGCCCGGCTGATTGGCCAGCACATCTTCACAAATAGAGCGAATAGCATTGTGCATCGATTGATGAACCCGCTCTAGCCGCTCCGCACTTTGTGCGTTAATAAGCGCGAAGCGCTCTTGATTGGCACTAAACCAGCGGCCAAAGCGACACAGGGTATGAGCCAGAGGGGCTAGCACATCCTCACCCGGGGAGACCCGCAATACGGCACAGCGCAATACCCTGCGAGTCCAGTCCATGTGGGCCTCTACAGCGGCATCTAGCTCATCAATAAAACTGGCTGTTTCACGAGAAAACTTTGTCATCACACAAACCTGTCACTGTCGGCCACTTGTCTGTTTACATTAGCACGAATCGTGAAAGTTACAGCTCAGCCGACATCAATTGATGGCTCTTTAGGCTCGGCGCCTATCCCGCCTTTTATTCGTCAATATCAAAGACTAAGTGCCCGGTCTTATTTTGAGCCTCGATACGAGCGGCGATGGCAGGGCTGACCGACACCGGACGCTGCTCGGGGAAGCGCCCCTCCAACAGATCGGGGCGCAGATAAAATTGCTCCGGCACACTGACCATGGACTGGCTTTTCTGCGGGTATTTCAGCCAGCGCCGACGCATAAAATCGGGGGTAAACTGGGCTAAATCTTGCTCTGTCCAATCCCGTATCAGGTGGGCGTCGTGCAAGCTGTAGCTGATTAAATCTAGCTGTGCATCGAAATAGACAACCAGACTACTCGCAAAACCCTGACCGTTGGGCAGTGCGGTATTCTCCTCTTCGGCAATGCGCACCTCGACCATTTTCAATTTGCCCTCGGCGTCGTAGCGCTCAATCCTGAGGGGATAAAAATAGTACTGGTCAAGCCAATAAATAATTTTGCTGACCTCGTAGTCCGCCAGCCACTCGCGCTTTGGCGTCGATTCAATAACGAAGCAATTGACCCCACCGTCCTCGCGATAAAAGGGATAGCGCTCTTTCATTAATTTAATCGAGTCCGTCGCCACGTCGTAAAACTTGCCATTGGCTGAGGAGAGGGTGATCTGTGGACGATTGTTCGGGAAGCGAACCGTCTCGTGCAAAACATCTGCACCCAGCAAGCGCCAGTCAAACTCCCAGGACTCGACCCCGAGAATATCGTCAAAGGACTGCACAACGCCGGGGAAGGAGGTCTCCCGACGTGGCGGGGGCTGGCGCCTGACACGACGCAGAGAAGGCGTGTAGGCGAAGTAATCGAGCTTCGCCGGGGCCTCTAAACCACTGCGGCGCAAGATCCACATTTCCTGCACACCATCATTTTTCGGTGGGTAGGTGTAGTAATACATATGCCGCGAATAGGCTTCACCGGGCTGCTTGAAAATTTGGCTTTGGGCATTCGGCGAGAGCATCTGGTCGATCATGCCAACGGTCACCCCCTGGCTCAGATAACCCGCCTTGGTGATGGTGCCAAAGGCGTCGGCCATAACGTGGGACCAGCGCGCCGTGTGGGTAAAGTCCATGGTGCGATAACCCATTTCTTCCGCCGTAAAGGGCGCGGTAAAGGGGTAAGGCTCGGCGGGTAGGTAGGGAATATCCTTATTTCGCGGGGTCTCGGTGCGCAGATCGACCCGCTGGCGCTCCCAGTCGGTTAACTGCTCGACACTGCGCCAGGTTTGACTAGCACTCGTTTGACGAACACTGTCATCCCCACCCTCAGCGGACTGCTGACTGATGACCTGGGCGGAAAAAACCAGTAGCGCCAATAGCACGCAGCTCCCTACACGCGCCTTCATCTTGGGGAAAAACCGTCGAAGCATTTCTGTCACCTGTTGTTTGAGGGCAGGCATCAATCGCAGTGACGACTGAAAAAGGACTGCTAAAACTGAGCGCCGAAAACTGCGCCGCTAAATAGAGCCCCTAAACTGCACCTAGAATTCATACTGCAGTTCTATGCCAATATTGTCGTACTTCTGGTATTGGCCAAATAAATCATCGTCATCGCCGCCACTGTAGTCGGTATAAATCAAACTGCCGTTGAAGAAGGGCGAGATTTCATAGCTCGCCACGAGCCTGGTTTTTGAACCCTGATAATCCTTATTTGAACCACTCAGGTAGGGCGTTAGCGTCACACTCAGCAGCAGGCGGTCGCGGGTGCTTTGCACCGGGCGCGAAACAAACAGCACCGGCGCGAAATTCCACTCATCGCCAATGGCACCACCAAAACCGACACCCAAACCCTCTCGCCAATCGAAGGTGTAATAAAACGAGGGCTGGAAAATCGCCGTCACTTTCGAGGGGAAGGCGAATTCAAAGGCCAGGGCTGCGCGCAGCGTGTCGTGCTCACTCACGCCATCACCACTGCCACCGGCGCGCACTGCGCCACGGTTTTTATAATCGATAAAGTGAGCATCCTTGGTGTACAGCGCCTCGGCGCGAAACACCATCGGCAGCGTACCGATCAGCGGCACACCGGAGGCCACCCAGGCGTAATCGGAGGTTGCGCCAAAGTGATGGAGCCGCTCGTGGCTCGGCGTAATAATCAGATGATCACCATCGCCATCGCTAAAGCGCCCGGTAATGAAAGGCGTAGCATCGCGCTCCCAGGCGTAGAAATACACCAACCCCCAGGTTAAGGCGCCATTGGCAAAATCCAGGCGGGCGGCAATTTGGTGATCACTGAGGTGGGTCCAGTCCGGGCGCTCCGTTTGCAGCACTCGATCGCCAGCGGGATTACTGCGCTCATCGAGCAGCGCCTGGTTATTGCGCGCCGTGTCATCACCGGGAGGTAATAAGGGGGATGACCAGGGTGCCCCGTAGCCAGGGTTTAGATTGGCTTCGAAGTCCGGTATCCACAATACGTTCAGTGAAACATCGTCAAAATAATAGGTGACATTGGCCATCCACAACGGCAGGCGACGCATCTCGTAGTCGGCGGCCTCTAGCTGTACGGATTCGCGGAAGTCCATCGAGTTAATGGCGTCGATAAACTGCCCGTCCATCTTGCCCCAGGCAATTTGTTGCTTGCCCAGTACCACATCAAGTTTCGGTGTGCGGTAGGAGACATACAGCTCTCGGGCGATGCGATCAAAACTGTCGTACTTGCGGAAGCTCTCGTCGACCCGATCGGCGTAAAGCCCGTCGGCATTGCTGACATCGTAGAGGGCGTCGTACAAAAAATGATTAATACTGGTCAGCTCAAGGTTTGGCGAAAAGCGATAGGAGGCGGCAATTTCGACCACGCTTTGCATTTGCAGACCGCGAAAATCGCGCTCGCGAAAACCGATATCGTCGTCACCCGAGACCAAATAATCTGACCAGTGGGTGATGGTGCCGTTGAGACTTAAACCGGGCACAAAGCGCTCAACAGGTTTGGTTAAATACTTGCCGCCGGGATCAAAAGTCGCCATTGAACGCTCAAACGCGGCAAAGGTATCCTGGGCCAGAGCACCGCCACTGAAGGCACAGCACAACAGTGCAAGCGTGGTATTTTTGGCGGTTAAAAAAGAGAATTTTGCTGCGCTACCACTTGCACTACAACTACCCGACCCAGACAAAACCCCGAGCCCTTTCCGGAACACATTAACCATGCTAATAAATCTCAAATTGTCCCCACTAACTCACCGCCATCAAGACAAAGCTTGATGGCGAAGTACTTACCTTATTTTAGCGAAGCACTTTTTTCAGAGTAGCCCCGAGCGATAATCTATAGAATTTTTATACGCCCAAAACGGGTAAAAAGCAGGGGATGTGGATGTTTAATTTGCCCAAGATATTAGAGCTTATTGCGCCAATAATCAATACCTTGCGCGCTATCAAAGCCCAGTTTGTACGACCAGAAGCGCCTGCAGTGAACCGTAAAAACATTCATCCAAGTTCAACACGCAAATAATGTCACCGCCTACCCGCGGCTTAAAACCACTTCAATCTCAGCCAACGGTTTACATTTAGTGCTAACACTGCGAATCTATGGATAGTGATAACAGGTGAGTTCAACTCCCCCAATTCAAAAAGCAGAAATACTAATAATAGGACCCATGAACATGTCTGACAGCAAATATGAAGGTCTACAAATCGCCCATTCACTAGAGCTACAGCCCGAGTGGTTAGAGCAGGTTAAAGAAGATATTTTTGACCCCGAGCGCGCGATTATCGATACCCATCACCACCTCTGGTCATCGGCGGGTTTAATTCCCTATTCCCTCGATGATTTCTGGGCGGATACCGGCTCTGGCCACAATTTGGTGAAGTCGGTATTTATGGAGTGCCACTCTAACTACTACACCGATGGCCCCGAGCACCTGCGTTCACTAGGCGAAGTCGAGTACGTCACCGGGCTCGCCGACCGCACGGCTGCCGACACTACAGGTCAGACAGAAATCGCTGCACTGGTCACTGCTTTCGATCTGCGTCAGGGCGACGGCGTTGAAGATCTGGTGCACCGCCACCGCGAAACCAGCAAAGGTCGCTTCCGCGGCATCCGCCAGGCACTGGCTAATGCCCGCCCCAATGAAGGCCTGCGACTCGAAGCCGCCAGCCCCAAAGACATTCACAAAGACCCCGACTTTATTAAAGGCATGCAGATACTCGGCAAAATGGGCCACAGCTACGAGTCCTGGCACTACCACTACCAGAACCCCGAATTTGCCGAACTGGCGCGCACAGTGCCCGAAACCACCATGGTGCTCGACCACATCGGCACACCTGTTGGCACCGGCATTTACGCCGACAAACGCGATGAAGTTTTTCAAGACTGGAAAAAAGGCATCGCCGAAATCGCCGCCTGCCCCAACACCATCGCCAAGCTCGGCGGCTTCTCCATGCCCGACAACGGCATGGACTGGGCGGGCCGCAGCACACCGCCGACCTCTGACGAAGTGGTCGCCGCTCAGGCTAAGTATTACCTGCATGTTATTGAGTGCTTCACGCCCGAGCGCTGCATGTTCGAAAGTAATTTCCCGGTCGACAAACTGGAGCTGTCCTACCAGGTGTACTGGAATGCCATGAAGAAAATCGTTAAAGATTTTTCCGAGGACGAAAAGAACGCCATGTTTTCTGGCACCGCGACCCGCGTTTACAAATTGTAGTACGCCCGCTGTTGTCCGAAAACCTTTAAAAAGGGGAGCCTAGTGGCTCTCCTTTTTATGTTGGGCACCACTGCCCTGGGCCTGCACAGCAGCCACAAATGCAAAATTCATAGCGCTGCCTATTTACAGAGCAGTCTGTTTACAAAAAATCCTACTTAGAATAAATCAAAAGGTTACCCCCTTTAAATTCATCACTTTTATAAAACAGGAGAAACAATTATGAGCATTACATTCGACGGAAGAGTCGCCGTGGTAACCGGAGCAGGCGCAGGCCTGGGCCGCAGCCACGCAAAATATTTTGCCGCCCACGGCGCGAAAGTTGTGGTCAACGATCTCGGTGGCTCAGTCGCCGGTACCGGTGGCTCATCAAAAGCGGCTGACGAGGTCGTAAAAGAAATCACCGACGCTGGCGGCATCGCCGTCGCTAATTACGACAGCGTCGCCACCGAGGAAGGCGGTGCCAATATTATTAAAACCGCCGTCGATAATTTCGGTGGCATCGACATACTGATCAACAATGCCGGCAACGTGCGTGATAAAAGTTTTCGCAAAATGGACCTGAAAGATTTTACCGCGCTGATGGACGTGCATTTAATGGGCGCCGTGTATTGCACCAAAGCGGCGTGGCCCATCATGCTCGAACAGCGCTACGGGCGCATCGTGCACACCACCTCAGCAGCCGGCCTGTATGGCACCCACGGCCACACCAATTACTCCAGCGCCAAAATCGCCCTGGTGGGCTTTATGAACGCCTTAAAACAGGAAGGCACCTCGAAAAATATACTGGTTAACTGCGTCGCGCCGATGGCCCTAACCCGTATGACAGAAGAAGTGATGTCACCCAAACTGGCACCAAAAATGAAGCCGGAATATGTCACCGCACTGGTAGGCTGGCTGTGCTCTGAGGGCTCGACCCTGGCCGGAGAAATTATCGAAGCGGGCATGGGCTATTACAGCAAGGTGCAAATTACTGAAGCGCCCGGCTATATTTTCAAGGGCGACGAAGTGCCCAGCGCCGAGGACATTGGCGCGCACTGGGGCGAGATCAGCGATATGACGGGCGCACAGCCCTACCCCGGCGCTGACGATGTGATTCGCGCCGTGTTTAAAAAACTGAACGCGGCAAGCTAATGAGCAACTGAAGCTGTAGCTCGAGTAAAAAGGAGTGACCCCGGTGGTCACTCCTTTTTTTTGGCCAAAATCTTGGCTCTGCTATATTGGCGGCAATAATCTAACGCTGTAACTTACAGCCTATAAAAATAATTGAGCAACACTATGTTAAGAGAACACTTCGACGTATTAATTATCGGCGCCGGACTTTCCGGTATCGGCGCGGCCTACCATTTACAGCGCGATTGCCCGAGCAAAAGCTACGCCATACTGGAGGGCCGCGAAAACCTTGGCGGCACCTGGGATTTATTCCGCTACCCCGGTATTCGCTCCGACTCCGACATGTACACCCTGGGCTATGCGTTTAAGCCTTGGACTGCACAAAAAGCCATTGCCGATGGGCCGGATATTCTCGCCTACCTGCACGAAACGGCAAACGAAAACCAGATCACCAAAAACATCCACTTTCAGCATCAAGTGAAAAGTGCCGCCTGGTCGAGCAAAGACAGCCAGTGGACGCTGCAAGTGGCGCGCAGAGACGGGCTGGAGATCGCCGAATACACCTGCAACTTTCTTTTCCTTTGTGGTGGCTACTATCAATACGCTGCGGGTTACACACCGGATTTCCCCGGCCTCGATGACTTTAAAGGCCAGGTCGTGCATCCACAAAAGTGGACCAACAATATCGATTACAAAGATAAAAAGGTGGTGGTGATCGGCAGTGGTGCCACCGCCGTCACGCTAGTACCGGAGATGGCCAAAACCGCCGCCCACGTCACCATGCTACAGCGCTCGCCTACTTATATGCTGTCGCGCCCGGCAATCGATGCCTTCGCCAACCGGCTACGCAAAGTCCTGCCCGCCAAGCTGGCTTACGACATCGTGCGTTGGCGCAACGTGCTACTCACCATGTTTATGTTCGACCGCTCCAAAAAAAGCCCGGAGCGCATGAAGAAGTACCTGATTAATCAGATTAAAAAGCGCATGGGTAAAGACTACGACGTCGACACTCACTTCACTCCCGGCTACGGCCCCTGGGATCAGCGCCTGTGTCTGGTGCCCGACGATGATTTTTTTGACGCGCTAAAAAACAACAGCGCCGACATTGTCACCGACCATATCGACACCTTTACTGCGACAGGCATCACCCTGAAATCGGGTCGCCAGCTAGAGGCCGACATGGTAGTTACGGCTACCGGGCTGGCGCTGGAAGTGTTCAACGGCATCGCCCTGAGTGTTGACGGCGTGGCTGTTGAACCGGCAAAAACCTATATGTACAAGGGCATGATGTACAGCGACATACCCAATATGGCGGTGTCTTTTGGTTACACCAACGCCTCATGGACACTGCGTAGCGACCTCACCTGTGCCTACGTTTGCCGCCTGCTCAAGCATATGGATGCAACGGCCACGCGCCAGTGCACGCCTCGACTGAATGACCCGAGCATGGGCGAAAGTGCCTGGTTCAATCTCTCTTCCGGCTATGTACAAAGGGCGAAAGGCAAGCTGCCCAAACAAGGGGATAAAGACCCGTGGATGGCGCCGCAAAACTACCTGCTCGATATTAAAAATTTAAAATTTGGCAAGGTCGACGACGGCACCATGGTGTTCACTGCGCCAACAAATTGACCCATCAATCGAGTCACCGCTAGATAAGCATAATTTGCCCGGTGACACTTCATCCAGCATACTCAGTCGAACCAATTACCCATTACAAATTACTCATTAAAAGTCACTAAATATAAGGACAAAGAAAATGGTCAAACATGCCTTTATCACCAAGCCCGGCGACAACGTGCGGATGGAACCGCAAGACGAGTACACCCACCCACCGGAAGACCTGATTAATTTTAACGAGAGCGCCTATTACAATATTTACGACGGCGAACAAAAGGTCGGCGGCTGGTTTCGCATCGGCAATCGCGTCAACGAAGGCTACGCAGAAGTATCAATCTGCCTCTACTTCCCCGATGGCACGGCGGGCTTTATGTTTAAGAAAGCCCAAATCAGCACCAATGATGCCTTCGAGGCAGGCGGTGCACGCTTTGATATTATCGAGCCCTACAAAAAACTCCACGTCAGCTATGACGGCGACATACTGGTGATGGCCGACCCCCAGGCACTGTTAAACCCCAGTAAAGCCTTTAAAGAAAACCCCAAACTGCCCTGCTCCGTCGAACTCGACTACACCGGCGTTTCACCCATGTACGGCGGCGAGCACCTGAAAGCCGACGGCACGCCCATAGAACTGGATATGGAACACGCCCTCGCCCGCGCCCACTTTGAGCAGCACGTTAAAGCCGAAGGCACCATCACCGTCGGCGACAACACCTGGACTATTTCCGGCTACGGTTTACGCGATCACTCCTGGGGCCCGCGCTACTGGCAGAACATTTACTGGTACCGCTGGTTGCCCATCAGCTTCGACGAAAACTTTGGTGCGATGGTGATGACCACCGGCACTGCCGATGGCGAACTCGACTGCGGCGGCATGATTTTAAACAAGGGCGAATACGAACTCATCACCGACTGCACCGTTGACTCCGAGTGGGACGAAGATTTCAACCAGACCAGCATGCGCATCTGGGCGAAAACCGAAAAAGGCGAATACGAGATCACCGGCAAAGTCATCACCCTGGTGCCCGTGCGCAACCGCCGCCAATTAGACAATGGCGAATGGCTGCACACCCGTATCACCGAAGCAATGACCGAGTTCCGCTATAAAGACAAAGTCGGCTACGGCTTGTCGGAATATTGTGATCAGATTATTGACGGCGAACCCGTTGGTAAGACTATTCCTGCTGCGCGGTAATATCACCCCGGACTCAACTAGTCACCCCCCTTAAAAGGAAGTGGCTGGTTGAGACTATCAAGCCAGGCACTGACTCACCCCTTCATCATTCTTTCGCAGATTCACTGTATCCTTCGCACTAAAGCAAAAGTTTTGCACCAGCAGATCGGCTCTATCAGCAATACTTGGCCCTCTATTATATTTATAAAACTAGACAAACTGCGCGTCACATTAGCCAGCCATAATTACCTGGCATAGCGTGTATTGGGTAAACGAGAAGCATTATTCTGCCTAATCAGGAACGCAGTAATATTTACCAGCCCATTTCGGCCGACAAATTCGCTAACGGGTTGATTTTTATTAACTTTTATATGGCAGGCCGCAGGTGAATAGTTAACTGTTATGTGTGCGAGAACCATGGAGCTAAAAGGGATAGATTTATTTGAAGAGCGATTTTTGGCTGCTTCTCAAATAAATCAGTCCTCTTTGACATAAAAGCTATTGTTTTTTCAATGCTCCCTTAAAATATAGGCGATTTTAGGGCTAAACAAGCTCACATTTCATTCGTCAATAGAATGTTCATTTCTGTAAATCCTTGGTCACGCATTGGTATGAGCGCAGCGTATTCATCGGATTCGAATAATTCTGTAATCACGTCATCAGAATCGAAGTCCATTACTAACACCATCCCGTTGGGGTTTCCGTGAATCACCTTACTGACCTTTAGTCGTTTCACTAACTGGCCACCTGCCTTCATTAGTAATGGTAATACTCCCTGTAGGTAATTCTGAGCTGACTCCATTTCGTTGGGATTAGGGGTCGCAGTAACTACCAAGGTTGTTTTTGCATTCATTTTTTCTCTCCTTTTGAAAATATTATATAACTGAACGTACAGTTAGTTATATAATATTAAGAAGATACAGTCAAGTAGGAGACATTGATGGGCCGAAGAAAGAATTACGACCGGGATGTATTGATAGACAAAGCCATGGAAATCTTTCGTGGCCACGGCTTTGCGGGAACGTCGACTCAAATGCTCGTCGAGGGACTTGGGATAAATCGTTTTAGCCTTTATGCCGAATTCGGAAACAAGCAGAAGCTATTTGACTCCGCACTTGAACGTTACAACCAGACGGTAATTGAACGAAACTTCGGCCCACTCGAGGCTCTCGATGCAGGTGTTAAAGAGGTTCGTTCATTATTAGAGTTCTTCGCATCGGCTATAAACGGACCAGCGTCAGGCCGCGGGTGCTTGCTGTGCAATACGGCGGTTGAGTTTGGGCCGGACGATCCCAGCGGTGCAGGGTTTGTACAGCAATACTTCGAACGTTTGTCTAAGGCATTTTATAAAGCGCTGAACAATGCATATAGTAATGGTGAGTTACGAAACTCTGTCTCTCTAAGAAAGGAAGCTGATTTTTTCACGGCTTCGACCCTAGGTTTATTTGTTATGATAAGAGCTAAGGCTCCACCGACAATCATAAGTAATGCAGCAGAAATGGCGGTCGAGCATCTTGAAGGACTCTTTGTGTAAACTGGGTCTGTAGGAATACTATGAACTGGTTACAAATGACCGCGAAAAAATCCTGAATTCAAGTAGTAAGTGCAATTTATTTAAATCAGCGGCACAAATATATTATTGAACATCTCATTCGGTGTTCGATAGCCGCGTATTTTTCGTGGTCGATTATTTAAGTTATCAACAGCATCTTTTACCTGCTTCCAGCTGACTGCTCTAAAGTCCGCCCCTTTCCGAATCACATTCCGACCCTAAATATCCAGACGCAAATTGCACCCCACCTCTTCTTGCAAGGGTGCAAACACCCCCGCCTGTTGCGCATATACCGGCGCAAGAGCGGGGTCAGGTCTGAATGGCACTTACTTAAGCTTTAACGAATGACCGTTTTTCCTGATTTCTGCCCGCGCTTCTTCGCGGGGTTTCATCAATAGCGGCATCGGTTTTGGCCGTCGTTTGACCGCTCTCGGTTCTATTCGGTCAGGGCGATTGC